>NZ_JBICSV010000002.1:0-42029 GCF_043197215.1 Micromonospora sp. NPDC049203 | reverse complement strand
GCTCCCCCACCGCCCCCCCCCCGCGGGGGGGGGGGCCCCCGCCCGCCCCCCCCCGCGCGCCGCCCCCCCCCCCCCCCCCCCCGCGGCGGGCCCCCCCCCCCCCCCCCCCGCGGCGCCGACATCGTCGGCGCCACCTTCTTCGGTGACGGCGCCGTCAACGAGGGCATGCTCCTGGAGGCGTTCAACCTGGCCGCGCTCTGGCGGGTGCCGGTGCTGTTCGTCTGCGAGAACAACGGCTACGCCACCACGATGCCGGTCGAGGGGGCGGTCGCCGGCACCATCGCCGGGCGGGCCGCCGCGTTCGGCATGCCGGCGGCCGCCGTCGACGGGCAGGACCCGGAGGCGGTACGCGAGGTCACCTCCGCCGCCGTCGCGCGGATGCGCGCCGGCGGCGGCCCCGAGCTGGTCGAGGCCCGCACCTACCGCTTCGACGCCCACCACACCTTCGAACATCAGGTACGCCTCGACTACCGGCCGCCGGAGGAGGTGGCCGAGGGCCGGTCCCGCGATCCGGTGGACATCGCCGGAGCGCGGCTGGACCCGGCGGTACGGGCCGAGGTGGACGCCGCGGTCGAGGCGGAGCTGGACGCCGCAGTCGACTACGCGCTCGCCGGGCCGCACCCCGACCCGGCGACCGCACTGGACCATCTGTACGCCAGCGGGCTCACCGCCCGGACCGGAGGTGGCTGATGCCCCGGCTCTCCTACCGCAGGGCGCTCACCCGGGCGCTCGCCGACGAGATGACCCGCGACGACTCGGTGGTGGTGCTCGGTGAGGACATCCGGGTGGCCGCCGCGAACGTCACCACCGGCCTGCTGAAGAAGTTCGGCCCGGAACGCGTCCGCGACACACCGCTGTCCGAGCAGGCGTTCACCAGCTTCGCCACCGGCGCGGCGCTGGCCGGGGCCCGCCCGGTGGTGGAGTTCCAGATCCCGTCGCTGCTGTTCCTGGTCTTCGAGCAGATCGTCAACCACGCGCACAAGTTCCCGCTGATGACCGGCGGCCAGTGCGCGGTGCCGGTCACCTACGTGGTGCCCGGCTCCGGTTCCCGCACCGGCTGGGCCGGGCAGCACTCCGACCACCCGTACGCGCTGTTCGCCCACGTCGGCGTGACAACAGTCGTACCGGCCACCCCGGCCGACGCGTACGGCCTGCTGGTGTCCGCGATCCGCTGCGACGACCCGGTGGTGGTCTTCGCCCCGGCGGGCGCCCTCGACCTGCGCGCCGACGTCACCGACCCGGCGCCGGTGCCGCTGGGCCGGGGGATCGTCCGCCGCGCCGGCACCGACGTGACAGTGGTGGCGGTCGGGCACCTGGTGCACGACGCGCTCGCCGTCGCCGAGGACCTGGCCGGAGAGGCGTCGGTGGAGGTCTTCGACCCCCGCACGATCTACCCGTTCGACTGGGACGGGCTGGTCGAGTCGGTGAGCCGCACCGGGCGGCTGGTGGTCGTCGACGACGGCAACCGCTCCTGCGGCATCGCCGGGGAGATCATCGCCACGGTGGTCGAGCGGGTCCGGCTGGCGGCGCCACCCCGGCGGGTCACCCGCCCCGACGGCGCGGTGCTGCCGTTCGCGCCGGCCCTGGACCGGGCCGTGCAACCCGGCCGCGACCAGCTCACCGCCGCCATCCAACTGACCCTCAAGGACGGATGAACGATGGACCCGAACTACACGTGGCCGCCGCTCGGCCAGGCGTGGACCGACCTGCCCGAGTCCACCCGTACCGCGATGGTGGCCACCGGCGCCGCGGCGTGGGAGAAGGTCTTCCACGGCCGGGCCACGTACAACAAGCAGTGGCGGCTGGCCCGCCCGCCCGTGTTCACCGCCGACGCGTTCCGCGAGCTGAACGAGGTCTGCGACCGCATCGCGCAGCTCATCCTGGAAGCCTGCCGGCGCCGCGCCCGTACCGCTGGTGAGCTGCGCCTGCTGCTCGACGTGCCGGACGGGGAGACCCGGCTGCTCGACCCGGACGAGGAGCTGCACGAGGGGCTGCTCGCCGCGTACCGGCCGGACGTGCTGTTCTCCGGCGGCGTGCCGTGCATCGTGGAGTACAACATCGACAGCAGCCTCGGCGGCGGCTTCGACGCCGACACAGTGATCCAGCGGTACGCCGAGCTCTACCGTACCCATGACCTGCTCGACGGCGCGCGGCCCGCGCCGTCCCTGCTGGATCAGCGGTTCGTGGCCATCCGGGACACGCTCGGCCTGCCCGACGGCGCCCGGGTGGCGCTGCTGATGGACTTCGACGCCGACTACCCGGGGCTGGACGACCCGGAGACGTTCATCCGGATCCTGTCCCCGCTGATCGACCAGGCCCGGCCGTTCGGCATCGACCTGGTCATCGCCCCGGTCGCCACCGCCACGCTGGACGCGCGGAACCGGCTGGTCGTCGGCGGTGCCCCGGTGGACGCCCTGTTCCGGCTGTTCGTGCCCAACCGGGTCACCCCCAGCGCCGGCCTGGACGCGGTGTCCGGGGCGCTCGCCGCCGGCACGCTGCCGATGTTCGTCAGCAGCGCCGCCTGGCTGCTCAGCAACAAGCTGAACTACGCCTGGCTCTGGGAAGACCTGGACCTGTTGCCGGAGGACGACCGGACGCTGATCCGCCGGTACGTGCCGCACACCGTGGCGCTCACCGCCGACCAGCTCGACCGGGCGCTCGCCGAGCAGGCCGACCTGGTCGCCAAGCCGGCCGGCGGATCGGCCGGGCACGGGGTGCTGATCGGCCGGGAGATGAACCCGGGGGCATGGGCGGACGGGGTGCGCGCCGCGATCGCCGAGGGCGGCAACATCCTGCAGCGCTACCACGAGGCGGACCGGGTGGCGATGGACTTCGTGCAGATCGAGACCGGTGAGACGGTCACCGCCGACGTCCCGTACAGCCTCGCGCCGTACCTGTTCGACCGCACCGGATCCGGCGCGCTGGCCCGGGTCGGCTACCCGGGTTGCGACGAGGTCCTCAACCTGGCCCGAGGCGTCCTCCTGACCGGCATCCTGCTCACCGACTGACCCCCGCCCCTTGGGCGCGTTGATCAAGGAGTTTGTGTCCTCACCAGGGCCTGCCGTTGACACAAACTCCTTGATCGACGGGCGGATCGTCGGGCAGGGCAGGCCCGGGGGAGGAAAGGGCGGGGCAGGGGTGCGGGGTGCGTGGCTAGTCGGCCGTGATGCGCAGGCCGCGCACCGGTGAGGTGATGACCAGGGCGAGGCTGAGCACGACGGGCACGGCCAGCATCAGGTACGCCACCCGGACCCCGACGGTGTCTGCGGCCAGCCCTCCGATCAGGGCGCCGAACGGAGTGCCGCCCCAGGCCAGCATGCGCCCGGTGGTGTTGACGCGGCCCTGCAGCGCATCTGGTGTGAGGAGTTGGCGCACGGTGATGCCGTTCGCGTTCACGGTCAGGCGCGCCACGGCCCAGATCGTCCACCACGCCAACGCCAGGGCGAACACCGACGTGCCGGCCAGGCCGATGAGGGCCGCGACGAAGATGACGAGCCCCGTGATGGACACCGTCCCCTGGCCGGCCCACCGGCTGGCCCTGGGCAGGACGACGGCGGCCACCAGTGAGCCGACCGCGGCGGCAGTGAAGAGCAGACCCAGGCGCTGGTCCTCCGGGCTCAGATCGAGCACCTCGTCGGCGTGGACGACGAGCAGGCCCAGCACGCCGCCGGCGGCGACGTTGAGCCCGAAACCGGCAGCGGTCAACGTCCGCAGGACCCGCGTCCGCCAGAGGTGGCGCAGTCCTTCGGCGATCTCGGCCCGCACCCGGCGGGCTCCCGTCGGCCCCGGGTCCAACCCGGCGCGGATCTGGGCGAGCAGCGCGGCGGACACCAGATAGGTGACGGCGTCGACGGCCAGCACCAGGGTGGGGTCGGCGACAGCGGCAAGTAGTCCCGCGGCGGCGGGCGCGGCGATCTCCAGCACGATCTCGGTGGACCAGATGAGGCTGTTCGCCCGGGTGATCCCCGCCTTGCCGACGATGCGCACGAAGGCGCCCCACGCCGCCGCGTCGAACCAGCAGAAACCGCAACCCACGCCGAACGCCACGACGAGCAGGTACCAGGGGGCGAGCACATCGAACAACGCGGCGACCGGCACGGTGGCGATCAGCAGTGCGCAGCACACGTCTGCGATGATCATCATGCGCTTACGTCGCAGGCGGTCGGCGGCGGCCCCGGCGAAGAGCCCGAACAGCAGGTACGGCAGGGCTTCGAGCCCGACCACCGCCGCGGTCAGCGTCGGGGACGCGCTCGTCCGGTAGACGAGTAGCGGCAGCGCGACGGCGCTGGCGGCGGTCCCGGCGACGGAGATCGACCGGGCGAGGTACCAGAGGGAGAAGTCACGGTGAAACAGCCGGCTCCCGTCGACGCCGGCTGTCTCTACGAGCCGCGTCACGACCTCCTTCAGGCCAGCACGGCGAGGTGGCGGTCGTCGATGCTGGTCAGCGCGAGGTGCAGGTCCGCTGCCAGATCGTCGGCGAGGCGAAGCGTCGACGCGCCTTCCTCGTCGCCGGGGTGGAAGCAGAGGGTGCCGCCACCGGGGCCGATGCCGAGATCCTGAGCCATCGGCTCTTCGACGTCGTCACCCGGGTGGAAGCAGAGGCTGCCACCACCGGGGGCGAAGCCGTTCTCCTCAGTAGACATGTGTCCTCATATCGTTTGGACTGGATGTGGTCAGGTGATGATCGCCCGGTCCGGTGACGGCCACAAGTGCCATCCCCGTCCGGTCGGGACGACGGGCACCCCGTGTCGCACCAGGCTGAAGCGTTCCAGCCCCGGGGCGATCGTGGTGGCCACCACGATCGGTGAGCCGGCCGCCGTGACCTCGCACACGTGGTGGTCGACGCCTCGACGGGCCAGAGCCCGCCGGACGTGCTCCAGCCCCCAACCCGGGCTGCCGTCGTCGGCTACGTCCGCGCGTAGCGGCACCGCGCGCACCGGCCCGGAGAGCAGCCCGTCGAGTGGCATCAGGGCACATCGTCGCAGTGCGGGCCAGGCCGCCAGACGCTGGACCGCGGGCGAGCCGGGGGCCGGTGAGGAGAGCGCACAGACTTGGATCAGCTCGCCGAGGGCACGCGACGCGGCGTCGGTGGCCCAGAGCGATGCGCCGGCCCCGAGCCGGGTCGGCTCGCCGCCGGCCGCCGGGCTGACTGCCAGGTACACCGGCACGTCCAGGTCGGTCGTGACGTCGAGCAGATGTACGGGTGCGCCGGCCGCCCGTACGGCCTGCGCGTGCAGTGCGCGCAGCTGGTCCGGCAGGTCCCCGGCCGGCACGAGGTCGACGTCCGGCACTCCGGCGACGTACCACCGGAGCAGCGCCTGCCCGAGCCCGTCGTGTTCGATCAGCTCGCAGAGGCCGTGATAGACGGCCTCCGCCACGTCGACGCCGGCCGCTGTGCCCAGGCTGGACGAGTATCGCAGGAGGCTGCGGTACGGCCGGACGTCGTCACCCGCCACCGGCCACCGGTAGTAGCGCGGGTCCGTGAGGAAGGTGGGATAACGGACCCCGCCGTACGAGGCACATGCCGCGACGGAGTCCGGAAACTCCGTCGCCCACCGCTGTACGACCAGATCCGAATCCAGGGCGGACTGTCCGGCCACGATGCTCGCCGGCAGCAGCCTCGTGGCGTCCGCCGTCCATCGGCGGTTGTCCCGGGCAGACATGAGGTGGCGTTCCAGGGCCTCGAAGTGCGCGCTCGCCGCGCCCTGGGGACCCGCTCCCTTTCCCGCACCCACGGCGACCCGTGCCCCGCCCTGGAACAGCGTGACGCGCATGGTGGGCGACTCGGCCGGGCCGAGCACCTCCGTCCGCGCCGTGAGGCCGAGCCGCTCGATCTCAGTTGACGCTGTAGCGAGAGCGCGCTCCGCGGGCACGGACCGGAACGGCACCGCGGCCTCCCGGGGACTGTTCACCGGCCCGGACCGTGTCATCGAACTGCCGTGATCTCAACGGCGGTGGCGGGATCAGACGCCACGCGCCGCGCCCCGCCCCGGCGTCTGCGCGGGGTTCCTCTCCGGGGAGCCGGACGTGCCGCGGCAGGCCAGGACACGCAGCGTCTCGGCGGTGGCGACGGCGTCGCTGCGGGCGCTGCCGTGCCGGCCGTCGCTGCTGTACAGCGACGGGTCGGCCACCAGCGGATGGTCGGTGAGGTGGACGTGCAGCGTGCCCAGCCGCTCGCCCACCGCCCTCGTGTGCCGGGCCAGCCGGCGCATCCGCTCGCCCAGGCCCGCGCGTAGCGCGTCCGGCACCGCCGGGCTGTGCGACACGTCGAACATGCCCACCGTGATCACGTCCGCCCCCGCCTCCCGTAGGGCGGTGATCATGGCGGTGAGCTCGGCGTCGACCGCGTCCGGGTCGTAGGCGGACCGGAACGCGTCGTTGCCGCCGCACACCACGAGGGCCAGGTCCGGCTCGAAGGCCAGCGCGTCGGCGAGCTGGGTCGCCCGGACCTCGTGCGCGCGCAGTCCGCGCCGGCCCAGGTTCAGGTAGGCCAGCTCCGGCCGGATCGCGCGCAGCTCGACGGCGACCCGGTCGGCCCACTGGAGATCCGGATAGCCGTCGGCCGGCTCGCACAGCCCTTCCGCGACACTGTCACCCAGCACCACGAACCGCCGCCACCGGTGCCCGCGCAGCAGCTCGGCGGCCTCTCCCGGTCGCAGGCACCACGGGTCGGTCGCCTCGGTCAACGTCGATGGCATGCCCGGCAGGCTAGCTGAGCCGGGTGAGCGGGGAAAGGGGATCAGGGCAGCAGGGCCAGCAGCTCCCCGGGCCGGCTCAGGCTGAGGTCGGCCGGCTCGGCGCTGTCGTACTGGTGGCCCCAGGCGGCGGCGACCGCGATCGCGCCACTGTGCCGGGCGGCGCGGACGTCCAGCGGTGAGTCGCCCACGTACGCGGCGCGGCCGGGTGGCACGCCGAGCCGGCGGCAGGCCACCTCCACGCCGTCGGGCGCCGGTTTGGGGCGGTCGACCTGGTCGCCGCCGAGTACGACCCCGAAGTGGCCGCGCAGGCCCGCCCGGTCGAGCAGGATCTCGGCGGCCCGGTGGCTCGCGCCGGTGAACACGCCCACCGGCACCCGGGCGGCGATCTCGGCGAGCGTGTCGGCGATGCCGGGGTAGACGCGCACCCGCCCGGCCAGCGCGGCCAGTTCGGTGTGGTAGCGGTCCAGGTCCTCGCCGGAGGCCGGCCGCCGCAGCAGGTGGGTCAGCAGGTCCGCCGGCGAGCCGAGCGAGTAGCCGGCGATGACCTCCGCGTCGGTGTACGACGGGCCGCCGCCGGCCCGCACGGCCGCCCGGTAGGCCGCGGGCACCACCGCGTGCGACTCGACGAGCGTGCCGTCCATGTCGAACACGATCGCGTCCACCGTGCGGCTCATGCGGCGCCGGCCCGGTGTGCCGTGGCGAGCCGCTTCGGGGCGCGGTCGTGCACCCGCCAGGCGGGCAGGTCGTCGTGCGAGCCGCGCTCGGTGGTCTCCGGCAGGGCCAGCGCGATGCGCCGCACGTCGTCCCAGGTCGCCATGGCCCAGACCCTACCGCCGCCCCCCGACGCCGCGACCCGCGACCGGCAGGCTCGCGACCGGCGGGCCCCGACCGGCGGGCTCAGACCGGCGTGGGAGTGGCCGGTTCCACGGCCGGGCGCCGGGACGCGCGGGTCAGCAGCAGCGGTCCCACCGTGAGCACCAGGCAGACCACCGACATCACCAGCAGCGCCGGGGTCAGGTCGAGCAGCGCCACCGACCAGCCGCCGAGCAGCGCGCCCACCGGCAGGCCGAGGAACGCCACCGATCCGGAGATGCCCAGCACCCGGGTCTGCAACTCGCCCGGCACCCGCTGGTAGAGCGCCGCGCCGAGCAGCGGGTTCACCGCCGCGATGCCGATGCCGGACAGGAACGTCACCACGAGCACCACGACCAGGTCGTCGCTGAGCGCCAGCGCGAGCAGCCGGGGCGCGCCGCTGAGCGTCAGCCCCAGCGCGAACGTCGTCCCGGCGGGCAGCCGCGTGCCGAGCATGGTGAACAGCAGGTTGCCCAGCAGCGCGCCGGCCGAGAAGACGCCCAACAGCAGGCCGAACCCGGCCGGGTCGCCGAGCACCTGGCTGACCCAGAGCGGGATCCAGACCGCGACGCTGGCGTTGGCGAACATGTTCGACACCGACACCACAAGCAGCATCGTCATCAACGTCCGGTCGGTGCGCAGGTACGCGAAGCCGCCGCGCAGCGCCCGCAGGTACGGCTCCCGGGGCGCGGGCTCGGCCGGTGCGGGCGGCCGGACCAGCACGCCGATCAGCAGCGCGCAGACCGCGAACGTGGCCGCGTCGATCCAGATGGCCCGGGTCAGCCCGACCCAGTCGATGAGCAGCCCGCCGAGCACCGCGCCGAACAGCGTCATGCCCCGGGCCAGGCCGTCGTAGGCGCTGGTGAGCCGGATCAGTGGCACCCCGGCCCGCTCGGCGGCCGGTTTGAACAGCACGTGCTTGACCCGGTCGCCGATGCCGCGCAGCCCGCCGGCGACCGCCACCAGCACCAGCAACGCGCCGAACCCGAGCCAGGGCGCCAGCGCCACCACTGCCATCGCGGCGGCGCTCGCGGCGTCCACGAACACCGAGGTACGGCGTACCCCGAACCGGTCCGCCCACGGTGTCGCCAGCGCGCTGGACAGCATGTACGGCAGCGTCTCCGCCGCCGCCACCAGGCCCATCTTGGTGGGGCTGCCGGTCGTCTCCAGCACCAGCCACGGGATGGCGACCACCGAGATCCGGGTGCCGAGGTTGGACAGCAGGTCGGCGCCGACCAGGGTGTACAACTCCCGGCGCGGGTTCACGCCGGACTGCCGATCGGGTCGGCGCCGGCCGGGTGTGCGGCCGCGTACCGGGCTCGCAACGCCCGCTTGTCCACCTTCGCCGACCGGTTGAGCGGCAGCGCGTCGACGAACTCCACGGCGCCGGGCGCCCAGGTCTCGCTGAGTTCCCGGACCACGAGCGCGATCAGCTCCTCGCCGGTCACCGACGCGCCCGGCGCGGGCACCACGTACGCGTGCGGCAGCTCCCCGGCCACCGGGTCCGGTACGCCGATGACGGCGGCGGCGCGTACCTCGGGGTGGCCGGCGAGCACGTCCTCGATCGGGCGGGAGTAGATCGGCCAGCTGCGCTGCCGGGTGAGGATCCGGTCCTGTAACCGGTCGACCAGGTAGAGGTAGCCGTCGGCGTCGAGGTGCCCGATGTCGCGGGTGCGGACCCAGCCGTCGACGAGCGTGTCGGCGGTCAGCTCGGATTGTCCGTGGTAGCCGGCGAAGCTCAGCTTGGTGCGCGCCCACACCTCGCCGTCCTCGCCGGCCGGCAGCACCCGCCCGTCGGCGTCGCGGATCTGCACCGTCACGTCGCCGTACGGGCGGCCGCAGGACCGCAGCCGTTCCGGGTGCTCCGGGTCCTCGGTGAGCCCCGGTAGCGCGCAGATGACCACTGCCTCGCTGAGCCCGTACACGATGCGCAGGCACGGGCCGAAGCGGGCGATGGCCTGGCGCAGCCGGGCCGGCGCGGCGGGCCCGGCCCCCACGTTGAACATGAACATCGCCGAGAAGTCGGCGCCCGGCAGGTCGGGGTGGTCGAGCACCTCGTACAGCATCGGCGGGGTGACGAACGTGGAGGTCAGCCGCTCGGCGTCCACGGTGGCGATGAACGCGGCCGGGTCCCACTGCTCGCGCAGGAACAGCACGCCGCCGGTGAACAGGTTGAACAGCGTCGTGATCTGGCCGCTGGCGAGCCACATCGGGGAGTGCGACAGGTGCCGCAGCAGCGGGAACCCGGCGCCCCGGAAGTCGGCGGCCAGGGCGAGTACCTGCCGGTAGAAGCTCTCCCGGTGGTGTACCAGCTTCGGCGTGCCGGTGGTGCCGCTGGTCTGCAGGAACGACTCCGGCGCGGGCACGCCGGCGGGCAGCTCCGCCGCCGGCTCGCCGGTTTCGGCCCTCAGGTCCGGTCCGGCACCGCCGGGACCGAGGCAGAGCAGCGGTACGCCGGACAGCCCCGCCGCGACCTGCGCCGCCTGCGGATCGCGCGCGTCGTACACGAACGCCTCCGGCGCGGACAGCGCGACGAACTCGTCCACCTCCCGCCGCGAGGTCACCGGCGCGACCCACATGCTCCGGCAGCCGAGCAGGTGCAGGGCCAGTTGGAGTAGCGGGCCCTCAACCGTGTTGCCGAGCATCACCAGCACCGCCGCGCCGGGGCGTACCCCGTGGTGGCGCAGCGCGGCGGCCAGGCCGCGCACCTCGGCGGCGACCTGGGGGTAGCTCAGGCGGCGTCCGCCGCCGACGAGCGCCTCCCGGTCGCCGAACCCGGCGAACAGCTCCAGCGCCTCGTGCACGTAGTTCGGCCGGTCGGTCATCGGGCAGCCCCCATCATGGTCCGCGAGCGGCGTCCGGCCAGGTCAGGGCCGGGACATGACGGCAGGTGCCGGAGTCGGCGACCGCACCGCCGCCAGCCCCGAGCCTAGGCAGCGGCGGTCCACGGCGGACAGAGCCGATCGTCGTCGCGTCCCGTCCCGCGGGCATTTGATCATGTCGATCAGGTTGATTGACGCTCGTCACGGCCGGAAGCTAGTTTCCGGTCCATCGCCCGGGCCGTGTCGCCGACCGCGTCACGCCCGGGGCTGCCGACCATGGAGGATCGATGCCGACCCCGAAGAGATGGCACGTCATAGCTTCCGCCGTCACGCTCCTGATCGCCGCCACCCCGGCGGTCACCGCGAGCGCCGGCCCGACCGGGAACGAGGGCGCCGGGCACGGGCGCGCCGAGTGGGCCGGAACCTGGGCCGCGGCGGTGACCCGCGGGAACAACGTGGGCCTGACCGAGACCGGGCTGAACAACCAGAGCATCCGGATGACAGTGCAGACCTCGGTCGGCGGGCCGCGCCTGCGGGTGCGGCTGACCAACCTGTACGGCCAGCAGGCCGTCCAGGTCGGCCGCGCCACGATCGCCCGGCCGAACACCGCCACCCCCGACGACCTGTCCGACATCGTCCCGGCGAGCGTCCGCCAGCTGACGTTCTCCGGTGGCGGCTCGGCGACCGTCAACAAGGGCGCGGAACTGCTCAGCGATCCGGTGGACTTCCGGGTGGCCGAGCAGGAGGACCTGGTCGTCACGCTGTACTTCCCGGTGCTCACCGGGCCGGTCACGTTCCACGGCCAGTCCAAGGTCACCAACTTCATCGGCGCCACCGACCTCACGTCGGCTGCCGACGGCGCCGGCTTCACCATCCGGCCCAACTGCTGCTGGATGTTCCTGTCCGGCATCGACGTGGAACGCAAGGTCACGCCCGGCTCCGTGGTGGTGCTGGGTGACTCCATCGGCGACGGCAACGGCAGCACCGTCAACGCCGACCGCCGCTGGCCGGACTTCCTGGCCAAGCGGCTGATCGACGCCCGGCCCGATCCGCGTACGCCGGGCGTGCTCAACCTCAGCCTGGCCGGCAACCGGCTCAACCACGAGGGCACCGAGCCCGGCGCGGGCGGATTCCCCGGCTACTACGAGCTGGGACCGAACGCGCTGGCCCGGCTCAACGAGGACGTGTTCCCGCAGACCGGGGTGCGTACCGTCATCACCCACCTGGGCATCAACGACATCTGGATGAACGGCGACAGCCCCGAGGCGATCATCGCCTCGCTGCGCCAGATCAACCGGCAGGTCCAGGCGCGCGGCCTGACCAGCATCGCCGGCACGCTCATGCCGTACGAGGGCAACGGCGGGCCGGGCGTGTGGACGCCGGAGAAGGACGCCACCCGTCAGGCCGTCAACACCTGGCTGCGCGGGCCCGGCCGGGTCGAGTTCGACGGCGTCGTCGACTTCGACGCGGTGATGCGGGATCCGGCCCAGCCGACCCGGCTGCTGCCGGCGTACGACTCTGGTGACCACATCCACCCGAACGACACGGGTGCCGCGGCGATGGCGAACGCCGTGCCACTGAAGTTGCTCGGACTGTGACACCGGGCGGGGGCGGCGGTCGACACGACGCCGCCCCCGCCGCCGTTTCCTGGGGAGGAAAGACAGTGGACGTCAGCGAGATCCTGACCGGGCTCTACAGTGAACAGGGCCGGCAGAACCCCTATCCCTTCTATACGGCCCTGCACGAGCACGGGCCGATAAGCGCCGTTCCGGCCCGGGCCGAGCACAGCACTGTCAGCGCGGTCGCGGGCGGGTACGACGTGGTCGACCAGATCCTGCGCGATCCCGGCTGGTACAAGGGTTTCCCGCCCGGCTGGGAGGAGCAGGAGATCCTGCGTACGTTCCTCACCTCGATGATGTTCGTCAACCCGCCGGACCACACCCGGATGCGCGCGGTGTTCGCCAAGACGTTCACCCCGCGCCGCCTCGGCGCGCTGGAGCCGGTGATCGAGCGGATCGTCGCCGAACGCCTGGACCACATGGCCGAGGCGGGCGCGGGCGGGCACGAGGTGGACTTCGTGGCCGACTTCGCGTACCCGGTCCCGGCCCTGGTGATGGCCGAGTTCATCGGCCTGCCCGCGGCCGACCTGGCGTGGTACCGGCAGCGGGTCGACTGGATCGACGAGTACATGGACGTCGCCGGCAAGACGCCGGAGCGGCTGGCCCGGGCCAACCAGGCCGCCGAGGAGCTGCGCGTCTACTACCGGGACCTGATCGCCCACCGGCGCCGTACGCCCGGGCACGACCTGATCAGCGGGCTGGTCGAGGTGCTCGACGCGGGTGGCGTCGACCTCACCGAGGACGAGTTGATCAGCAACCTGATCGTGCTGTTCAACGCCAGTTTCGTCACCACCGTCTACATGTTCAGCAACGGCCTGCCGCTGCTGCTTGACCACCCGGACGTGACCGCCGCCCTGCCCGGCGACGACGCGCTGGCCAGCGGCTGCGTCGAGGAGGTGCTGCGGATGGAGAGCCCGGTGCACTTCCTGGCCCGCTCCGCGCCGGCCGGCGTCGACCTCGGCGGCGTGCCGATCAGCCGCGACGACAACGTGCTGCTGCTCATCGCCGCCGCCAACCGCGACCCGGCCCGGTTCCCCGACCCGGACCGCTTCGACCCGCACCGCGACGGGCCGTCGTCGCTGGCCTTCGGCGTCGGGCTGCACTTCTGCCTCGGCTCGGCGGTGTCCCGGCTGGAGGGCCGGCTGGCGCTGCCGCGCCTGTTCGCGCGCTTCCCCCGGCTCGCCGTCACCCAGCCCTACACGTACAGCGGGAGCCTGTTCCTGCGCGGTATCGACAAACTCTTCGTCACCACCGGGGAGGCTTGATGACACTCGATCCACAGGTGGTCGCGTGGCGGGCCGCGCGGGCCGCCGCCGGCACCGTGCCGCTCTACACCCAGACCCTCGAGCAGGCCCGCGCCGCCGACCTCGCCGCGATCCGTGCCGGCTCCGGCGCGGTCGAACCGGTCGCCGAGGTACGCGACACGACGGTGCCCGGCCCGGCCGAGCCGCTGCCGGTGCGGATCCACCGGCCGGACGGTGACGGCCCGCTGCCCACGCTCGTCTACTTCTTCGGTGGTGGATGGACCCTCGGCAGCGTCGACACCGCCGACGGGATCTGCCGCCGGCTGGTCAACCTCACCGGCGCCCAGACCGTGACTGTCGGCTACCGGCTCGCCCCGGAGCACCCGTTCCCGGCGGCGGTGGAGGACTGCCACGCCGCGCTGCGGCACCTCTCGGCGCACGCGGCCGAGTTCCGGGTCGACCCGGACCGGCTGGCGGTGGGCGGCGACAGCGCGGGCGGGAACCTGGCCGCCGTGGTCACGCTGCTGGCCCGGGCCGACGGCGGCCCCCGGCTGGCCGCCCAGTTGCTCGTCTACCCGAACACCGACCAGCGGCCCGGGCGCCGGCCGGCCGGCGACGAGGACCCGCTGCTGTTCAACAAGCACTCGGTCGGCTGGTACCGCGGCCACTACCTCGCCGACCCCGGCGACGCCGCCCACCCGCTGGCGTCGCCGCTGCTCGCCGAGGACCTGTCCGGCCTGCCCCCGGCGCTCGTGATCACCGCCGGGCACGATCCGCTGCGCGACGAGGGCCTGCGGTACGCGGCTCGGCTGCGCGAGGACGGCGTGCCCACCGAGACGGTCGACTACCCGGGCATGGTGCACGGGTTCTTCGCCATGCCCGGCGTGTTCGACGCGGGCCGGGAGGCCCAGGAACGCGCCGCCGCCTTCCTGCGCCGCTCGTTCGGGCTCGACACGGCGTCCGGCCCGGACGGCGCGGTGCCCGAGCCGGCCGGACCGGTGGCGGCCGGGAGCGCTGTGGGCTCGGACGGCCATGGCTGACCCGGCCCGCGACACGCGGCCGGCCGGCGACCCGGCGGACGGGTTCGTGCCGCCGGCCAGCCTGGCCGAGTTCGCCGGGCTGGCCCGGGCCGTGCTGCCGGCCGACGTGTGGGACTTCGTCGACGGCGGCAGCGGCACCGAGACCGCCCTGGCCGCGAACCGGGCCGCGCTGGACCGGGTGGCGGTGCTGCCCCGGATGCTCGCCGGGGTCGAGGACCCGTCCACCGAGGCGACGCTGCCCGGTGGCCGGGCCGCGTTGCCGGTGGCTGTCGCGCCGATGGCGTACCAGCGGCTGCTGCACCCCGGCGGCGAGCCGGCGCTTGCGGCGGCGGCGCGCACGGCGGGCGTGCCGTACGTGATCAGCACGCTGTCCAGCACGCCGATCGAGGAGATCACGGCGACCGGCGCGACTGCCTGGTTCCAGCTGTACTGGCTGCGCGACCGGGCACTGGTGGCCGACCTGCTGGACCGGGCGGAGGCGGCCGGCTGCGCGGCGGTGATGGTGACGGTGGACGTGCCGGTGCTGGGGCGGCGGCTGCGCGACGCGCGCAACGGCTTCGCGCTGCCGCCGCACGTCACCGCCGCGAACCTGCCCGGCGGGCGGGACGACCTGGCCCACCAGGGCACCCCGGGTGTCTCGGCGGTGGCGGTGCACACGGGCGCGGTGTTCGCCCCGGCGCTGAGCTGGGCGGACCTGGAGTGGCTGCGCGCGCGTACCCGGGTGCCGTTGCTCGTGAAGGGCATCCTGGACCCGCGCGACGCGGTCCGCACGGCGGACGCCGGCGTGGACGCCGTGGTGGTCTCCAACCACGGCGGACGGCAGCTCGACGCCGCCCCGGCCAGCGTGAGCGTGCTGCCCGAGGTGGTCGGCGCGGTGGACGGGCGCTGCGCGGTGCTGCTGGACAGCGGCGTCCGCGGCGGCATCGACGTGCTGCGGGCGCTGGCGCTCGGCGCGGACGGCGTGCTGCTCGGCCGGCCGCTGCTCTGGGCGCTCGCGGCGGGCGGCCGGGCCGGCGCCGAGGCGGCGCTCGCGCTGCTCGCGGCGGAACTGCGCGACGCGCTCATCCTCAGCGGCTGCCCCGACCCGGCCTCGGCCCGGCGGCTGCGTACCCGGATCGGAGGCTGACGTGGAACCCGTCGACCTGGCCGTCACGGCGCTGCACGGCAGCGTCGGCGACCCGGCGCTGAACTCGATGAACTTCCTCAACGAGGTGGCGCAGCACTACCCGGACGCGGTGTCGCTGGCGGCCGGGCGGCCGTACGAGGAGTTCTTCGACTCCACGCTGCTGCACGCGCACCTGGACCGTTTCCGCCGCCACCTGACCGAGGACGTCGGGCTGGACCGGGCCGGTGTGGACCGGACGCTGTTGCAGTACGGCCGCACCAAGGGCATCGTGCACCACCTGATCGCCCGGCACCTCGCCGTGGACGAGGGCCTCACCGTCGACCCGGAGTCGATGGTGGTGACGGTCGGCTGCCAGGAGGCGATGTTCCTGGTGCTGCGCGCGCTGCGGGCCGGACCGGACGACGTGCTGTTCGCGGTGGCGCCCACGTACGTCGGGCTCACCGGCGCGGCCCGCCTGGTCGACCTGCCGGTGCGCCCGGTGGCCGGCGGGCCGGACGGCGTCGACCTGGCCGACCTGCGCGCCGGGGTGCGCCGGGCCCGCGCGGAGGGGCTGCGGCCCCGGGGCTGCTACGTGATGCCCGACTTCGCCAACCCGTCCGGCGTCAGCATGGACACCGCGCAGCGGCGGCGGCTGCTGGACCTGGCCGCCGAGGAGGACCTGCTGCTGATCGAGGACAACCCGTACGGCCTGTTCCCGGCCGGCGGCACCGCGCGGCGGCCCACGCTCAAGGCGCTGGACACCGCGCGCCGGGTGGTCTACCTCGGCTCGTTCGCCAAGACGGTGCTGCCCGGCGCGCGGGTCGGCTACGTGGTGGCCGACCAGCGCGTCAGCGAGACCGACGGCACCGTGGTGCCGCTCGCCGACCACCTCGCCAAGATCAAGAGCATGGTCACCGTGAACACGTCACCGATCAGCCAGGCGGTGATCGGCGGCGCGCTGCTGGCGCACGACTGCTCGCTGGTCGCCGCGAACGTGCGGGAGCGGGCCGCGTACGCCCGGAACCTGCGGCATCTGGTCGACGGCCTGGCCCGGCGCTTCCCGGAAGGCGGTCCGGTCACCTGGACCGTCCCGGCGGGCGGGTTCTTCGTGGTGGTGAACGTGCCGTTCGCCGTCGACGACGCGCTGCTGCACCGCTCGGCGAGCGAGTACGGCGTGCTCTGGACCCCGATGGCGCACTTCTATGACGCGGGCACACCGGTGAACGCGTTGCGGCTGTCGGTGAGCGCTGTCACACCGGAGTCGATCGATCTCGGGCTGGACCGGCTCGCCGCGCTGGTCACCGACACCATCGCAGCGCAGGTGGCACCGCAGTGTCAGCCTTCCGGCACCGTCCGTGTTTCCTGAGCCCGTTCGACTGTTGATAATGGACGAATGGTTGCCTGGGAGTACGCGTTGCTCGTTCGTCGGTATCAGGGGCAGGGTCGCAATTTCCACGTCTCGTTCGTGTGGTACGGCCCGGACGGGTCACGCACCGACGTGACCGCGTACGGCGACACCGCCATCGCCCACCTCAACCGGGTCGGCCGGGAGGGCTGGGAACTGGTCTCCGCCGCCGAGGACGTGAACAACGTGCAGGGCAGCACCGAGGTCCACCGCTACCACCTCAAGCGCCCGCTGCGCTGACCACCCGTGACCCGCCGGCGCCCCGGGAGACTCGTTCTCCCGGGGCGCCGCTTCGTGTCGGTGGGGGCGCTCAGCCCAGGTCGACCGCCGGGTAGAGCGGGAACGGCGTGAGCAGGTCGGCGGCCTGCTTGCCGACGGACTCGGCGACGGCCGGGTCCAGCACGTACTTCGCCTTCGACGCCGCGCCGTCCGGCCCGGTGCCCGGCGTGGTCTGGCTGAGCACGGTGTGGATCAGCTCGGCGGTGGCGTCCATCTCGGCGGCGCCGAGCCCTCGGGTGGTCAGCGCCGGGGTGCCGATGCGGATGCCGGAGGTGTACCAGGCGCCGTTCGGGTCCTGCGGCACCGAGTTGCGGTTGGTCACGATGCCCGAGTCCAGCAGCGCCTGCTCGGCCTGCCGGCCGGTCAGGCCGTACCCGGACACGTCGATGAGCACCAGGTGGTTGTCGGTGCCGCCGGTGACCAGCGTGGCGCCGCGCCGCAGCAACCCGTCGGCGAGCGCCTGCGCGTTGTCCACGATCCGCTGGGCGTAGTCGGCGAAGTCGGGGCGGCGTGCCTCGGCCAGCGCCACGGCCTTGGCGGCCATCACGTGCGGCAGCGGCCCGCCGAGCACCATCGGGCAGCCCCGGTCGACCTGGTCGGCGAGCTCCGGGCCGCAGAGCACCATGCCGCCGCGCGGGCCGCGCAGCGACTTGTGGGTGGTGGTGGTGACGATGTGCGCGTGCGGCACCGGGTCGAAGTCGCCGGTGAAGACCTTGCCGGCGACCAGCCCGGCGAAGTGGGCCATGTCGACCATGAAGGTGGCGCCGACCGAGTCGGCGATCTCCCGCATGATCCGGAAGTTGACCTTCCGCGGGTACGCGGAGTAACCGGCGACCAGGATCAGCGGCTTGAACTCGCGGGCCGCCTCGGCCACCCGGTCGTAGTCGATCAGGCCGGTGGCCGGGTCGGTGCCGTAGCTGCGCTGGTCGAACATCTTGCCGGAGATGTTCGGCCGGAAGCCGTGGGTGAGGTGCCCGCCGGCATCAAGCGACATGCCGAGCATCCGCTGGTTGCCCAGCTCGCGGCGCAGCGCGAACCAGTCCGCCTCGGTGAGGTCGTTCACCTGCCGGGCCTGCGCCTTGCGCAGCGCGGGGGACTCGACCCGGTCGGCCAGGATCGCCCAGAAGGCGACCAGGTTGGCGTCGATGCCCGAGTGCGGCTGCACGTACGCGTGGGACGCGCCGAACAGCTCCCGGGCGTGCTCCGCGGCGAGCGCCTCGACGGTGTCGACGTTCTGGCAGCCGGCGTAGAACCGGCGCCCGACGGTGCCCTCGGCGTACTTGTCGCTGAACCAGTTGCCCATGGCCAGCAGCGTCGCGGGGGAGGCGTAGTTCTCGCTGGCGATGAGCTTGAGCGACTCGCGCTGGTCGGCCAGTTCCGCGGCGATGGCGTCGGCCACACGCGGCTCGACGCCGCGGACGACCTCGAGCGCGCTGCGGAAGGCGGTGGACTCGGCGTTGCGCGACATGCGACCTCCAGATGACGTGCGGAAGGCCCAGGCGCTCGGCATGCGTCCTCATGACGAGGCCGCTCCCCGATGGTGCTCCATCTCCACGCGCCAGTCACGGCCCGTGCCGATCCTACCGGCCCGGCCGGGAGCTGCGGGGTTGGGCCGCCCGTCGGCCCCGGCCCGGCCCGGGGAGAGGAGACACGACCATGACCACACCGAGCACCGGACGGCCGCTCGCCGTGGTGACCGGCGCGTCCGGCGGCATCGGGTACGAGCTGGCGGTCCCGCTAGCCTCGCGGTGCCGGTGTCAGGCGACCACGGCGTCCAGCGACTTCTTCAGCGCCTTGGGGGCGGTCGGCGTCTTCGGGGCCTTCGGGCGCAGGTCCAGCATCCGCTGGCCGATCTCCTGGAGCTGGTTACGGCCGAGCGCCTCGCGGACCTTCGGGAACCACTCCTGCTCCTCCTCCTCGATGTGGTGCAGGACGTTCTCGATCAGCACCGTCGTCTTGGCGTTGTACCGCTCGTCGTCGGCGTCCATGGTGAACAGCTCGAAGCAGAGCACGTCGGCGACGTGGTGCTCCTCGTACGACTCCAGGACGTCGTCCTCGACCTCGGGCACCAGCTTGCGGACCTCCGGGTACATCACCTCGTTCTCCAGGTAGGTGTGCACCGTCAGGGCTTCGAGGATCTGCTTGACGATCTTCCCGCGCTTGCTCGCCGGTCCCTCCTCGGCCTCCTGGAAAGCCTTGAACAGACGGCGGATCTCCTTGTGGTCCTCCTTGAGCAGGACGATCGCGTCGGTGGACACCGGTTACCTCCTAAGTCGGCTGACGGTGCCCCCCTACCCGGCACCCGACCAGGACAAACGGACCGGGCCCGGCGTGCTCGCCGGGCCCGGTCCACGCGGGTTCGGGTTACTTGACCGCGTTGTACGCGTCGACGACGCCGGCGCCGTAGAAACCGTTGCGGTTCCCGCCGGAGCAGGTCGCGTCGTACGCGTTCGGGCCCGCCGGGATCAGCGGCACCGGGTTGTAGACGCCCGACGGGCAGGGCTTCGCCACCGCCGTGCGCTCCAGGAAGGAGGAGAGCTGACCCGGGGTCATGCCCGGGTGCGCGGACAGCGCCAGCGCCGCGACGCCGGTGGCGTGCGGGCCGGACATCGAGGTGCCCTGCTTGTAGCCCCACCCGTTGGTGCGGGTGACGGTGTTGAAGGTGGTGGACAGGATGCCGTCGGTGGACGTCGAGCGGGCGCCCTGGGTCCGGAACCGGGTGTCGCCACCCGGCGCGGTCACGTCGATCACGCCCTGGCCGTACGAGGAGTAGTAGCTCTTCTCACCGGTCGGGCCGACGGCGGCGACGGTCACCACGCCCGGGGCCTCGGCCGGCAGGTCGAGGCAGGCGTTCGTCAGGTTCTCCCGCTCCTCCGGCGTGCCGTTGTTCGGGCTGCCGGTGTCGGTGATCTTGTGGGCCAGGTCGTAGTTCGAGTTGCCGGCCGACGCGACGTGCAGCACACCCTGGGACTGCGAGTAGCGCAGGGCCCGCTGCACGGCCTTCCACACCGGGCGCTGACGCGCGTCGTTGCGGCAGTTCAGCTCCCACGGGTCGATGTAGTAGCTGTTGTTGGTGAGCCGCATGCCGTGCTCGGCGGCCCACATGAACCCGCAGACCGCCGCCTCCGGGAAGATGTAGCCGTCGTCGTTGACCACCTTGACGGCGGCCACCTTGACGCCCGGGGCGACACCGGTGACCCCGACGCCGTTCACGGCGGCGGCGATGGTGCCGGCGACGTGGGTGCCGTGGTCGCTGGTGGTGGGGTTCCACGCGGCCTCGGCGGTGTTCGGGACGCCGCCCACGCAGGAGGCGCTCTTGTCCCTGGCGATCTGGGTCGCCAGGTCCGGGTGGCTGCTGGAGATGCCGCTGTCCAGCACACCCACGACCACCGACGGGCTGCCGCCGGTGACCGAGTGCGCCTGCGGGACGCGGATCATGTCCATGTCCCACTGCTGGCCGTAGAGCGGCTCGGCGGTCGGGTCGCCGGTGGCCGCGGCGACGGCGGCGGCCGGCACCTCGACCGTCTCGCCCTCGTTCAGGGCGGTGCCCAGGCCGGCGGTGGAGGCGACCGACTCGACGCCGGCGCCCGCCACGCGGGTGGCGAAGTCCGGGGCGGACGAGCGCACGACCAGCACGCCGATCTTGTCGTACGCGGCCACCACGGTGCCGTCGGCGGCCGCCACGCGGGCGGCGGCCTTGGCGGTGCTGTTGCCCTGCGGGGCGAGCACCAGATAAGAGGTTTCCGGGCCGACGGCCGCGGCCGGTGCCGTGCCGCCCACGAGGGCGAGCCCGGCGCCGAGCGTCACTGCCGACGCCGCGGCGAGTGTCTTGCGACGGAGGTTGTTCACACAGACTCCCAGGGGTTCGTGCGGGTGGACCGCATCCCTCGGCGGGCTGCGGTCCGGGCGGAGGCACGGCGAAGTACCGGCCTCGCCCGGACCAGCGCCGCCACCCTCCGGGGTGTTACACGCCGCGCGAGCGGGGTGAAGTGGATCGTCAGACGGTGGCGATCGTGTAGGGGATCTCGTCCAGCAGCTCCCGGGCCAGGAAGCCGATCCGCCCGTACCGGGGAACCAGCCGCTGACCGCTCACCGCGTGCGCGAACGCCGCCCAGCAGGCCGCCTGCGCCGGGTCGGCGCCCCGGGAGAGCAGGCCCGCGAGCAGGCCGGACCGCACGTCGCCGCTGCCCGAGGTGCCCAGGCCGGCGTCCCCGCTCTCCTCCCGCCAGGCCCGGCCGTCCGGGGTCGCGATGTGGCCGTACAGCGAGACGACCGCGTCGTACCGGCCGGCCAGTTCCACCGCCTCGGCGTCGAGGTCGTCGCCCGGGTCGCGGCCCAGCAGGTGCCGGGCCTCGGTGAGGTTGGGGGTGAGCACCACCTTGCGGCCGGAGCCGGCCAGCAGGTCCGGCGCGTGGCTGAGCGCGCCGAGCGCGTACGCGTCGAGCACCAGCGCGGTCTCCCGGCCGGCCGCGTCCAGGACCAGGTGCAGCAGCTCTCCGGTGGCGTCGATGTCCCTCAGCCCGGGGCCGACAGCCACCACGTCCGCCTCGGCGACCAGGCCGCCGAGGCGGTCCCCCGGGTCACCGCGCACCGCGCCGTCGTCGGTCTCCGGCAGGCCGACCACCAGTGCCTCGGGCACCTGGATGCTCAGCGACGCCGCAGTGGACTCGGCCGCGGCGAGCTGGAGCACCCCGGCCCCGGCGCGCAGCGCGGCCACCCCGGCGAGCAGCACCGCGCCGGGGGTGAACCGGGAGCCGCCGACCACCAGCACGGTGCCGCGCGCCTCCTTGCCGCCGGTGGGCACCGGCAGCGCCCAGTCCCGCAGCAGCGCGGGGGTGATCACGTCAGACCGGCTCGGCATTTACCTCGTCCTCCCTGGTGGGCTTCGCCCCCTGCCGGTGCAGGTGGTCGATGTCGTTGAACACGTCCGGCACGAGCCGTCCCGCGTCGTCGGCGTGCCAGCCGGTGACCGAGCAGTTGGCGATCACGTGCTCGCGGGTCAGCGCCATCAGCTCCGCCTCGGTGAGCCCTTCCACCAGATAGCGCAGCAGGAAGACCAGCGCGTCGTGGCCGAACAGCAGCACCCGGCCCCCGTCGTGGTCGCGGCGCAGGTCGCCGAGCAGCGCCCGCAGCCGCAGCGCCACGTCGGTCCACGACTCGCCGCCGGGCGGTCGGTAGTAGAACTTGCCCAGCCGGGTACGCCGCTGCGCCTCCTCCGGGTGGCGCCGGGTCACGCCGTGGGCGGTGAGCCCGTCGAGGATGCCCAATTCCCGGTCGCGCAGCCGCTCGTCGACGCGGGCCGGGATCCCGGTGCCGTCGAGCGCCAGCTCGGCCGTGCGCACCGCCCGCAGGTACGGCGACACCACCGCCACTTCCGGCCGCCTCGATTCCGGCAGCCCGGCCAGCCAGCGGCCGGTCGCCCGCGCCTGCTCCTCGCCGGTCGTCGACAGCGGCACGTCCGCGTCCCGGTGGGTGAGGTCGATCAGCTCGGCGCCGGACGTCTCGGCCGCCGTGGCCGCCACGTTCGCCGTGCTCTCGCCGTGCCGGATGATCCAGAGCGATGCCAACTCCGCCATGCGGCACCCGGTACCCGGGCTCGACCGGGGATAACCGTGCCGGACGGGTGGCGCCGCCCGGCCGTTCAGTCCTCCGGCGAACCGGGACTCACGAGGCCCGCGGGCCGCTGACGGCAGTGCTGGGAGCACTGCTGCCGGCCGGGTGGGCGGCCCGGACCCGGACCGCGACGCCCAGCGCGGCGAGTAGCGCGCCCGGCGGCGTCACGGGTGTCGGTGGGGCCGGTTATGGTCCCCGCACACTGCGGGCGATCAAGGAGACGGTGTGCGCAGATTCGAGTTCGTGGGCGGCGGTTCGGCCAAGTTCTGGGCGGTCGGGCAGCGCGACGCGACGGTGACGGTCCGCTATGGATCCCTCGACGCGCAGGGCCGCACACAGGTCAAGGAGCTGGGTTCGCCGGCCGAGGCCGCCGCGCACGCCGACCGGCTGATCGCGGAGAAACTGCGCAAGGGGTACGCCGAGACGAGCGCCGCGCCCGCCGCCGGGCAGACCGGAGTGCCCGCCGCCGAACCGACCGAGCCGAGCCACGACCCGGAAGCGGCCGGTGTGGGTTCGACCGGTGGCGGCCCGGCCGGGGCGTCGCCGGCCACGTCGCCCGCAGGCGGGCTGCCGGACGAGGACGTGTTCGAGGTTCCGGCCGCCTGGCGGCGGATGCTGATCCCGCGCCGGGGCGGCACGCCCGGCCCGGCCCTCCCGTCCGCCGCGAAGGGTCGCGCCGCCGGCCGGAAGGTGCTGGACTCGGTGGCCGACCCGGTCGCCGTCACCGCGCGGGACACCGACGACCCGGAGCTGGGCCCGGCGCTGCGCCGCTACCTCGACGGCGAGCCCGGTCCGCTGGGCGGGGCCGCGCTGGTGGTGGCAGTGGTCGCGCGGCTCGGCTACCACGGCCGCAGCCAGCAGGGAGTGGCCCTCGCCGACCTGCTCGTCGCCGATCTCGGCCCGGCCGGCGCGGCGGTCGCCGCGACCGAGCAGATCACCGTGAGCATGGTGACAGGCGGGTCGACGCCCTCGCTTCCGCTGCGCCGCGCGGAGAAGAAGGATCCGGAACACTTCGGCCACTGGCACCTGCGCCAGGCCGTGCTGCGCCGGGTCCGCGCGCACCTCGCGGCGGCCGGCGACGCCGACTACGCCGCGGCCCGCGCCGCGCTCGCCCCGTACCGGTCCGGCTCGTTGCCGCAACGGGTGGTCACGTCCTTCCTGCTGCCCACCGAACGGGAGTGGGTGGCCGACGACGTCGCCGCCGTGTCCCGGGCTGGCGGGCAGACGCTGGCCGGGCTGCTGGTGTGCGCCGTCGACGACGCGGACGCGATCCACGCCCTCGCCGACTCGCTGTCGGTGTACCGGTTGACGCAGGACCACGCGTTCGCGGTCACCGCCACGGAAGCGGTCGGACCGCCGATAGCGCCTGTGCTGGGCGGGTGGTTCGACCACGAGCACACCCGCTCGGACGGGCACAGGATGCTCGTGTCGCTGCTCGCCGCCCTGCCCGGCGACGAGCCGATGACGGTGCTGCTCGACCGGCTGGACCGCAGATACGTCCCGCCCGCCGTACTGGAGATGGTGCGCCGCTTCCCGGTGCGCGGCGTACGCCTGCTGGCCGCCGCCGCCGAGGGGCGCAGCCCGGCCTCGCGGGAGGCCGCCACCCTGCTGCGTGCCCACGTGCTGGCCAATCCGGCCGCCGTCGAGGCGGCGCTGCCAGCGCTGGATCCGGCGCGGCGGGAACTCCTCAAAAGGGTCCGTGACGAGGCGTCCGCGCTGCCCGTGGCCGGGCCGGACCGGCTGCCGCCGGTGCTCGTGTCCCCGCCCTGGACGGTGCGGCGTTCACGAACCACCCCGCCGGTGGTGGACGGGCTGGGCCGGCCCGCCGGGTCCGCCACGGCCTGGCTGCCGGGCGAGCGGGAGCGGTGGGCCGCTGTCGTGCCCCGCTGGTCCGGCTGGTGGCGGGGCGACGACCTGAGCGTGCTGGCCGCCGAGGTCGCCGCCGGGCGAGCCGGAGGGCACGCGATGATCCACTTCTTCGTCCGGGCCACCGAGGAGCTGGCCCGGCCGCTGCTGCCGGCCTGGCGGCCCACCGAGTCCTGGGGCGCCGACGAGTGGATGTCCCGCCTCGCCGGGCGCTACGAGCTGGACGCGCTGCCCACCGCGCTGCACCTGGCCCGTACCGCGCCGAAGAGCGTCGGCGAGGTGCTGCTGCCGTACGCCGACGGTGAGGTGGCCGACCTGATGGCCGACTGGCTCGACCGGCTCAAGACGGCCCGCCCGGTCGCCCGGGCCTGGCTGCGGCGGCACCCGGAGTACGCCACGCGGGCGCTGCTGCCGGCCGCCCTGGGCACGCCCGGGCCGCGCCGTCGGGCCGCCGAGCGGGCGTTGCGCCTGGTCGCCGCGGAGCACCGCGACATGCTCCTCGGCGTGGCCCGGGAACACGGCGAGGAGGCGCTCGCCGCCGCCACCGCGATGCTCGACGCCGACCCGCTGGTCCAGCTCCCGGCCCGGATGCCGAGCCTGCCGGCGTGGCTGGACCCGGCGGTGCTGCCGCAGGTGCTGCTGCGGGACCGCTCGGCGGCGCTGCCCGCCGAGGCGGTACGCCATCTCTGCACCATGCTCGCCATCTCCGCGCCCGGCGAGCCGTACCCGGGAGTGGAGGTCGTCCGCGCGGTGTGCGACGCCGACTCCCTGGCGGAGCTCGTCTGGGGGCTGTTCGAGAGCTGGCAGGGCGCCGGTGCGCCGTCGAAGGACGGCTGGGTGTTCACCGCGCTGGGGCTGCTCGGCGACGACTCGACAGCCCGGCGGCTCGCGCCGCTGGTGCGGGCCTGGCCGGGCGAGAGCCAGCACGCGCGGGCGGTCACCGGCCTGGAGGTGCTGGCGCAGATCGGCACCGACGTGGCGCTGATGCACCTCTACGGCATCTCGCAGAAGGTGAAGTTCCGTGGCCTGCGGGAGCAGGCGGCGCGCAAGGTCGGCGAGGTCGCCGACGGGCTGGGCCTGACGCCCGAGCAGCTCGGCGACCGGCTGGTGCCCGACCTCGGGCTGGACGCCGACGGCAGCCTGGTCCTCGACTACGGGCCGCGCCGGTTCACCGTCGGCTTCGACGAGCAGCTCAAGCCGTACGTGGTGGACGGGGCGGGCGCCCGCCGCAAGGACCTGCCCAAGCCCGGCGCCCGGGACGACGCCGAGCTGGCGCCCGCCGCGCACAAGCGTTTCGCCGGCCTGAAGAAGGACGTGCGCACGCTCGCCGCCGACCAGATCCGCCGCTTCGAGTCGGCCATGGTGACCGGGCGGCGCTGGCCCGCCGCGGACTTCCGCCGTTACTTCCTGTCCCACCCGCTGCTCTGGCACGTCGTGCGCCGGCTGGTCTGGGCCGCTGTGGACGAAACCGGTCAGGTGGTCACCGCGTTCCGGGTCGCTGAGGACCGCACGCTCGCCGACGTCGACGACGAGACGTACGCGCTGCCTGATGACGCCACCGTCACCATCGCGCACCCGCTGCGCCTCGGCGCGGCGGTGCCGGCCTGGGCGGAGGTGTTCGCCGACTACGAGATCCTCCAGCCGTTCCCGCAGCTCGGCCGCGACGTGCACCGGCTGGACGAGGCCGAGCGCGCGGAGAAGCTGCTGCGGCGGCACGCGGGCGTCACGGTCCCGGCCGGGCGGCTGCTCAGCCTGGAGCGGCGGGGCTGGCGGCGCGGCGACCCGCAGGACGCCGGCATCCAGAGCTGGCTGGAGCGCGAGGTCCCCGGCGGCGGGGCCGTGGTGATCGACCTCGACCCCGGCATCGCGGTCGGCCTGGTGGACATGTTCCCCGACCAGAAGATCGAGGCGATCTGGGTCAACGACGTGCCACGCGGCGGCTGGTTCCAGCGCGACGGCAAGGTCCGCCTCGGCGACCTGGACGACGTCACCGTCTCCGAGGTGCTGCGCGACCTGGCGGAGGTGACCCGGTGACCGCGCTCGACCCGGCCGCCGAGCGGGCCCAGCGCCCCCCGGCCGAGGTGCGGTACGCCGACGAGCTGGCCGCGCTGGCCGCCGCCGACGGCGATCCGCGCCCGCCGGGCTGGCGGCTGAGCCTGCGCGCCGCGCGCCGCTTCATCCTCGGCGACCCGGCGGCCGGGATCCGGCGCAAGTTCGTCGGCGACCCGTCGCTGATCGACCGGGCGCTGGTGGCGCTGGCGACCAGCCGCGGGCTGATGCTCGTCGGCGAGCCGGGCACCGCGAAGTCGCTGCTGTCGGAGCTGCTCGCGGCAGCGGTGAGCGGCGACTCCACGCTGACCATCCAGGGCGGCGCGGCGACCACCGAGGACCAGATCCGCTACTCGTGGAACTACGCGCTGCTGGTGGCGGACGGCCCGTCGCCGCGCGCGCTGGTGCCGGCGCCGCTGCTGCGCGGCATGGCCGAGGGGCGGGTGGTCCGCTTCGAGGAGATCACCCGCTGTCCGCTGGAGGTGCAGGACTGCCTCCTCTCCCCGTTGTCCGACCGGGTGCTCGCCATCCCGGAGCTGCCGGGCGCCGACGCCATGGTCTTCGCCCGCGAGGGGTTCAACGTGATCGCCACCGCTAACACCAGGGACCGGGGCGTCAACGAGATGAGCGCCGCGCTGAAGCGGCGGTTCAACTTCGAGACCGTCTTCCCGATCCCCGACCTCGGCACCGAGCTGGAGCTGGTCGAGGCCGAGGCGGGCGAGCTGCTGCGCCGCTCCGGCGTGACGGTGCCGCCCCGGCGGGACCTGCTGGACGTGCTGGTCACCACGTTCCGGGAGCTGCGGACCGGGGTCACCGAGCGCGGCGACGCGATGGAACGGCTGTCCGCGGTGATGAGCACCGCCGAGGCGGTGTCGGTGGCGCATGCGGTCGGGCTGCGCGGCTGGTTCCTGCGCGGCGAGCCCGGTGACGCCGCCGACCTGGTCGCCTGCCTGGCCGGCACCGCCGCGAAGGACGACGCGGAGGACCTGGCCCGGCTGCGCCGCTACCTGGAGCAGCAGGTGTCCCGCCGCTCCGGGGCGCAGTGGCGGGCGGTGCACGACGCCCGGCACCTGCTGCCCGGGTGAGCGCCGTCGAGGCGCCCGGCGGCGTCACGTTCCTCGGCGTCCGGCACCACAGTCCGGCCTGCGCCCGGCTGGTCGCCGAGACCGTGGCCCGGCTGCGGCCGGCGTACGTGCTGGTGGAGGGGCCGGCGGACCTGAACGGGCGGATGGACGAGCTGCTGGGAGACCACGAGCTGCCGATCGCCGTGTTCACCGCGTACCGCGACGGCACCCGGCGGCACGCGTCCTGGAGCCCGTTCTGCGCGTACTCGCCGGAGTGGGTGGCGCTGACCGCCGGTCGGGAGGTGGGCGCGCGGGTGCGCTTCATCGACCTGCCCGCGTGGCATCCCGCGCTGAGCGACCGCGCCAACCGGTACGCCGACGCCGACCAGCGGTACGCCGAGGCGGTGCGCCGGCTCTGCGCCACCCTGGCCGTGGACAACGTGGACGCGCTCTGGGACCACCTGTTCGAGATCGGCCCCGACGACGGGCTGGCCGAGCGGCTGGACACGTACTTCGACGTGCTGCGCGGCGAGTCGGCGGCGGGGGAGGACGACACCGCCCGCGAGGCGTACATGGCCCGCTGGGTACGCGCCGCCCGCCGCCGGGCCGCCGGCCGTCCGGTGCTGGTGGTGACCGGCGGCTTCCACCGTCCCGCCCTGGTCCGGCTGACCGCCGGCCCGGACAGCGCCGGCCCGGACAGCGCCGGCCCGAACAGCGCTGGGCCGGAGGAGGACGACTGGCCGGAGGTGCCCGCCCCGGCGCCTGACGCGGTGGCGGGCAGCTACCTCGTGCCGTACTCGTTCCGGCGGCTCGACGCGTTCGTCGGCTACCAGTCCGGGATGCCGTCCCCGGCGTACTACCAGCGGGTCTGGGAGGACGGCCCGCGCCGGGCCGCCGAGGCGCTCACCGAGGTGGTGGCGGCCCGGCTGCGCGCCCGGCGGCAGCCCGTCTCCACCGCCGACCTGATCGCCGCCCGGACGATGGCCGGTGGTCTCGCCCGGCTGCGCGGCCACGCCCACCCGGGCCGCGTCGACGTGCTCGACGGGCTGGTCTCCGCGCTGGTCACCGACGCGCTCGACCAGCCGCTGCCGTGGGCGACCCGGGGCACCCTGACGCCCGGCGCGCACCCGGTGGTCGTGGAGATGGTGGCCGCGCTCAGCGGCGACCGGGTGGGCCGCCTGCATCCGGACACGCCGCTGCCGCCGCTCGTGCACGACGTCGACGCGGAACTGGAACGGCACCGCATCGATCCGCACGAGGCGGTCGAACTGGACCTGACAGTCGCCGACGACCTGGCCCGCAGCCGCCTGCTGCACCGGCTGCGGCTGCTGGACGTACCCGGCCACACGCGCGAGCACGGCCCACGCGTGGGCGCGGACGCGCTGCTCACCGAACGCTGGTCGCCCGCGCCGTCGGCGGACCGGCTGGCCCGGGTGATCGAGGCCGGCGGGTACGGGCCGACCGTCCTGGACGCCGTCACCGCCCGGATCGAGGAGCGGGTGACGCTGCTCGGCGCCGACGTCGATGCGCTCGCCACGACGCTGTTCGACACCGCGCTGGCGGGGCTGCCCGAGCACTCCACCCGGACGCTCACCGCGATCGCCCGCGCCACCGGCTCGGTCACCGACCTGCGGGCGCTGGGCCGGGCGCTGGCCGTGGCGCTGGCCCTGTGGCGGCACGACGGGCTGCTCGGCAGCGCCGGGACCGCCCCGCTGGGCGCGCTGATCACCGCCGCCGTGCGCCGCGCGCTCTGGCTCGTCGAGGGCGTGCGGGCGGCTGCCGCACCGGCCGACCCGGGACGGCTGACCGCGCTCGTCGCGGTCCGCGACGCGGTCCGCCACGCCGGACCGGCGCTCGGGCTCGACCGGGACGGCGCGCTGGCAGTGGCGGGGCGGGTGGCGGCCGACGCGGCGGCCCCGCCGGACCTGTGCGGCGCGGCGCTGGGCCTGGCCTGGTCGTTGGGGGACGTGCCGGACGCGGCCCGCGCGGTCCGGGCCGTGGCCGCGCCGGACACGCTCGGGGACTGGCTGTCCGGGCTGTTCGCGCTGGCCCGGGAGGAGGTCGTGTCTGGTGACGCGGCGTTGCTGGCAGTGGTGGACGAGCTGCTCGCCGCGATGGGCGCGCACGACTTCCTGGTGGCGCTGCCCGCGTTGCGGCAGGCGTTCGGCTGGTTCCCGCCCCGGGAGCGGGCGGAGGTGGCCCGGCACGTGCAGGCGCTGCACGGTGGCGACCCTGCGCCCGGCGATCCGCTGCGGCTGGACGCCGACCCGCTGCTGGTGGCCGCCGCCCGCGCGGTGGAGGAGCGGGTCGACGCGGTGCTGACCCGGGAGGGGCTGTGGGAGGGGGACCGGACGTGACCGACCCGATGCGGGAACGCTGGCGGCTGGTGCTCGGCGACGCCGCGCAGGACAGCCTGGGCGGCCTGTCGGCCGAGGCGGCCGGCCGGGACGCCGCGCTGGACTGGCTCTACGGCCGGGACGCCGAACTCGGCCGCCGCGACGTGCGGCGCGGCGGGTCCGGCCCGTCCAGCCTGACCACAGTGGACTGGCTGGACGGCATCACCCGGCTGTTCCCGAAGGAGACGGTGCAGCGACTGGAACGCGACGCGGTCGAGCGGTACGGCATCCACGAGGTCGTCACCGACCCGGCGGTGCTGGCCCGGGTCGAGCCGAACCCGACGCTGCTGCGCGCGGTGCTGCGCACCAAGCACCTGATGGACCCGCAGGTGCTGCGGCTGGCCCGCAAGCTGGTCGAGACGGTGGTGCGGCAACTGGTGGAGCGGCTGGCCGCCGAGGTGCGGCAGTCGTTCGCCGGGCCGCGGGCGCGACGTCCCAGCCGGTTCCGCCAGGCCCGCAACTTCGACGTACGGCGCACCATCCGGGCGAACCTGGCGCACTGGCGGCCGGACGAGCGCCGGCTGCACGTACGGCAGCCGCACTTCTTCTCCCGCACCCGCCGCCACCTGGACCGCTGGCAGGTGATCCTGCTGGTGGACCAGTCCGGTTCGATGCTCGGCTCGGTGATCCACGCCGCGGTGACCGCCGCCTGCCTGTGGGGGCTGCCGGGCGTGCGAACGCATCTGGTCGCGTTCGACACCGACGTGGTCGACCTGACCTCCGACGTGGACGACCCGGTGGAGCTGCTGATGAAGGTGCAGCTCGGAGGCGGCACCGACATCGCCCGCGCGGTCGCGTACGGGGCGCAACTGGTGGAGAACCCGCGCCGGGCCATCGTCGCGCTGGTGTCCGACTTCTACGAGGGCGGCGACGCCGGGCGTCTGGTCCGGTCGGTGCGGCAGCTCGTGGAGCAGGGCACACACGTGCTGGCCCTCGCCGCGCTGGACGAGGAGGCCGACCCGGCGTACGACAGGGCCACCGCGCAACGGCTGGCCGACGTGGGTGCGGCGGTAGGCGCCATGACGCCGGGTGAGCTGGCCGCGTTCGTGGCCGAACACGTGGGCCGGTAGGGGGACCGGATGACCCGTGACGACCTGATCGCGCTCACCCCGGACGTGCTTGCCGCGCTGAGCAATCGTGGCCTGGTGAAACGCGCCATCCGGGAGGTCGACGCCGGTGAGCGGCCGGCGCTCACCGAGGACGCCGACGGCGCGGTGCGCGCCGCGTACCCGGACGGGGTGACGCTGACGCTGCCCGTGGGCGGTGGCCTGGCGGCCGGGACCTGCTCCTGCCCCGCGCCGGGCGTGTGCCGGCACCTGCTCGCCGTCGTGCTGACCTACCAGCGCACGCACGCCGACGCCCCGGGTCGCGGGGCCGCGCCCGACCGGGACGCCGCACCGGGCCACGACGCCGCCCCGGATCGGGAGGCCCCACCGGGCCGGGAGGACGCCGGGGCCGGGGGCGAGCCGTGGCGGTGGTCGCCGGGCGACGTCACCGACGAGGAACTGGCCGCCGCGATCGGCGCCCCGGCTCTCACCGCCGCGAGACGACGGCTGCGGCGCGGCTACACCGCCGTGGTCCACCGGCCGGACGCCGCCGACCCGGTCCCGCGCGTGGAGCTGCCCGCCGGCACCGTCCGGTTCCTGGTGCCCGGCCAGATCGGGTACGCGCGCGGCGACGCGGCCGACGACGGCGGCGAGTCGATCGCGCTCGCGGTGTGGGCGTGCCGGGCGGCCGACCGGGAACACCCGGACCGTCAGGAGGCCCAGGTACGTGTCGGCGGCACCGTCACCGTGACGGAGCATCCGGCGCTGGACGCGGCTGTGGCGCTCGCCTCGGATGTGCTGCTGACCGGGGCCGCGCACCTGGGCTCCGGCGTGGACGCCCGGCTCGCTGCGGTCCGGCGTGACCTCGACGCGGCCGGTCTGCGCTGGCCGCTGCTGGCGGTGGAGGACCTCGCGGGGCAGCTGGAGGCGTACGCGGCACGCGGCGCCCGGTACCGGCCGGAGACGTTCGCCGACCTGCTTGCCGAGCTGCCCGCCCGGCGGCGCGCGGTGGTGAACGCCGGCGCCACCCCGGCGGAGCGGGTGCTGGGCACCCACGAGCCGGCGGAGACGCCGCTGCGGCGGGTACGGCTGACCGGCCTCGGCGCCCGGGTCCGGTGCAGCGGCGGCGAGGTGGGCGTGGACGTGGTGCTCGCCCACCCGGCGGCCGTCTCGGTGCTGGTGCTGCGCCGCGCCTACCCGGTCACCGAGGACGGCCCGCCGACCGGGCACGAACTGGCCGGGCGGCGGGTCACCGGCGCCACGCTCGGCGCGCTCGCCACCGGCAACGTGGTCTCCGAGTCGGCGGTGCGCAGCGCCGCGCACCGGCTCCGGTTCGCCGCCGGCCGGCTGTCCCGCACCACAGTCACGCCCGGCGCGGGGGAGTGGTCCGGCCTGCCGCCCGGCCTGGTCGCCCGCAACCCGGACGCGCTCGCCGCCGAGCTGGCCGGGCGGCCACCCCGGCTGCTGCGCCCACGCACCGCCGCCGAGGCGGTGCGGGTGCTCGCGCTCGGTGAGGTGCGTGCCATCGGGTACGCGGCCGGTGAGCAGCGCCTCGACGCCACGGTGACCGGGGCCGACGGTGGCACGGCGACTGTCACCGCCACCCATCACGCCGCCGCTCCGGGGGCACTCGACGCGCTCGCGGCCGCGCTGGGCGGAACACACGGACCGCCGCGCTATGTCAGCGGAACTGTGCGCCGGGGCGCGGACGGCCTCGTCGTCGAGCCACTGGCAGTGGTCGCCGACGCGGTGGTCGTACCCGATCTGGCACCCGGGGTGGGCGACGGGCGGCTGGCCGGCGCGGTCGACGCCCGGCCCGACCCGGTCGCCGCCGCGCTGGGTGCTGCGTCGGCGCTGCTCGCGCAGGCCGCGCACACCGGTCTGCGGCACCTGCCGGCGGCCTTCCCGGACCGGCTGCGCGCGACGGCGGCCGGGCTCGCCGGGGTCGGTCTGGACCGCTGCGGCTCGACGCTGGCCGGGCTGGCCGGAATGCTCGGCGCCGACCCCGGCGAATCGGCGGTATGGGCCTGGGTGGACGCCTGGATCCGGCTGTCGGTGACGGCGGAGTCCCGGTGAGCCGGCCTCCACGGCCGGGCCGGGTCGCTACGGTGTGACGGTGGCGACCACGGCGGCGCAGGAGATCCAGGTGGGGGAGCGGCTGGTCCGCGTCTCCAGCCCCGACAAGCCCTACTTCCCGGAGCGCGGGCTGACCAAGCTGGACGTGGTCAACTACTTCCTGTCCGTCGGCGACGGCATCCTGCGCGCGTTGCGGGACCGGCCGACCATGCTGGAACGCTGGCCGCGCGGCGTCTTCGAGGGCGCCAAGGTGGCCACCCGGCAGACAAACAAGGGCGACGCGTTCTACCAGAAGCGGCTCCCGGCCGGCGCGCCCGACTGGGTGCGCACCGCGCACATCACGTTCCCCAGTGGCCGTACCGCCGACGAGGTGGCACCGAGCGAGCTTGCGGTGGTGATCTGGGCGGCCAACCTGGGCACGCTGCGGTTCCACCCGTGGCCGGTGTCGAAGGCCGACGTGGAACACCCCGACCAGCTGCGCATCGACCTCGACCCGATGCCGGGTGTCGACTTCGCGCAGGTGGTGCCGGTGGCGCACGAGGTGCGCGCGTTCCTGGCCGAGCTGGGCCTGGAGGGCTTCCCGAAGACCACCGGCGGGCGCGGCATCCACGTCTACGTCTCCATCGAGCCGCGCTGGAGCTTCGGCGAGTGCCGGCGCGCGGTGCTGGCGCTCGGCCTGGAGATGCGGCGCCGCCTGCCCGACCTGGTCACCACCACCTGGTGGCGCGACCAGCGGGACCGGCCGGTCTTCGTCGACTACAACCAGATGGCACGCGACCACACCATGACGTCGGCGTACTCGATCCGGCCCACACCTGCGGCGCTGGTCTCGGCGCCGCTGGACTGGTCCGAGCTGGACGACGCCCGCCCGGAGGACTTCGACGTGGTCAGCATGCCCGCGCGGTTCGCCGGGCGGGGCGACCCGCACGCCGGGCTGGACGGGCGGCGGTACTCGCTGGCACCCCTGCTGGAGCGGGCCGACGCCGAAGGGCTGGAGCCGCCGCCGGAACGCTGAGGCGGTCAGTCCCAGGGGCTCTGCGTGCCGTCGAACTCCTCGAACACCAGCCAGGTACGTGTGGACAGCACCCCGGCGATGCTCTGCACCCGGTCCAGCACCACGTCCCGCAACGTCGCGTTGTCCGGTGCCCGGACCAGGGCGAGGACGTCGTGTTCGCCGCTGAGCAGCGCGGCGTGCTCGATGTAGCGCACCCGGGCCAGCTCGGCGGAGACCTCCCGCCAGGTGTTCTGCTCGATGGTGAGCGCGATGTACGCCGACGTGCCCAGCCCGGCCGGCTCCGGCGCGATCCGCGCGGTGAACCCGGTCAGCACCCCGTCGCGCAGCAGCCGCTCCACCCGGGCGTACGCGTTTGTGCGCGAGACGTGCACCCGTTCGGCGAGCGTACGGATGGAGGTGCGGGCGTCGCGGACCAGCTCGCGCAGGATCCGCCGATCCACCTCGTCCAGCGGCCCGGCCGAACGTCCCGTTCCGCCCGCCGCGCCCGGTGTGGCGCCGGTCTCCTGGCTCACCTCGGCCACCCTCCCATGCCATTCGTCCCGCGTTCATCCCGCATGTTGAGTCAATCATCCACGACCGGGAGCATAGGGCCACCACACGTCCAGGAGGTCCCCGCCGTGACGACCACACCCCAGGCGGTCCGCAGGGCATCCCCGCGCACCCGCCGGAAGTCCACCCCGGCCGCACCCGACCCGTCGGCGGGCTTCATGCCGCAGCGGGAGCCGGTCCGGCTGCTCGAACCCGACGGGACCCCGCTGCCGGCCCGCGACGACTACCCGGAGCCGCCGGTCGAGACGCTGCGCGAGATGTACCGGCGGATGGTCGTCGGCCGCCGCTTCGACGTGCAGGCCACCGCGCTCACCAAGCAGGGCCGCCTCGCCGTCTACCCGTCCGCGCGTGGCCAGGAGGCCTGCCAGATCGGCGGCGTCCTCGCGCTGCGCGACAGCGACTGGGTGTTCCCCACCTACCGCGAGTCGATGGCGCTCACCGCGCGCGGCCTCGACCCGGTCGAGGTGCTCACGCTGCTGCGCGGCGACTGGCACTGCGGGTACGACCCGGCTGCCACCCGTACCGCGCCGCAGTGCACCCCCCTCGCGACCCAGTGCGTGCACGCCGCCGGGCTGGCCTACGGCGAGTCGTACCAGGGCCGCGACACAGTGGCGCTGGCGTTCATCGGCGACGGTGCCACCAGCGAGGGCGACTTCCACGAGGGCATCAACTTCGCCGCCGTGTTCAAGGCGCCGGTGGTCTACCTGGTGCAGAACAACAAGTACGCGATCAGCGTGCCGCTGTCGCGGCAGACCGCCGCGCCGAGCCTCGCCTACAAGGGCGTCGGCTACGGCGTACCCAGCGAGCAGGTCGACGGCAACGACCCGGTGGCCGTCCTGGCCGTGCTGGAACGCGCCGTCGCGCACGCCCGCGCCGGCAAGGGCCCCTACCTGGTCGAGGCGCACACGTACCGGATGGAGCCGCACACAAACGCCGACGACCAGACCCGCTACCGCGACGCCGACGAGGTCGAGGCGTGGCGCGACCGCGACCCGATCGCCCGGCTCGAGGCGTACCTGCGGGCCAAGGGCGCGCTCGACGACGCCGCCGTCGCGGCCGTCGCGGCGGAGGCCGAGGAGTACGCCGCCGCGCTGCGCCGCCGGATGGACGACCAGCCCGCAGTCGACCCGCTGAGCCTGTTCGACCACGTGTACGCCGAGCCGACGCCGCAACTCGTCGAGCAGCGCGAGATGGTCCGGGCCGAGCTGGCCGCCGACGCGGAGGGGGACGCCTGATGGCCACCATGACCATGGCGAAGGCGCTCAACGCGGCGCTCGCCGACGCGATGCTCGACGACGAGCGGGTCGTCGTGTTCGGCGAGGACGTCGGCCAGCTCGGCGGCGTCTTCCGGATCACCGACGGGCTGCAGGCCCGCTTCGGCGACAAGCGCTGCTTCGACACCCCGCTCGCCGAGGCCGGCATCGTCGGGTTCGCCGTCGGCCTGGCCATGTCCGGGCTGCGGCCGGTGGTGGAGATGCAGTTCGACGCGTTCGCGTACCCGGCGTTCGAGCAGATCGCCTCGCACGTGGCGAAGCTGCGCAACCGCACCCGTGGCGCGCTCAGCGTGCCGATCGTCATCCGGGTGCCGTACGCCGGTGGCATCGGCGGCGTGGAGCACCACTGCGACTCGTCCGAGGCGTACTACGCGCACACCCCCGGCCTGAAGGTGGTCACGCCGGCCACCGTGGACGACGCGTACTCGCTGCTGCGCGCCGCCATCGACGACCCCGACCCGGTGGTGTTCCTGGAGCCCAAGAAGCTCTACTTCACCAGCGCCCAGGCGGAGCTGCCGGCCCGTACCGCGCCGCTCGGCACCGCCGTGGTGCGCCGCCCCGGCACCGACGCCACCCTGATCGCGTACGGACCGGCGGTGCCTGTCGCGCTCGCTGCCGCCGAGGCCGCCCGCGAGGAGGGCTGGGACCTGGAGGTCGTCGACGTCCGCAGCATCGTGCCGTTCGACGACGCGACAGTCACCGCCTCGGTACGCCGTACCGGCCGGTGCGTGGTGATCCAGGAGGCGCAGGGCTTCGCCGGGGTCGGCGCGGAGATCGCCGCCCGGGTGCAGGAACGCTGCTTCCACGCGCTGCACGCCCCGGTGCTGCGGGTGTCCGGGCTGGACATCCCGTACCCGGCGCCGATGCTGGAGCACACCCACCTGCCCTCGGTCGACCGGGTGCTGGACACCGTGGCCCGGCTTCAGTGGGACGACCAGCCCGACACGCGGTGGGTGGCGGCATGACCGAGCGCACCGAGCGGAGCGAGGGCCGTGAGGGCATGCCCGGCCGGCTCAGCATGACCGAGCGCACCGAGCGGAGCGAGGGCCGTGAGGGCATGCCCGGTCAGCACGGCATGACCACGGCTGTGGGGAACCGGGACTTCCTCCTGCCCGACCTCGGGGAAGGGCTGAGTGAGGCGGAGATCGTCGAGTGGCGGGTCGCCGTCGGCGACGTGGTGACGGTGGACCAGAGCGTGGTCGAGGTGGAGACCGCCAAGGCCGTCGTCGACGTGCCGTGCCCGTACGCCGGCCGGGTCGTGGCCCTGCACGGCGCGGCCGGTGAGGTGCGCCCGGTGGGCCAGCCGCTGATCACCATCGCCCCGCTCGACGACGCGCCCGACCCGCACGCCACCTACCGCGAGGAGGAGCGGGCCGGCTCCGGCAACGTCCTGATCGGCTACGGCACCGGCCACGGCGGCACGGGCCGTAGGCGTCGCCGTCCGCGCCTGGCGCTGGCCCCCGAGGCCGGCACGGTCGCCTCGGCGGACCGCGCGGCTGAGTCGCCGCAGACCGGCGGACCGGCGGTGGCGCCGCTCGTCATCTCGCCGATCGTGCGGCGGCTGGCCAAGGAGCACGGCATCGACCTGGCGTCGCTGCGCGGCACCGGGCCGGGCGGTGTGATCCGCCGGGCCGACCTGGACGCCGCCGTGGCCGCCCCCGCTCCGGCTGCCCGGCTGGCCGCGGTGCCGGACGCCCCGGCCGCCCACGTCGGGCTCGCCCCGGCCGGTGACGGCGACACGGTCATCCCGCTCACCGGCATCCGCAAGGTGATCGCTGACAAGCTCTCCCGCAGCCGGCGGGAGATCCCCGAGGTGACCATCTGGGTCGACGTGGACGCCACCGGCCTGTTGGAGACGCGCGCCGCGATCAACGCGGCCACGCCTGACACGCCGGTGAGCATCCTGGCGCTGCTGGCCCGGATCTGCCTCAGCGGCCTGCGGAAGTACCCCCAGCTCAACGCGCACGTCGACACCGAGGGCCAGCGGATCATCCAGTCCGCCGGTGTGCACCTGGGCATCGCCGCGCAGACCGACAGGGGCCTGGTCGTGCCGGTGCTGCGTGACGCGCAGCGGCTCACCACCCGGGAGCTGGCCGCCGCGCTCGCCGAGACCACTGCGGCGGCCCGGGCCGGCACGCTGCCGCCGGCCCGGCTGACCGGGGGGACGTTCACGCTCAACAACTACGGCGTGTTCGGCGTGGACGGCTCGACGCCGATCATCAACCACCCGGAGGCGGCGCTGCTCGGCGTCGGCCGGATCGTGGACAAGCCGTGGGTGGTGGACGGGCAGCTCGCCGTCCGCAAGGTGACCCAGATCAGCCTCACCTTCGACCACCGCGTCTGCGACGGCGGTGTGGCCGGCGGCTTCCTGCGCCACGTAGCCGACTGCGTCGAGCAGCCCGCCCTCCTGGTAGCCAACGTCTGACCCGTCCGCCACCCGGCCCCGGCCCCCTGAGGGCCGGGGCCGCGCGCGTCCCCCGCCCCCGCCCCGCCCCCGCCCCGCGATCGTGCACTTGCTGCCCACGATGTGCCCGACTCGCACCCTTCTCGAGGGCCGCAACTGCGAGATCGCAGTGGAGCGGGTCGGATCTTGGTAGGAAAGTGCCCCTATGCGGGCCCCTATGGGGACCGTCTCGTACCAAGATCTCCAAGCCCTCCCGCCTCGCTCCGTCGATCATGAGGTTGACGGGGAGGAACCGGACACCGGGCGCCGGTAACTTCATGATCGACCGTCGGCGGCCGGACCGGGGCGGAGAGCGCGTGGGGCGCAACCGGGGACGGGTATCGCCTGTCCGGCATGATTCGCGCAGCCGTTTCCGAGCAATTCCGCCGAAGGTGCCACGGCGCGATCCCGGGCCTACAGAATGTGGGCGAGAGGGTTCGGAAATGGGGGGCGAAATATGTTTGCGAGGCACCGACTGACGCTTTTCGCGATGACCGTCGCAGCCGCACCGCTGGCGGTCGGCGCGTGCACCGCCGGCCCGAAGTCGATGGCGAAGCGGGCCGAGGCGGCCCCGCCGCCGTCGGTCGCCGTGACGCCGGCCGATCGCACCCGGGACGTGCCGATCAGCGCGGAGGTGGGTGCCAGGGTGAGCAACGGCAAGGTGACAGCCGTCAAGCTGACCGACGACAAGGGCAACGCCGTGCCGGCTCAGCCCCGCGAGGACGGCTCCGGCTGGGTGCCGGACCGGCCGCTCGCCAATTCCCGCACGTACACGGCCGAGGTGACCGCGACCGGCGATTCCGGCAGGACCGCCACGCAGAAGACGACGTTCACGACGATGGCCAAATCCACCAAACCGGCAGTCACCAGTGAATTGTATTTCCGGCCGAATCAGACGTACGGGACGGCGATGCCCGTGGTGCTCGGATTCGACCCGCCGATTCCCAAGGAGGCCCGCGCGGATGTGCAGCGCCGGCTGTTCGTGAAGACCGACCCGCCGCAGCCCGGCACCTGGTCCTGGGTGGCCGACGGCAAGCAGGCCGAGTACCGGGCACCGGACCGCTGGAAACCGGGCACCAAGATCAGTGTGCGCAGCGCACTGGAGGGGCTGCCCATCGGCAAGGAGACGGTCGGCGACGCCGACCGGGTCGCGAGCGCCAAGGTCGGCCGGCAGGTGACGCTCGACATCGACAACGGGACCAAGCAGATGACCGTCTACGAGGACGGCAAGGCGGTCAAGAAGATCCCGGTCAGTCTCGGCAAGGAGAGCACGCCGACGTCCAGCGGCACCATGGTGATCATGGAGAAGCACGAGCACACCACGTTCGACACGCGGGGCGAACCAAACGGCGGCTACGTGGTCGACGTGGACGACGCCCAGCGGCTGACCTGGGGTGGCGAGTTCATCCACTCGGCGCCGTGGTCGGAGGGGGAGCAGGGCTCCACGAACACCTCACACGGCTGCACGAACGTCTCGGCCACCGCCGCGGACTGGCTGATGGGTTTCACGCAGGTCGGTGACCTGGTGACGGTCAAGGGCACCGAGGTGAAGCTCGACCAGGGCAACGGCTTCACCGCCTGGAACGTCGGCTGGGACGAGTTCGCCAAGGGCAGCGCGCTGCCCGTACCGGCGGGGCTGAAGCCCACGCAGAGCCCGACGCCGCACCCGGGCGCGGTGGCCGGCGGGTCGTCGCCGGCCCCGTCCCCCTCGCGGAGCAACAGCGGCGGCTGAACCTGGGGAGGAACGGCCCCGGGGCCGGCCCGCGTCCGCGCGGGCCGGCCCCGCGCCGCGCTCAGTCCAGGTCGACGCGGGCCACGCCGGTCGCGGTCAGACTGCCCAGCCAGAGGTGGCGGCCGTGTTGCCGCACGCCGGTGACCATCGGGTACGCCCCGCTCGGGCCGTGCAGCGTACGCAGCACCCGGCCGGTGCCGTCGACAAGCGCGACCAGCCCGTAGCGGCGCGGCTGCGGCTGGACCGCGCCGGGCAGCAGGGCCACGATCTGCCGGACCCGGGGATGCGGCAGCAGCCGCTCCATGGCCCGCAGCCGAGGGCTGGGCAACGCGACCCAGTAGGTGCCGTCGCCGACGCCGGAGACGTTGTCCGGATACGCGGGCAGGTCGGTGAGCACTGTGGCCCGCCCGCCGGGCAGGTCCACCCGCAGCAGCCGGTGGGTGGCGGTCTCGGCGAGCATCAGCGCCGACTCGTCGGGGGTGAGCGCGAGCCCGTTGGGGAAGTAGAGCCCGTCCGCGACCACGTCGGTGCGGCCGGTGCGCCTGTCGTACGCGAGCACCCGCCCGTTGGGCCGGTGTTCCAGCAGGTCGCGCTTCCAGTGCGAGAGCGGGAACCGGTCGGAGGAGTCGGTGAAGTAAACGGTGCCGTCGCGGGCCACCGCCGCGTTGTCGGCCAGGTGCACCGGCGGCGCGGCCCCGGTCAGCTCGTGCACCCGGCCGGCCGGGTCGACCCGCAGCAGCCCCCGGTACGCGTCGCAGACCAGCAACCCGCCGTCGACCGGATCCCGTTCGATGCCCAGCGGTCGTCCGCCGGTCTCGGCCAGCAGGGTGGGCGGCGTGCCGGGCGGGGAGTCGGCCGGCCACCACCAGAGCCGGCCGTCCTCGTCGCCGCTGACCACCCGGCCCTCGCCGTCGACCACGACGTCCTCCGGGCCGTGCCCGCCGGCCGGCAGCGGCAGCAGGTCGGCCCGGTCGAGCCGGGTGTCGGCGGGTGCCCAGGGGCCGGTGAGCGGTGGCGGCACGGTCGCCGGCTCGCGGACCGGCCGGATCAGCAGTGGGGCACGCGGGCGGGGGACGGCCATCGGCTCATTGTGGCCCGGCGGCGCCGCGTGGGGCAGCCCTCGACGGCGTTTCGCCCCGGCCAGGGGGCGTGGCGGGGGACTGCGGGATGACCCTGAGACGGCTCGGGGTCGGGTCCCGGACAGTACCCGGAACCACCGGCCGTGAGGTCGGGAAATGTCGGTGGGGGCGGGTAGGTTTGGCCGCATGGTACACAGCGTTGAGCGCCTCCACGTGGTGACTGACGTGCACGATCACATGGTCGAGCTGCGTCCGGTCGGCGAGATCGACATCGCCTCCGTGACGGCGTTCCGGGCCGCGCTCTGGGCGGCGCCCGCCCGGCCGGTGCTGCGGGTCGACCTGTCCGGTGTGCGGCTGCTCTCCGCCGCCGGGGTGCGCGCGCTGGTCGCCACCCACCTGCGGGTGCGGGCCCGCGGTGGCGAGCTGGTGCTCACCGACCCCGACCCGGTGGTGGCCCGGGTGCTGCGGGTGACCGGCCTGCACCGGGTGGTCCCGGTGCGCTGTTCCGACCGCACGCCGGATCTGCCCGGCCGCACCCGCGAGCTGGTGGCCTGCGCGGCCTGAACAGCCGGCGGCCGGGGCGCGCGCAGCCGGCCTGAGCACGACGTCGGGCCGCTCGGCCTGAGCACGGCGTCGGGCCGCTCGGCCTGAGCACGGGGGGGGGGGGGGGGGGGGGGGGGGGGGGGGGGGGGGGGGGGGGGGGGGGGGGGCCGGGGCCCGGGGGCCCCGGCCGCCCCCCCCCCCCCCCCCCGGCCGCGGGCGC
>NZ_JBICSV010000001.1:0-999000 GCF_043197215.1 Micromonospora sp. NPDC049203 | reverse complement strand
GGGGGGGGGGGGGGGGGGGGGGGGGGGGGGGGGGGGGGGGGGGGGGGGGGCGGGGCGGGGGGGGGGGGGGGGGGGCGGGCCCGCCCGCCCCCCCCCCCCCCCCCCCCCCCCCCCCACTCTCCATATTTCAGGTGCGCCATCGACGCCCGCGCGTCTAGCGTCAGGGCATGCGTAGCGCGGTAGTAACGACGACGCCGGGTGTTCCCGGCGTGCCGCACTGACGTTTCCGTCGACGAGGCCCCGGGGCGATCCGCTCCGGGGCCTCGCGGCGTTCCGGGCCCGCTCGCCTCCGGGTCGTACCCGATCAAGGAGAGCGACATGATCGACCACCGCAGGCTCGGCCGGGAGCTGGAGCTGTTCGTCTCCGACCCGCTCGCGGGCGCCGGGCTGCCGATCTGGCTGCCGGCCGGCGCCGCCGCCCGGCACGCCGTCGAGGAGTACGTGCGGGAGCTGGAGCGCCGGGCCGGCTACCGGCACGTCTACTCCCCGCCACTGGCCAAACGGGAGCTGTTCGAGCTCTCCGGGCACCTGGGCTACTTCGCCGACGACATGTTCCCGCCGATGCGGCTGAGCGCCGACGACGAGTTCGTGCTGCGCCCGGCGCTCTGCCCGCACCACGCGCTGGTGTTCCGGGCCCGTGGGCGTTCCTACCGGGAGCTGCCGCTGCGGGTCGCCGAGCTGGGCGGGATGTACCGGGCCGAGCGTTCCGGGGTGCTCGGCGGGCTGTCTCGCGTACGAGCCATCTCGCTCAACGACGCGCACAACTTCTGCGCGCTGGAGCAGGTCGGCGACGAGGTCCGCGAGATCCTGCGGCTGATCGGCGAGGCGCACGCCGCGCTCGGCGTCCGTCCCGCCGGGTTCCGGTTGTCGCTGCGCGGGCCGGGCCGGCGGTACGTGGGCGACGACGCCGGCTGGGGGCGGGCCGAGGAACTGCTCCGCGCCGCGCTCGACGGGGTGGACGTCGTCGAGGCGCCGGGCGAGGCCGCGTTCTACGGGCCGAAGATCGACATTCAGATCGTCGACGCGGCCGGCCGGGAGTCGACCATCTCCACCGTCCAGCTCGACTTCGACAAACCGGAACGGTTCGACCTGTCGTACACCGACTCGGACGGCCGCCGGAAACGGCCGGTGATGGTGCACCGCAGCCTCGTCGGCAGCATGGAACGGCTGTTCGCGTACCTGATCGAGGTGCACCAGGGCGCGTTCCCGGCCTGGTACGCCCCGGTGCAGGTGCTGCTGCTGCCGGTGGACGCGGCGCAGGCCGACGCGGCCGTCGCGCTGGCCCGCCGCGCCGAGGCGGCCGGGCTGCGGGCCGAGGTCGACCACGCCGGTTCGCTCGGCGCCCGGATCCGGGACGCGTCCCGCCGCCGAGTCCCGTACACCGGGGTCCTCGGCCCCCGGGAGGTGGCCGACGGTTCGGTCTCGCTGCGCCTGCGCGACGGCCGGGTGCTCGACCCGATGCCCGCCGCCGAGGCGCTGGGCCTGGTCGGCGCGGTGGTCGCGAGCCGGTCGGCGGGGCTGCTCCCGCCGGCCTGACTCCGGCCCGTCCGGGTGCCGGTAAGGCACCCGGACACCGACCGGTGCCGGACCTGTGGCCGGGTCCACGTCAGTTCCCGGCCGGCGTGCCGGCACCGGCACGCATTCCCGCCGGAGGGCCGGCCGGGGTGGGCGCCGGGATCTCGTCTTCGATCACCGCGCCGGTGAACTGCGCCCGGTAGAGCCGGGCGTACGCGCCACCGGCGGCGACGAGCTGGTCGTGGGTGCCCTGCTCGACGATCCGGCCCTGCTCCATCATCAGGATCAGGTCGGCGTCGCGGATGGTGGAGAGGCGGTGCGCGATGACGAAGCTCGTCCGGTCCGAGCGCAGCGCCGCCATGGCCCGCTGGAGCAGCACCTCGGTCCGGGTGTCCACCGAGCTGGTCGCCTCGTCCAGGATCAGCAGCGACGGCTCGGCCAGGAACGCGCGGGCGATGGTGATGAGCTGCTTCTCCCCGGCGCTGACGTTGCTGCCCTCCTCGTCGATCACCGTGTCGTAGCCGTCCGGCAGGCTGCGGACGAACCGGTCGACGAACGTCGCCCGGGCGGCGGCGAGGATCTCCTCCTCGGTGGCGTCGGGGCGTCCGTAGGCGATGTTGTCCCGGATGGTGCCGCCGAACAGCCAGGTGTCCTGGAGCACCATGCCGATCCGGCCGCGCAGTTCGTCGCGGCGCATCGTGGAGAGGTCCACCCCGTCCAGCGTGATCCGCCCGGCGTCCAGCTCGTAGAACCGCATGACCAGGTTGACCAGCGTGGTCTTGCCGGCGCCGGTGGGACCGACGATGGCCACCGTGTGGCCCGGCTCGGCGACCAGCGACAGGTCGTCGATGAGCGGCTTCTCCGGGTCGTACCGGAAGGAGACGTGCTCGAACTCGACCCGCCCGTGCGGGTCGGCGATCCGGGCCGGCTCGGCCGGGTCGGGGCTCTGCTCGTCGGCGTCGAGCACAGCGAAGACCCGCTCGGCCGAGGCCACCCCGGACTGCAGCAGGTTGGCCATCGACGCGACCTGGGTGAGCGGCTGGGTGAACTGCCGCGAGTACTGGATGAACGCCTGCACGTCACCGAGGCTCATCGAGCCCGACGCCACCCGCAGGCCGCCGACCACGGCGATCGCGACGTAGCTGAGGTTCCCGATGAAGAACATCGCCGGCATGATCAGCCCGGAGACGAACTGCGCGCCGAAGCCGGCCCGGAACAGCTCCTCGTTCTTGGCGTGGAAGGCGGCCTCGACCTCCTTCTGCCGGCCGAAGACCTTCACCAGTTCGTGCCCGGTGTACGCCTCCTCGATCTGGCCGTTCAGCTCGCCCGTGTGCTTCCACTGGGCGATGAACTTGCCCTGCGAGCGCTTGGCGATCTGGCCGGTGACCACCACCGACAGCGGCACCGCGACGAGCGCGACGATTGCCAGCAGCGGCGAGATCCAGAACATCATCCCGAGTACGCCGACGACTGTGAGCAGCGACGTGAGCAGCTGGCTCAGCGTCTGCTGGAGCGTCTGCGACACGTTGTCGATGTCGTTCGTGACCCGGCTCAGCAGCTCACCGCGGGGCTGCTTGTCGAAGTAGGGCAGCGGCAGCCGGTTGAGCTTGTCCTCCACGTCGGCGCGCAGCGTCAGCACGGTGCGCTGCACCACCCCGTTGAGCACCCAGCCCTGCGCCCACTGGAGCATGCTCGCGCCGACGTAGAGCACGACGGCGAACGCCAGCACCCGGCCCAGCGCGTCGAAGTCGATGCCGGTGCCCGGGATCACGTCCATCCGGGCCAGCATGTCGGCGAAGTTGCCGTTGCCCTCGGCGCGGGCCGCCTCCGCCGCCGCCTCGGTGGTGGTGCCGGGCGGAAGCTGCCGCCCGATCACCCCGCTGAAGATGATGTCGGTGGCGTGCCCGAGCACCTTCGGCCCGATGACGCTGAGCCCGACGCTGGCCAGGGCCAGCGCGAGCACGCCGGTGAGCTGGAGCCGGTACGGCCGCAGCCGCCCCAGCAGCCGGCGTGCCGACGGCCCGAAGTTCATCGCCTTCTCGGCCGGCATGCCCATGCTCATGTGCGGTGGGCCACCGCCGGGCCGCCGCCCGGCCGGCGGCAGCCGGTTCGGCTCGTTCTTCTGCTGCGGAACCGACGGCGTCCCGCCGTTCCCCCCGCTCACGCTGTGCCCCCGTTCGTTCGCGACTGCGGGGCTCGCAACCCCGGCTCACTCCTCGCGCTCACGCGGCCACCTCCGCCGTCTGCTGCGACGCGACGATCTCGGCGTACGTGGGGCAGCTCTCCAGCAGTTCCTCATGTCGTCCCATCCCGACGACACCCCCGTCCTCGAGCACGATGATCTGGTCGGCGTCGACGATCGTGGAGACCCGCTGGGCCACGATCACCACCGCCGCGTCCGCGGTGACCGGCTTGAGGGCGGCCCGCAGCCGGGCGTCCGTGCCGAGGTCGAGCGCGGAGAAGGAGTCGTCGAAGAGGTAGATCTCCGGTTTGCGGACGAGCGCGCGGGCGATGGCCAGGCGTTGCCGCTGGCCGCCGGAGACGTTGGTGCCGCCCTGCGCGATCGGCGCCTCCAGCCCGCCCGACATCTCGGCGACGAAGTCGCGCGCCTGGGCGATCTCCAGGGCGGCCCACAGTTCGGCGTCGGTGGCGTCCGGGTTGCCGTAGCGCAGGTTGCTGGCGACGGTGCCGGTGAACAGGTACGGCCGCTGGGGCACCAGCCCGATCCGCCGCCACAGCTCGTCCGGGGCGAGATCCCGTACGTCCACGCCGTCGACCAGGACCGCGCCGGCGGTCGGGTCGACCAGGCGGGGGATGAGCGTCAGCAGCGTGGTCTTGCCGGCGCCGGTGGATCCGATGATCGCCGTGGTCCGGCCCGGCTCGGCCCGGAACGAGATGTCGTGCAGCACCGGCGCGGTCGCGCCCGGGTACTGGAACCCGGCGCCGCGCAACTCCAGCTCGCCCCGGCCGGTGACCTCGGTGACCGGGTCGGCTGCCGGCACCACCGACGAGTCGGTGTCGAGCACCTCCTCGATGCGCTCGGCGCAGACCGCCGCCCGGGGCACCATCATCAGCATGAAGGTGGCCATCATGACCGCCATCAGGATCTGCATGAGGTATTGCAGGAACGCGGTGAGCGCGCCGACCTGGATCTGGCCGGAGTCGACACGTGCCGCGCCGAACCAGAGCACCGCGACGCTGGAGACGTTCAGCACCAGCATCACGATCGGGAAGATCAGCGCCTGGAGCCGCCCGATCCGCAGCGCGGTGGCGGTCAGGTCCGTGTTCGCGGCCCGGAACCGGTCGGTCTCGTACGGCTCCCGTACGAACGCCCGGACCACCCGGATGCCGGTGATCTGCTCGCGCAGCACCCGGTTGACGGTGTCGATCCGGGTCTGCATGAGCCGGAAGCCCGGGACCATCCGGCGGATGATCAGGCCCAGCGCGACGGCCAGCACCGGTACGCAGACCAGCATCAGCCAGGAGAGCCCGACGTCCTCGCGCAGGGCCATCACCACGCCGCCGACGCTCATGATCGGCGCGGCCACCAGCATGGTGCAGCTCAGCAACACCAGCATCTGCACCTGCTGGACGTCGTTGGTGTTGCGGGTGATCAGCGACGGCGCTCCGAACCGGGCGACCTCGCGGGCGGAGAAGCTGTTGACGCGCCGGAAGATCGAGCCGCGCACGTCGCGGCCGAACGCCATGGCGGTCTTCGCGCCGAAGTAGACGGCGGCGATCGAGCAGGCGATCTGGAGCAGGCTGACCAGCAGCATCCACCCGCCCGTACGCATGATCTGGTCGGTGTCGCCGACCGCGACGCCCCGGTCGATGATGTCGGCGTTCAGGCTCGGCAGGTAGAGCGAGGCGATCGTGCCGACGAACTGGAACGCCACCACGGCGGCCAGCCATCGTCGGTACGGGTGCAGATGTGTGCGGAGCAGGCGGATCAACACGGATGGCTCCCCGTCGGCGGCTCGGTGTCGGACTCGCTGTCCCGGTTCAACCGACGGAGGTCCCCGTCGGACATGCCGGTGATGATTTCGATCAGGAACTGGCGGATCACCGCCCGGTTGGCCGGGTCGGCGTCGACCGACGTCAACGGCCGGTCGCTGTGAATCATGTCGATGATGGCGCGGGCGTGCTCGCCGCCCTTGTCGGTCAGGGCGAGCCGGACCGTGCGGCGGTCCTCCGGGGCGCGACGGCGGCTGACGAAGTCGTCGCGTTCCAGCGTGTCGACGATGCCGGTGAGCGTGGCGGGCCGGACGAAGCACAGCTCGGCCATTTCCCGGTGGCTCACCTCGCCGGCCCGCAGGAGGATCATCAGGACCCGCATGCCGGCGGACGTGAGCCCGTGTTCGGCGAGGTAACGCCCCCAGTGCTGTTCGACGACGTGACCGGCGATCGAGATCAGCCGGCCGAGTGGCGCGTGGTGCAACGCGTCGGGGAAGCGGACGAGCGGGCCCATGTTCACGAGCGTCAGGTTAGCTCCCGAACCATCAGGGCCCAAACTAATTCTGAGAATCTCCTCAGCGGCGGTCGGGGCGGGCCCGCGACGGCTCGTCCGGGGCGGTGGCGACGTACTCCCGCATCACCTCGGTGACCTCGCGCAGGAAGGCCGTGGTGGCCTCGGCCTGCTCGGGGGTGAGCCGGGCGACCGCCCGGTCGACGCCGACGAGCATCGGGCGGAGCGCCTCCAGCACCTCGCCGACGGCGCTCTCGGTCACCTGGAGGCTCAGTCGACGCCGGTCGTGCGGGTGCGGGGTCCGGGTGACGTGGCCCGCCTGCACGAGCCGGTCGACGAGCGTGGTCGCCGAGGCGGAGCGGATGCCGAGGCGGTTGCCCAGCTCGACCGGGCCCAGCGGCTCCGGGCTGGAGACCAGGTGGTCGATCGCCGCCGCGTCGGTGGCGTTGAGGCCCAGGCGGCGGGCCAGCGCGGCCCGGGTGTCACCGGCGATCCGCAGCACGTCGCGCAGCGCGCGGGAAGTCTCGCTGCTCGGCGGCGCGGCCGGCGTCGGCTCCCCGCTTGACGGCACCCCCTCCATGGGATAAAGCTAGCATCTCAGGTAGCTAGAGAATCTAGCTAAAGGGGGGGGCGCAATGCGCGGCGACGGGCGCGGACGCTGGTTCGGGCTACTTGCCATCAGCCTCGGCGTGGCGATGATCATCGTGGACGCGACAATCGTGAACGTCGCGGTGCCGCAGATCATCCGGGACCTCGACATCACCTCCACCGACGCGCAGTGGGTGCAGGAGGCGTACACCCTGGTCTTCGCCGCGTTGCTGCTGGTCGCCGGCCGCTTCGCCGACCGGTCCGGGCGACGGCGGATGTTCCTCGTCGGCGTCACCGTGTTCGTGGTGGCCAGCGTGCTCGCGGCGCTCGCCGGCTCCGGCGAGACGCTCATCGCGTCCCGGGTGCTCCAGGGCATCGGCGGGGCGATGATGCTGCCCACCTCGCTCTCCCTGCTGAACGCCAACTTCACCGGCCGGGAGAAGGGCATCGCGTTCGCCGTCTGGGGCTCCACCATCGGTGGCGCGGCGGCGCTCGGGCCGCTGCTCGGCGGCTGGCTCACCACCACGTACTCCTGGCGGTGGGCCTTCGGCATCAACGTCCCGGTCAGCCTGGCCGTGATCGTGGCGACGCTCGTGTTGGTCGCCGAGTCCCGCGACGAGCAGGCCGAACGCGGCTTGGACCTGCTCGGCGCGCTGCTCTCGGTGATCGGCATGACCGGCGTGGTCTTCGCCCTGATCGAGGGCCGCACCTACGGCTGGTGGGAGCGGGAGCGGCCGTTCAGCCTGTTCGGGCTGGACTGGACCGCGTCGATCTCGCCGGTCCCGGTCTCCGCGCTGGTCGGCCTCGTCGCGCTCGGGATCTTCCTGGCGCAGCAGGTACGCCGCAACCGGTCCGGCCGCCCCGCACTGCTCGACCTGTCGCTGTTCGGCATCAGCTCGTTCCGCAACGGCATCCTGGCCGCCGCGATCGTCAGCCTGGGCGAGCTCGGACTGCTGTTCGCGCTTCCGCTGTGGTTCCAGAACGTGCTCGGCTACAGCGCCTTCCGCACCGGCCTGGCGCTGCTGCCGCTCGCCGTCGGCAGCTTCCTGGCCAGCGGCATGGGCGCGCCGCTGACGCAGCGCTGGGGTGCCGCCCGGGTGGTCCAGCTCGGCGTCGCCGCCGAGGTCGTCGGCGTGATCGGACTCGGGCTCGTGGTCGCGCCGGACACCAGCTGGTGGGCGCCGCTGGGCTTCCTGTTCGTCTACGGCCTCGGCGTCGGCCTGGCCACCGCCCAGCTCACCGGCGTCTCCCTGTCGCAGGTGCCGGTGCGCCGCAGCGGCCAGGGCTCGGGCCTGCAGAGCACCGCCCGTCAGGTCGGTTCCGCGCTCGGCATCGCGGTGCTCGGCACCGTCCTCTTCGCCGGCCTCGGCGGTATCCTCGGTGACCGCCTGGCCGACCAGCCCGGGCTCACCCCCGCCCAGCGGGACCAGGTGGTGAGCGCGGTCAAGGAGAGTGCCGGCGCGGCGATCGGCGGGCTGGAGGCGGACCCGCGCACCGCACCGATCGCCGAGGAGGCGAAGCAGGCGTTCTCCGAGGCCACCCGGTACGCCGCCTTCGCGGGGGCCGGATTCCTGCTGATCGGCCTGGTCGCCTGCCTGCGCCTGCCGACGGTCCGGCACGGCGAGGCCGGGGACGCCTCGCCCGCCGAGGCGGAGCCGGCCCGCGCCTGAGCCGGGTCCCGTGCGGCCCGCCGGTCTCGTTCCGGCGGGCCGCCGGGTCGGGCCCGGCCCTCGCTGCGGTCACCCGCCGAGGGCCACCGCCAGCGCGGCGCCCACGAAGACGACCTGGAGCAGGGTACGGACGCCGATCGGCGTCACCGGGCGCCCGGCGAGCGTGAGCCCGCGCCGCGCGGCCGACACGTTCGCCGGGAACATGGCGAGCATCAGCAGCGCCAGCCCGGCCGCCGCCGGACGTGCGGTGGCCGGGACCAGCAGGGCGAGCGCGCCGGCGAGTTCCAGTACGCCGGTGACGGTGACCAGCAGGTCGGGCCGGGGCAGCGACGGCGGGACCATCGCGATCAGGTCGGCCCGGCGGGACGCGAAGTGGGCCACGCCGGTCAGCACCATCATCAGCGCCAGCCCGACCCGCAGCGCGGGGTGCCACCCGTCCAGGGCGTCCACGCCGAGCAGGCCGGCGATCCGGGCCAGCGCGGTGCCGGCGAGGAGTGCGATCAGCGGTGCCATGGTCAGTCCCTCCGACGCGGAATCTTGTCGGTGACAAGATTCCGCGACGGGTGCCATCTTGTCAATGACAAGTTAGGGTGGCGGCATGGCCTCGTACCACCACGGCGACCTCCGCCGCGTCCTGCTGAGCGCCGCCGCCGAGGCGATCGCCGAGTCCGGGCCGGCCGCGCTGAGCCTGCGTGAGCTGGCCCGCCGGGCCGGGGTCTCGCACGCCGCGCCCGCGCACCACTTCGGCGACAAGGCGGGGCTGCTCACCGCGTTCGCCACCCAGGGCTTCGACCTGCTCGCCGACGCGCTCCGGCAGGCCGGCGACGACCTGCTCGACACCGGTGTGGCGTACGTCGGGTTCGCGGTGCGGCACCGCGCGCACTTCGACGTCATGTTCCGGCCCGAGCTGTACCGGGCCGACGACCCGGAGCTGGTCGCCGCCCGGGCCCGGTCCGGCGAGCTGCTGCGCGGCGGGGTGGCCCGGCACACCGGGCGGGAGCCGGACGCGGACGCGCTGGCCGCCTGGTCGATAGTGCACGGCTTCGCCACGCTCTGGCTCTCCGGCGCGCTGCCGCCACGGGTGGGCGACGACCCGGAGGCCGCCGCCCGTACCGTGATCAGGCGGCTGTTCAGCTGAGCCGCGTCACCAGCTCGTCGGCAGCGGCATTCCCTCGGTGTACCCGGCGGCGCTCTGCACGCCGACGAGCGCCCGCTCGTGGAACTCCTCCAGACTGCGCGCGCCCGCGTACGTGAACGCGCTGCGCACGCCGGAGATGATCTCGTCGATCAGGTCCTCGACCCCGGGCCGGTTCGGGTCCAGATACATCCGGGCCGAGGAGATGCCCTCCTCGAAGATCGCTTTCCGGGCCCTGTCGAACGCGCTGTCCTCGGCCGTACGGGCGCTCACCGCACGCGACGACGCCATGCCGAAGCTCTCCTTGTAGCGCCGCCCGTCGGCGTCGGTGTAGAGGTCACCGGGGGACTCGTAGGTGCCGGCGAACCAGGAGCCGATCATCACGTTCGAGGCGCCCGCCGCCAGCGCCAGCGCCACGTCGCGCGGGTGCCGTACGCCGCCGTCGGCCCAGACGTGCCGCCCCAGCGAACGGGCCGCGGCGGCGCAGTCGAGCACGGCGGAGAACTGCGGGCGGCCCACGCCGGTCATCATCCGGGTGGTGCACATCGCGCCCGGCCCGACGCCCACCTTCACGATGTCCGCGCCCGCGTCGACCAGGTCGCGTACCCCGTCGGCGGTTACCACGTTCCCGGCCGCCACCGGCACCGGCGGGTCCAGCCGGCGGACCGCCCGCAGCGCCTGGAGCATCCGCTCCTGGTGCCCGTGCGCGGTGTCCACGACCAGCGTGTCCACACCGGCCTCCAGCAGCGCGGCGGCCTTGCCCGTGACGTCACCGTTGATGCCCACGGCGGCCGCGATCCGCAGCCGCCCCCGGTCGTCCACGGCCGGGGTGTAGAGCGTGGCGCGCAGCGCCCCCTGCCGGGTCAGCACCCCGACCAGGCGGCCGTCGCCGTCCACCACCGGCGCGATCCGCCGCCGGCCCGCCGACAGCCGGTCGAACCCGGTACGCGGGTCCGCGTCCGCCGAAACGGTGTGCAGCTCGGTCGACATCACGTGCCGGAGCTGGGCGAAGCGGTCCACCCCGACGGTGTCCGCCTCGGTCACCACGCCCATCGGCCGCCCGTCCGCGTCGACCACCACCACCGCGCCGTGCGAACGCTTCGGCAGCAAGTGGATCGCGTCGCCGACGGTCTCGGTCGGGCCGAGCGTGATCGGCGTGTCGTAGACCAGGTGCCGCTGCTTGACCCAGCCGACCACGTCGGCGACGACCTCGATCGGGATGTCCTGCGGGATCACCGCCACCGCGCCGCGTCGCGCCACGGTCTCGGCCATCCGCCGGCCCGCGACGGCTGTCATGTTCGCCACCACGAGCGGGATCGTGGTGCCGGTCCCGTCGGTGGTGGCCAGGTCGACGTCGAGCCGGGAGCCCACCTCCGAACGGTTGGGCGCCATGAAGACGTCGTTGTAGGTCAGGTCGTGCGCGGGGACCGCGCCGTGAAGGAACCGCACCCGGCCATCATTCCCGCCCCGGGCCGCGCCCGCCTGCGGTGGTGGCTCAGACCACCCGGCCCTGCGCTGTTAAGAAGGGGCCCCTTCACTACCTCACGCGTTAAGAAGGGGCCCTTCCTTACACCTCAGGCGATGGTGCAGATCGCCGCGCCGGAGGTGATCACCGCGCCGACCTCGGCCGCGAGCCCGCTCACCGTGCCGGCCTTGTGCGCGTGCAGCGGCTGCTCCATCTTCATCGCCTCCAGCACCACGACCAGGTCGCCCTCGGCCACCTCGTCGCCGTCGGTCACCGCGATCTTCACGATCGTGCCCTGCATCGGGGAGGCGAGCGTGTCACCGCTGACCGCGGCGCCCGCCTTGCCCCCGCCGCCCCGGCGGGCCGGCTTCTTCGCGGCGGGCGCGGCTGCCGCCGTACCAGCACCGAGCCCGGCGGGCAGGACGACCTCCAGCCGCTTGCCGCCCACCTCGACCACGACGGTCTCGCGCTCGGCCGGCTCGTCGCCGGCACCGGCGGCGGCGGTGAAGGCCGGGACGGTGTTGTCCCACTCGGTCTCGATCCACCGGGTGTGCACGGTGAACGGCTCGGTGGTGAACGCCTCGTCGCGGATCACCAGGCGGTGGAAGGGCAGCGCGGTGGCCATGCCGTCGACCACCATCTCGTCGAGCGCCCGGCGGGCCCGCTCCAGCGCCTCGGCGCGCGTCTCGCCGACGATGATCACCTTGGCCAGCAGCGAGTCGAAGTTGCCGCCGATCACGTCGCCGGCCGAGATGCCGGTGTCGACCCGCACGCCCGGCCCGGAGGGCAGGCGCAGCGCGGTGACGGTGCCCGGCGCGGGCAGGAAGTTGCGGCCCGGGTCCTCGCCGTTGATCCGGAACTCGATGGCGTGCCCGCGCGGCGCCGGGTCCTCGGTGAAGCGCAGCTTCTCCCCGTCGGCGATGCGGAACTGCTCGCGGACCAGGTCGATGCCGGCGGTCTCCTCGGTGACCGGGTGCTCGACCTGGAGCCGGGTGTTCACCTCCAGGAAGGAGATCGTGCCGTCCGCGCCGACCAGGTATTCGACGGTGCCGGCGCCGTGGTAGCCGGCCTCCCGGCAGATGGCCTTGGCGCTGTCGTGGATCTGGGCGCGCTGGGCCTCGGTGAGGAACGGCGCGGGCGCCTCCTCGACCAGCTTCTGGTGCCGGCGCTGGAGCGAGCAGTCCCGGGTGCCCACCACGATCACGTTGCCGTGCTGGTCGGCCAGCACCTGCGCCTCGACGTGGCGCGGCTTGTCCAGGTAACGCTCGACGAAGCACTCGCCCCGGCCGAACGCGGCGACCGCCTCGCGGGTGGCCGACTCGAACAGGTGCGGGATCTCCTCCATGGTGCGGGCGACCTTCAGGCCGCGCCCGCCACCGCCGAAGGCGGCCTTGATGGCGACCGGCAGGCCGTGGTCGACGGCGAACGCCATCACCTCGTCCGCGTTGCCGACCGGGTCGGGGGTGCCGGGCACCAGCGGGGCTCCGGCGCGCTGCGCGATGTGCCGGGCGGTCACCTTGTCGCCGAGGTCGCGGATCGCCTGCGGGGTGGGGCCGATCCAGGTCAGCCCGGCGTCGATGACGGCCTGGGCGAAGTCGGCGTTCTCGGAGAGGAAGCCGTAGCCGGGGTGCACGGCGTCCGCGCCGGAGCGGGCCGCCACGTCGATCAGCTTGTCGATGCGCAGGTAGCTGTCGGCGGCGGTGTCCCCGCCGAGGGCGTACGCCTCGTCGGCGAGCGTGGCGTGCAGGGCGTCCCGATCGGAATCCGCGTAGACGGCGACGCTGGCCAGTCCGGCGTCGCGGCAGGCGCGGATGACGCGGACGGCGATCTCGCCGCGGTTGGCGATGAGAACCTTGCGCACCTTGGGGCTCCTCCCGGGAGGTCGTTGCCGGGAGTTTAGCGGCCGAGCTGCGGAGCCTAACGATCGCTCAGTGTGGGATGCGGCACTGTAGTCAAACTTGCCTATTACGCTTGCGTCCGTGTCGGCGACGCGGATGATGATTCTCGGACTGGTCAGGTGGATGCAGCCGGTGCACGGCTACGACGTGCGCCGTGAGCTGCTCAGTTGGAGCGCGGACAAGTGGGCGAACGTGCAACCGGGCTCGATCTACCACGCGTTGCGCAAGCTCACCGACGAGGGCCTGCTGCGGACCGTCTCGGTCGAGCAGGTGGGCGCGCGTCCGGCGCGCACCACGTACGAGGTGACGCCGAAGGGGGAGGACGAGTTCGAGACGCTGCTGCGGGCGCAGTGGTGGCAGGTCCACGAGTCGCCGGACCCGTTCGTGGCGGCGTTCTCGTTCCTGCCAGCGATGCCCCGCGAGGAGGCCGCGGCGGCGCTGCGCAACCGGGCGAACCTGCTGCGCGCCGGGGTGGAGTCGATGCGCGCCTCGCTCGACTCGGACTGGGTGCGCACCCGCAAGCCGGTGCACGTCGGGTGGATGTTCGAGCTGTGGCTGGCCCGCGCCGAGGCGGAGACGGCCTGGTGCGAGCGGATCGCGGAGCGGATCGAGTCCGGAGTGTCGTACCTGCCCGATGGGATGGAACGGGCCGAGGGCTGGTCGGGTTGGACCGACGGGTCGGAGTGACACGACATAATCAACGTTGACCAAAGAAGCTATATCGCGTTAGCCTCGGCGTGAATCGCGGGGGATCCGTGCGTCCTCGCGGACGATCGGCGGCCACTCGGTCCGCCCGGACGACCAGGAGCAGAGATGATCGAGACCAGGGGGCTGCGGAAGACGTACCGCTCCCGCGAGGGTCGCCAGACGAAGACCGTGGACGCGGTTCGCGGCGTCGACCTCGACGTCGCCGCGGGGGAGATCTTCGGCTTCCTCGGGCCCAACGGCGCCGGCAAGACCACCACGCTGCGGATGCTCGCCACCCTCATCGAGCCGGACGGCGGCCAGGCCACGGTGGCCGGTGCCGACCTGCGCAAGGACCCGGCCGAGGTGCGCCGCCGGATCGGCTACGTGGCCCAGGGCGGCAGCACCTGGGACGAGTCGACCGCCCGCGAGGAGCTGGTGCTCCAGGCCCGCCTCTACGGCATCGGCAAGGCCGAGGCGCACCGCCGTGCCGAGCGCGCGCTGGAAGCCTTCCAGCTCACCGAGTACGCCGACCGCAAGTGCAAGACCTACTCGGGCGGCCAGCGCCGGCGCGTCGAGATCGCGCTCGGCATCATCCACGAGCCGAAGATCGTCTTCCTGGACGAGCCGACCACCGGCCTCGACCCGCAGAGCCGCGCGCACATGTGGGACGAGATTCGCCGGCTGCGTACCGAGGGCATGACCGTCTTCATCACCACGCACTACCTGGACGAGGCGGACGCGCTCTGCGACCGCATCGCGATCATGGATCACGGCGAGGTGGTCGCCGAGGGCACGCCGGCCGAGCTGAAGCGGGAGATCTCCGGCGAGGTGGTGATCGTCGGCCTGGACGCCCCGAGCACCCCGCGCGCCGCCGAACTGCTCGACACCGAGGCGTACGTGAGCAAGCTGGAGACCGTCGACGAGGGCGGCCTGCGTCTCTACGTCGACGAGGGCGCCACCGCCATCCCGCAGGTGCTGCGCCGCCTCGACCACGCCGGGCTGGATCTGCGCTCGATCGAGCTGCACCGCCCCAGCCTCGACGACGTCTTCCTCACCAAGACCGGCCGCTCGCTGCGCGAGTCCTGACCTCCGGAGAAGCTGTCATGAAACTCGCCCGCGACACCTGGTTGATCTTCCAGCGCCAGACGCTGCTGCTCCTGCGCAACCCGGTGTGGATCTTCGTCGGCGTCTTCCAGCCGGTGATGTACCTGCTCCTGTTCGCCCCGCTGCTCAAGCCGGCGCTGAACGCGCCCACCCAGGCCGCCGCGTACAAGATCTTCGTGCCCGGCCTGCTCGTGCTGCTGGCCATCTTCGGCGGCCTGTTCCAGGGCTTCGGCCTGATCGCCGAGCTGCGCGCCGGCGTCATCGAACGCTCCCGGGTCACCCCGGTCAGCCGGCTCGCGCTGCTGCTCGGCCGCTCGCTGCGCGACGTGGTCTCGCTGATCGTGCAGGCGGTCATCATCACGCTGCTGGCGCTCGCGTTCGACCTGCGCGTGTTCATCGGCAACCTGCTCCTGGCGTACCTGATGCTCGCCCTCATCGCGCTGATGACCTCGGCTGTCTCCTACGGCATCGCGCTCAAGGTCAAGAGCGAGGACGCGCTCGCCCCGCTGATGAACACCGTCGCGCAGCCGGTGCTGCTGCTCTCCGGCATCCTGCTGCCGCTCACCTTCGCGCCCGGCTGGCTCCAGGGCGTGGCCAAGTGGAACCCGTTCTCCTGGGCGGTCGAGGGCACCCGCGCGCTGTTCAACGGCGACCTGGGCAACGACCGGGTCTGGCAGGGCCTCGGCATCATCGCGGTACTCGCCGCCGCCGGCGTTTTCTGGGCCGCCCGCCAGTTCGCCCGCAGCGTCCGCTGAGCAGGGGAGACCTGCATCTCAGCAGGGGTGGGGCACCGGGCGGGCGCGCGTAGCCTCAGGCCGGTGCCTCGCCTCGCCCGTGACCGGATCACCTGGCTGACCTACGCCCAGCTCGGTCTCTGGGGCTTCTTCCTCTACGGGTTCGGCCCGGTCGTACCCCTGCTCCGCGACGAACAGGGCACCAGCGCCGCCGTCGCCGGCCTGCACAGCACCGGTATCGCCGTGGGCGCCCTCGCCGGCGGCGCGCTGTTCGCCCCGGTCGCCCGCCGCCTCGGGCGCGGCCCGGCCATCTGGCTCGGCCTCGCCGGTGTGGCCGCGGGTGCCACAGCGCTCGGCCTGCTCCGCCCGCTGCCGGCCACCATCCTCGCCGTAGCCGTCGTGGCCACCGCCGGCATGCTCGTCATCAGCGGCGTCAACGTGGTGCTCACCGCCCGGCACGGATCCGCCGCGCCCGCCGCGCTCACCGAGGCCAACGCCGCCTGCGCCGGCATGGGCATCCTGGCGCCGCTCGTCATCGGCGCCGGCGTCGGTGCCGGTCTCGGCTGGCGACCGCTGATGGCCGTCGAGGTCGGCCTGATCGCGCTGGTCGCGCTCGCCGCGCTGGCTTTCCGGGTACGCGGGCCGCGACCCGCCTCCGCTGTCGCGGCTGCCGGCGCAGCCGTACCGGTGGCCGCCCCCACCCGGGTGCCCGCCTCCGGGGAGCGTTCGGCGTCGGGGCGGCTGCCGCGCGCGTACTGGATCGCCTGGATCTTGATGTCGGTCACCGGGTCGATCGAGGTCTGCCTGTCCCTGTGGACGGCCGACGTGCTGCGGACCCACGCCGGGCTGAGCGCGGGCGGGGCGTCGGCGGCGGTCGCCGCGATCGTCTGCGGCATGTTCGCCGGCCGGATCGCCGGTGGCCGGGCCGCGCTGCGCTGGGCGCCGGTGCCGCTGCTGCTCGGCGCGCTCACCGTCTCGCTGGCCGGGTTCGCGCTGTTCTGGGCCAGTACGGTCGGCTGGCTCGCGGTCACCGGGCTGGTGGTGCTCGGGCTCGGCAACGCGCTGCACTACCCGCTGGCGATCTCGATCGCGCTGGCCGTCGCCGGCCCGGCCGCCGACAAGGCGGCGGGCTGGTCGGCGTACTCGATGGGTGTGGGTTTCGGGATCGCGCCGGTGGCGCTCGGGTGGGTGGCCGACGGGGTCGGCCCGCACCCGGCGTTCCTGCTGCTGCCCGCGTTCATCGCGGTGGCGGTGCTGCTCACGGTGCGGCTGGGGCGTGCCCTGCGCCCGGCGGCCCTGCCGGCCTGAGAGCCGCAGGGCTTCAGCGCACCCGGGCGAGCGTGACCCCGTCGGCGATCGGAAGCATGACCGCCTCCACGCGGACATCAGCGACGACCGCGTCGTTGAAGGCGGCGATCGCCCGGTCGTCGGCGTCGCGCGGGGCCAGGACCCGGCCGTCGCGCAGCGTGTTGTCGACGGCGATCACCGCGCCGGGACGCATGCGGGGCACCAGCTCGTCCCAGTAGATCGGGTAGCCGACCTTGTCCGCGTCGATGAACGCGAAGTCCAGGTAACGCTCGCGGGGCAGCTCACGCAGCGTCTCCGCAGCCGGACCGATGCGCAGCTCGATCCGGTCCCGCACACCCGCGCGCTCCCAGTAGCGCCGGGCCACGCCGGTGTACTCCTCGGAGACGTCGAAGCAGGTCAGCCGGCCACCATCGGCCAGCCCTCGGGCGATCGCCAGCGAGGAGAGGCCGGTGAACGTGCCCACCTCGACCGCCTGCCGTACGCCGAGCAGCCGGGTCAGGAACGTCAGGAACGCCGCCTGTTCCGGCGCGACCTGCATGACCGCCTCGGCCGGCAGGACCGCCCGGGTCTCCTCGGCCAGCTCCCGGACGATCTCGTCCGGCGCGGACCCGTGGGCCACCAGGTAGGCGTGCAGTTCCGGGGTGAGCGGCAGCGTCTTCGTGGTCATGACCGGACGTTAGCCGAGATGCTCGATCTCCTGGCCCCCGGGCGCGATCTTCGTCCACAGGTCGACGATGCTCAGCTCCACCTCGGCGAGCAGCCGGCGCAGCAGCGGCAGGGACAACCCCACCACGGTGCCCGGGTCACCCTCGATCCCGGTCAGGAACGCCCCGCCCAGCCCGTCGATGGTGAACGCGCCGGCCACCGCCAGCGGCTCACCCGTCGCCACGTACGCGGCGATCTCGTCGTCGCTGATGTCGGCGAAGTGCACGGTGGTGGAGGCGACCGCCTCGGCACGCGACTCGTGGGTCACGTCGATCAGGCAGTGCCCGGTGTGCAGTACGCCGCTGCGCCCGCGCATCCGCTGCCACCGCCGGGTGGCGTCCGCCGCGTCGTCCGGCTTGCCCAGGATCTCACCGTCGAAGGCCAGCACCGAGTCGCAGCCGAGCACCAGCGTGCGCTCGTCCGGCGATGGCCGCAGCCGATCGTGTACCGCCTGCGCCTTCAACCGGGCCAGTTCCAGGCACAGATCCTCGGCCCGATCGCTCACCACCTGCGACTCGTCCACACCGCTGACCAGCACGTCGGGCTCGATCCCGGCGGCCTGGAGCAACTTGCGGCGGGCAGGGGACTGCGAGGCGAGCACGAGGCGCACCGGTACGGAGGTCGACACCCCGCCGACGCTACCGGCTGACCCTCGGCGGCGGGTCGTCGGCACGTCGGCGCCGACGCCAGAACAGGTACCCGCCGACCGCCGTCACCAGCACACCCAGGGTGGCGAGGCCGCGTGCGGTTCCGCTGCCGTCGCCGCCCTTGTCCGGGACTGCCTCCACCGATGCGGGTGGGGTGACGTTCGAGGACTCGAAGCCGAGCGGGGGGACGTCGGCGGTGAGCGCGGCGACCAGGTCGATGACGCCGTAGCCGTACTGGTCGTCGCGGCCTGGCGGTCCCTTGTCGACAGCTGTGGCGGTCAGTCGGTGGGCGACTTCGGCAGCAGGGAGGTTCGGGTACTTGGAGCGGATGAGAGCAGCAGCCCCGGCAACGATGGCGGTTGCGCTGGAGGTCCCCGTGCCCTTTGAGTACTTGCCGCCGTAGCTCGTGCTGTAGATATCGACAGCAGGAGCAACGACATCGATCTCAGGACCAATGGCTGAGATTGAGGCATGTCGCCCGTTCCCGTCGATTCCACCAACACCGATAACGCCGGGCTCAGACGCGGGGTAGCCGACCGTCGGATCCTCTGGCTGATTGCCGACGGCAGCAACTACGACGATCTCCGCTTCTAGCGCTGATCGAATAGCACCCTGCAGGCGGCTGGTTGCCCCTGCTACTGCCGAGATGTTGATCACGTCAGCATGGTTAGCAACCGCCCATTCCACACTCGCTGCCAGATCGTCTGCACTTCCTCTGCCGTTAATGAGTTGGGTGCGGACTGGCAGCAGCTTGGCCCTTGGTGCCACGCCGAGGGCGCCACTGCTATTAGGCTGTCCGTGCGCCGCAATTAGGCCAGCCATGGAGGTGCCGTGTCCGTCTCGGTCTTGTCGACCGTCTCCTTTGTTCGAAAGATCGGTCCCCGCAAGCAGGTTTCCCCTCAGGTCCGGATGCGGGTCGATCCCTGTGTCCGGGACTGCAACGGTTACGCCCTCGCCCTCGCTAATTGCGTGCGCGGCGGCTGCGTTCAGGAATCTGAGGTGCCACTGGTCCTCACGAACATGCGGGGCTGTTGTCGCTGATGGTGTGGCCAAGACTGAGTTACCTAGGCAGGCGGATGCCAAAAAAATTATCAGGTAAGGGCTCATTATCTATCGAAGCCGATTGCGGGGCCCGGGTCTGATGGGCGGTCATCGGGGGGGCGCATGACAGGATCGACGCCCTCGGTCACTTGCCAAGGATTGTCGGGATCCCATGGTTTCTCATCGATTCCGGCATGGGGTCTGGCCCTTGTCGTGGGCGCATTGAAGCTCGTTGGGCCAAATGGCGTCGAACCCGGAACTCCCCCCGAAGACATGGCGCCCGGAGTGCCGGAAGGGATCAATCTCCCCGTGCCTGGTCGAGACCCAGCACCTCCAGTGGGAGCAGTCCCTGCCCCTCCTCCGCCAATCACGCCGCCCACCGGATTGACTCTTCGTCCACTCGCGCCGCCGTTTGCAGGCGGCAGCCCAACTGCCGGGCCTCCACCGATGACGCCGCCGATGGGTGCAGTCTTGGGCGGAGGGGATGACGATCCGCCCGAGAGTCGTCCCGGTGGAATATCCCCAGGTTTTATGGGAGTCGGCGGTTTAAGGGTCGAGCCGGTCATCGGAGTGATTTGCGGGGTTAAGGCTCCGCCGCCGGTAGGCCCAACGGAACCTGGCTGTGGCGGTAGCCCGGATACAGCGCTAGGCGCAGGAGAGGCGACGCCGGTGCTGATGCCTCCGAGGAGAGGTCCCTTGTTTGCTTCGGTTGGAATGGTTACAGGCGGAGTCGCGGGCTTAGCGCGGTGTTGAGGATTATTAACGGAGACGGATGTCGGCACCGGAACTACAGGGGGAATTATTGGTGCCGTAGGGGCGTAAGGGTCTGTTTCTTCAGTTTGCCGCGGAAGCTTTGGCCTTGGTGGCGGCTGGCGAAGCATGACCTGGGCCTGCTGGAGTTCGCCGCTCAACCCCGTCATCAACCCGCGCGCCCGTACGTTCAACTGCTCCAGGTCGTCGTCGGTCACCGGGGGCCGCTCCGGTAAACGGCTGCCCGCCACCGCCTTCGTGTCTGCGATCGTCGCCTCGTACGCCTGCTTCTGCCGCAGCTTCTTCTCGTACTCCTCGCGCAGTGGTTGCAGCTCGCTCCGCGCGCTGCCGATGGCGCGGGCGGCGGCTGCCAGCGCGTCGTAGTTCGCGGCTGCGGCGTCGTGGGTGCGCTGCACGCGGTCGATGAGCTGGTCGAGTTCGGCGATGTACGCCCGCGCGGCGGCGTTGGTTTCCGGCGGCCATGCCTCGGCCAGGCCGCGCCGGTATTCCCGCAGGCGGCTCAGGTGGGTCAGGGCGAGGTCACAGACCTTGCGCCACCCGGCCACCTGCTTCCACTGGCCGGCGGTGTCCTGGTCCTGCACGCACGCCCACATGCTGAGGACGTCCATCAGCCGCCAGTCGGTCAGCCCGGAGGTGCGTCCGCTGCCTCGTTCGATCACGGCAGGATCACCCGGCTCTGCTCGGGGGCGGTGGGGTCGGCGAGCGGTGGCATCGGGCGGGCGACGGTGCCGGACGGCCCGGCGAGTGCTCGTTCCACGTCGGCCACGCGGGCGGAGGAGAACGCGTCGGTGTCGTCGTAGCGGGCGGCGATCCGTCCGGCGGCGTCGGCGAGCCGGCCGGTCGCGGGTGCGAGATCCCACACGGCGCTGACCGCCGCCGTCTGGGTGTCGTGGTGGGCCTGGAGGAACTGCACCAGCTCGATGAAGGCGTCAGCCGGGTTGGGCACCGGGGCCTTCATGTCGTCGGCGATGTAGGACAGGTGCGGCGCGTAGTTGCGTGTCACCTCGTCCTGGAGGCGGTCGGCGAACTCCCGCATCTGCCGGATGTCGGCCTCGATGCCGCCGTAGCCACGCAGCCAGCCGGCTGGCTGGTTGTCCTCCGGGATCATCGAGCCTCCTGCCCGTCACCACACGGTTTCCCTGAGTGAGGTTAGTGGCTCCACGGGGATCCCGGCAGCCCCACACGGGGGCCGCGGGCGGAACGGGACGTCAGCGGGGCAGGCCGGAGGCCCGCCACGCGCCGGGGCCGGCGATCGGGCCGGCCGGCGCGGGCCGCGCGCTGCGCGCCCAGTGCGACACGGGGGCCGGCGCGGCGGCCTGGGCCGGGCGGGTGCGCACCACGATCGCGCCGACCAGAGCGGCCAGCTCCTCGGCGGTGGGCACGCCACGGACGATCCGGAACAGCGGCTCCTCGGCAGACATGACCCAAGGGTACGCGTCGTGAATTCGACCTTCGGCGTACAGTGGCGTGCCGACGGTGTGGGCGTCGCAGCGGCCGGGTACGGTTCTCTGCGATGTCGAACGCGCTCCCCCAACTCGTCGCCGACCGGTACCGGCTTCTCACGCCGCTCGGTCAAGGCGGCATGGGCCGCGTCTGGAAGGCGCGGGACGAGGTGCTGCACCGGGACGTGGCCATCAAGGAACTGGTCCCACCCCCAGGTCTCACCCCGGACGAGCGCCGCGAGATGCGCGAACGTTCGCTGCGTGAGGCGCGGGCGATCGCCCGCCTCAACAACGTCAACGTGGTCCGCATCTTCGACGTGCTGCGCACCGACGGCGATCCGTGGATCGTCATGGAGTACGTGGCGTCGAAGTCGTTGCAGGACACCATCGCCGAGGACGGCCCGGTCACCCCGGCCAAGGCGGTCGAGATCGGCCTCGGCGTGCTGAACGCGCTGAATGCCGCGCACAAGGCGGGCATCATGCACCGCGACGTCAAGCCGGGCAACGTGCTGCTCGGCGAGGACGGCCGCGTGGTGCTCACCGACTTCGGCCTGGCCACCATCCCCGGCGACCCGAACGTGACCCGCACCGGCATGGTGCTGGGCTCGCCCGCGTACATCTCCCCGGAGCGCGCCCGCGACGGCACGGCCGGGCCGGAGGCCGACCTCTGGTCGCTCGGCGCCACGCTCTACGCGGCGGTCGAGGGCAAGTCGCCGTACGCGCGCCCGTCGGCGATCGCCACGCTGGCCGCGCTCGCCACCGAGCCGATGCCGCCGCCGCGTAACGCCGGGCCGCTCAAGCCGGTGCTCCAGGGCCTGCTGCGCAAGGACCCGGACGAGCGGATCACCGCCGAGGTGGCCGAGCGCATGCTGCGCAAGGCCGCCGGGCGGCGGGCCAAGAGCATCTCGCTGCTGGACGGCGTACGCCGGCCGGGGCCGAACGGTCCGCGCGTGCCGCGCCCGCCCCTGGTGCCCGCGCCGCGCCCGGCCGACCAGGCGGAGCGTGCGGCCACCTCGGGATCCGGGGTCGCCGCAACCGGGGGTACGGCGGCGGCAGCCGCCGACCCGACGGCGAAGGTGCCGGCGCCCACTCCGGACGCCGGGCCCACCGCGAAGGTGACCCCGCCGCCCGCCGACCCGACGGCGAAGCTCGACCCGGCGCCCTCGACCGACGAGACGCTTGTGGACGACGAGGCCCGGGTGGACGGCGTCGACCCGGCGCTCGACGAGACACGGCTCGACGGCGAGCCGGTGCCGGTCAGCCCGGCCGCTTCCGGTTCCGCGCCGGTCAGCCCGGCTCCGGACCCCGCCGATCCGGCGCCGTCGACCGGCCGGGCCACTGTGCTGCCGGTCGAGAAGGCCCCGCCCAACCGGCGCAACCTGCTGATCGGCGCTCTGGTCCTGCTGCTGCTCGTCGGCCTGGTCGTGGCCGTGCCGCTGCTGAACAACGGTGACGACGGCGACGGCGGTGAGCCGACGGCCGGCACCTCGGCGTCGGCGGCGCCACCGCCCGCGCCGAGCGAGAGCTCGTCGCCGAGCGCCCCGGCGACGAGTGCGTCGGCCAGCCCGTCTCCCTCGGCGAGCCCGTCGGCGTCCGGGGCGGCCGCGTTGCCGGCCGGCTGGCGTCTCTACACCGGCCCGAACGGCTTCAAGGTGCCGATCCCGGACAACTTCCAGGCGCGGGTGGGCAGCGACAACGTCGTGCTCTACGAGGTCGGCGGCAGCCGGCGGGTGCTGTTCATCCAGTGGACGCCGAACCCGAAGCCGGACGCGTACGCCGACTGGCAGGGCCAGGAGAAGTACCGCGCTTCGCGCGTCCGGGACTACAAGCTTGTCGACATCACCAAGTGCGACCCCTACTTCCGCACCTGCGCCGACTGGGACTGGCTGGAGACGCGCAACGGCGACACCCGCTTCCACGTGCGTAACCGTGGTGTGGCGACCGCCAGCAACCGGGGCTTCGCGCTGCGCTGGGAGGTGCCCGCGAAGGACTGGGACGCCAACCTGGCCAACTGGGAGATCATCACCAAGGGCTTCGTGCCGGACCGCAAGAACTGATCGGGAATCCCGCCGGTCACGAAACTCGCTCGCATGGCTTTCCGTCGTCGGGGGTATGAATCCTCCGACGACGGAAGGAGGCGCGACATGGGTTACCGACGGAGGTACACCGGCCCGCGGCTGGCACTGTGGATGCTCGTTGCGCTCGGCGACGTCGTACTGCTCCTGATCAGCGCCGGCCTGTCCGCGCCGGTCGCGGTGCTCGGCGTGCTGACGCTCACGGTCGCCGGTGTGGCGGCGTGGCGCCTGACGCGCCGCACGCCGGTGCCCGTCCCGACCGCCGCGCGCCGCAGAGCCTGACCGGGTACGACGACAGCGGGACCGCCCCTGTGAGGAGGCGGTCCCACTTGTGTCGCGCGTACGTCAGGCGGTGTTGTTCGCCAGCGCGATCAGCCGGCTGCGGTCACCGTTCCAGTAGTTGCGGTCGACGTTGCCGCTGATCCCGGAGACTGCGCCGGTGCTGGTGTACTGCCAGAAGCTCCACACCGGGGCGCCGGCCGGCAGCGTGCCGGGGGCGCTGGCCCAGCGGGCGAGCCACAGCGGGTGGTTGGCCCACGGGCCGGTCCAGCTGCCGGTGCACTGGTTCCACCAGCTCGTGGTGGTGTAGATGACCGCGTACCGGCCGGTGCGGGAGCGGTAGGTGCTGAGGAAGTCCTGGATCCAGTTGCGCATGCCGGTGGTGCTCAGGCCGTAGCAGTAGCCGCCGCTGTACGGGTTGCCCTCGATGTCCAGCGCGGCGGGAAGCGTACGGCTGTCGGCCGACCAGGCGCCGCCGTTGCTGGCCAGGTAGTTGGCCTGGGTGGAACCGGCGGAGATGTTCGGCCGGGCGAAGTGGTACGCCCCGCGGATGACCCCGGCGTTGTACGCGTTGACGTAGTTCGCGTTGAAGTTCGGGTCCTTGTAGCTCGTGCCCTCGGTGGCCTTGATGAAGGCGAACTGGATGCCCGAGTTGCGGACGCTGGTCCAGTTGATGCTGCCCTGGTAGCGGGAGACGTCGATCCCGGGCGTGGTCGCGGCGGCGGCCGGTCCGGCGGTCGCCACGAGGGCCACGGCCGCGGTGGCGGCGGCGGCCAGGCCGGCGGCGAGAAGCCGGCGTACGGAGAGTCTGGTACGGGCCATGATTGCCTCCAGAGGGACATCCACTGATTGATGCCCATCTTTGGAGGTTAGTGCCCTCGATCGCAATAGGGGGAAAGGAAATTTTCATCGACGGATGTCGTTCGCCCAGGTGGCGCGATGCTTGCCGATCAGCGCAGGGCGCTCGGGTCCATCGCCCAGCGGAACGGCTCGGCGACACTGCGCGTCTCGCCCGCCTTGGCGACGGCATCCTCCACGTAGTGCGGCGCTGTAGACGAAGAACGTGGCCGCCGCCGACTCGACCGCGTTCGCCAGCCGTCGCGCCACCCGCTGATGCCGGAGGTCGGGGGCGGGACTGATGATCACTGCCCGCCCGCGACTGCGCGCCGGTCGAGCGACACGGCTCGGGCCGGTAGGCTCCCCGCCCATGCCCCTGATCGACGGTCTCACCACGCTCTGGGACACGCTGACGAGCGCCCAGCCGGACCCGCCGCCACTGCTCGTGGTGGTCACCGCCGTGGTCGCGCTCGCGGTGGTCGTGGCCCGGCTGCCCTGGCGGATCGCCCGTAACGCGGTGACCATCGCGCACGAGGGCGGCCACGCGCTCGTCGCGCTGCTCACCGGCCGCCGGCTGCACGGCATCCGGCTGCACTCGGACACCTCCGGGCTGACGCTGTCGGCCGGCCGCCCCACCGGGCCCGGCATGATCCTCACGCTGCTCGCCGGGTACGTCGCACCGTCGTTGCTCGGCCTCGGCGGCGCGTGGCTGCTGGCCGGGAACCGGATCACGCTGCTGCTCTGGCTCGCGGTGGCGCTGCTGCTGGCCATGCTGGTGATGATCCGCAACCTGTTCGGCGTGCTGTCGCTGCTGGTCACCGGCGGCGTGGTGCTCGCCGTGTCCTGGTACACCTCGCCCGAGGTGCAGGCCGCGTTCGCCTGGACGTCGGTCTGGTTCCTGCTGATCGGCGGCGTACGGCCGGTGTTCGAGCTGCACCGCCAGCGCGCCCGGGGGCGGATGCCGCAGTCCGACGCCGACCAGCTCGCCCGGATCACGCCGTTCCCGGCGCTGTTCTGGGTGGGCCTGTTCCTGCTGGTGACAGTGGGCGCGCTGGCCGCCGGCGCGCTGCTGCTGGCCGGCCCGATCCTGGCCGGGACGGGCCTCACCACCTGACCGTCGCGTCACACCGCGTCGCGGAGCGGGCCGCCATCCGGCAGGGCAGAATCGGACCGTGCGATACGTGATCATCGGAGCGGGCGCGGTCGGCGGCACCATCGGCGTACTCCTGGCCGAGGCCGGCCGTGACGTGACGCTCGTGGCGCGCGGCGCGCACCTGGACGCGCTGCGGGAGCGGGGTCTGACGCTGCGCACGCCGGACCGCGGCGTCACCGGTCGGCTCCCGGCGGTGGCCGGGCCGGACGGGCCGCCGCTGCCGGCGGACACCGTGCTGGTCCTCACCGTGAAGTCGCAGGACACCGTGGCGGCGCTCACCGCCTGGGCGGACGCCCCGGTCGAGGGCGGCGGCACGGCGGGCGAACGGCTGCCGGTCGTGCTGGCGCAGAACGGTGTCGCCAACGAGCCGGCCGCGCTGCGGCTCTTCGCCCGCGTGCACCCGGTGTGCGTGTGGCTTCCCGCCACCCACCTGGAGCCGGGCGTGGTGGTCGCCAGCGGGCATCCGCACCCCGGCATGCTGCACATCGGCCGGTATCCGAGCGGCGCCGACGACACCAGCCGGGCGGTCGCCGCCGACCTGACCGCCGCCGGGTTCGTCGCGCCGGTCCGCGACGACGTGATGCGCTGGAAGTACGGCAAGCTGCTCGCCAACCTCGGCAACGGCCTCCAGGCGCTGCTCGGCCGGGACGTGCCCGAGTCGCTGTCGAAGCGGGTACGCGCCGAGGGCGAGGCGGCGCTCGCGGCGGCCGGCATCGCCCACACCACAGTCGAGGAGGAGGCCGCCGAACGCGGTGACCTGGTGTCGCACCGGCCGGTCGGCGGCGAGGAGCGCTCCGGCGGTTCCACCTGGCAGAGCCTGGCCCGTGGCGCGGGCTCGGTCGAGACCGATCACCTCAACGGCGAGATCGTGCTGCTCGGGCGCCTGCACGGCGTGCCCACCCCGGCCAACGCGGCGGTGCAGGTCGCGGTACGCCGGGCGGTCCGTGACCGGATTCCCGCCGGCGGCTTCCCGTTGCGCGAGCTGGAGAAAATGATCGGCTGAGCGGGCAACCGCACCCGGTACGCCAGGCGTCTCCCCTGCGACCGTCACTCGGGAGGTAGCAGGTGCCGGACGTCGACGGGTTCGACGAGTTCTACCGGGGCAGCCGGCAACGGCTGCTCGGTTTCGTCTTCGTGCTCACCGGCAACCTCGCCGAGGCGCAGGACGCCGTGCAGGAGGCGTACATCCGGGCCTGGCAGCGATGGTCCACGGTGCGCCGGTACGACGACCCGGAGTCCTGGGTGCGGGTGGTGGCCAGCCGGATCGCGGTGAGCCGCTGGCGCAGCCTGCGCAGCCGGGCCCGCGCCTACCTGCGCCACGGCGCCGAGGAGAGCGTGCCGGCGCCGAGCACCGACACGGTCGAGGTGGTGGCGGCGTTGCGCCGGCTGCCCGAGGAGCAACGCGTCGCCCTCGCGTTGTACTACCTGCTCGGCATGCCGGTGGCCGAGGTCGCCCGGGAGACCGACGCGCCGGTCGGCACGGTCAAGGCGCGGCTGTCCCGGGGCCGTGCCGCCCTGGCCGAACTGCTCGCGGTAGTGGATCTGGAGGAGCCCGCCGATGCGTGACGACGACCTGGCATTCATCGACGCGATGCAGCGGGACCTGCGCGACGTCCGCTGGGCGGAACCAGCCGAGCTGCGGGCACGCGCCCGGCGTCGCAGCCGCCGCACGGTGGCCGCCGCGGCGGTGGCGGTGCTGGCGCTCACCTCCGGTGCCGCGTTCGTGGCGGCCGGCCGTGCCGCCGCACCGGCACCCGCACCGGCGCCGGTCGCCGCCAGCCAGTCGGCGATCCCGTGGAGCGCCGCGGAGGTGCCCGCCGAGGTGCTGCTGCAACCGGTCGACCTGCGGCCGGCCGGCATCACGCCGTGGAACGACACCGGACTCGACGAGGAGATCCGGCTGGACCAGATGCTGGAGGTCTGCCGGCAGGACCAGGGCCTGCGGACGGAGTGGGTGAGATCCCGCTACTCGCGGTCGGTGACCCTCCTGCGGCAGCGGCCGGGCACCAGCGACCCGTCGGAACGGCAGCCGGTGGCCCTTCAGGACGTCTACCGCCTCGCGGCGCAGGACGGCGAGCGGCTGTTCGACGGGCTGCCCGCGCTGCTGGCGCCCTGCCGCACATGGCGATCCGCAGGCCCGGTGGAGTGGAAGGGCAAGCGGATCCAGGCGGAGGTCGTCCACTCCTGGCAGACGGTCGACAGCGGCTTCGCCGGCGACGAGTCGGTGCTCGTGCGGCACACCGTCGGGAAGGGCCGGCGGCTGGACACCGGAGCGCCGCTCGGTGCCGGGAGCCCGCCGAGGGACCAGGCGGTGGTGCGGGTCGGTGACCTCGTCACGGTGCTGCGCGCCGGGGCGGGCGGTGACGACGTGGCACTGCGGGATCTGGCCCGGGTCGCCGCCGAGCGGATGTGCCGCGCCGCGAACCCGGCCTGCTGACGCCGGTGCCCCCGCCGCCGACCCGGCGGGGGCACCCGACGCACTACAGCGGGATGTTGCCGTGCTTCTTCGGCGGCAGCGTCTCGCGCTTGGTGCGCAGCACCCGCAGCGCCCGCACGATCTGGGTACGCGTCTCGTGCGGCGGGATCACCCCGTCGACGTAGCCGCGCTCGGCCGCGATGTACGGGTTGGCGAGCGTGTTCTCGTACTCGGCGATCTTCTCGGCGCGCACGGCGGCCGGGTCGTCGGCGTTCGCCAGATCCGAGCGGTAGAGGATGTTCACCGCGCCCTGTGCGCCCATCACCGCGATCTGCGCGGTCGGCCAGGCGAAGTTCAGGTCCGCGCCGAGGTGCTTGGAACCCATCACGTCGTACGCGCCGCCGTACGCCTTGCGGGTGATGACTGTGACCTTCGGGACGGTGGCCTCGGCGTACGCGTAGATGAGCTTCGCGCCGCGGCGGATGATGCCGTCCCACTCCTGGCCGGTGCCGGGCAGGAAGCCGGGCACGTCCACGAAGGTCAGCACCGGGATGTTGAACGCGTCGCAGGTGCGCACGAACCGGGCCGCCTTCTCCGACGCGGCGATGTCGAGCGTGCCGGCGAACTGCATCGGCTGGTTCGCCACCACGCCCACCGGGCGCCCCTCGACGCGACCGAAACCGACCACCATGTTCTGCGCGTACAGGGGCTGCACCTCGAGGAACTCACCGTCGTCGAGCACGTGCTCGATGACCCGGTGCATGTCGTACGGCTGGTTGGCCGAATCCGGGATCAGCGTGTCCAGCTCCCGGTCGGAGTCGGTGACGTCGAGGACCGCCGGGGCGTCGAAGACCGGCGGCTCGTCCAGGTTGTTCGACGGCAGGTACGACAGCAGCGTCTTGACGTACTCGATCGCGTCCTCCTCGTCGGTGCCGAGGTAGTGCGCGTTGCCGCTGCGGGTGTTGTGGGTGCGGGCGCCGCCCAGCTCCTCCATGCCCACGTCCTCGCCGGTGACCGTCTTGATCACGTCGGGGCCGGTGATGAACATGTGCGAGGTCTGGTCGACCATGACTGTGAAGTCGGTGACCGCCGGGGAGTAGACGGCGCCGCCCGCGCACGGGCCCATGATGAGCGAGATCTGCGGGATGACGCCGCTGGCCCGCACGTTGCGGAAGAAGATCTCGCCGTAGAGGCCGAGGGACGTGACGCCCTCCTGGATCCGCGCGCCGCCGGAGTCGTTGATGCCGACGACCGGGCAGCCGATCTTCATGGCGAGGTCCATCAGCTTGACGATCTTCTCGCCGAAGACCTCGCCGAGGGAGCCGCCGAAGACGGTGAAGTCCTGCGAGAAGACGCAGACCTGCCGGCCGTCCACGGTGCCGTAGCCGGTCACCACGCCGTCCCCGTACGGGCGGGTCTTCTCCAGCCCGAAGTTCGTCGAGCGGTGCCGGGCGAACTCGTCCAGCTCGACGAACGAGCCTTCGTCGAGCAGCATCGCGATCCGCTCGCGGGCGGTCTTCTTGCCCCGTGCGTGCTGCTTCTCGACCGCCCGCGCCGACCCGGCGTGCACCGCCTCGTCGAGCCGTCGCTCCAGGTCCGCCAGCTTGCCGGCGGTGGTGTGGATGTTGAACCCGGTGTCGGTAGTCACCCGTGGAATATAACGATGGTTCAGGTGAAAGAGGCTGTGCAGTGCGCCTCACCGCTTCCCGGCGACCGGCGAGCCCGGTGGCCGTAGGCTGGCGGGATGCCCGGCTCGCCGTACACCGATCTGGACCGACCGCCGCTGTCGGCGGCCCGGCTGCGGCGCGCGCTGATCGCGCCGAACGGGCCCTGGCGCCGGCTGGAGCTGCGGGCCGAGACCGGCTCGACGAACGCGGACGCGGTGGCCGCGGCGCGGGCCGGTGAGCCGGAGGGCCTGGTGGTGGTCGCCGAGCGGCAGACCTCCGGCCGGGGGCGGCGGGGCCGCGTCTGGCAGTCGCCGCCGCGCGCCGGCCTCGCCACGAGCGTGCTGCTACGGCCGGGAGAGGCGGTCCCCGAGCGAGGCTGGGCGCCGGTGCCCGTCACCGCGTACGGCTGGCTGCCGCTGCTCGCCGGTGTCGCGCTGGTCGAGGCGGTACGCCTGCTGGCCGAGCTGGACGCGCGGCTGAAGTGGCCCAACGACCTGCTGGTGGACGGCGCGAAGTGCGCCGGGGTGCTGGCCGAGGCGGTGCCCGGGGAGACCGACCGGCCGCCCGCGATCGTGGTCGGTGTCGGGCTGAACGTGACGCTGCGCGCCGACGAGCTGCCGGAGAACCCGACCGGCCTGCCGGCCACCTCGCTCCAGCTCGCCGGCGCCACCGCCACCGACCGCGATCCGCTGCTGCGGGCGCTGCTGCGCTCGCTCGCCGACTGGTACGAGCGCTGGCGGGACGCCGGAGGCGACGCGGAGGCCAGCGGGCTGCGCGCGGCGTACCTGGCCGGGTGCGCCACGGTCGGCCGCCGGGTGCGGGTGCTGCTGCCCGACGGCAGCGAGGCGCACGGCACCGCCACCGGGGTGGACGCCGACGGGCAGCTCCTGGTCGAGACGGACGCCGACACGCTGCGGCTCGCCGCGGGAGACGTGCTGCACCTGCGCTGAAAGGAAGGGCACCCTCTTAACGCCTCCGGTAGAGGAAGGGCCCCCTTTTAACAACCACTGGCAGGCGTCCGCGCGGCCGATGCCGGGCGGACGCGCCGACCGGTTACGGTCAGCGCGTCCGGTTCTGCGAGGAGGTTCCGCCGTGGCGTTCCCCGAAGACGTGCTCACCGAGGACGAGCACGTCGTGTTACACCTGCACCCGCACTGGAAGGCCCTGATCCGGCCGATCCTGGTGCTCGTGCTCGCCGTCGCGGCGGTCGTCGCGGGCTGGCTCCTGCTGCCCGACGGCAGCGGCGGCACGATCGCGCTCTACGTGATCGCGGCGGTCGGCCTGGCGCTCGTGCTGTGGCTGGGGCTGTGGCCGTTCCTGGTCTGGCGCACCACGCACTACCTGTTCACAAACGAGCGGGTGCTGCTCCAGCAGGGGGTGCTGTCCCGCAACCGGCGGGATCTGCCGCTGACCCGGATCAACGACCACGCCATGCACCAGCGTTTCGTGGAGCGGCTGCTCGGCTGCGGCACGCTGACCATCGAGTCGGCCGGTGAGCGCGGTCAGTCGGTGTTGCACGACGTGCCGGGTGTGGACCGGGTGCAGACGAAGCTCTACGAGCTGGTCGAGGCGCATCACGACAAGCACAGCCTGGGCGACGGCGAGATGCGCGAGATCCTGGCCGACATGGCCGAGGGCAAGTCCCTGCGCGACCAGCCCTGACCCGTTCGACGGAGAAGGCCGGCACCCCTCGTCAGGGGCGCCGGCCTTCTCCGTGGTTCAGCGGCGGGCGCGGCGGGGCTGGAGTTCCGCGGCGATTTCGGCGTCCAGCTCGGCGCCGAGCGCGCCGCCCAGTCCGGCGTCCGCGGGTGCGGGGCGGCCCCGGGGTGGCGCGTAGTCGGCCGGCCGGCCCGGAGGCGGTTCCTCCTCCTCCAGCTCGCTGACCGACTCGGCCAGCTCGGCCACCGGGTCCATCTCGGCGACGTTGTCCCACTCGTCACGCGGGACCGAGTGCCAGGTCTCCTCGGCGTGCTTGGCGACGGGCTGGAAGACGAACGTCCGGTAGGACCAGAAGCGGAACAGAGTGGCCAGCAGTACGCCGATGGTCTTGGCGACGTTCAGGGCGAGCAGGCCGTGTACGCCGAGACCGTACTTGGCCAGGGCCAGGACGCCCAGTTCGATGACCAGGCCCGCGCCGTTGAAGAGGAAGAACAAGACGTATTCGCGCCGGAGTGCCGATTTCGGTCGATCACGGTACGTCCAGTGACGATTCATCAGATACGACGTGATCGTGGCGACAATGGTCGCGATCACGGTCGCCTTCAGCTGACCGTCGCGGAAAACCGTGAGTGCGAGAGCATTGAACACGGCGTAATTGATGACGGTGTTGATGCCGCCGACGATGCCGAATTTGAGCGCCTCGTGGATGAACTTCTGCCAGCGCTCGGGCAGCAGACGGACTCCAGGCATGCGGAACACCTTAGGCAGTTGGCTGGGCCGGCTGGGCCCGGCGGGTCGGGATGGGCGGGTTGTCACGCCCCGGACTCTCGGTCGTGGCTCGTTGCCGTAACGGGAGGTGTTCCCGCCTCGACGAAGACGAACCGTCGGTACGACCAGAACCGGAAGAGCGTGCCCAGGCCGGTGCCGACGATGAAGCTGGCGATGTTGTCGGCCAGGGGGGTCTTGAACACCGCGGGCCAGAGCGCGCCCAGCCCGTAGTGGCTGATCGCCAGGCAGGCCACCGCGATGCCGAGGCCGACCGCGTTGAAGAAGAAGAACAGCGCGTACTCGCGGGCCGGGTTCGACCGCTGCCGGTGCCGCCACGTCCAGAACCGGTTGCCGAGGAAGGCGACGGTCGCGGCGATCACCGTGGAGACGGTCTTCGCGGCCAGTGGCGGCATGTCCCGGCCGCTGGACAGATAGTTGAAGAGGACGAAGTCCACGACGAAGGCGAGCCCGCCGACGGTGGCGAACTTGCTCAGCTCGTGGATGAGGTGGCCGAAGCGGTCGCGCAGTGCTCCGATCGGACCCCGGCGGGTCTGCGGAGCCCCCGGTTGGTCTCCGGTCATCGTCGCGGCCACCCGCTGAGCGTACCGGTTGTCCGGTAACCGGGCGGACTCCAACGGCGAGTCGGCCACGACGGCTTCGCCGCGGCCGTCGCGACCGGCCCGCCCCGTTCGGGGAGGCGTCGCCCGTTCTCGATGTCCGTGAGCAGAGCGTAACGCGCTGTGCGAATCTGTGGAGCGCATCACGGAATCGTCTTTCGCGACATGTTCGTACGCGCCCGTGATCGGGCTTCACGGCCACTCCGGTGACGGACCGCGCCGTCGAAGGTTCACCGCAGGATTTGCGTGAAACTGCGCGCGAAAGCGGGTATCAGATCGTGAAGCCGCAGCGTGGCCGTACCTTGTGCAGTTCTTCACAACCAGTCCCACTGACTGACGGGGCAGTCCGGTTTACGCTGAGCCCAATCCCAGGTTTCCACGAGGCGGCGCACCAGCCCGCCGGAACTCGTGCACCCCATAGATCGGTCAGCGTCGACCACAAGGAGAAGTGACATGGTTGCTCCGGCTGCTGTTCGGGGTATCGATCAGGCCCCGACGTCCCACCCCAAGCTGCTCGCCTGGGTTCGTGAGGTCGCGGAACTGACCACCCCGGACCGCGTGGTCTGGGTGGACGGATCTGATGAGGAGTGGCGCCGCCTCACCGACGAACTCGTCGAAAACGGCACCCTGATCCGACTGAATCCCGAGAAGAAGCCCAACTCGTTCTACGCGCGTACCGATCCCACGGACGTCGCCCGGGTGGAGGAGCGCACCTTCATCTGCTCCGTCGACGAGGCGGACGCCGGCCCCACAAACAACTGGATGGCGCCGGCCGAGATGAAGCGGACGATGACGGAGCTGTACCGCGGCAGCATGCGCGGGCGCACCATGTACGTCATCCCGTTCTGCATGGGTCCGATCGAGGCCGAGAACCCGATGTTCGGTGTCGAGATCACCGACAGCCCGTACGTCGTCGCCTCGATGCGGATCATGACCCGGATGGGCTCGTCGATCCTTGCGGCGATGGGCGACGACGCGGACTTCGTGCACGCGCTGCACTCCATCGGCGCCCCGCTCGCGCCGGGTCAGCAGGACGTGGCGTGGCCGTGCAACGAGACCAAGTACATCTCGCACTTCCCGGAGACCCGGGAGATCTGGTCCTACGGCTCCGGCTACGGCGGCAACTCGCTGCTCGGCAAGAAGTGCTACTCGCTGCGTATCGCCAGCGTGATGGGGCGCGACGAGGGCTGGCTGGCCGAGCACATGCTGATCCTCAAGATCACCTCGCCGGAGGGCAAGGTCTTCCACATCGCCGGCGCCTTCCCGTCGGCCTGCGGCAAGACCAACCTCGCCATGCTGGAGCCGACCATCCCGGGCTGGAAGGTCGAGACCATCGGCGACGACATCGCCTGGATGCGGTTCGGTGAGGACGGCCGCCTCTACGCGATCAACCCGGAGTACGGCCTGTTCGGCGTCGCGCCCGGCACCGACTGGAAGACCAACGCCAACGCCATGCGGACGCTGGACCGGGGCAACTCCATCTTCACCAACGTGGCGCTCACCGACGACGGCGACATCTGGTGGGAGGGCATGGGTGAGCCGCCGGCGCACCTGATCGACTGGAAGGGCAACGACTGGACGCCGGAGAGCGAGGGCCTCTCCTCGCACGCGAACAGCCGCTTCTGCACCCCGATCACGCAGTGCCCGATCCTGGCCGACGACTACTACGACCCGAACGGCGTGCCGATCGACGCGATCCTGTTCGGCGGCCGTCGCCGGGACACCATCCCGCTGGTCACCGAGGCGCGCGACTGGGTGCACGGCGTCTACATGGGCGCGACGCTCTCCTCGGAGACCACCGCCGCCGCCTCCGGCGCGGTCGGCGTGGTCCGCCGCGACCCGATGGCCATGCTGCCGTTCATCGGCTACAACGGTGGCGACTACTTCCGGCACTGGATCGAGATGGGCAAGGGCGCGGACGGCGACGAGTCCAAGCTGCCCAAGATCTACTACGTCAACTGGTTCCGGAAGGACGCCGAGGGCAACTTCCTCTGGCCGGGCTTCGGCGAGAACTCCCGCGTGCTCAAGTGGATCATCGAGCGGCTGGAGGGCCGGGCCGAGGCCGTGGAGACGCCGATCGGCATGGTCCCGGCGCAGGACGCGCTCGACGTCGAAGGTCTGGACATGACCCCGGAGGACGTCCGGATCGCGCTGAAGGTCGACCCGGACGAGTGGCGCAACGAACTGCCGCTGGTCACCGAGTGGTTCGAGAAGTTCGGGGACAAGCTCCCCGGCGTGCTCTGGGCCGAGCTGGACGCGCTGCGCGCCCGGCTGGACGCGGAGCCGCAGAAGTAACAGGTGTGCCTGTTGCCCGCACCGGGCAACATCGGATGCCATGAGGACGGCCGCTGAACCTGTCGAGGTCCGGCGGCCGTCCGCCGTCCGGGCGCTCACCACGCTGCTCGCCGTGACCGCGGCGGCCACCGTCGTGGTCGAGCTGCTGAACTACTGGTACGCCCCGGAGCAGGAGTTCGGTCTGGCCGTACGCACCGGCTGGGCGATGCTCCGGTCGCTCGGTTTCCTGCTGCTGATCGGGCACGTGAACAACGGCCGGGTGGGTGCCCGGCCGTTCGGGCTGATCCTGGCGGTGACCACGATCTTCGCGGTCGGGCGGCTGATCGTGCCCCGGCAGGGGGTGCCCGCGCTGCCCGGCCTGGTCGGGTTCGCCGTGCTCACCGCGCTCTGCGTCGCCGTGGTGGTGCTGCTGTACCGCTCCGAGACGATCCGCGCCCACCTGGTCCGGCACCGCAAGGGCCTGGTCGTCGAGGGCGGGACGATCGCCTGGCGGGAGGTCGCCCCGAAGCGCCCGCAGGCGAACGGCTGGCTGCTCACCGCCCGGGTCGCGGCGTTCACCTACAGCCCGCTGATGCTGGTGCCGGCGCTCGTCGCCACCGGTGCCGTGCTGGACGGGCGGCTGTCCGCCGTACCGGCTCTGGTCCTCTGGTTCGGCGCGGGCATCGCGGTCAGTTACGCCGTGCTGTTCTGCACCGCGTTCCTGCTGCGCGACAAGGCATGGGCACGCCGGGCGCTCGTCGTGGTCACCCTCGGCGTCCTGGCGATCGACCTGCCGCTGTGCTGGTGGCTGCTCGGCACCGACGGCCTGATCAGAGACGGCGCCCCCCTCGTCACGGCAGCGGCCCTCTGTCTCTACTCCCTCCACCGCGCCACCGGACCCCGTTTGATGCCGTCAACCTCATGATCGTCGCCCGGGGCGGGGTGCGGCGGGGGAGGATGAGGGCGTGTGGGACGTCGTGGTGGTGGGGGCGGGGCCGGCCGGAGCCGCGGCGGCGCTCGGCGCGCGACGGGCCGGGGCGGCGCGGGTGCTGCTGCTCGACCGGTCCGACTTCCCCCGCGACAAGGCCTGCGGGGACGGCATCGCCGCGCACGCGCTGGACGTCCTCGCCGAGCTGGGCGTGACCGGGGCGGTCGACGGCTACTCGCCGCTGCCCGCGCTGCGCCTGGTCGGCCCCGGCGGCGGCACCGTCGCGCGGACGCTGCCCCGGCCCGCGTACACGGTGCCCCGCCAGGTGTTCGACGCACGCCTGGTGGCGGCGGCGGTGGCGGCCGGCGCGGAGCTGCGGCGGCACACGGTACGCCGGGTGGAGATCGCCGCCGACCGGGTGCTGCTCGACGGGGAGTTGTCCGCGCGGGCGGTGGTGGGCGCGGACGGCGCCGGATCGGTGGTACGCCGCGCGCTCGGGCACCCGGTCAACCCGGACCGGCACCTGGCGCTCGCGATCCGGGGCTACGCGCCCGCACCGGCCGGGCCGCCGGAACAGTTGATCGTCACCTCGGCGGCGCGCTGGCCCGCGTACGCCTGGGCCTTTCCGATCGGCGACGGGCGCGCGAACGTCGGGTACGGGGAGGTGCTGCGCGGCGAGCCGCTGACCCGCGCGCACCTGCTGGACCGGATGGCCGCGCTGCTCCCCGGCGTCGACCCGGCCACGGTGACCGGCCTGCGGGCGCACCACCTGCCGCTGTCCACCCACCGGCCGGCGCCCGGCCGGGGACGGGTGGTGCTGGCCGGGGACGCGCTGTCGCTGATCAACCCGTTCACCGGCGAGGGCATCTTCTACGCGCTGCGCTCCGGGGCCCTCGCGGGCGCTGCGGCGGCCGGCTCCCCGGCCGGGGCCGCCCGGGTGTACGCCGCCACGTTGCGCGCCCGGCTCGGCACCCACCTGCGGCACAGCTCCGTGGCGGCGTGGCTGGCCCGGCGGCGCCGGGTGGTCGACGCGGTGGTCGGCGCGGCCGGGCGGGACGAGCGGGTCTACCGCACGGTGGTGGAGCTGGGGCTCGGCGACGGCCGGCTGGACGCGCGCACGCTCATGGCGATCGGGGCGGACCTGCCGCGACCGCGCCGGAGCGGTTCGCCCTCAGGTGATATGCCACCGAGACACTGATCTCTCCCGCGGGTCGCTACCCTGCAAGGTGATGACTCTGCGGAAACTCCTCTACTCCGTGTACGAGCGCCGGCTGACGGCGAAGCTCGCGGGCAAGCCCGTACCCGCACACGTCGGCGTGATGTGCGACGGCAACCGCAGATGGGCCCGGGAGATGGGCTTCGTCGACCCGAACGACGGCCATCGGATGGGCGCCGAGCGGATCAAGGAACTGCTCCGCTGGTGCGACGCGGCAGGCGTCGGGCACGTCACACTCTGGCTGCTCTCCACCGACAACCTTTCCCGCCCGGCCGCCGAGCTGGACCCGCTGCTCCAGATCATCGAGGACCTGAGCACCGAGCTGGCCGAGGAGGGCAACCCCTGGCGGCTGCGGATGGTCGGCGCGCTCGACGTGCTGCCGGCGCAGCACGCCGCCGCGCTCAAGGCCGCCGAGGAACGCACCCGCGACCGCGACGGCGGGGCTCAGGTGAACATCGCTGTCGGGTACGGCGGGCGGCGTGAGATCGCCGACGCGGTCCGCTCGCTGCTGCTGGAGCACGCGGCGAGCGGCGGCACGCTGGAGGAGCTGGCCACCTCGATAGACGTCGACCACATCTCCGAGCACCTCTACACAAAGGGGCTGCCGGACCCGGATCTGATCATCCGGACCAGTGGCGAGCAGCGGCTCTCCGGTTTCATGCTCTGGCAGAGCGCGCACTCGGAGTTCTACTTCTGCGAGCTGAACTGGCCCGACTTCCGCAAGGTCGACTTCCTGCGGGCCCTGCGCTCCTACGCCACCCGCCAACGCCGCTTCGGCACCTGACCCCTCGCCGCAGCCCTCTCGCCCCGCCCCCGCCCCGCCCCGCCCCGCCCCGGCGGGCCGGGGTGTCAGCGGAGGTGGGGCAGGGCTGAGGTGAGGAAGTCGGCCAGGGCGGCGGGGGAGTCCAGGGTCATGTCGGCGGCGTCGGCCACCTCGTGACCGGTCTCCGGGTTGGCGACCGCGACACAGACACCGAGGAAGTCGGGGTCGTCGGCGGCGCGGGCGCGCAGCGCGGCGAACGCCTTGATGTCGGAGACGTCGTCACCGAAGTACCAGGCGCCACCGGCGTCCCGGACCGTCTCGCCGATCACCATGCCCTTGTCCCGGTCGACAGGGGGCTTCAGTTCCAGCACCATCCGGCCCGGCTGGGCGCGCAGCCCCAGCCGCTCGGCCTGGGCCCGGCCCCACTCCTGCACCAGCTCGCCGAGATGCGGGGCGGTACGCCAGTGCAGCGCCACGGAGAGCCGCTTGAACTCGACGAGCGCGCCGGGCGGCAACTCGGCGCGGGCCTGCTCGGCCAGCTCGGACATCGTCGGCACCCACGGCAGGGCGGCCGGCTCGGTGACCGTCTCACCGCCGGAGTGGCTGTGCTCCAGGCCGTAGAGCCCGTACAGGTCGATGCCGGCGAGGCCGCCGAGGTGGTCGCGGAGGAAGTCCACCGGGCGGGCGGAGACGATCGCGATCCGGCGGACGTGCGGGGCGAGCGCCTCCAGCGCGGTGAGCACGTTGGGCGCGGGCCGTACGGCTGTGGGATCGTCGTCGACCGGCGCCAGGGTGCCGTCGAAGTCGAAGAAGAGGACGACGTCACCCGCGCGGGCGGCGGTCGCACGCCAGGCGTGCTCCGCGTTCAACGGGGTCTTCGGCTGCTGGTTGCCCAGATTCAACGGCGGCACGCGCGTCAGCGTACCCCGCGCCGGGCGGCGTATTCGTGGCCGAGATGCGACGTCGGAACGACGTGGGGATCAGCGTTCGGCGGCTCCTCGTCCCCGGCGGCCGAACGGCACCACTGCCGCCTCCTGCCCGTGGCTGAGCAGGTAGCCCTCCACGAAGCCGGTGTTGCGGTCGCCGGTGTGCGCCTCGATCTCGTTGAGCCGCGCCACCAGGAACTCGGTGAGCGCGCTGACGCGGTCGTTGAGCCGATCGTGCAGCTCGGCGACGACGGCGAGGATCACCGCGGTGCCGGCCGTGGTGAGCGCGAAGAGGTTGACGACCAGTGGGAGCTGCCCGCCGTCCAGTACGCCGACCACCACGTTGCCGGTCACGCACGATGTCAGCGACACCACCGCGACCACGACTGCCAACCATTTCAGGGTCATGGACAGACCCCTCCTTCTGTCCCGCAGGGCTGGGTTCGGCTGTGTCCCGTCCCCCCGCCGATGACGAGCCCCTAGCAGTACAAACGTGGACGCTAGCGGGTCCGATCCGTCCCCGCGGCGAAACGATCGGGTCTGCTCATCCGTTCTTTCGCCATCTGAGGAACTAGCCCGCCTGTTTCCCCCTATTTCGGACACCGCCCGGCAGGGTCGGGCGGTATGCGAGGTAACGGATGGTTTCTCGGATGTGGAACTTCTCCGCGTCGGAGACGTTCGGGTCGACCAGCCGGCGCAGCAGCGCCTCCACGTCCGGGTCCATCGGGGGCGGTGCCGGCACGGTGCGCGGCCCGGCGGCCCGGTCCCAGCCGAGCGCGGTGAACGCGGCGGCCGGGTCGAGCCCGAGCCCTTCGCAGAAGGCGACCACCCGCTCCGCCTCCGGGTCGCTGGCCCAGTCGCCGCGTACCCATCGGTTGATGGTCTGGCGGGAGACGCCGGTGCGCCGGGAGACCTCGGTGCCGCTCCAGGCGCGCAGCGCGCGGGCGTCGTCGAGCGCGCGCCGGACGAAGGTGGCGAAGGCGATCTTCCGTGCGTTGGCCGTCTCGGTCACCCCGTGACGGTACGGCCAGTCGGTCCCGAGGGGGTGGCTCGGCACGCTGCTGTCACGCTGACGGGACGCCGGTCCGGGATTTCCGGTAAACGATCCAGTGCTGCTCAGGAGGGGTGTCACCCGGGCAGAATAGATGGACACGAGTGCAGCGGCAAAGGGCTGAAAAGCTGATACTGTCACGCTCATGAGACAGCTTACGGTGTGTCACGTGCCTGAGACGACGAGTGCTCACATGCGTCACTCCGCGGGTGCCGAGGGGGTCTCGTGACCGAGCTCGCGACCCGTGCCCAGGCCTTCGGGCTGATCGCGGACGGAGTGTCCGCCGGGCTGAGCGCCCCCTGGCGTCTCTACCTCGCCCGCGGGTGCCGGTACCTCTCGCTCAGCGTCGGCGACCGGGGGGAGTGGGACGCCTGGCGGACCCACCTCGGCTGCCCCGAGCTGAGCGTGCGGGTCTACGACTCCGGCGGGGAGATCCGCCGGGCGTCGGTGGCCGAGGTGGTCCTCGACGGATGCCGGATCAGCGTCGAGCTGGTCGAGGAGGTCAGCACCGACGACCTGGAGCGGCTGCTCGTGGTCGACCCACTGCCCGGGACGGACGAGCGATGACCCCCTTTCTCGCCGTGGTGCTCGTCCTCGTGCTCGGCTCCACCTGCTACGCGGCCGGCCGCCTGCACGGTCAGCTCAGCTACCGCATCGGCTACCGGTTCGGTTACCGTCAGGGCTACTTCGACGGCGACCGGGGTGCCTGGAACCGCCGTCGCCGCGACGCCCAGGCGGCGATCGCCTCGGCGCTGTCCGGTCCCGGCCCGACGGTGGTGACCTCGGCCGGGCGCTCGGCGGTGCCGTTCGCCGGCACCTCGGTACCCGCCGTGGTCGCCGCCCGGCCCGGCTCCGCCCCCGCGGTACGGGTCACCGCGACCGCCCAGCTCGGTGCCGTCGGCCGGGTGGGCACCACGTACACCGGCTCGTCGTTCGGCGCGGCCGGCGCCGGACCACGGGCCGGCACGTTGGTGCGCCGGCAGAGCTGAGGCCCGCGCCGCATCGCGGCGCTCGACGACCGGCCGGGGTGCGCGCAGGGGGCATGCATCCCGGCCGGTTGCGGTCCGCCCGTCACTCGCACAGGTGTACGTCCGGCGAAGACGACGCTTGATCCACGCGCGCCTCTAGCCGCGCGGCCCCGAGGCGATTAGCGTCTAGGCATGGCACGGGGTTTTCCCGGGCCAGCCGGACAGCCCGGACCTGCGTCCTCGCACACGGGGCCCGCATCCGACCCCGTGTCCTCCGGGCACCGGAAGAGGCGGAACTCGGGTGGCCGGGTGCCCATCCGCGGAGCAGGCCTGTGACCACTCGCCGTACCCCCGCCGGAGCCGAGCAGACCCCGGCCTCGACCGCCCCGACCCGCCGGACCACCCGCAGCCGCCGCGCCGCCGCCGCGGAGGCCGAGGAGCCCCGACCAGCCGGCCCGGCCTTCGTGCTGGACACCTCGGTCCTGCTGTCCGATCCGGCGGCGTTCCACCGCTTCGCCGAGCACGAGGTGGTGCTGCCGCTGGTGGTGATCTCCGAACTGGAGGGCAAGCGGCACCACCCGGAGCTGGGCTGGTTCGCCCGCCAGTCGCTGCGCATGCTGGACGAGTTGCGCGTACGGCACGGCCGGCTGGACCGCCCGGTGCCCGCCAACGACCAGGGCGGCACGCTGCGGGTGGAGCTGAACCACACCGACGACGGTGTGCTGCCGCCCGGCTTCCGCAACGAGTCGAACGACGCGCGCATCCTGTCCGTGGCGCTCAACCTGGCCGCCGAGGGGCGTCAGGTCACGCTGGTCAGCAAGGACATGCCGCTGCGGGTGAAGGCTGCCTCGGTGGGCCTGCGCGCCGACGAGTACCGGCACGGCCAGGCCAGCGATCCGACCTGGACCGGGATGGCCGAGCTGGATCTGGCCGAGGAGGAGATCGGCCGGCTGTACGCGGGCGAGGCGCTCGACGTCGACGTGGCGGCGGGACTGCCCTGCCACACCGGCCTGGTGCTGCACTCGGGCCGGGGCTCGGCGCTGGGCCGGGTGCTGCCGGACAAGACAATCCGGCTGGTCCGGGGCGACCGGGAGGCGTTCGGCGTGCACGGGCGCTCGGCGGAGCAGCGGATCGCGCTCGACCTGCTGCTGGACGAGTCGATCGGCATCGTGTCGCTCGGTGGGCGGGCCGGCACCGGCAAGTCCGCGCTGGCGCTCTGCGCCGGCCTGGAGGCGGTGATGGAGCGACGCCGGCACAAGAAGGTGATCGTGTTCCGTCCCCTGTACGCGGTCGGCGGTCAGGAACTGGGCTACCTGCCCGGGTCGGAGTCGGAGAAGATGTCGCCGTGGGCGCAGGCCGTCTTCGACACGCTCGGCTCGGTGGTGCACGAGAACGTGCTGGAGGAGGTCACCTCGCGCGGGCTGCTCGAGGTGCTGCCGCTGACCCACATCCGCGGCCGCAGCCTGCACGACGCGTTCGTCATCGTGGACGAGGCGCAGTCGCTGGAGCGGGGCGTCCTGCTCACCGTGCTGTCCCGGATCGGTCAGGGGTCGAGGGTGGTGCTCACCCACGACGTGGCCCAGCGGGACAATCTGCGGGTCGGCCGGCACGACGGGGTGACCGCGGTGATCGAGGCGCTGAAGGGGCATCCCCTCTTCGCGCACGTCACGCTCAGCCGATCGGAGCGTTCTCCGATCGCCGCCATGGTCACCGATCTGCTGGAGGACATCCCGGGCTGAGTGCCGCATTTGCACTATTTCATCCCGATATTAGGGGTGACGCAGATCACTTTTCGGCCTGGCTATTTCCCACCGGCCTCACCGTGCGCGATGGTGTCCATCGAGCGTCACCTACCACTCCAGCGCCGGACACGGCCCGGAGTCACACCGGTACCGGTGCGCTCACGGCACCCGGCGTGACCCGACCGTGGCCCACGTGTGCCGTGTCCCTGCCCCCGACGAAGGGAAACTTCGTGAGTCGGCTGTGGAGCCGGTTCGGCGCCCGTACGGCCGCTGTCGCACTGCTCTCCGTGGGCGTCGCAGGCGGCTTCTACCTGGGCGAGGATCGACAGACCCAGCAGCAGGGCCTGACCGCACAGGTCGGCCTGGAGGTCGACCAGGCGGAGCACGCGTACCAGCGTGAGCGGCTGTCCGACCACCGCGTGGACTCGTCGCGCAAGCGTGCCGCCGAGTACCAGGCGAAGCTGCGTGCCGCCGCGGCGGCGAAGGAGGCCGCCGAGCGGGCCAGGAAGGCCGAGGCGGCCGCCGCGTCCCGCAAGAAGGAGCGGGACGCCGCGGAGGCGGCCGAGAAGGAGGCGAAGGTCAAGCCGTACAGCGGCCCGATCCCGTCCTCGTGCGCGGAGTACAGCGGCAACCGGAAGGTCGGTTGCGCCATCATGCTCGACAAGGGCTTCGGCATCGACCAGTTCCCCTGCCTGGACAAGCTCTGGACCAAGGAGAGCGGCTGGAACCCGAAGGCCTCCAACAGCTCCTCGGGGGCGTACGGGATCCCGCAGGCCGTGCCGGGCAGCAAGATGGCCTCGGTGGCCGACGACTGGAAGACCAACCCGGCGACCCAGATCACCTGGGGTCTCGGCTACATCAAGGGCCGGTACGACACCCCCTGCGGCGCCTGGCAGAAGTCGCAGAGTTCGGGCTGGTACTGACATCACCACGACGGCGGGACACACCGGCAGACCCGGGTGTCCCGCCGTCGTCGTGCCGCCGCCCGACTGGCGGCCCGCCGCATTTGCTGATAGCTCTTGGTAGGTGACCTGGCACGGCGGCCCCAGCGGCGACCCCCATCGGTTCGGCACCGACGCGTTCTACGCGGCGCTCGGCCGGGCCTTCGTCGCCATGTGCGCGGTCGTGCCGGTGCTGTTCCTCATCGAGGCGCTCGACGTCGGCCTGCGACTCGGCCTCGACTACACCGCCGGCATCATCCCGCAGCGGCTCCAGGGCCTGGACGGCGTCTTCTTCTCGCCGTTCCTGCACGCCGGGTGGAACCACCTCTACAGCAACAGCATCCCGCTGATCCTGCTCGGCACGTTCGTGCTGGCCGCGGGCACCCGCCGGTTCCTCTGGTCCACCGGGGTGATCATCCTGGTCAGCGGTCTGGGCGTCTGGTTCACCGGCTCACCCAACTCGGTGGTGGTCGGCGCCAGCGGCGTGATCTTCGGATACCTCGGCATCCTGCTCACCCGGGGCGTGGTGGAGCGCAGCTGGTGGAACTTCGCCGTCGGCCTGCTGGTCGGGTTGCTCTACGGCTGGCAGCTGCTCGGCATCCTCCCCACCGACGAGCGCATCTCGTGGCAGGGGCACCTGTTCGGGCTGCTCGGTGGCGTGGTCGCGGCGATCCTGTTCCGGCGCCGCAACGACGCCGGCGAGTCCGACCGTCTCGGCTCACCGAGGATGACGCTGCCCTGACGGCGCGTTGATCGAAGCGCGGGACGTGCTTGCCCGCGGCCACCCGCCCGCCTACCGTTTCCGCATCAGCACGGGGTGATCCGAAGCGGAAAGTGACGGTACGCCATGCGCGAGGTCGATGTCGCCGTGATCGGGGCCGGTCCCGCCGGGCTCTTCGCCGCCTACTACGCCGGTTTCCGTGGACTCTCCGTGTCGGTGATCGACGCGCTGCCCGAGCCGGGCGGCCAGGTCACCGCGATGTACCCGGAGAAGCTGATCCTCGACGTCGCCGGCTTCCCCGCGATCAAGGGCCGTGAGCTGGTCACGAACCTGGTCGCCCAGGCCGCGCCGTTCCACCCCGACTACCGCCTCGGCGTACGCGCGGAGAAGCTGTCCTACCTCGACGGCCGGCCGGTGCTCGGCCTGGCCGGCGGTGAGCAGCTCACCTGCGGCGCGGTGCTGGTCACCGGCGGGCTCGGCAGCTTCACGCCCCGGCCGCTGCCGGTCGCGGAGAGCTTCACCGGCGGCGGGATCGTCTACTTCGTGCCGCAGCCGGCCGAGCTGACCGACAGGCACGTGCTCATCGTCGGCGGCGGCGACTCGGCTTTCGACTGGGCCGCCACGCTCGCCCCGCTGGCCCGGTCGGTGACGCTCGTGCACCGGCGGGACCGCTTCCGGGCACACGCCGCCACCATCGAGCGCGTCCGCGCCCTGCCGGTGCGGATCGTGGTGAACGCCGAGGTGAGCCGGCTGTACGGCGAGGAGACGGTCACCGGCGCCGAGCTGACCGTACGCGGCGGCGAGGTGGAGACGCTTCCGGTGGACACGGTGGTGGCGGCGCTCGGCTTCACCGCCGACCTCGGCCCGCTCGCCGAGTGGGGGCTGAACCTCGACCGGCGGCACATCGTGGTGGACAGCGCGATGGCCACCAACCTGCCCCGGGTGTTCGCGGCCGGGGACATCACCGAGTACCCGGGCAAGGTCCGCCTGATCGCGACCGGCTTCGGCGAGGCCGCCACCGCCGTGAACAACGCGGCCGTCGTCATCGACCCGGCCGCGCACCTGTTCCCCGGCCACTCCTCCGACGGCACCTGACGCCGACCGGCGTCAGGGCAGGCCGACCAGGTCCGCTATCAGTCCGATCTGGTGGTCGAAGTACTCGTCGCGGTGCGGCAGCGCCCGGTTGATCCGGCCGAACAGCTCGAAGCTGATCAGCCCGAACAACTGGGTCCAGCCGGCCATGCCACGGGCCAGCAGGGCGGGCGGCACGTCCATGCCGAGCAGGCCGACCAGTTCGGCCACGTCGCCGCGCAGCGGCTCGGGCAGATCCTCGTCGGGCGGGGCGAGCCGGCCGGACGCCAGCCCGTCGCGCAGGATGCCGACCAGGGTCACCGGTGGGCGCTGGGCCGGCGCGACGGTGTCGTCGGGGGCCGCGTACCCGGGCACCGGGCTGCCGTAGAGCAGCGCGTACTCGGCGGGGTGGGCGAGCGCCCACGCGCGGGCGGCCCGGCAGGCGGCGAGCCAGCGTCCGCGCAGGTCGGCCTGGTCGGCGGCGGCGTCGGCCGCCTCCACGGCGTCACCGAGCGCGTCGTACGCCTCCAGGATCAGCGCGGTGAGCAGGTCGTCGCGGCTGGGGAAGTAGCGGTAGATCGCCGAGGACACCATGCCGAGGTCCCGGGCGACCGCGCGCAGGGACAGGTTCGCGCCGTCGGTGTCCAGGTGGCGGCGGGCGACCGTCTTGATCTCTTCGATCATCCCGGCGCGGACCCGGGCGCGGAGCGAGGGAGCGACCATGTCTCCACTCTGCCATGGAGAGAGCGGCAATCAAAAGAGAGAGCACTGCTCTTGACGTGGGCCGCCGCGTAAGTCATGCTCTGTTGCGAGAGCGATGCTCTCGATTCGGATTACTGCTTCAGTGAAGGTGGACCTGTCATGGCACTGCACGTGATCGTCGGCGCCGGCCCCGTCGGCACCGCCACCGCCCGCCTCCTCGCCGAGCGCGGCGAGCGCGTGCGGATGGTCACCCGGCGCGGCACCGGTCCCGAGCACGCGGCGATCGAGCGGGTGGCCGCCGACGCCGCCGACGCGGACCGGCTCACCGCGCACACCGAGGGCGCGGACGCGCTCTACAACTGCGCCAACCCGGAATACCACAGGTGGCAGACGGACTGGCCGCCGCTGGCCGCCGCCCTGCTCACCGCCGCCGAACGCAGCGGCGCCGTGCTGGCGACAGTCGGCAACCTCTACGGGTACGGCCCGGTCGACGCCCCGATGACCGAGGCGACCCCGCTCGCCGCCACCGGCGTCAAGGGCCGGGTCCGTAACCGGATGTGGGCCGACGCCCTGGCCGCCCACCGCGCCGGCCGGGCCCGGATCACCGAGGTACGCGGCTCCGACTACATCGGCCTCGGCGGCAACTCGCTGCCCATGATGGTGCTGCCCAAGGTGCTCGCCGGGCAGCGGGTGTTCCTGCCGGTGGCCTGGGACGCGCCGCACACCTGGACGTACGTCGGGGACGTCGCCCGTACCCTCGTCGCGGTCGCCGCCGACCCGCGGGCCTGGGGACGGGCCTGGCACGTGCCCAGCGCGCCACCGATGTCCATGCGGGCGCTCGCCCACCGGGCGGCGGAGCGGGCCGGGGCGCCGGCACCCCGGCTGACCCGGATGCCCTACCCGGTGCTCTGGCTCGGCGGCCTCGCCGACCCGTTCGCCAAGGAGATGCGGGAGACCGCGCACCAGTTCGCCGGGCCGTTCGTGATGGACTCCACCGCAGCCACCGAGACGTTCGGGATCGAGGGGACGCCGCTGGACCGGGTGGTCGACGAGATGGTCACCGGCCTGCGCGCCGCCGCACCCGCCGCCGCCCGCTAGGTGCGGGGACGGGTCGGGCCGAAGGCGGCGACGAGCACGGCGACCAGGGTCAGCGCCGCGCCGAGCAGCGTGTCCAGCCCGGGGTGCGAGGCGGCGGTCGGCAGCGCCAGGTCCAGCAGCACCGCGCCGACGATCTGCCCGGCGATGGTGGCCAGGCCGAGCAGCAGCACCCCGGTGAACCGGACGAGGGCGGCGGCCAGCGCGATGAACACGATGCCGATCGGGCCGCCGAGATACAGCCACGGCTCGGCCGGGAACGCGCCGGCCGGCCGGCCGCGTACCGCCAGGTCGACAGCGAACGTGAGCAGCAGCGCCGCGGTGCCCACTGTGAAGTTCACCAGCGTGGCCGTCATGGCGCTGCCCGCCGCCGCCCGGACCCGCCCGTTCACCGCCTGCTGCCAGGCGATGCCCACCCCGGCCGCCAGCGGCAGCACGGCCAGCACCAGCGCTTTCGGGTCGCCGAGCCGGTCGCCCACCGCCAGCAGGACCGCGAGCACGGTGAGCACCGCGCCGATCAGCCGGTTCGGGGTGACCGGCTGCCGGCCGGTCGGGCCGATGCCGGCCCGGTCGACGAGCAGGCTGCTGCCGGACTGCCCGGCCACCACCGCGACGGTGAAGACCGCCACGCCGAGCGTGCCGATGGTCAGCCCCTGCGTCGCGACCAGGAACGCGCCGCACACGCCGCCCAGGCACTGCCACGGCCGCAGCGTGCCGGCGCGCAGCGCGCCGCGCAGGGCGGCCAGTCCCCGCCGGCCACCGGGGGTGGCGGGGGCCAGCACCAGCAGGATCAGCAGGCCCACGCCGAACGAGACCACCGCCGCGGCGATTCCGTCGGCCAGGCGTACGCCCAGCTCGCCGTTGATCCGGGACTGGACGGCGACCATCACGCCCGAGGCGGTGGCCAGCCCGACACCTGCGACACGTCGTCCGGTCGACAGCGTCGGCGGTGCCGGTGGTGCCGCCGTCCCGGCTCTGCTCACTCCTGCTCGGCCAGCGGTCGGCCGTCGAAGTCGACGGCCGAGTAGAGGGCGAGCTTCTCCAGCCGGTGGTACGAGTCGATCACCCGGATCGTGCCGCTCTTGGAGCGCATCACGATCGACTGGGTGTACGCCCCACCGGAGCGGTACCGCACGCCTCGCAGCAGGTCACCCGAGGTGACGCCGGTGGCCACGAAGAAGCAGTTGTCGCCGGTGACCAGGTCGTCGGTGAACAGCACCCGGTCCAGGTCGTGCCCGGCGTCCAGCGCCTTGCGGCGCTCGTCGGAGTCCTTCGGCCAGAGCTTGGCCTGCATCATGCCGCCCATGCACTTGAGCGCGCACGCCGCCGTGATGCCCTCCGGGGTGCCGCCGATGCCCATCAGCACGTCCACGTCCGACTCGCCACGCGCCGCCGCGATGGCGCCGGCGATGTCACCGTCGGAGATGAACCGGATCCCGGCGCCGGTACGCCGGATCTGCTTCACCAGGTCGTCGTGGCGCGAGCGGTCCAGCACGCACACGGTCACCTCGGCGGCGTCGGTGCCCTTGACCTTGGCGATCCGGTTGATGTTCTCGGCCACCCCGGCGTTGATGTCCACCACGTCGGCGTACATCGGGCCGACGGCCAGCTTCTCCATGTAGAAGACGGCGCTCGGGTCGAACATCGCGCCGCGCTCGGCCACCGCGAGCACCGCCAGCGCGTTCGGCATGCCCTTGCTCATCAGCGTGGTGCCGTCGATCGGGTCGACCGCCACGTCCACCTCGGGGCCGGTCCCGTCGCCGACCTCCTCGCCGTTGAACAGCATCGGGGCGTTGTCCTTCTCGCCCTCGCCGATCACCACGACGCCACGCATGGGGATCGAGTTGATCAGCTTTCGCATGGCGTCGACAGCTGCGCCGTCGCCGCCTTCCTTGTCGCCCCGGCCGACCCAGCGGCCGGCGGCCATCGCCGCGGCCTCGGTGACCCGGACCAGATCGAGGGCGAGGTTGCGGTCGAGATCCTGGGGCGTCCGCGTACTGGTGGTTGTCATGGCGGCCTCCTCGCGACGTTGCGGGGTGGGACCGGCGGTCACCACCGCCGGTTTGTCGCTGATCCTCACACGATCTCAGGTTCGTCGTCCCGGCGGGGCGGAGGAGGCCAGGATCACGTCCCCCGGTGGGCTGCGACAATGGCCGGGTGGAAGCCGCACAGCCTGCCGACCGCACACCGACCGACGCCACCCCGCCGGAGGGCCAGCCCGCGCTGGGCGAGCCCGCGGCTGTGGCACCCGCGCCCGGCGAGCCCGCGGCTGTGACACCGGCAGCGGGTGCGCCCGCAGCTGGTCCGGCGGGGGGCAAGGCCCGGTCCGAGCGGTCGCCGAAGGACATGGCGCTGTCCCTGCTGATCCTGCTGGTCCCGATCGCGCTGCTGCTCGCCTTCTACCGGGGCTTCCTCGGCGGCGACTCGCCGGTCACCGTCGACCCGGCGCCCGCGCTGGAGCAGGCCCGCTCCGCGAACGCCTTCCCGGTCAGCGAGCCGACCGGGCTGGGCGACGACTGGCGTACGGTGAACGCCCGGTTCCGGACCGAGGCGGACGGCTCCACGCTGCGCATCGGCTACGTGAACCCGGAGGGCCGGGGCGCCCAGCTCGTGGAGAGCAACGTCCCGGCGGAGAAGCTGCTGCCGGCCGAGCTGACCGAGGGACAGCCGCAGGGCGCGGCCGACCTGCCCGGCGGGCTGAGCTGGCAGCGCTACACCGCGCGCGGCAACGAGCAGGCGCTCGTCCTGCTGGAGCCGAACCGCACCGTGATCGTCGTCGGCGACGCGGGGGAGTCGGAGCTGCGCAAGCTCGCCACGTCGCTGCGCTGATCGTCCTCCCTCCGGGTGAGGCGGGATTGCGGAAGGCCGCTTCCGGGAACAGAAGGGACATCGAGCCCGGACGACCCACCTGGAGAGGTTGACGTGAAGATACGACGCTTCAGCGCCACCGCGTTCGCCGCGGCGCTGCTCATTCCCGGCCTGGCGGCCTGCAACGGCAACGGGACGACGTCCGACGCCTCCGCGACCCCGAGCGCCTCCGGCAGCGTCGCACCGAGCGCCACGGCGTCCAGCAGCGCGGCCAAGCAGGCCCTGCTCGACTCCACCAACGCGATCCGCGAGGGGAACTTCAAGTTCACCATGACCGGCGCGGGCTCCACCGCCGAAGGGCAGGTGCACGAGCCGAGCCAGAGCGCCGACATGCGGATGACCATCGGCGACCCGTCGTCGGACCTGATGATGAAGCTGGACCTGATCCACGCCAAGCCGGACAGCTGGGTCAAGCTGGAACTCGGCGGCGCCGCCGCCGCGCAGATCCCCGGCGTGAAGAACCTCAACACCGGCAAGTACCACCACCTCGACCAGAACCGGATCAAGGGCAACCGGGCGCTCGGCTTCGACTTCGAGAAGCTCGACCCGGCCGGCAGCGCCGTGCTCACCCAGGGCATCACCGAGGTGCGGCAGACCGGCGAGGGCGCGTACGAGGGCACCGTCGACGTGTCGAAGGCCGCCCAGGCGGGCTCGCTCGACCCGGCCGTGATCACCGCGCTCGGGGCGCAGGCCCAGTCGGTGCCGTTCACCGCCAAGGTCGACACGCAGGGCCGGCTCAGCGAGATGGTGCTCAAGATCCCGGCCGCCGGCCAGAGCGCCGCGCAGGACCTGAAGATCACCTACACCGACTACGGCAACGCGGCCCCGGCCCAGAAGCCCTCGGCCGACCAGGTCGTCGAGGCGCCCGCCGAGCTGTACGGCCTGTTCAACTGACCCACCGCTCCCCGAGACCTGGGCAGTTCCCGCGCCGAGCGGGAGCTGCCCAGGATTCGTTTCGGGTCAGTCCTCGGCGCGCTGGCGCGCGGCGTCGATGCGGGCGCGAGCGCCGTCCAGCCAGCGCTGGCACACCCCGGCGAGCTGTTCGCCGCGTTCCCAGAGGGCCAGCGACTCCTCCAGCGAGGTGCCACCCGCCTCCAGCCGCTCCACCACCGAGGCCAACTCGGCGCGGGCCTGCTCGTAGCTGAGCTGTTCGTCCTGCTTCGTCCCGGTCATGGTTCCTCTTCCCTCAGCCGTCGACGGTGGCGGTCAGCTCGCCCTCGGCGAGGCGTACCCGCAGTGCGTCGCCCTTCGCCACCTCGGTGGCCGCGCGGACGACGTGGCCGTCGGCGCGCTGCACGATCGCGTAGCCGCGCTCCATCGTCGCCGCCGGGGACAGCGCGCGCAGCCGGGCCAGCGTGTGCCGCAGGTCGTCGGTGGCGCCCCGCAGCCGGTGCTCAAGGGTGCGGCCGGCGCGGTCGCGCAGCGCCGACACGTCCACCGCCCGCTGTTCGACCATGACCTGCGGGCGGGCCAGGACCGGACGGGAGCGCAGCAGGTCGATCCGGTGCTGTTCCCGGTCGACCAGGTGACGAACGGCCCGTTCCAGGCGGGACCGGGCCTGCCCGATCAGCCGGGTCTCCTCGGTCAGGTCCGGCACGATGCGCTTGGCCGCGTCGGTGGGGGTGGAGGCGCGCACGTCGGCCACGTAGTCGAGCAGCGGCGCGTCCGTCTCGTGGCCGATCGCGCTGACCACAGGGGTGCGGCAGGCGAACACCGCCCGGCACAGCGCCTCGTCGGAGAAGGGCAGCAGATCCTCGATGCCGCCGCCGCCCCGGGCGATGACGATCACGTCGACGGCCGGGTCGGCGTCGAGCACCTTGAGCGCGCCGACGATGTCCGGCACCGCGCTCGGCCCCTGCACCGCCACGTTGATCGTGCGGAAGTCGACGGCGGGCCACCGGCGGCGGGCGTTCGTCAGCACGTCCCGTTCGGCCGCCGAGGCGCGGCCGGTGATCAGGCCGACCCGGCCCGGCAGGAACGGCAGCCGCCGCTTGCGGGCCCTGTCGAACAGGCCCTCCGCGGCGAGCAGCTTCTTGAGCTTCTCCAGCCGGGCCAGCAGCTCACCGAGGCCGACCTGGCGGATCTCGTCGGCCCGCAGGCTCAGCGTGCCCCGGGCGGCGTAGAACTCGGGCTTGGCGTGCAGCACCACCCGCGCACCCTCGCGCAGCTCCGGCGCGCCCGCGTCCAGCACGTCCCGGTTGGTGGTGACGGTGAGGCTGAGATCGGCCGACGGGTCACGCAGCGTGAGGAAGACGGTGCTCGCGCCGGGGCGGCGGCTGATCTGCGCCACCTGGCCGTCGACCCACACCCAGCCCAGGCGGGCGATCCAGGCGCCGACCTTCTGGCTGACCACCCGGACCGGCCACGGCTCCTCGGCCGTGCTCCGCCCGTCCGGCGCCCCTCGGCCGTCTTCTCCCGCGCTCACCCGCCCACCCTACGACCCGGCACCGACAGCGCCCGCGCGCGCCTCGCGGCCGCTGCCGCGCGGGAGAGCGGCACGTACGATGGGCCTGTGACTGACGCTGAGACGACTCCCCGGACCGGCAAGCGCGTGCTCCTGGCCAACCCCCGCGGCTACTGCGCGGGCGTGGACCGGGCGGTGCAGACCGTCGAGGAGGCGCTGAAGCTCTACGGCGCTCCGATCTACGTGCGCAAGCAGATCGTGCACAACAAGCACGTGGTGCGCACGCTGGAGGCCCAGGGCGCGATCTTCGTGGAGGAGAACGAGGAGGTGCCGGAGGGCGCCACAGTCATCTTCTCCGCCCACGGCGTGGCCCCCGAGGTGTACGAGCAGGCCAAGCAGCGCTCGCTGCGGGCGATCGACGCCACCTGCCCGCTGGTCACGAAGGTGCACCACGAGGCCCGCCGCTTCGCCGCGCAGGACTACGACATCCTGCTCATCGGCCACGAGGGGCACGAGGAGGTCATCGGCACCGCCGGTGAGGCGCCCGCCCACATCCAGCTCGTCGACGGCCCGGACGGGGTCGACAAGGTCACCGTGCGCGACCCGGAGAAGGTGGTCTGGCTGTCCCAGACCACCTTGTCCGTGGACGAGACGCTGGAGACCGTGGCCCGGCTCAAGAAGCGCCTGCCGCTGCTCCAGTCGCCGCCCAGCGACGACATCTGTTACGCCACCTCCAACCGCCAGCACGTGGTCAAGGAGATCGCCCCGGAGTGCGACGTGGTGATCGTGGTCGGCTCGCGCAACTCCTCGAACTCCGTCCGGCTGGTCGAGGTGGCGCTGGACGCCGGGGCCCGCGCCGGCTACCTGGTCGACTTCGCGCACGAGATCGAGGACGCCTGGCTGGCCGGCGCCCGCACCGTGGGTGTGACCTCCGGCGCGAGCGTGCCCGACGAGCTGGTCCAGCAGGTGCTCGCGCACCTGGCCGAGCGCGGCTTCGGCGACGTCGAGGAGATCACCACGGCGGACGAGCGGCTGACGTTCTCGCTGCCGCAGGAACTCAAGCGCGACATGAAGGCCGCCGCCGCGGCGCGCGGCTGACCGGGAACGGATCGGCCGCCCGCCGCGTCCAACCGATCATGAAGACTCCTCGTACGGTGCTCGTCGCACTGCTCGCCGGCCTCGCGCTGACCGCCTGCGCCGCGCCCGGCGACGGGTCCGCCGATTCCAGCCCGAGCCCGAGCCCGAGTACGACGGGAGCCGCCCCGGTGACCAGCCAGCCCGACCCCGGCACCAGCCCGACGACCCGCCCGGACCCCTCCTGGAAGGGCGGCCCGTCGACGCCGCCGGGTGTCGGCGGGACCGTCATCAGCGGCACCGTGCAGGCCGGCGTGGAGCCGAACTGCCTGCTGCTCGACGGTCACCTGCTGGTCGGCGGCCCGCGCGACGTGCTCAAGGCCGGTGCCCGGGTCGAGGTCACCGGCCGCCCCGAGCCGGGCATGATGACCACCTGCCAGCAGGGCACCCCGTTCGTGGTCGAGTCCGCCCGCCCCGCCTGACGACACGAAGGAGCCCCGCCCCCTGCGAGAGGGGACGGGGCTCCGTCGTGTCAGCGGCTCAGTTGACCGCGAGGACCTCGACCGAACCGCGGCCGACGACCGCGCCCTCGGTGGTGGTCACGGCCATGTCGCCGTACAGCTCCCGGCCGGCGGCCGGGGTGGACAGGGCGGTCACCGCACCGGTCAGGGTGGCGGTGGCGCCGTACGCCAGGGACAGCGGCGTGGACGGCGCGGAGAGCGTGCCCAGCGCCGGGGACGCGAACGAGTCCCGGTAGTCGTACGCGGTGCTCGGGTCGCTCATCGAGTAACCGTCGATCACGACCCGGTAGGTGCCCGGCGTCGGGTTGGTCAGCGTGACCGCCTCCTCCGAGTCACCGTCGGCCGACTGGCCCACCTGGGTGGTGCCGCGGAAGACGGTCAGGTCCAGGTCGGCGCTCAGGTCGGACGGGTTGCCGATCCGGGCGGTGAACGAGGTGGCGCCCTCGGGCACCTCCACCACGTACTCCTGGGTGGCGCCCTCGGTGATGCTGGGCCGCTCGGCCCGGGCGCTCGCCAGCGGACCGCCGACGCCGGTCACCTGGACCGGGCCGAACGTGTTGGTCAGCTTCCAGCTCACCGAGGCCGGGGTGCCCGCGGTGACCGACGGGAGCTGGACCACTGCGGGCTCCACCTTGACGCCCTGCACGCGGGCCTGCAGCCGGAACGGGTTGTCCAACGCCGGCGAGGTGCGACGCGCCTCCACCTCGATCTCCCACACGCCCGGCAGCGGGTTCTGGTAGTCCCGCTCCTGCGGCTTGCAGACCGCGGCGTCGGAGAAGTTGGTGTAGCAGGCGGTGCTGGCGGTGCTCTCGACCGGCACGCCGTACGGGTTGATGGCGATGAAGCGGGTCTGCGAGCCGGTCGCGATGCCGGACAGGTTGACCTGGAGCGCACCCGCACCCGGCGGGACGGTCACGAAGTACGACCGGAAGCCGTTCCGCTCGACCGAGCCGTCGACCGAGAAGGAGTACGCCGGAGCGGACACCGGGTTCGAGGCGACCACGACGGTGGCGACCTCGAAGTCGACCACATTGGTGGCCGGGTCGTCGACGGTCATGATGGCGCCGTGGGCGCCGGCCGTCATCGGCTTGGCCTTCACCTTGACCGTGACGGTCTTGTTCAGCGGCAGCCAGACCACCTTGGGGGCGCTGTAGGTGCCGTCGTTGCCGCGGAACGCGACCTCGTGCTTGATGCCCTTGTTCGGGCCGCTGGTGCGGGTCAGCTTCACCTCGTAGTGGCGGCTCTCCTTGACCTTCTGGCCACCGCGGTCGGCGGCGCAGCGGTTGTAGAGGCCGGTGCCGACGTTCGGGTTCGGCACGAACGTGCCGGAGGCCCGGTCGTAGCGGGTCAGGTTCGGCGACAGTTCGGTGCAGACCGGCGCCTCGGAGGTGTAGGTGCGGGTCGGCACGCCCTTGGCGAGCAGGCTCCACGCGCCCGGCACGTCGAACATGCCGTAGCCCTGCGCGTACGTCGGGACATCCGCGATCGGCTGGGCCGAGGTGTAGACGGCCCGGCGCAGCGCGGCCGGGGTGACGCCCTTGCCGGTCGCCTTGGCGGCCGACAGCAGCAGCGCGGCGGCGCCGGTGGCCTGCGGGGCGGCCATCGAGGTGCCGTTGAGCATCTGGTAGCCCGGGGGCAGCGGGTAGCCCGCCTCCGGCACCGGGTTGCCCGGCTGCCAGGTCGGCGCGGTGGAGATGGCCGAGCCCGGAGCGGCGACGTTCGGCTTGAAGCCGCCGTCCTCACGCGGGCCGCGCGAGGAGAAGTTGAACAGCGCGTTGTCCTTGCGGACCACCGAGCCGTAGTTGGCCAGCCAGGTGTCCTTGCTGATGCTCGCCGCGACGCTGACCACGTCGGTGGCGACCGACGGGTCGCCGACGGTGTTCAGACCCGGGCCGGAGTTGCCGGCCGAGATGAACAGCTGCACGCCGTAGGTGTTGATCAGGTCGTTGTAGAGGACCGCGCGGGCGTTCGAGCCGTCGTTGAGCGCGGGCAGGCCTCCGATCGACATGTTCACCACGTCGACCTTGCGGTTGATCACCAGGTCGGCCATGCCGGTGGTGAGCGCCGCCGCGGTACAGCCGCCACCCCAGGAGCAGGCGCGGGCGGAGACCAGCTTGGCACCCGGGGCGGCGCCGTCGAAGGCGCTGTTGCCGAGCATGTCGTTTGCGGCGGTGATGCCGGCGACGTGGGTGCCGTGGGTGCTCTCGACGATGCCGATGTTGACGTAGTCGACCAGGCCGGGGCCGCCGACCGGGGCGGTGTTCACGTTGCGCCGGTACTCGACCACGAACGGGATCTGCTCCCGTACGGCGGTGGCCGGGTTGTCCGTGCCGAAGTGGCCGACCTGGAACTTCTCCTTGTACGGCCGCATCACCTCGTCGTCGGTGAAGTCGTTGTTCTGGTTCGCGTCGACGCGGACGTCACCGGTGGTGGGGCTGTAGAGCACGCCCCAGAAGTCGGTGGTGTCCCCGTCGCGGTTGAGGTCACCCCGCGCGTCGCTGTTCGCGGTGATGTTCTCGCGGAACACGTTGAACCGGTAGTTGCCGGCCGGCGCCGTCCAGGTGCCGAGCGAGGTGGTGAACGTCGGGCCGCTGACCTCGGTCAGCATCGGCCGCCAGGACGCGTCCTCCAGCGGGTCGGTGGCGGTCACCCAGTCGACGATCTTGCGCTCGCCGGTGGTGGTCTGCTGCAGCGCCGGGTGATCGAGGTCCACACCGGAGTCCATGATGCCGATGGTGACGCCGCGGCCGTCCCACTGCGGGTTCGCGGCCTTGAAGGACTCCGCGCCGGTCTCGTTCGTCGGCATGTACGGGTTCACCGCACCGGTGTCGCCGCCCGGCCCGGCCAGCGTCTGGGCCTGCGCGGCGGTCTTGGCGCCCTTCGGGGCCGCCTCCGGGGCCGGGTCGGGGAGCTTGATGGTCTCGTCCAGGTCGACGGCGGCGACACCGGGCAGCGTGGCGGCCTTGAGCGCCTTCGCGGTCGGTACCTGGGCCAGCACGTAGCCGATCTGGTCGTACCGCTGGCTGACGGTGGCGCCCAGGGCGGTCAGGCCGTCGACGACCTTCTTGGTCGAGCCCTTCTTGGCCGCGACGATCATCGTGACGGTCGGCGCGTTCTTCGCCTCGGCCTCGTCGAGCAGCTTGGCGTCGTGTGCGCCCAGTGCCTTCGCGGCGGTCGGCTGCGAGGGTTGGGGGGCCGGGGCGGCGCTCGCGGTACCGGCGCCACCTCCGACGGTCAGAGCGCCGGCCGCGAGGACCGAGGCCAGGAGCGCGGCGGACGGTCGCCGGCTGCGCGTGCGGGGTCTACTCAACGTTCTCTTCCTCCAGAGAACAGGGCCCTCGAGGGGCAGGGCACGTGTGACGGTGATCCTGCGTGTCACGACGGCAGGTGTCACTACTCGGCCTGGGTTTGTGATCAGTCCGTGATACGGATCGGCCTACGTCATCGCGCGTGCCGTGCTAGATGTCGACGCCTGCCGACCTCTCGGACGATGTGGACGGCGTCCCCAGCAGCTCTGGTGCCTGCGGCTGCCTCGGCGCCAGCTCGACCTGCGCCGGGGTGGCCAGCTCGTCGTCGGAGACACCCAGCTCGGCCAGCTTGCGGGCGCTGACCAGCACTCGCGCCTCCAGCGACCCCACCGCCCTGTTGTACGCCGTCACCGCCCCGCTCAGCGAACTGCCGAGCTTGCCGACGTGGTCACCCAGTGTGGACAGCCGTGCGTACAGCTCGCGGGCCAGCGAGTGGACGGTGGCCGCGTTGCGCGCCAGCGCCTCCTGCCGCCACGAGTAGGCGACCGTGCGCAGCAGCGCCACCAGAGTGGCCGGGGTGGCGAGCACCACGTTGCGGGCGAACGCGTGCTCCAACAGGGACGGGTCGCGTTGCAGCGCCACGTCGAGGAACGGGTCCGCCGGCACGAACAACACCACGAACTCGGGTGTCTGGTCGAACGCCGACCAGTAGGACTTGGCGGCCAGGGCGTCCACGTGCGCGCGCAGGTGCCGGGCGTGCGCGTCCAGGTGGGTGTCGCGCCCGCGCTCGTCGCGCGCCTCCATCGCGGTCAGGTACGCGTCGAACGGCGCCTTGGCGTCCACCACCACCGTCCGGCCGCCGTGCAGGCGTACCACCAGGTCGGGGCGTACCCCCTGGTGGTCGGTCGCGGCGGTGACCTGCTCGCTGAAGTCGCAGTGCTCCAGCATGCCGGCGGCCTCGACGATCCGGCGGAGCTGGTGCTCGCCCCAGCGGCCCCGCACCTGCGGCGCGCGCAGCGCGGCGACCAGTTGCTTGGTCTCGGTGCGCAGCTCGCCGGAGACCGTGCTCATGGCGCGCACCTGCTCGCGCAGCTCGGCGTACGCGTCGACGCGGTCCCGCTCCAGCTCGGCCACCCGCTGCTCGTAGCGGCGCAGCGTCTCGTGCAGCGGCGCGACCGCGCGGGCAACCGCCTCCTGGGACTGCGCCGTCGCCTCGTAGCTGAGCGCCCGCATGGACTGCTCCAGCCGCCCCTCGCCGGCCTTGGTGGCGGCGAGCGTCGCCTCCAGGCGGGCGATGTCCGCCGCCGCGCGCGCCCGCGCGGCCAGCCAGCCCACCGCGCCGCCCGCGGCGAGGCAGAGCAGCACCACGGCCAGCGTCGCAAAGCTCATGGCCAAGAGCTTGCCAAACGGGTACGACGAGCGCCCGGTGGGTACGTTTGAGTCATGGAGTTCGCGTTGTGGCTGGTCCTGATCCTGCTGCTCGGAGGTGCGTTCGTGTTCTGGCGAAGGGGGAGCAGGTCGCGGCGGTCGAACGAGCTGGCCGACGCCCGCGCCGAGGCGCAGCGCTGGTACGAGCGGCTCGGCGGCCAGCTCATGAACCTGCACGGCGACGCCCCGGCGGTCCGGCAGGCGCTCGCCGACGCCGGTGAGCGCTACAACGCGGCCGGTTCGCAGCTGGAGCAGGCGAGCACGCCGCGCCAGTTCGGGCTGGCCCGGGAGACCGCGCTGGAAGGGCTGGCGTACATCCGGGCGGCGCGGACCGCGATGGGCATCGACCCGGGCCCGGAGCTGCCGCCGCTCGCCTCCGCCCAGGGCGCCGGCGCGCTCACCAAGGAACGCCAGGTCGACGTGCAGGGGCAGACGTTCCGGGCCGGCCCGCAGCCGGGGAACGCGACGCCCTACTACTACCCCGGTGGGCGGTTCCAGGGGCGGCCGGTGCCGGCCGGCTGGTACTCCACGCCGTGGTGGAAGACCGCGCTCGGGGCGGGCGTCGGTGTGGTCGGCGGCATGCTGATCGCGGACGCGCTGTTCTCGCCCGCGTTCGCCGACCCCGGGTACGGCTACGACGCCGGCTACCAGGAGGGCTTCGGCGACGGCCAGGACTTCGGCGACCAGGGCGGCGACATGGGCGGCGGCGACGCCGGTGGCGACTTCGGTGGTGGTGGTGGCTTCGGCGGCGGCGACTTCGGTGGCTTCGGCGGCGGCGACTTCGGCGGGGACTTCGGCGGCGGCGACTTCTAGCCGGCGCCGCGCGTCCGAGACCGCGCGTCCGAGCGCGCCACTCGCGCCACTCGGGCGCGCTCGGCGCATGCGTTAAAAAGGGCCCCCTCTTATGCACGAGGCGTTAAGAGGGGGCCCTTCCTTACACCTCAGCCGGTGTTGCGCATGCCGGCGGCGATGCCGTTGACGGTGGTCAGCAGCGCCCGCTCCAGGGCCGTGCCGTCGTTCGGGGCGCGTCGCCCACCCGGCGCGGTCGCCACCGCCCGCCCGGCCGCGCCGGACTCGCGGTACTGCCGCAGCAACGCCACTTGGAGGTGGTGCAGCGGCTCCAGGTAGGTGTCCCGCACGGCGAGCGTGCGCTGGAGCACCGGGGAGTTGTCCAGCAGCGCCGGTGAGGCGGTGACCGCCAGCACCTCCTGCTTGGTCAGCTCGTACTCCTGCTCGATCTTGTCGAAGATCGGGTGCAGCTTCTTCGGCACCAGCGTCTCCACGTACCGCCGGGCGATGGTCAGGTCGGTCTTGGTCAGCATCATCTCGACGTTCGACAGGAACGTGCGGAAGAAGTGCCAGTTCCGGTTCATCTCGGCGAGCACGTCGGCCAGCCCGGCCGCCCGCGCGGCGGCCAGCCCGGAGCCCACGCCGAACCAGCCCGGCACGATCTGCCGGGTCTGCGTCCAGCCGAACACCCACGGGATGGCCCGCAGGCCGGACAGTCCGGCACCGGTGTTCGGGCGCTTCGCCGGCCGGGAGCCGATGTTCAGCGCGCCGAGCAGCTCGGTCGGGGTGGAGGCCCAGAAGTACGCGGGCAGGTCCGGGTCCTCGACCAGCGACCGGTACGACCGGAACGCCGACTCCGAGACGACGTCCATGGCCGCGTCCCAGCGCTCCAGCATCTCGGCCGGCTGCCGGGGCGCGGTGTGCAGCAGCGTGGCCTGGAGCACCGCCGCCACCGTCAGTTCCAGGTTCTCCCGGGCCAGCGCCGGCAGCGTGTACTTGTCGGAGATGACCTCGCCCTGCTCGGTCACCTTGATCGCGCCGTCGAGCGTGCCGTACGGCTGGGCCAGGATCGCGTCGTGCGTGGGGCCGCCACCCCGGCCGACGGTGCCGCCCCGGCCGTGGAACAACCGCAGGTGCACACCGTGCCGCGCGGCCACGTCCCGCAGCGCGCGCTGCGCCCGGTGGATGGACCACTGGCTGGTGGTGATGCCCGCCTCCTTGTTGGAGTCGGAGTAGCCGAGCATCACCTCCTGCACGTCGCCCCGCGCCGCGACCAGCGCCCGGTACGCGGGCAGCGACAGCAGCTCGTCCAGCAGTTCGCCACCGGCGTTCAGCTCGGCCGGGGTCTCCAGCAGCGGCACGATGCCGATGCGGGCCCGCCCGGAGTGCACGTCCACCAGGCCGGCCTCGCGGGCCAGCACCACCGCGGCGAGCACGTCGTCCACGCCGAGCGTCATCGAGATGATGTACGACTCGATGACCTCGGGGCCGAACCGGTCCTGCGCCTCGCGGATCGCCGCGAACACGTCGAACGTCTTGCGGGCCGACTCGGTGAGCGGGCTGTCCTGGGTGGAGAGCGGACGGCGGCCGGTCAGCTCGTCGGCGAGCAGCTTGGTGCGCTCCAGCCGGGACAGGGCCGGGTAGTCGGACACCTCGCCGACCGCCTCGTAGAGCTGGGCCAGCACCTCGTGGTGCTTCTCCGCGTGCTCCCGGATGTCCATGGTGGCCAGGTGCAGGCCGAACGCGGACACCGTACGGATGGTCGAGGCGAGCCGCCCCACGGCGGTGAGCTGACCGGAGTTGCGGGCCAGCGAGGCGCGCAGCAGCTCCAGGTCGGCGATCAGCTCGGCCGAGCCCCGGTAGTCGCGCCCCGGCACGTGCGGGGTGTCGGCGCGCAGCCGCTCCCGGGTGTTGGCGAGCTTCGCCTTCACGCACCGCGCCTTGAGCCGGTACGGCTCCTCCGCGTTCACCCGGCGGAACCGGGGTGCCACCTCCGGTAGCGCGTCGAGGTCCTTGGCCAGGCTGGCGGACAGGTCGAGCGACACCGCGCGCAGCCGCCGGGAGACGCTGACCTCGGTGATCAGCTCGTCCATCGCCTTCTCGGTGGCGGCGATGCCGTGCTCGTGCTGGATGCGCAGCACCTCGCGGGTGACCACCGGCGTGACGAACGGGTTGCCGTCGCGGTCGCCGCCGATCCAGGTGCCGAAGCTCAGCGGGCGGGACGTCGGTGACGTCTCCACGCCGAGCGTGCGCAGCGTGTCGGCGAGGTCGTCGAGGACCTGCGGCGCGGCCTCGGCGTACAGGTCCCGCAGGTAGTAGATGGCGTTGCGCGCCTCGTCGGTCGGGTCCGGCCGGTCCAGCCGCAGCTCGTCGGTCTGCCACATGAGATCGAGCAGTTCGGCCAGGCGGCGGTTCGCCGGGCCCTCGTCGCTGGCGCCGTAGAGGATCGCGTTCGCGGTCTCGGTGTCCAGCTCGTCGGCGACCGCGCGCAGCTTGGACAGGATGGACCGGCGGGCCGCCTCGGTCGGGTGGGCGGTGAAGACCGGGCGTACGGCAAGCCGCCGGGCCGCCGCGGCGATCTCCTCGGCCGGTACGCCCCGCTCGGCGATCATCTTGGCCGCCTGGTCCAGCCAGCCGCCGTGCGTGGCGCGGCGACGGCGCAGGTCCCGCGCGCGGTGCACCTGCTCGGTGATGTTCGCCAGGTGGAAGTAGGTGGAGAAGGCACGGGCCAGCTTCGTGCCGGTGGTGACGTCGAGCCCGGCGAGGCGCTGGGCGGCGGCCGGCACGTCGGAGCGGACCTGGGCGCGGATCTCCTCGACCAGGTCGAGCAGCGGACGGCCCTCCTGGCGGGCAAGGGTCTGCCCGAGCAGCGTGCCGAGGCGGCGGATGTCGGCCCGGAGAGCGGCGTCGGGGCCGTCGTGGTCGTGCTGGTCGGTCACGGTTGCGCTCCTTACGCGAGGACGAAGGACAGCGCTGTCCGACTCCTCTGGATGGTATCCGCGTGCCCCCGGTGGGCAGGAGGGGGACGGCGTGATGATCTGCACTCTGGGACGGCCCGCCGGTCAGCCCCGGTCGGCGGCGTGCCGACCCGGCGGCGGCCGCCGCCGGGCGCGGAACATGGTCGCGGTGAGCAGACCGGCCAGGCCGGCGAGCACCCAGAGCAGCAACCCGGTCAACGCCCACCCGCCGCCGCGCCAGTCGAAGTAGATGGCCGACTTGAACAGGTCGGTGGCGAGGCCTGGAACGTTCCAGCGGTGCATGCCGCGCAGGAACGGCGGCAGGAACTCGGGCGCGTAGATGCCGCCGGAGCCGGGGTTGCCGAGCACCACGAGCAGCAGGATCACGATGCCGGTGCCGAGCAGCCCGAGCCAGCCCTGCACGGCGGCGGCGACCATCCCGGCCGCGAACGCGGCGAGCGCGCCGACCACCGCCACCGTCGCCGCGTGTCCGGCGAACACACCCAGCACCGGCCCGACCAGGATCGCCCCGATGACGCCGAGCAGGATCGCGTGCACCGCGAGCGTGGCGATCCGCAGCCCGGCCCGGCGCAGGCTGCGCGGGCTGGTGCCGAGCGAGATGCCGAGGGCGGTGGACGCCAGGTAGCCGCCGAGCACCACGCCGACGGCCAGGTAGAACGGCACCAGGCCGCGCGGGTCGTCGGCGGAGACCGGCACGTCGTCGGTGACCTGAAGTGGCACCCCGGCCTGCCGGGCCGCCTCGGTGAACACCCCGGTGACGAGTTCGCTGGCGGCGGGCGCTCCGGCGCTGGCGGTGGCGAGGGTCAGGCCGCCGTCCGGGGCGGAGCTGAGCACCGCGTACACCGACCTGTCGTTGAGGCCGTCGGAGGCGGCGTCGAGGCTGTCGTACCCGACGGGTTTGATCGTGTCTGTGCGGGCGCGGACGCCGGACATCACGGCCTGGGCCTGCTGGTCGTTCGTGACCACGGCGACCGGCACGTCGCGCGGGTCCGGCTTGTGCAGCGCGCCGACGTAGGCGGCAATGAACGCGCTGGCCAGCGCCAGGGTGCCGAGGATCAGCGCCGCCGTGCGCGGCAGCCAGTCCCGGGTACGCAGCTCCGGCTCGTCGTCCACGGCCACAGCCTATTGCCGGCATATGTCCGGCTCGTGGGGTTTCGTCGAGCGAAAACCGCTGGCCCGGGCCGATAGCGTCGGGCCATGAACGTGCCTGTCTACCCCGCCAAACCGCAGCCGGGCGACCGGGTCGCGGTGGTGTCGCCCTCCGCCGGCCTGCCGGGTCTCTTCCCCCACGTGTACGAGCTGGGGCTGCGCCGGCTCCGCGACGAGCTGGGGCTGGAACCGGTGGAGTATCCGACGACCCGGGTCATGGGCGCCGACCCGCGCGACCGGGCACGTGACCTGACCGCCGCGTTCGCCGACCCGACGATCACCGCCGTCCTGGCGACGGTCGGCGGGGACGACCTGATCACCGTCACCCCGTACCTGGACGACGACGTGCTGCGGGCGAACCCGAAGCCGTACTTCGGCTACTCGGACAACACCAACGTGCTCAACCACCTCTACCGGCTGGGCGTCGTCGGCTACCACGGCGGCTCGGTGCTGGTGCACCTCGGGCGCTCCGGCAAGCCGCACCCGCTCACGCTCGACTCGCTGCGCGCCGCGCTGTTCACCTCCGGCTGGTACGAGCTGACCGCCGCGCCCGAGTGGGGCGACGAGCCGTGCGACTGGCGCGACCCGGCCGCGCTGGCCGGGGAGCCGCCGATGTACCCGTCCGAGGGCTGGCGCTGGCACGGCCCGGCCGAGGTGGTGCGGGGCCGCACCTGGGGCGGCAACCTGGAGATCCTGCACTGGCTGATGGCGGCCGACCGCGTTCCGCGCGCGGCCGACCTGGCCGGCTCGGTGCTGGTGCTGGAGACGTCGGAGGAGATGCCGCCCGCGCAGGAGGTCTTCCGGATCGTGCGCAACATGGGCGAGCGGGGTCTGCTCGCCGCCGTACCGGCGATCGTGGTGGGCCGCCCCAAGGCGTGGGACTTCGACCGGCCGCATACCGTGGCGCAGCGGCTGGCCTGGAGTGAGGACCAGCGGGAGGCGATCCTGTCGGCGCTCGCCCCGTACGCCGGCGACCCGGTGGTGGTCTTCGACGTCGACCTGGGCCACACCGACCCGCAGCTGATCATCCCGTACGGCGGCGAGATCCGGGTGGACGCGGTCGAGCGCCGGATCGCCGTGCGCTACTGACGACGCCGGCCATGGGTGTCTCCGCGCTGTTTCGACACCCATGGCGTTCCACCCGGCGCTGTCCGGCCGGCGCCGGCGTGGGTCAGGCGTCGACGACGGCGAAGGCGCGGACCGGGAACGTGCCCATGCCGGCCACCCGTGGCGGGGCGGCGGTGAACCGGAAACCGGTAGGCGGCAGCGCGTCCAGACCGGTCAGGTGTTCCACGATCGGGATGCCGGCGGCCAGCAGGCCGGTGTGCGCCGGGCGCTGACCGGCTGCCGCCGGAGTCATGTCGTCGATGTTGATCGAGTCGATGCCGACGAGCGCCGCGCCCGCCTCGGCCAGCCACTGCGCGCCGTCACCGGTCAGGTAGGGCGCCTCCGGAGCGGCGTACGCGTCGGTGCCGAAGTGCGCGTCCCAGCCGGTGTGCAGCAGCACCGCGCACCCGGCCACGTCGTACGGGGCGAGCAGCAGCCGGTCCACCGCGCGCGTACCGGCCGGCACGCGTACCACCAGGCCGGGCAGGTCGGCGAGGCGGTCCAGCGGCATCCCGGTCAGGTCCGGGCCGTCGGCGAAGCGGTGCGACGGCGTGTCCACGTACGTGCCGGTGTTGGCGATCATGTTGATCCGCGCGACGTGGAACTCGACACCCGGCGCGTACCGCTCCCGGGACTCCTCCCGGGTCAGCCAGTCGGTGATCGACGGTCCGGGCCAGCCGGGCAGCGTGACCATGCCCTCGGTGATCACGTGACTCAGCTCGACGAGCTTCCGCCCACCGGAGGCCGGGACGTCGAGGCCCCGCCCGCCCTTGTGCGGCTCCTCGACGACGGTCCGGTTGGTGATCCGTACCTCGCCGACCATGAGCAGCCCGAGGTGCCGGACCAGCAGCGCGGCCACCTCGTCGTCGGTGACGTCCGGGTGCGGCACGTCCAGCCGGAACCCGTCGGTGCGCAGCCCGCCACCGTTGGAGAAAACCACCTCGGCGTCGAAGACCGTCCGATACTCGATCATCCGCCCACCGCACCACGCCCGGCCGCGGCCGGTCAAGATCCAGATTCGGGCGGCCCCGGAACGTCGGTGCGGGGGGATAGGCTCGAACGGTGCACCCCCCGTCCGGCTGGACGCGGGGTCGTCGTCGTGTGTCGAAGCCGCTGGAAGTGATCACTGATGCTCACCGGACTCTTCTCCGCCGCCCTGGCCGACCCGGGGCTGGCCCGGGCGCGTGACCTGGCGCGCTCCGGTGCCGCGCAGGTCGACGGGCTCGACCTGACCGCCCCCGCCGCGCTGCGCCCGTTCGCTGTCGCAGCCGTCGCCGCCGACGAGCCGGCCGGCGGCGCGGGCCGCCCGGTCCTCGCGGTCACCGCCACCACCCGCGAGGCCGACGACCTGGCCTCCGCGCTGGGCAGCCTGCTGCCGCCGGAGCAGGTGGCGGTCTTCCCGTCCTGGGAGACGCTGCCGCACGAGCGGCTGTCGCCCCGCTCCGACACGGTCGGGCGCCGCCTGGCCGTGCTGCGCCGCCTCGCCCACCCGGACGCCGCTGACGCGCACGGCCGTACCGGGCCGCTGCGGGTGGTCGTCGCGCCGGTCCGCTCGCTGCTCCAGCCGCAGCTCAAGGGCCTCGGCGACCTGGAGCCCGTCCAGCTCGCCGCCGGTGACGAGGCCGACCTGGAAGAGGTGGCCCGCCGGCTCACCGACATGGCGTACGCCCGGGTCGACCTGGTCACCAAGCGCGGCGAGTTCGCCGTGCGCGGCGGCATCCTGGACGTCTTCCCGCCCACCGACGAGCACCCGTCCCGGGTCGAGTTCTGGGGCGACGAGGTGGAGGAGATCCGCACCTTCGCGGTCGCCGACCAGCGCACCATCGAGGGCGTCGCGCAGCTCTGGGCGCCGCCGTGCCGGGAACTGCTGCTGACCCCGGCGGTGCGGGAGCGGGCCGCCGCGCTCGCCGCCGAGCACCCCGAGCTGGCCGAGATCCTGGACAAGCTGGCCGAGGGCATCCCGGTCGAGGGCATGGAGTCGCTGGCCCCGGCGCTGATCGGAGCCGACGCGCTCGAACTCCTCGTGGACTGCATGCCGGCCGGCACCCACGTCCTCCTCTGCGACCCGGAGCGCATCCGCACCCGCGCGCACGACCTGGTCCGTACCTCGGAGGAGTTCCTCCAGGCCAGCTGGGCCGCGGCCGCCGTCGGCGGCCAGGCCCCTGTCGACCTCGGCGCCGCCGCCTTCAAGACCCTGGCCGAGGTACGCACGGCGGCCCGCGCCCTGCGCCAGCCCTGGTGGACGCTCGCGCCGTTCGGCCTGGTCGAGGCCGACGCCGCCCCGGCCCGGCAGCCCTGGGAGGACGAGCCGGCCGCTGTCGACGTCACCCCCGACGACGCCATCGCGGTGAGTCTGGCCGCCCAGCCGGCCCCGCTCTACCACGGCGAGACCGCACGGGTGGTCGACGACCTGAAGCGGTGGGCCGGCGAGGGCTGGTCGATCGCGCTGGTGTTCGAGGGGCACGGTCCCGCCCAGCGGGCCGTCGAGGTGCTGCGCGACGCCGGTCTCGGCGCCCGCCTCACCGAGGAGGTGCCCGCCGCGCCCGCGCCCGGCGAGCTGCTCGTGTCGTGCGGCTGCCTGACCGCCGGCTTCGTCGACGAGGCGTCGAAGTTCGTGCTCCTCACCGGCAACGACGTCACCGGCGGCCGGGGCACGTCCACCCGCGACATGCGCAAGATGCCCAGCCGGCGGCGCAACACCATCGACCCGCTGGAGCTGAAGGCCGGCGACTTCGTGGTGCACGAGCAGCACGGCATCGGCCGGTACGTCGAGCTGGTGCAGCGCACGGTGAACGGCGCGAGCCGCGAATACCTGGTCATCGAGTACGCGCCGAGCAAGCGCGGCCAGCCCGGTGACCGCCTCTTCGTCCCCACCGACCAGCTCGACCAGCTCTCCCGCTACGTCGGCGGCGAGCAGCCCACGCTGCACAAGATGGGCGGCTCGGACTGGCAGAAGTCCAAGGCCCGGGCCCGCAAGGCGGTCCGTGAGATCGCCGCGCAGCTCATCCAGCTCTACGCCGCGCGCAAGGCGTCCAAGGGGCACAACTTCGCCCCCGACACCCCGTGGCAGCGGGAGCTGGAGGACGCGTTCCCCTGGCAGGAGACACCCGACCAGCTGGCCGCCATCGAGGAGGTCAAGCGGGACATGGAACAGACCGTCCCGATGGACCGGCTGATCTGCGGCGACGTCGGCTACGGCAAGACCGAGATCGCGGTACGCGCGGCGTTCAAGGCGGTGCAGGACGGCAAGCAGGTGGCCGTGCTGGTGCCGACCACGCTGCTGGTGCAGCAGCACTACAACACGTTCGCCGAGCGGATGAGCCAGTTCCCGGTGTCGATCCGGCAGCTGTCCCGGTTCCAGACGCCGAAGGAGACCGAGCAGACGCTGGAGATGGCCGCTGCCGGCACCGTCGACATCGTCATCGGCACCCACCGGCTGCTCCAGGCGTCCACCCGGTTCAAGTCTCTGGGGCTGGTCATCATCGACGAGGAGCAGCGGTTCGGCGTCGAGCACAAGGAGCACCTGAAGACGCTGCGCGCCTCGGTCGACGTGCTCGCCATGTCGGCCACCCCGATCCCGCGCACGCTGGAGATGGCGATCACCGGCATTCGGGAGATGTCCACCATCGCCACCCCGCCGGAGGAGCGGCACCCGGTGCTCACGTTCGTCGGCGCGTACGACGACCGGCAGGTGGCCGCCTCCATCCACCGTGAGCTGCTGCGCGACGGTCAGGTCTTCTACCTGCACAACCGGGTCGAGTCGATCGAGAAGACGGCGCGCAAGCTCCGGGAACTGGTGCCGGAGGCGCGGGTCGCGGTGGCGCACGGCCAGATGGGCGAGGAGGCGCTGGAGAAGGTGATGGTCGGCTTCTGGGAGAAGGAGTTCGACGTCCTGGTCTGCACCACCATCGTCGAGTCCGGCATCGACATCCCCAACGCCAACACCCTCATCGTCGAGCGGGCCGACCTGCTCGGCCTGGCCCAGCTGCACCAGATCCGCGGCCGGGTCGGCCGCGGCCGCGAACGGGCGTACGCCTACTTCCTCTACCCGCCGGAGAAGCCGCTGACCGAGAACGCGCACGAGCGGCTCGCCACCATCGCCCAGCACACCGAACTCGGCGCCGGCATGTACGTGGCGATGAAGGACCTGGAGATCCGCGGCGCCGGAAACCTGCTCGGCGGCGAGCAGTCCGGCCACATCGAGGGCGTCGGCTTCGACCTCTACGTGCGGATGGTCGGCGAGGCCGTGTCCGCCTTCAAGGGCGAGAGCACCGAGGAGGAGACCGAGGTCAAGGTCGACCTGCCGATCGACGCGCACCTGCCGCACGACTACGTCGCCGTGGAGCGGCTGCGCCTGGAGATGTACCGCAAGCTCGCCGAGGCCCGCGATGAGGAGCGCCTGCGTGAGGTGGTCGCCGAGATGACCGACCGGTACGGCGAGCCGCCCGCGCCGGTGCAGAACCTGGTCGCGGTGGCCCGGTTCCGGCTGCTGGCCCGCCGCTACGGGCTGACCGACGTGTCGATGCAGGGCAAGCACATCCGGTTCGGCCCGCTGCCGCTGCCCGACTCCAAGCAGATGCGGCTCAAGCGCTACCACCCGGACTCGGTCTACAAGCAGGCGCTCGACCAGGTCAGCGTGCCCCGGCCCAGCACCCGGCGGATCGGCGGCGAACCGCTGCGCGACCAGGCGCTGCTGGAGTGGTGCGGGCAGCTCCTGGCCGATGTGCTGGGCAAGCCCGAGGAGCTGGCCGGTTCTGCCAGCCCCGCAGTGGCGAGCGGAAGGTGACGGGGCAAGCCCCAGGAGCTGGCCGGTTCTGCCAGCCCCGCAGTGGCGAGCGGAAGGTGACGGGGCAAGCCCGAGGAGCTGGCCGGTTCTGCCGGTTCCGTGGCCGGTGCCCGATGAGGTGGGTGGAGTCACAGGCCGGTACGGGGCGTGAGAGAGTGACCCTCATGCGTGCTCGCCGTTCCCTCGTCGCCGTCAGCGTCGCGGCCCTCGCCGCGCTCTCTCTCGCCGCCTGTGGCCGCTCCGCCCCGGACGTCGCCGCATACGTCGGCGACACCCGGTACTCGGTCGACCGGGTCGACGCGATCTACGAGGACGCGCAACGGCAGTACGCGGACGCCGTCCGTAGCCAGGCGCCGCAGACGCCCTCGCCGGCGGAGCTGCGGTCCTCGGTGACCCGGCAGGACGTGCTGAACCTGCTGGTCGCGATCGACCTGGGCAAGCGCGTGGCGGCCGAGAAGGGTCTCCAGGTCGCCGACCAGATCTCCCCGGAGCAGCTCCAGCAGGAGCTGCGCATGCCGGCGACCACCGAGTACACGAAGCTGTGGGGCGAGTGGGTCGACCTCTCCGGCACGCTCCAGCAGAGCCTGCCCCCGGCCGACCTCAGCGACGAGTCCCTGATGGCCGTCTACCGGGCCATCGAGAAGACCGGGGCGATCCAGCCGGGCATGAGCGTCGACCAGGTCCGGCAGGCGTTCGGCGAGGCCGGGTTCGTGCGTACCGCCACCGCCCTCAGCAACGCGCTCCAGCAGCAGGCCGAGAAGACGGACGTCCGCGTCAACCCCCGGTTCGGCGTGACCGGCGTGCCGTCGCTCGTGAACACCGGCCAGTCGTTCGTCTTCTACTCCCTGCCGTACGTCAACGAGGAGGGCCCGGTCACCGACATCTCGACGCCCGAGGCGCCGGCCTCCGGTTCGCCGGCTCCCGGAGCCGCATGACCGCGCGCATCGTCCTGCTCGTCACCTCGCCCCGGCTGCCCGCCGGATTGCTGACCTCGGCCGCCTGGGACGCCGTACGCTCCGCTCCGGTCCTCGCCGGTGCGGAGAGCGAGCTGACCCGGGCGGTGCGGACGGCCGGCGCCGAGGTGAACGTGGTGACCGAGGGTGCGACCCCGGCGCTGCTCGACGCCGCGGCGGCGCACGGTGGGGCGGTGTGGCTGGCCGGCCCGACCGGCGACGAGGCGCTGGCCCGCGAACTCGGCCTGCGGCTGGCCCGCGAGCCCGCCCTGGCCGAACTGGAGCTGATGTACGGCTCGTGGGACCCGCCCGGCGCCCGGCTGCTCGACGCGGTCGAGGTGATGGACCGGCTGGCCTCGCCGGGCGGCGACCCGTGGAAGCGGGCACAGACCCACCGCACCCTGGCCGGTTTCCTGCTGGAGGAGTGCTACGAGGCGTACGACGCGATCAGCGCCGACGACACCGACGCGCTCCGCGAGGAACTGGGCGACGTCCTGCTCCAGGTGCTGCTGCACGCCCGGCTGGCGGAGAACCTGCCGGAGGGCAAGAGCTGGACCGTCGACGACGTGGCGGGGACCCTGGTCGACAAGATGGTGCGGCGTAACCCGCACGTCTTCTCCGGCGAGCCGGCCGGCTCGATCGAGGAGATCGAGGCGAACTGGGAGCGGATCAAGCGGGCCGAGAAGACCCGCGAATCGGTGCTCGACGGCATCGCGCTGAGCCAGCCCGCGCTCTCGCTGGCCGCGAAGATCCTGGACCGTGCCGGCCGGGTCGGCCTGGCCGTACCGCCCCCGCTTGCCGAGTCGCAGGTGGACCCGGAGGCCCGGCTGGGAGCGAGCCTGCTCGCAACTGTCGCCGCCGCACGGCAGGCCGGCATCGACCCGGAGGCCGCCCTGCGGCGGGCCACCCTGGCGTACGCCGAAGCCGTCCGAGCCGCCGAACGCCCCACCCCCACCAACCCCGCCTAGCCCCTCCGCGCCCCACCCTTCCCTGCCCTCCCTTGGCGATCTTGCACTTTCGGCCCGAGCGGTGCCGCAAATGCCCGATCTGCCCGGGCGCAAAGTGCAAGATCGCCGAGCCGACCCGGCCCCGCCCAGCCGCGCCTCCCGGAAGGCGAGACTCGCCGTTCGTATCGCGGGATCAGCGGAGATCTTGGTACGAAAGTGCCCCTATAGGGGCCGTTTCCGTCCAAGATCTACGTCGGCCTTGGGCGCGCTCGCGCCCACCAGCCAGCGCGTCGAGGGCCGGCGGCAGCGCCGGCACGGGCCGTCCAGCTGACTCGCCGTGGTGATCAAGGAGTTTGTGTCGTCGGGGGGCGCTGAGCGGGACGCAAACTCCTTGATCAACGCGGAGGGGCGGGGAGGGCGCGGGGAGGGCGCGGAGGGAGCGGAGGTCGGTAGGGTCGGGGGATGGAGTCGTTCGTGCCGCTGGCGGAGCGGATCGTGGAGGCGTTGCTGGAGAGCCGGCCCGGGCTGGCCACCTTCGCCGGGGACCACCGTTACGACGACCGCCTGCCCGACCTCTCCGCCGATGCCCTCGCGGCCGACCAGGCGATGCTCAAGGACGCCGCCGACGCGCTCGCGGAAATCGACCCGGACGCGCTCGACCCGGCGGAGAGCGTCGACCACGCGCTGCTCACCAGCCTCGTCGACAGGGGTCTGTTCGAGGCCGGCGAGATCCGCGGCCACGAGTGGGATCCGCTGCGCCACAACCCGGGACCGCTGCTGCACGCCCTGCTGGCCCGTCCCTTCGCCCCGGCCGAGGAGCGCCTGACCAGCCTGGTCGGGCGCCTGTCGGCCGTACCCGACGCGCTGTCGACAGCGCGCGCGACGCTGCGGGACATGCCGCGGGTCCACGCGGAGACGGCGGTCGGGCAGTTCACCGGTACGGCGGCGCTGATCCGCGACGAGGTGCCCGGGTTGCTGGCCGAGGCGCCGGCGCTGCGTGAGCGGGTCGGCGCGGCGGCCACCGACGCGATCGCCGCGCTGGAGGAGTTCGTGGCCTGGCTGCGGCAGGGCCTGGCCGCGGATGCCGGCCCGGGGCGTGACCCGCGGCTGGGCCGGCGGCGGTGGGAGGCGCGGCTGTGGCACACGCTCGACACCGAGCTGAGCGCCGCCGAGGTGCAGCGCCGCGCCTGGGCCAACCTCGACCGGGTCACCGAGGAGATCCGCGCGGCGTCGGTCGAGCTGGTCGGTGGTCCGGCCGACGACGAGACGGTACGCCGGGCGCTGGACCTGCTGGCCGCCGAGCACCCGGACGACGCCACGATCGTCGACCTGGCCTCGGTGACGCTGGACGAGGCGAGTGACTTCGTCCGCCACCACGACCTGGTCAGCATGGTCGGCGACCCGTGCGTCATCCAGGAGATGCCGGAGTTCGCGCGGGGCGTGGCGGTGGCCTACTGCGACTCGCCGGGCCCGCTGGAGACGGCCGACGTGCCGACGTTCTACTGCATCTCGCCCACCCCGGCGGACTGGCCGGCGCAGCGGATCGAGTCGTTCTACCGGGAGTACAACGACCACATGATCCGCAACCTGACGGTGCACGAGGCGATGCCCGGCCACTTCCTCCAGCTCGCGCACGCCCGCCGCTACGACGGCCCGACCCGGGTACGCGCGCTCACCGAGTCGGGCGTGTTCGTCGAGGGCTGGGCGGTCTACGCCGAGGAGTTGATGGCCGGGCTCGGCTTCGGCGGCCTGCCGGTGCGGTTGCAGCAGCTCAAGATGCAGCTCCGGATGACCATCAACGCGCTGCTCGACCAGCTCGTGCACTGCGACGACCTGCCCGAGTCCGAGGCGATGGCGTTGATGACCGGGCGTGGCTTCCAGGAGGAGGGCGAGGCGGCCGGCAAGTGGCGGCGGGCGCTGCTCACCTCGACGCAGCTGTCCACCTACTTCGTCGGCTACAGCGAGATGGCCGACATCGCCGCCGCGCGGCCGGACGGCGTGCCGCTGCGCGACTGGCACGACGCCATGCTGGCGCACGACTGCCCGCCGCCGCGCCACCTGCGGACGCTGCTGGGGGTGTGAGGGCTCACCGGCGGCCGGCGGCCGCGTCGATCAGCCAGCGCGACAGCGAGTACGCGGGCGGCAGCTCGGCGGGCAGCGCGTCGACCGGGAACCAGCGCGCCTCGGTCAGCTCGGTGCCGTCGGGGGCCGGTTCGGCGGCCGGGTCGGTCACCTCGGCGGTGAACCCGGCGAGCAGCGTGCCCGGCCCGGACAGCGCCCACGGCTGGCTGTCCACGTAGGCCGGTCGCCGCAGGGTCAGGCCGACCTCCTCGGCGACCTCGCGGTGCACCGCCGCCTCCAGCGACTCGCCCGCCTCGACGAACCCGGCAACGAGCGCCCACAGCTGCGTCGGTCCGTGCGCGTGGCGGACCAGCAGCAGCTCGTCGGCCCCACCGGCCGGGCCGGGCCGGGTGATCGCGGTCAGCACCGCGACGGACAGGGGGAGGAACGAGGTGAGTTCGCACTCCGGGCAACGCCGCGCGGTCTCGCCCGGCACGTCGGCCAGTTCGGCCCGGCACGCGCCGCACCACCTGTGCGTACGCCGCCAGTTGACCACGGCGAGCGCCCGCCCGGCCAGGTCGGCGCGGGGTGCCGGTAGTTCGGCGGCGAGGCCGCGCCAGCTGCGCCACCGGCCGGGCAGCGACTCCGGATCGGTCACCTCGGCGGCCCACGCCGGTATGCCGTCGAGCGTGCCGACCGGCGTCCAGGCGAGGTCGCCGGGCAGCGCGCCGATCCGCAGCGGCTGCTCGTCCGGGCCGGTCAGCAGCTTCCGTCCGGAGACCGGCAGCGCCAGGTCGTCGCGCCGCGGCGGCCGCCCGTGATCGGCAGCGGGCAGGAATCCGGCGCGCGCCGGGCGAGCGCCGGTGGCCCCGGCCTCGGCCTCGGACGGGGGACCGTCGGGCGGGGTCACGACGTGGTGGGGCGGCGGTCCACCACACCGGCGCCGGCCGGCACGGCGAACGCGGCGGCCTCGACGCTCTCGGTGTAGCGACTCAGCGTCACCTCGGCGGGCTTGCCGTCGAGCGTGCCGGAGAAGCTCCCCAGCACGCCTTCGGTCGTCACGCAGGCGCTGAAGCGTTCCCCGCCGTGGGTGACGTCGACGCAGGTGGCGTGGCGGCCGGCGAGCGTGGTGTCGCTCTGCTCGATGACCGCTTCCGGATCGAGCGCCGCCGCGGTGAGCAGCCGGATCACCGCGGGCGGCGTGACGAGGCCCTCCTTGCGCGCCTCGTCGTAGACGACCACCGACGGCTTGCCGGCGGTGAGCACGGGCGGCGAGACGGTGCAGGAGGTGCGGGCGGCGGTGCTCGCGCACCGGGTCACCGACTCCTGCGTCACCGTGATCTTGCCGCCCGGCCAGGTGTACGTGGAGCGCAGCGGCTTCTTCGTCTGCGCGATCGAGGCGGTCCGGCCGCCGTCGATCTGGTAGTCGGCGGCCCAGGTCTGCTCCAGCGCCCGGTCCATCCGCGCGGCGAGGTCGTTGACCAGGTCGGAGCGGCCGAGCGCGACGTTCGCGTCGTCCAGGGCCTGGCAGCCGGTGACCGAGAGCGACGCGATGACCGAGGCGGCGAGCACGCGGAGAGTCGTCGTGGCGGCAGGCATGATGCCCAGCCTTGTCGATCGGCGCAACGTCTCGCAAACCGGTTGCCGGTTGACGACCGGTAATCCGGGAATGTCCGTCTCAGCAGGCGCGTCGAGGGCTGCCCCGAGCGGCGTGCGGCGGGGCGGGGACCGATACGCTGCGTTCAACACCTGCCTCAGCCGCACCGTCGCGGCCCATATGGACCGGAACCACACAAACGAGGAGCGACTCAGTGGCAACCATCGAGGGAATCGTCGCCCGGGAGATCCTGGACTCGCGGGGCAACCCGACGGTCGAGGTCGAGGTCGGGCTCGACGACGGCACGATCGCCCGTGCCGCGGTGCCGTCCGGCGCCTCCACCGGCGCCTTCGAGGCGGTCGAGCTGCGCGACGGTGACAAGGATCGTTACCTGGGCAAGGGTGTCGAGAAGGCGGTCGCCAACATCGAGGACCGGATCGTCGACCAGCTCATCGGTTACGAGGCCAGCGAGCAGCGGCTCATCGACCAGAAGATGATCGACATCGACGGCTCGGACAACAAGGGCGAGCTGGGCGCGAACGCCATCCTCGGCGTCTCCCTGGCCGTGGCGAAGGCCGCCGCCGGCAGCGCCGAGCTGAGCCTGTTCCGCTACCTGGGCGGCCCGAACGCGCACCTGCTCCCGGTGCCGATGATGAACATCCTCAACGGTGGCGCGCACGCGGACTCGAACGTCGACATCCAGGAGTTCATGATCGCGCCGATCGGCGCGCCGACGTTCCGGGACGCGCTGCGCTCGGGCGCCGAGGTCTACCACGCGCTGAAGTCGGTGCTGAAGAAGAAGGACCTGTCGACCGGCCTGGGTGACGAGGGCGGCTTCGCCCCGAACCTGCCCACGAACGCCGCCGCGCTGGACCTGATCGCCGAGGCGGTGGAGAAGGCCGGCTACCGGCTCGGCACCGACATCGTCTTCGCGCTCGACGTGGCCGCCACCGAGTTCTTCGACAACGGCACCTACACGTTCGAGGGCAGCGCCAAGAGCGCCGAGGAGATGAGCAACTACTACACCAAGCTGGCCGGCGACTACCCGATCGTGTCGATCGAGGACCCGCTGGCCGAGGACGACTGGAGCGGCTGGGCCACCCTCACCGCCGCGCTCGGCGACCGGATCCAGATCGTCGGCGACGACCTGTTCGTGACCAACCCGCAGCGCATCGCCCGGGGCATCGCCGAGCAGGCCGCAAACGCGGTGCTGGTCAAGGTGAACCAGATCGGCTCGCTCACCGAGACGCTCGACGCCGTCGACCTGGCCCACCGGGCCGGCTTCAAGTGCATGATGAGCCACCGTTCCGGCGAGACCGAGGACACCACGATCGCCGACCTGGCCGTCGCCACCGGCTGCGGGCAGATCAAGACGGGCGCACCGGCCCGCTCGGACCGCGTGGCCAAGTACAACCAGCTCCTGCGGATCGAGGAGGAGCTGGCCGACGCGGCGCGGTACGCCGGGGCGGGCGCCTTCCCGCGCTACCGTTCGGCCTGAGCGAGCGCTCCGGGGGAGGGGTGTGACGATGCAGCAGCGCCGCACACCGGGTGGCCAGCGGCCCGCCCGTCGGCCGGGTCAGCCCGGCCGGGCGGGCGGGGCCCGGGTCCGGTCCACGGCACGCGACAACGGCGTCCGCGCGGAGGCGCGCGCCGCCGGCCGGTCACCGGGCGCGTCCCGTGCCACCGACGGCGTACGTCCCGCGAGCCGTCCCGCCGCGGCCCGGCGTACCGCCGCCGGTGGTCCGGTCAAGCGGCTCACCGCACCCCAACCCCGGCGCTTCACCGGCCGCGCCACAGTGCTGTTCGCGGTGCTGATCGCGCTCGCGCTGGCGTACACCTATCCGGTCCGGGTCTACCTGGACCAGCAGGCCGACATCGAGCGGATGGAGGCCGCGCAGGCCGCCCAGCGCGACGAGATCGAGCGGCTCACCGCCGAGGCGGCCAAGTGGAAGGACCCGGAGTACGTCAAGACGCAGGCCCGGGAGCGCTTCTTCATGGGCAAGCCGGGCGAGACGCTGCTGGTGGTGCTCTCCGATCCGGAGGGCGCCGCGAAGGACGCCGGCAAGGACGTGAAGCCGGGGGCGCCGAAACAGCCCGAGCCCTGGTACGACACCCTGTGGTCGAGCGTGCGGGCGGCGAACGCCGACCGCGGGGACAAGTGAGCACCACACGAAAGGCACTTCCTGTGAGCGCGAGGAGTGAGCCGGATTTGCGAGCCCCGCAGTCGCGAACGAAGGCGGCGCGGTGAGCGTCGTACCACCGCAGGAGCCGGCGGCGGATTCCGTACCCCCGCCGGAGCGCCAGCCGGCCACCGAGGCCGACCTGGCCGCGGTGGCCGCGCAGCTCGGACGCCCGCCGCGCGGCACCCGCGCGGTGGCCCACAGGTGTCCCTGCGGCCTGCCCGACGTGGTGGAGACGACGCCCCGGCTGGCCGACGGCACGCCGTTCCCGACGCTGTTCTACCTGACCTGCCCGCGTGCCACAGCGGCGTGCAGCCGGCTGGAGTCGGCCGGGCTGATGAAGGAGATGGCCGAGCGGCTGGCGGAGGATCCGGAGCTGGCCGCGCGGTACCGGGCGGCCCACGAGGACTACCTGACCCGCCGGGAGGCGATCGGCGAGGTGCCGGAGATCGCCGGCATCTCGGCCGGCGGCATGCCGGGGCGGGTGAAGTGCCTGCACGTGCACCTCGGGCACGCGCTCGCCGCCGGGCCGGGGGTCAACCCGTTCGGCGACGAGACGCTGGCGCTGGTGGAGAAGTGGTGGGCGGCCGGCCCCTGCGTGGACGTGCCGCCGGCGGAGTGAGATGAGCGCCGACGAGATCACTGTCCGCCGGGCCCGCACCACTGACGTGCGTGGGATCCGGCGGCTGGTGGACACCTACACCGACGATCGTCGGCTGCTCAGCAAGGCCACCGTGACGTTGTACGAGGACGTGCAGGAGTTCCGGGTCGCGGTGACGTCGAGCGGTGCCGTGGTCGGCTGCGGCGCGCTGCACGTCATGTGGGAGGACCTGGCCGAGATCCGGACGGTGGCAGTGGACCCGTCCTGCCGGGGCCACCGGATCGGGCACCGGATCGTGGGCGAGCTGATCGACTCGGCGCGTGAGCTGGGCATCGGCCGGATCTTCGTGCTCACGTTCGAGACCGGTTTCTTCGGCTCGTTCGGCTTCCGCGAGATCGACGGCGCCCCCGTCCCGCAGCCGGTGTACGAGCAGCTCCTGCGCTCCTACGACGAGGGTGTCGCGGAGTTCCTGGACCTGGAACGGGTCAAGCCCAACACCCTGGGCAACACCCGCATGCTGCTGCGCCTCTGACCGTGCGCGGGCTGCCGTAGGGTGGGCGCCGTGAGTGCGCGTGTGGCCGCCATCGACTGCGGGACCAACTCGATCCGACTGCTGATCGCCGACCTGCCCGACCCGTCCGCCGGGGAGACGGCGCCGCTGCGCGACGTCAGCCGGCGGATGGAGATCGTCCGGCTGGGGCAGGGCGTCGACCAGACCGGCATGCTCGCCCCGGAGGCCGTCGAGCGGACCCGGGTGGCGCTCGCCGACTACGCGGCCGAGATCGAGAAGTCCGGCGCCGAGCGGGTACGCATGTGCGCCACCTCGGCCTCCCGCGACGCCTCGAACGCCGCCGACTTCCGTGCCATGGTCGAGCGCACGCTCGGCGTACCGCCCGAGGTGGTGACCGGCGACGAGGAGGCACGGCTGTCGTTCACCGGCGCGGTGCGCGGCCTGCCCGCCGACGCCGAGCCGCCGTACCTGGTGGTCGACATCGGCGGCGGCTCGACCGAGTTCGTGGTCGGCACCCGCGCCGACGGGGTGCGCGGCGCGATCTCGGTGGACATCGGCTGCGTCCGGATGACCGAACGGCACCTGCACGGCGACCCGCCCGGCGCTGCCGAGATCGCCGCCGCCGAGGCCGACATCGCCGCCGCCGTCGACCGCGCGCTCGCCGTCGTGCCCGGCCGCGAGGCCGCCACGCTGGTCGGGCTCGCCGGTTCGGTCACCACAGTGGTCGCCCTGGCGCAGGGGCTCCAGGAGTACGACCCGAGCCGCATCCACCACGCCCGCATCTCGTACGAGCAGGTGGCCGAGGTGACCGCCGACCTGCTCGGCAAGAGCAGTGAGCAGCGGCTGGCGTACCCGGTGATGCACCCCGGGCGGGCCGACGTGATCGGCGCGGGCGCGCTGGTGCTGCGGATCATCATGGAGCGGGCCGGGATGCCGTCGGTGGTCGCCTCCGAGCACGACATCCTCGACGGCATCGCCTGGAGCCTCGCGGCGACCTCGGGATAGGTGGTTCCCCTGCGTGTGGCCGGTATGATTTCCATATGGTCACCACTGTCAATCTTCCTGAGGGACTGCACGAACGGCTCAAGCAGCTTGCCGAGCAGGAGCACCGGTCGATGAACGCCACCATCGTCGTGGCCGTCGAGGAGTACGTCTCGACGCGCAGTCATCGTGCCCGCGTGCGGGATCTTGCGCGGGAGGTTGCCGAGCGTGACGCCGAGCTGCTGCGGCGGTTGGCGGAGTGATCCACTATCTCGAGGTCGACGACCTCGTGGAGATCGCCTCGATCGTGCTGGGTGGGACGCCGCAGGTCCGTGATTTCGGTCTGCTCTCATCGGCGGTGGTCCGCCCGGCCACCGTGGCGTTCGGCCAGGAGGCTTATCCCGATCTCTGGACCAAGGCCGCCGCGCTGCTGCACTCGGTCTGCATGAACCACGCGCTGATTGACGGGAACAAGCGTCTCGCCTGGGCGGCGGGGCGGGTGTTTCTGGCCCTCAACGAGGTGCCGATCCAGGATGTCGACGTTGATCAGGCCGAGGCTCTCGTGATGTCGGTGGCAAGCGGCACCCTGACCGAGGTCTCGGACATCGCCCGCGAGCTCCGCAAGCTCTACGTCTGAGCCATCGGCGGAGATGCTGTCGCAGTTGCCGGACGGCACCGCCTGGAGTCTCGCCTAGCCGGCCACCTGCCGCCCACCCTCCTCCTGCTGAAGGGGTGCTGTGTTGTTGACGGTAGTGCGGATTGCGCACTAGTGTGCGGGGTGTGGATACCACGCAGCTCCTCAAGGGCGTGCTCGACCTGGCGGTGCTCGCCGTGCTCAAGGACGAGGACGGGTACGGCTACGACATCCTGCGGCGGCTACGCGAGGCCGGTCTCACCGAGGTCGGCGACGCCTCGGTCTACGGCACGCTGCGCCGGCTGTTCGCGGCCGGTCTGCTCACCACGTACGTGGTGCCGAGCGAGTCCGGGCCGCACCGCAAGTACTACTCGCTCAACGCCGCCGGGCGTGACCAGCTCACCCGCTCCGGCAAGACCTGGCGCTCGTTCGCCACCACCATGGACGCGCTGCTCGACGATCGGGGGATGGCGGCATGACCGTCATGGGGCAGGAGATCACGGACTACGTCGACCGGGTGCGGGCGGCGCTCGCAGACCTGCCGCCGGAGGTCCGCGACGAGTTGACCGAGGAACTGCCGGAACACCTCGCGGAGGTCGCCGCCGAGGGCGAGGGCACGCTGGTCGACCGGCTGGGTACCCCCGAGGCGTACGCCGCCGAGCTGCGCGCCGTCGCCGGTGCCCAGCCGAGCCGGCGGCCGACGCGTTTCCACCGCCTCGCCGAGGCCCGGCGGGAGGCGGCCACCCAGCTGCGTCTGCTCGACCGCCAGCTCGGCCCGGTGCTCGGGCACGAGACGGTGAGCGACTTCCTGCGTCCGCTGCGCCCGGCCTGGTGGCTGGTGCGCGGCTGGCTGGCCGCGCTGATCGTGGCGTGGATGGTGGACGGCCGGTCCGGCCTGGTGCCCCGGCTGGACGGCAACAGCTCGATGGGGCTGTTGCTGCTCATCGGCGCGGTAGTCGCGTCCATGTGGTGGGGTCGCCGCTCGGCCGGGATCGCCGGGTGGCGGCGGCAACTGCACCAGATCACCACCGCCGCGCTGCTGTTGTTCTCCTTCGCCGTGCTGGCCCAGGTGGACGAGCGGGCCGACACCGACGTCTACCGCGATTACGAGCAGACGTCGGTGGACCACCGGTACGACCGGATCGAGGACGTCTTCGTCTACGACCAGCAGGGGCGGCTGATCCGCGACGCGCGGCTCTTCGACCAGAACGGCGTGCCGATCACGCTCGGCTGGCCGAGCTGCATGGCCGACACGGGCGCGGTGCCGGAGATGCGTAACACCTACCCGTACTGCCCGGAACTGGCCCCGTTCGGCCCGCCGGTCTCACCGTCGATCGCCCCGCCCGCACCCGCGCCCACGGACAGCGCCACCCCGACCGTGCCCACCACCAGCGCTTCCCCGGAACCCACGTCAACTCCCTGAGAGCGCTCGATCCCGCGAGATCTTGGAAGGAAACGGCCCTCATAAGGGCCGCAAGCTTCCAAGATCTCGCCGGGCTGGGGCGGCTGACGTCCACTACTCGGCTGTGAGTTCTACAGGAGGTGAATGCCACTGTTGTTCCGTCTTCCCCGGGCCGCTCACCGCGTGGCACGCTACCGGCACGTAACAGCCAACTGTGCGACCAGCCAACGTTGACTGACCGCAAGGAGGACGGGCCCATGGGCGAGATGGTGAGCTTCACCGGCAACGGGGGGACGAGCGAGGGGTATCTCGCGATACCCTCCGGCGGTGCGGCCAGCCCGGCGGTCATCGTCATCCAGGACTGGTGGGGTCTCGTGCCCCACGTCCGGGCCGTGGTCGACCGCTTCGCCGAGGCCGGTTTCGTCGCCCTCGCGCCCGACTTCCGGCACGGCGGGCCGGCCGTGAAGCCGACCGAGCCGCAGCTGATGCTCAACAGCTCTCAGATGGACGAGGCGGCGACCGACATCGCCGCCGCCGCCGAATACCTGGCGAGCCGGCCGGAGGTCGCCGGCAAGGTGGGCTGCGCCGGGTTCTGCGCGGGCGCCAGCCTGGCCCTGTGGTCCGCCACGCTCTCCGAGCGCATCGTGGCCACCGCCGGGTTCTATCCGCGCCTGCCCTGGGAGGGCATGGCCGTCGGGGCGGCCGACGAGGGCGGCTGGGCCGGCTACGCCGGCAAGGCGGCGCTCATCCACTGCTCCGAGGCGGACGGCCTGTCCGCCGCCGACGGGGTGCAGAGCGTACGCCGGTCCATCGAGTCGGCCGGCGGCACCTGCCAGACGTTCGACTACCCGGGCACCGCGCACGCGTTCTTCAACGAGGACCGGCCGGAGCACTACGACCAGCGGGCCGCGGCCACCGCCTGGGCCCGCACGCTGGAACTGTTCCGGGCGAAGCTTGGCTGAGTCGCGTACCCCGCAGGACGTGGTCGCCCGCGCCGCGCGGGCGACCGACCTGGCCGACCTCGACGGCGCGGTCAGCGACTGCTTCGCCTGCCCGCGCCTGGTGGCGTGGCGCGAGGAGGTCGCGCTGGTCAAGCGGGCGGCGTTCCGCGACCAGGACTACTGGGGACGGCCGGTGCCCGGCCTCGGCCCGCCGGACGCGCGGATCGCCATCCTCGGCCTGGCGCCCGCCGCGCACGGCGGCAACCGCACCGGCCGGATCTTCACCGGGGACCGGTCCGGCGACGTGTTGTTCGCCGCGCTGCACCGCGCCGGGCTGGCCAACCAGCCGACGAGCGTGTCCGCCGACGACGGCCTGACGCTGCGCGACACCCGCGTCTTCGCCGCCGTGCGGTGCGCGCCGCCGGACAACAAACCCACCCCGGCCGAGCGGGACACCTGCGCGCCGTGGCTGCACCGCGAGGTCGAACTGGTCCGTCCCACGCTGCGCGTCGTGGTCGCGCTCGGCGCGTTCGCGTGGGCCGCGTGGTGGCCGGTGCTACGCCAGGTGTACGGGCAGCGACCGCCCACACCGCGACCGGCGTTCGGTCATGGGGCACACTGGTCCGGCGAGTCGGTGCCGGCGTTGCTGGGCTGCTATCACGTCAGCCAGCAGAACACATTCACCGGACGGCTCACACCGGCGATGCTGGACGACGTGTTCACCCGGGCGAAGCACCTGGCCGGGGTGGACTGAGGAACACCTGAGGCGGTGGGATGGATTTCGGCGTACTGCGCAGGTGGTGGCCGGTCGCCGCGGTGACGGTGCTGCTCGCGTTCGCCGCGTTCGCCGCCGGTCACTCCGCCATCGGGGCCAGCCGGATCCCGCCCGCCGCCGACACCATCCCGTACGTGCCGGACTACCCGTCGCCGGAGGCCGTGCCGTCGATCCCCGTGGAGCCGCGCGACGTCGGCGAGCCCACCTCGGGCGGCGTGCCCGACTGGCTGGCCACCGCCGCCGTGGCGTTGCTGTTCGCGGCGGTGCTGGCCGCCATCGGGTACGTGTTGTGGAACGTGCTCCGGGGCGCGCTGCGGCGGACCACCCGCGCGGTGCCGGTGCGGCGCACCCGGCGTACCGCCGAGGGGACCGCCCGCGAGGTGGTGGCCGCGCTCGACGCCGGACTCGTCGAACTGGACGACCGCTCCACCGACCCGCGAACCGCTGTCATCGCCTGCTGGGTACGCCTGGAGGAGGCCGCCGAGGACGCGGGCGTGCCCCGGCACACCGGCGACACACCGACCGACCTGGTGGCGCGGCTGCTGCGCGGCGACCCGGCGGCCGGCATCCCGGCGATCGCCAGCGCCGACGTGCTCGACGGTTTCGCGCACGTCTACCGGGAGGCCCGGTACGCCACGCACCCGGTCGACGAGCACACCCGGGACCAGGCCCGTGCCGCGCTGCGCCGGTTGCGCGGCGAGCTGACCAGCCTGGCGGCGGGGGAGGCGTCGTGAGCAGCAGCATCGACGACCTGCTCTCGTTCGGCGAGGAGCCCGCCGGGGAGGAGACCCGGCCCTCCGGCGGCGGCCGGGCCCGGCTGCTGCTGCGGACCGCCGCTGTCACCGCCGCGATCGTGGTCGTGGTGGTGGTCGGGCTGCGCGCTGTCGGCCTGAAGATGCCGGTCTGGATCATCGCGGCCGGGGTGCTCGCGGTGCTCGCCGTACGCCGGGTCACCACCACGCTCTCACCTCCGCCGCCGCCCCGCGCGGGGGCCCGCGCGCCCGCCGGCGAGGAGCCCGGCACCTGGAACTGGTCGGCGCGGGACGCGCTGCGTGCCGCGATCAACGGCTGGGAACGCCCGCTGGACTGGTGTGCCGACAACCGGGACCGGTTCAACGAGCGCATCCTGCCCCGCCTCGGCGAGCTGGCCGACGAACGGCTGCGCCAGCGCCACGGCGTCACCCGGGAGTCCGACCCGGACCGCGCCCGGTCGGTGCTGGGCGAACCACTGTGGACGTTCCTCGCCACCCCCGTCCGCCGCCCTCCGTCGCCGCGCGACCTCGCGGCGATCGTCGCCGAACTGGAGAAGATCTGATGAACGACGTGGACCGGAGCATGGCCCCCGCCGAGGTGGGCCGGCTCGCCCGGGCCGTCCTGGAGGCGGTCGGCACCGTCGTGGTCGGCAAGCGCGACGCGCTGGAGCTGGTGCTGGCCGGCATCCTCGCCGGTGGTCACGTGCTGCTGGAGGATCTGCCCGGCCTGGGCAAGACGCTCACCGCGCGGTGCTTCGCGCAGGCGCTCGGGCTGGACTTCCGGCGACTCCAGTTCACCCCGGACCTGCTGCCCGCCGACGTGACCGGCTCGTTCCTCTACGACCAGAGCAGCGGCGACTTCGCGTTCCGGGCCGGGCCGGTCTTCACCAACCTGCTGCTCGCCGACGAGATCAACCGGACGCCGCCGAAGACGCAGTCGGCCCTGCTGGAGGCGATGCAGGAGAAGCAGGTCTCGGTCGAGGGCGTGACCTACCGGCTGGACGAGCCGTTCCACGTGCTCGCCACCGCCAACCCGATCGAGTACGAGGGCACGTACCCGCTGCCGGAGGCGCAGCTCGACCGGTTCCTGCTGCGCGTGTCGTTCGGCTACCCCAGCCACGACGAGGAATGGGACGTGCTGCGCCGCCGGATCGCCCGCCGCCGCGAGGAGGCCGAGATCAAGCCGGTGGTGGACGCCGCCACGCTGCGCGCCATGCAGGCCGCCCTGGAGGACGTGGTGGTCGAGGACTCGATCGGCCGCTACATCGTGGCGCTGACCGCCGCCACCCGGGAGCACCCGTCGGTGCTCGTCGGCGCGTCCCCGCGCGGCTCGCTGGCGCTGCTCCTGCTGTCCCGGGTACGGGCGGTGCTCGCCAACCGGGACTACGTGGTGCCGGAGGACGTCAAGGCGGTGGCGGCGCCCGCGCTGGCGCACCGGATCACGCTGCGTCCGGAGATGTGGCTGCGCCGGGTCGACCCGTCCTTCGTGGTCGGCGAGGTGCTGGAGTCCACGCCCGCCCCGGCCAGCGGCGCGCTGCCCAGCTACGCCGCCGGACGCTGATGGACCGGGCCGACGCGGCGAACGGCTGGGCGCCCACCTGGGCGCTCGGCCGGGCCGTGCTGCTCACCGGCGTGCTGCTCGTCGTCGCCGTCCTGCTCGGCCGCATCGACCTGGTGGTGCTCGCCACGCCGTTCGCGCTCGGGACCGCGTACGCCCTGCGCCGCCGTCCCGCCGGGCTGCCCGAGCTGGAACTGGGCGTCGCGGACACCCACCTGGTCGAGGGCGCGCCGATGGCCGCCACCGTCGCGGTGGCCAACCCCGACCTGATCGGGTACGACCTGGCGGTGGTCCGCACCCGGATGTCGCGCTGGCTGCGGGTGGAGCAGGTGGGCTTCGGCGGCACCGGGCTGGACGTGAGCCGCTCCGGCGGCGCGGACCGGCCGTTCGTCACCTCCGTACCCCGGGGCAGCGCCGTCGACCTGGAACTGACCGGCACCGCGCTGCGGTGGGGCCGGCACCCGATCGGCCCGGCCGGGGTGCGGGTCGCCGCCGCCGACGGGCTGCTGGTCTCCCGCGCGGTGATCACCGAGCCGATCCGGGCCCGGGTCTATCCGCGTACCGAACCGTTCGACGCGGTCGAGGCGATGCCCCGGGCCGCCGGGCTGGTCGGCGCGCACCGCTCGCGGCGGCCGGGCGAGGGCGGCGAACTGGCCGGGGTGCGCGTGTTCGCGCCCGGCGACCGGCTGCGCCGGATCGACTGGCGGGTGTCGCTGCGGGCCCGGCAGCTGCACGTCGCGTCGACGCTCTCGGACCGGGACGCCGAGGTGGTGGTGCTGCTGGACGTGCTGGCCGAGGCGGGCCGTTCCGGCGGCGTGAACGGGACCGCGTCGGTGCTGGACACCACGGTCCGGGCCGCCGCCGCGATCGCCGAGCACTACCTGCACCGCGGCGACCGGGTGTCGATGCTGGAGTACGGCCCGTCCGCCCGCCGGCTGCGCCCGGCCACCGGGCGGCGGCAGTACCTGACAGTGCTGGAGTGGCTGCTCGACGTGCAGGCCGACTCGTCCCCGCACGAGCCGTACGACCAGGTCTTCGGCCCGCAGGTGCTCTCCTCGGACGCGCTGGTGGTGGTGCTCACCCCGCTGCTCGACGAGCGGTCCGCGCAGATGCTGGCCCGGCTGGCCCGGGGCGGGCGGTTCGTGGTGGCGGTGGACACGCTGCCGGCCGAGCTTCCGGTGCCGAAGGAGCGGGGCTGGGCCGAGGTGGCGTACCGGCTATGGCGGCTGGACCGGGACACGATGATCGGCCAGCTCCGGGAGCACGGGGTGCCGGTGGTGCGCTGGGCGGGCTCCGGCAGCCTGGACGAGGTGCTGCGCGACGTGGCCCGGCTGGCGACCGCCCCGAAGGCGGGGTTGCGGTGAACGAGAGGCGGGCCCGGTGAACGCGGTCGTCGAGCGGGTGCGGGCCCTGCGGTACGCCGCCGCCCGGGTCAGCCCGCTGCCGCTGCTGGTACGCGGCGGCATCTTCCTCACCGTGCTGGCCGGCTTCCTGCTCGCGTACCCGGTGCAGGCCTTCACCTCCCGCTCGCTGCTGGCCCTGACGGTGGCCGCGGTGCTGCCGGCGGCCGGGCCGCGCCGGATCTGGCCGACGTTCACCGCGCTGGTCACGGTCGGCGGCTGGCTGCTGGCCACGCTCGGCTTCGACCGGCCGCCGGCGCTGTGGCGGCTGCTCGCCGTGGCGACGCTGCTCTACCTGGCGCACTCGCTCTGCGCGCTCGCCGCGCTGCTGCCCTACGACGGCCTGATCGACCCGGACGTGGTGCTGCGGTGGCTGGGCCGGGCGGGCGGCGTGGTGCTCGCCAGCGCCGTGCTGGGCGTGGTGCTGGCGTGGCTCGGGGGAGTGGGCGGGACGGACGGCTCGCAGGCGGTGACAGCGGTGGGGCTGCTGGTGGCGGTGGGTCTGAGCGCGCTGCTGGGGTGGCTGCTGCGACGCCGGTGACGCTGCGTTCCGGTGACGTTGCGCAGGTCACACGGGTTGTGCTCCGTCACAGAAGGGGGTCTCGCGCGGGATTACCCGGGGACCCCGGGGAAAGATAGATGACGTGAACCCGAAGCGGATCCTTGTCGTGGGTGCCGGTCACGTGGGCCTGTACGCCGCTCTGCGCCTGTCCAAGAAGCTGAACAGGCGTGAGGCCGAGGTCATCGTCGTCGACCCGCAGCCGCACATGACGTACCAGCCGTTCCTCCCGGAGGCATCGGCGGGCAACATCTCCCCTCGGCACGCTGTGGTGCCGCTGCGGCGGGAGTTGCGCAAGTGCACCGTGGTGGCGGGCACCGTCACCCGGATCGACCACGACCGCAAGACCGCCGTGGTGCAGCCGATCAGCGGCCCGGCCCGGGAGATCCAGTACGACCACGTGGTCGTCGCCCCCGGCTCGGTCTCCCGCACCCTGCCGATCCCCGGCCTGCACGAGAACGGCATCGGGTTCAAGACCATCGGCGAGGCCATCTTCCTGCGCAACCACGTGCTGGACCGGCTCGACGTGGCGGCCTCCACCACCGACCCGGCGGTACGCAGCCGCGCGCTGACGTTCGTCTTCGTGGGCGGCGGCTACGCCGGCATCGAGGCGCTGGCCGAGATGGAGGACATGGCCCGGGACGCGCTGCGCTACTACCCGGAGCTGAAGCCCGAGGACATGCGCTGGGTGCTCGTCGAGGCGACCCAGCGGGTGCTGCCCGAGGTCGACCGGGACATGGGCGCCTACACGGTGCAGCAGCTGATGAAGCGCGACATGGACATCCGCCTGGACACCCGGCTGGAGTCCTGCGTCGACGGTGTGGTGAAGCTCTCCGACGGCGACAGCTTCCCGTCCGACACCATCGTCTGGACCGCCGGTGTGAAGCCGTCGCCGATGCTCGACGCGACTGACTTCCCGCGCGACGAGCGCCGCCGGGTCACCTGCCGGCCGACCCTGCAGATCGTGGACGGCGACCGGGTGGTCGAGGGTGCGTGGAGCGCCGGTGACTGCGCCGCCGTACCGGACCTGACCAAGGAGCCTGGCAACTTCTGCTCCCCGAGCGCCCAGCACGCGGTGCGGCAGGCCGCGCGGATGGCCGACAACATCGCGAACGTGATCCGCGGGCGCGAGCCGGTCGACTACAAGCACAAGCACGCCGGCAGCGTGGCCAGCCTCGGCCTGCACAAGGGCGTGGCGCAGGTCTACGGCATCAAGATGACCGGCTGGCCGGCCTGGTTCATGCACCGGACGTACCACATGTCGCGGATCCCCTCGTTCAACCGCAAGGTGCGTGTGGTGGTCGACTGGACGCTCGCGTTCTTCCTCAAGCGTGAGGTGGTCGCGCTCGGCCAGCTGCACGACCCGCGCGAGGAGTTCGCCGAGGCGTCCGCGCCGCAGGTCCCGGCGCGCGTCTGACGCGTCTCGCGTAAGGGCCCTTCCCTTATGGGAGGGGCCCTTCGCCGTCACCGGGGGTCAGAACCGCCAGGTCCAGGCGTCGGCGAGCCGGACGCCGGGGCCGTAGAGCTGCTCCAGGGTGCGGCGCAGCATCTCCGCGTGCGGGGCGTCGTCGGTCACCGCCACGCACGAGGCCTGCCAGAACTCCACGTCCCGGGCGGCCTGGCGGCGTTGCCGGTCACCGACAGCGGGCGCCACGCCCCGGCGGGCCACCTCGGCGAGCAGGGCCGAGGTGGGCCGCTGCCAGGTGCCCATGGTGGCCGAGCCGTCCCGGCCGTACGGGCCGATGAAGAAGCCTTCCGGCATGGCGAACGCGACGCCGGTGGCGGTGGCCCAGCGCATCGGCCAGGGGTCCTGCGGGGTGGCGGTGGGCACCGGCACCAGCACGCCGCCGGGGCGTACGCACTGCCGCCAGTGGCCGCCGGTGACGAACTCGGGCAGCGGCGGCCGGTCCATGGTGGGCAGCGGCGCGGGGAGGACGGTGAGCAGCGCCGCGCCGACCGCGACCGGGACGACCCGGCGGGCCCGCCCGGACTCGCCGAGCGCCCGGTGCACGGCGAGGGTGAGCACTGTGCCGGTGAGCGGCAGCACCGCGAGCGCGAACCGGGTGGGCAGCGCGCCGTCCACCAGCGGCAGCCCGGCCAGGAGTGCGTACGGGCCGGGGATCCCGGTCCGCTCCCCGCCGGCCACCACCTCGGGGCCGAGCGCGAGCGCGGCCATCGTCAGCGCGCCGGCCACGAGCGCCACCACCGGTGCGCGCCGGCCCAGCCAGACCGCGCAGCCGACGGCGACCAGCAGCAGCGGCCAGCCCAGGAACGAGGTGAACTCGGCCGGGCCGGTGGTGAGCCGTACCGCCTCCGGGCTGCCGAACACCGACAGCGCGGAGAGGCGGGTCCAGGCGATCAGGTCGGCGGAGAAGTAGGCGGGTGGGAACATGCCGTCCGCGACGCCCTGGGGGCCGGCGAACTGCACCCACAGCGGGTACGCCAGCACCGGCAGCGCCAGCCCGGCGGCGGCGAGCAGCCCACCGGCGAAGCCGCGACCGGCCCGGCGCACCAGGTCCCGGTCGGCCAGCCCGTACGCGATGGTGACCACCGCCAGGGTGAGCGCGGCGAGGAACAGCACCTCCTCGCCGACGAAGACCTGCACGATGACGACGGCGGCGAGCCCGGCCGTCGAGGAGGCCATGCGGCGGCGGTCCGGACCGTCCGGGCGACCGGCCGGGTCGGCGGCGCGCAGCAGCCGGACCACGAGCCAGACCAGCACCGGGACCAGCCACTGCGCGGTCATGTGCAGATGGCCGTTGCTCTGCGAGACCATGCCCGGCCCGAAGCCGCACAGCGCCGCACCGGGTGCGGCCGCGAGCCGGCGGGCCCGCAGGACACGCGTGAACAGCAGATACCAGGCGAGCGCCGTACCCGCCATGTTCACGGCCACGAGCAGGGCGAACGTCACAGGTGCCCCGAACCCCAGGGTGACCGGGGCGAAGAGCACGCCCAGCGCCACGACCGAGGTGTTCGCCATCAGGTTGACGCCGTCCGGCGCGTTCAGCCGGTCGGTGACCAGGCTCAGCTCGCCGCGCAGGGCGCGCGCGTCCAGCGCCAGGAACCACTCGTACAGCGTCTGGTCGGCCGGGTTGAGCGCGAGCACACGCGTGCCCGGCGCCGGCCAGAGGCCGTGGGTGAGCCAGCCGGCGAACGCGACGAACGCCAACCCCGCGAGCAGGTCCGCGCGATGCCGCCGGAGGGCCGCCGTCACCCGCCGCGTGCCCGCCGCCGGCCGGGCCGCCCGGCGGCGGCCGGGCCGGAGTGCCGGGCGGGCGGCGCTGGTCACGGCCTCGACCATAACGGCCGCACCCGTCGGGGTACGCCGCGTCGCGGCCGAGCCGCTACGGTGAGATCTGTACCGCCGCGTGTCGACGCGCCGGTGTCACCCGCCCGGGTGGTGGAACGGCAGACACGGCCGCCTTAAAAGCGGCTGCCGCAAGGCGTGCGGGTTCGACCCCCGCCCCGGGCACCCGAACTCTCAGGTTTCCCACAGCTAGGCGTAGCACGCGCGATTGCGGCCACGTTTACCCTGGAGTAGCGCGTCTTTCGTGCGATCGACCCCCTGAGGGAGGCCTGAGAAGTGAAGTCCTCGAACCCGGTGCTCGCCCGGCTCGGCCAGGCGGCAGAGCGTGAGCGGGCGGCCGGGTACGCCCAGCCCGGGCCGTACGGTCAGCCCGGATACCCCCAGCAGCAGTACCCGCAGCAGCAGTACGCCCCGCAGCAGTACCCCCAGCAGCCCTACGCCCAGCCCTACCCGGGCGGCTACGGCCAGCCGGTGGCCCCGCCCACCGTGACCCCGATGACCCTCGACGACGTGGTCGTCAAGACGGTCCTCATGCTCGCCATCCTCGGCGCCTCGGCCGCTGCGGCCTGGGTGCTCGTGCCGGACTCGCTCGTCGGCGTGGCCTGGATCGGCGCCGCGGTGGTCGGCCTGGTGCTCGGCCTGATCATCTCGTTCTCCCGGATGGCCAACCCGGCGCTCGTCGTGGCGTACTCGGTCATCGAGGGCGTCTTCGTCGGCATGGTCAGCAAGGCGTTCGAGTCGCTCTACGACGGCATCGTGCTCCAGGCGGTCGTGGCCACGTTCGGCGTGTTCTTCCTGATGGCGATGATCTACAAGGCGCGGATCATCCGGGCCACCCCGAAGTTCACCCGGATCATGGTGGCGATCATGGCCGGCCTGTTCGGCGTGATGCTCGTCAACCTGGTGCTGGCGCTGTTCGGCGTGAACACCGGTTTGCGTGACGGCAGCCCGCTCGCGATCGGCTTCAGCCTGGTCTGCATCGTGGTGGCGTCGCTGAGCTTCGTGCTCAACTTCGCCGACATCGAGGAGGGGGTCCGGATGGGCCTCCCGCAGCGCTACTCGTGGACCGCCGCATTCGGCATCGTGGTGGGCCTGGTCTGGCTCTACATCGAGATCCTGCGGCTGCTCAGCTACTTCCAGGGCGACGACTGACATCACGCCCTCCCCGACGACGCCCGCCTGCCGCATCCGCGGCGGCGGGCGTCGCCGTTTCCCCGTCCCCGCCGGGCCGCCCGGGGCAGAGTGGGATCCGGGTACGTGGGCGGGAGGTGGTCACGGTGCGCAGCGCCAACCCGGTGCTCGACCGGCTGGACGACGTCGGCCGCGCCGAGCGGCAGGTGCTCGGGGTCGGGACCGCCGGCACGATGACGGTGGCCGACGTGGTCAGCCGGACCGTGGGCCTGCTGCTGGTCACCGGCGTCACGGCGGCGGTGTCCTGGGTGGTGGTGCCGCAGGCCGCGTGGATCACCGCCGCGCTCGCCGGGAGCGCGCTGGCCAGCCTCGCCCTGGTGCTCGTCATCTCACTGAAGCAGATCACCAGCCCTCCGGTCATCGTCGGGTACGCCGTTCTGCAAGGGCTACTGCTCGGGGTGGCCAGCCGCGCCTTCGAGCTGGTCTATCCGGGCATCGTGGCGCAGGCGGTGGTCGGCACGTTCGGCGTCTTCCTCGGCATGGCGGTGCTCTACCGGGCCCGGCTGATCCGCGCCACCCCGCGCCTGGCCCGGCTGGTCATCGGCACGCTCGTCGGGATCGTGGCGATCGGCCTGGTCAACCTGGTCGCATACCTGTTCACCGGGCGGCAGGGGGCGGTCGTGTACAGCCTCAGCGACCGGGTGGGCTGGTTGCCGTACCTGTTCTCGGTGGTGGCGATCATCGCGGGCGCGCTCAGCTTCATCCTCGACTTCGACCTGGTCGAGCGGTCCGCCGCGAACCGGTTGCCCCGCCGCTACGCCTGGTACTGCGCCTTCGGGCTGCTGGTCGGGCTGATCTTCCTGTACTGGCAGATCCTCCGCCTGCTCAGCTACGTACGCCGCTGACCGTAGACTCGGCGGCGATGAGCGCAGCGGAACTGGACCGGGCGGTGGCCCTGCTGGTCCGACAGGTCGGGCACTGGCAGCAACCGCGCTGGTCGGCCAAGGCCGAAGGCGGCAACGTGTCCCGGGCCGACCTGGTGCACAAGCTGGTCCAGGAGATCGCCGACCTGGCCGCCGACGCGGCCGGTGAGCCGCGCCGCGACGTGCCCCGCCTCCCCGCCGATCTGGCGCTGCCCGACCAGCTCCGAGTGGTCACCGCCGACCTCACGCGCGCCGCGCCCCCGGAGCCCGTCCTGGTCACCGCCACCGACGCGGTGACCCGAACCCGCACCGCCCTCTAGCCCCGCTTCAGCCAGCGGCGTACCTTGCGGTGCCGGGCCCGATCGCGTGCCCGCAGGACCGCGGGGCGGTCGTGGCCGGCGGCCTCGGCCTGCCGCGCGTGCAGCAGGCCGTAGGTGAACGTGTTCTCGCCGTCGGCGTACGCCTGGAGCGCCTGCCGCCGGAGCGCCTCGCGGGTCACCACCGAATCCTGGTGGGTGCCGAGCAGATTCTGGAGCGCCTTGAACCGCTTCACCAGACGGGCGGCAGGCTTGCCGGCGGCCGGCTCGCGCACCTCCACCGCGTACCGGGCGGCCTTGATCTTCTTGCGTGCCTCGTGCAACGCGGCGTCACCGGCCGGCCCGGTGGTGGCGAGCGCCCGGTCCAGCCGCCGGTCGGCGCGGCGTACCGCGCGGCGGACCCTGCGCTCCACCCAGCGCCGGCCCACGTCGGCGGGCGGCCCGTCGGCCAGCCGGTCCAGACGGGTCAGCAGGGCGGGGTAGCTGTCGGCGTCCAGCGCCGACCGCAGCGCCGCGGTCGCCTCGGCCAGGTCGGCGGCGAACCGCTCGCGGATCCGCGCGGCCACCGGGCCGAGCACCAGCTCGTCCGGCAACTCGTGCACCGCGTCGGTGAGCCGGACGGCCATCACCTGGGTGTCACGGACCCGGCCCAGCTCGCCGCCGAGCCCGCGCAGTTCGGCCCGGAGCGTCTCGCTCTCCCGGCGGTCCCACAGGCCCCGGAAGGTACGCAGCGTCGCCCGCAACCGGCGGGTCGCGACGCGCATGTCGTGGACCGCGTCCTCGTCCCCCTGGTACGCGGCCGCGTGGTTGCCGACGATCGCGTCCCGCTGCGCCCGGACGTACGCGAGGACCTGCCCTGCCGGACCGTCCGGCTCCTGGTCGTCGAAGCGCTCGATCCGGGCGGCGACGGCCCGGTGCGACTTGCTGACCGCCACGTCCCGGGCGCCGGCCGCGTGCAGCCGCTCGCCGACGACGTCGAGCAGACCCTCGTCGCCCTCGACCAGCTCGATCTCGATCTCGTGCCAGGCCCGCTCGGTGCCGTCCACGAGGTCTTCGGACCGGACGTCGTCCTCGGCCACCTCGGCCAGCACCCGGCCGTCCGCGTCCAGCAGCCCGCGTTCCCGGCGGCGGTTGACGACCCGGGCCGCCGGGGCCACCGGGCGACCGCGCGACGCGGCCCGGATCAGCGCGACCAGCTCGGGCGGCGGGCCGTCGTCGGACGCCCCGGCGGGGAACCGGTGCTCGACCCGGGCACCGCCGACCGCGCCCACCTTGAGATGCCAGCCCGCGTCGTGCCCGCCGGTACGCCGGCGCAGCGCGTGCCCGCTGCGCAGCAGGAGCAGATCGTCGGTGTCCCAGTAGACGGCGTCCAGATCCGAGACGGTGGCGTCGGACATGGTCACGACGCCACCGCACCCGGTCAGGTCGGGCAGCCGGAAACCCTCGTCGCCGGAGTACTTGCGCTCACGTTCCACGACGGTCGCCATGCGGCCTCCCGTACCCGGCCCGTGCCCCGGCGAACCGGTCTCAGTTCAGTCGTTCGAGCACCATCGCCATGCCCTGGCCGCCGCCGACGCACATGGTCTCCAGACCGATGGTCTTGTCGTGCCACTCCAGCGCGTTGAGCAGCGTGCCGGTGATTCGCGCGCCGGTCATGCCGAACGGGTGGCCGACGGCGATCGCGCCACCGGCGACGTTCAGCTTCTCCTCCGGGATGCCGAGCTGCCGGTACGAGGGGATCACCTGGGCGGCGAACGCCTCGTTGATCTCGACCAGGTCGACGTCGTCGATGGTCATGCCGGCCCGCTTGAGGGCCTGCTTCGACGCCTCGACCGGGCCCAGACCCATGATCTCGGGGGAGAGCCCCGTGACACCGGTGGAGACGATCCGGGCCAGCGGGGTGAGCCCCAGCTCGGACGCGCGCTGCGCGCTCATGATCACCACGGCGGCGGCGCCGTCGTTGAGCGGGCAGCAGTTGCCGGCGGTGATCCGGCCGTCCGGGCGGAACACCGGCTTCAGGCCGGCCACCGCCTCCAGTGTCACCCCGGCACGCGGACCGTCGTCGGTGCTGACCACAGTGCCGTCCGGCGTGGTGACCGGGGTGATCTCGCGGGCCCAGAAGCCGTCCGCGATCGCCTTCTCGGCGAGGTTCTGGCTGCGGACGCCGAACGCGTCCATGTCCTCGCGGGTCACGTCGTAGACCTGGGCCAGGTTCTCGGCGGTCTGACCCATGGCGAGGTAGATGTCGGGGAGCTGACCGGCCTCGCGCGGATCGGTCCACACCTCGGCTCCGCCCTTCGCGCGGGCCGCGGAACGCTCCCGCGCCTCGGCGAAGCGGGGGTTCTCCCAGCCGCCCCCGACCAGCGCCTGCGCCTCCGGCGGGAGCGTGTCCGAGTTGCCCCGGGCGTACCGGGAGACCATCTCCACACCGGCGGAGACGAACACGTCGCCCTCACCGGCCCGGATCGCGTGCATCGCCATCCGGGTCGTCTGGAGCGAGGACGCGCAGTAGCGGGTCAGCGTGGCGCCGGGCAGGCCGTCCAGCCCCATCAGGGTGGCGACCACCCGGGCCATGTTGAAGCCCTGCTCGCCACCGGGCAGACCGCACCCGAGGTAGAGGTCGTCGATGGTGGTGGGATCGAGGGCCGGGACCTTGTCGAGGGCGGCCTGGACGATCGTGGCGGCGAGGTCGTCCGGGCGGACCTCGCGGAGGGAACCCTTGAACGCGCGGCCGATGGGGGACCGGGCGGTGGCGACGATGACGGCGTCGCGGGGCGACTCAATCGGCATGAGCCAACGTTAACGCGCTAGTAACATGCGCGGGAAGCCGCGAGGCGGGCGGGAAATGTCACCCCGTGGGCGGTCGCCTGTGGTGCCGGAACGCGACAGCGGTGGCGGCCTCGACGGCCGGCAGCAGGGCGTGCGCCCAGACCCGGTAGCCGTCGGCGGACGGGTGGAAGCCGTCGTGGCACAGCGTGCCCGCGTCCGCGCGGAACACCGGACCGGTCTCGGTGCCCAGGTCGACGACGGTGCCGCCGGCGTCCAGCACGGCCGCCGTCTGGGCCCGCGCCATCCGCCGTCCCGACCAGCCGAGCACCTGGCGCAGCGGGGCGGCGACCGCGCGGACCGCGCCGAGATCCGGGCACGTGCCCACGACCACCTCGACGTGGGCCTCCCGCAGCCGGCGTACCGCCGAGCCGAGATAGGCCGCCGCGTCACCGGGCCGGGCCATGGCGGTCGCGTCGTTCGCCCCGATCAGCACCACCGCCACGTCGGGCCGCTCGCCGAGCAGTGCCCGCGCCACCTGGGTGGCCAGGTCGGTCGCGCGCGAGCCGGAGACACCGACGCTCGACAACTGCACCCGCCGGCCGGCCGGCCCCTCCGCGAGCAGGTTGGCGAGCTGGCCGCCGATGGTGTCCTCGAACCGGTCGACGCCCACGCCGAGCGCCGACGAGTCGCCCAGCAGCACCAGCCGCAGCGGCGGGGCGTCGGCGCGTCCGACCGTCGCGCGCAGCATCAGGCCCAGCTCGGGCTGGGCGTACTCCCGGCTGCGGGCGGCGATGGCCTGGCCGGCGAGGACCGCCGCGCCGCCCACCGTGCCGGCCAGCAGCGACAGGGCCGCCGCCCGGCCCCACCGGGCCACCTCACCGCGCTGGCTCATGCCGTCACTCCGCTTCGCTCCGTGCCGCCATGAGGCACCTTCGCGCTGAGCCGGCCGATTCGCTCGCTGCGCTCGCTCATGCCGTCACTCCGCTTCGCTCCGTGCCGCCATGAGGCATTTTCGCGCTGAGCCGGCCGATTCGCTCGCTCATGCCGTTCCCTCCAGCGTTGCCGAGTCGGCGGCGCTGCCGGTCGGTGGCACCGCGCCGACGCCGAAGAAGGCCCGCCGGCGAAGCTGCGCCCACCGCCCGCCCGGCCCGCGGTCGCGACCCCGCAGCTGGGTGCCGCTGACCTCCGTGCCGGCGTGCCGGGCCGCCTGGTGAGCGGCCTCCGGGAGCGACCGTACGCCTTCCACGCCGGGCAGGACAGGTCTGCGTTCCGGGACCGCGCCCAGCGCGGACAGCACGGTGGGCAGCAACGCCGCCGCGGCTATCGCATACCCCTCGGCGGAGGGGTGGAATCGGTCCCAGGCGAACATCCGCCCGGGGTCGGCGGCGAACCGCGGCCCGAGCATGTCACCGAGCGAGACGGCACGGCCGCCGGCCTCGACCACACCCACCGTCTGCGCGGCGGCGAGCTGGCGGCTCCAGCGCCGGGCCAGCCAGCGCAGCGGCGGCTGGATCGGCCGGATGGTGCCCAGGTCGGGACAGGTGCCGACGACCACCTCGCAGCCGGCTGCCCGCAGCGTGCGGACCGCGTCGACCAGGTAGCGCACGGCCACCGGGAACGGTGTGCGGTTGGTGACGTCGTTGCCGCCGACCAGGATCACCGCCACGTCCGGCTCGACCTCCAGGGCGGACTCGACCTGCGGCTTCAGACCGGACGACAGCGCGCCGACCACGGCGAACCGGTGCAGCCGGACCGGCCGGTGCAGCCGGCGGGACAGCCCGGTGGCGAGCAGCGAACCCGGCGTCTCCCGGCGCCTGTGCACGCCGTAGCCGGCCGCGGAGGAGTCGCCCAGGACGACCATGGTGATCGGCGGGCCGGGCAGCCTCGCCCCGTAGACGCCGTCGCAGCGAGGCGGCGGGGCCTGGGCCATCGGGATGGTGCGGCGGGCCTGCCGGGCCTGGCCGAGCAGCACCCCGCCGGTGGCGAGCGTGGCCGCGACCGTGGCGCCCGTGCCGACCGCCGCGAGGCGGACGATCTGCCGGGCGCGCTGCCGGCGGACCGGCGCGACGGAACCAGCGTCCCCCATGAGCCGACAGTATCGCGCCGGTACGACCACTGCTGTCCGTGATCGGATGGCTGGGCGACGCCCGGAATGGGTACCGGTGGGGTAGCGGGCGCGGACTTGCCACCGGGCCGCACCATGGTCGAGCGGAGAGGGGCGACATCATGGGGAAGACGTTGAAGCGCAGCGCCGCGTTCGCCGCGCTGGCCCGGGCGCTGGCGGCGGGCACGCGGGGCGGGCCGTCGCTCGGGGCCCGGCTGGCGGCGCTGCCGCGGATGATCCGCGCGACCACCCGGGGCGAGTACGACGGTGGCCTGCGCCTGGCGCTGATGGCCGGGGCGACGGCGTACATCGTCTCGCCGATCGATCTGCTGCCGGAGATCCCACTGGCCATCTTCGGGCTGGCCGACGACGCGGTCATGGTCACCTGGCTGGCCGGCAGCGTGCTCGCCGAGACCGAGCGGTTCCTGGAGTGGGAGACGCGTCGCAGCTCCGTCATCCCGGGGCATGTGGTGCCCTGAGGGCACGTACGCTGGTCGGCGAACTGACGGCTGACCGACCGCCCCACGACGGCGGCGCGACGAAGGGCACAACGAGGTGCAGTACTACGACAACGTCGTCGAGCTGATCGGCAACACCCCGCTGGTCCGCCTGCGCAACGTCACCGAGGGCATCCAGGCCACCGTGCTGGCGAAGGTGGAGTACGTCAACCCGGGCGGCTCGGTCAAGGACCGGATCGCCCTGCGCATGGTGGAGGACGCCGAGAAGGCGGGCATCCTCGGGCCGGGCGGCACGATCGTGGAGCCGACCAGCGGCAACACGGGTGTCGGGCTGGCCCTGGTGGCCCAGCTGCGGGGCTACCGCTGCGTCTTCGTCTGCCCCGACAAGGTCAGCCAGGACAAGCAGGACGTGCTGCGCGCGTACGGCGCCGAGGTGGTGGTCTGCCCGACCGCCGTGGCGCCGGAGGACCCGCGCTCCTACTACAACGTCTCCGACCGGCTGGCCCGGGAGATCCCCGGCGCGTGGAAGCCCAACCAGTACAGCAACCCGGCCAACCCGCGTTCGCACTACGAGACCACCGGCCCGGAGCTGTGGCGGCAGACCGAGGGGAAGATCACCCACTTCGTCGCGGGCGTCGGCACCGGCGGCACCATCTCCGGCATCGGCCGCTACCTCAAGGAGGCGTCCGAGGGCCGGGTCAGGGTGATCGGCGCGGACCCGGAGGGCTCGGTCTACTCGGGTGGCACCGGCCGTCCGTACCTGGTCGAGGGCGTCGGCGAGGACTTCTGGCCGGAGACGTACGACCGGCAGATCGCCGACGAGATCGTCGAGGTGTCGGACAAGGAGTCCTTCGAGATGACCCGCCGGCTGGCCCGCGAGGAGGGCCTGTTGGTGGGCGGCTCCTGCGGCATGGCGGTGGTGGGTGCGCTGGAGGTGGCCCGCAAGGCCGGCCCGGACGACGTGATCGTGGTGCTGCTGCCGGACGGCGGCCGTGGCTACCTGTCGAAGATCTTCAACGACAAGTGGATGGCCCGGTACGGCTTCCTCGACGAATCGGGCACCGAGCCGACCGTCGCCGACGCGCTCGCCGACAAGCCCGGTGGCCTGCCCGAGCTGGTGCACGTGCACCCGACCGAGACGGTCCGCGACGCGATCGACTACATGCGCGAGTACGGCGTCTCCCAGCTGCCGGTGCTGAAGGCCGAGCCGCCGGTGGTGACCGGTGAGGTGGCCGGCTCGATCGCCGAGAAGGACCTGCTCGACGCCCTGTTCACCGGCCAGGCGCACCTGCACGACACGATCGAGCGGCACATGGGCGAGCCGCTGCCGATGATCGGCGGCGGCCAGCCGGTGAGCGAGGCGGTCGGGCTGCTGGAGAAGGCGGACGCGGCGCTGGTGCTTGTCGACGGCAAGCCCAAGGGCGTGCTGACCCGCCAGGACCTGCTGGCCCACCTGGGCGCCCGCTGACCCTCCGCGTTGTAAGGAAGGGCCCCCTATTAACACCCGGTGTTAACAAGGGGCCCTTCCTCTACCGGAGGCGTTAATAGGGGGCCCTTCCTTACACCAGGCGGGCGTAGCGGAGCTGGGGGACGAGCGCCGCGCCGATGTGCTCGTCCCGCTGCTCACCGGTGGCGGCCCAGCCGCCACGCTCGTAGAAGCGGCGCGCGGCGGCGTTGTCCCGCAGCACCCACAGCGCCGCCCGGGTCCACCCCCGTGCCCGCATCGCGTCGAGCGCGTCCACCATCAGCGCCCGGCCGGTGCCCCGGCCCCGCTCGGACGGCTCCAGGTGGATCGCGTTGAGCAGCCCGGTCGCCGGATCGCCCTCGTCGTCCGGCCCGAGGTAGCTGAACCCCACCAGCCGCCCGTCCCGCTCGGCCACCGTCATCCGGTGGTCAGCGCCTTCCCAGGTCAGCCGCTCCACCCAGTAGCGGCCCATCGCCGCGGGCGTCGGGTCGGTCAGCGCCTCGGGCGGCAGGAACGACGAGTACGCCGCCACCCGGGAGCGCTGGTGCAGGGCGCCGACCGCCATCAGGTCGGCCTCGGTCGCGGAACGTAGGGAGATCGTCACCGGGGCGACGGTACCCGCCGGGGCGGCACCTGCACCGTCTGGAGATCCTCGGCGATCACCAGCTCGCCGGCGAAGTGCTCCCGGGCCTCGTCGTGGAAGCGGCGCGGGTCGGCGTACCGCTGGGAGAAGTGGGTCAGCACGAGCGTGCGTACCCCCGACTCGGTCGCCACCCGCGCGGCCTGGCCGGCGGTGAGGTGCCCGACCTCGGCGGCGAGCGCCGCCTCCGATTCCAGGAACGTCGACTCGATCACCAGCAGGTCGGCGTGCTCGGCCAGCGCGTACACGCCGTCGCAGAGCCCGGTGTCCATCACGAAGGCGAACCGCTGCCCCGGCCGGGTCACGCTCACCTCGTCCCGGCTGACGCGACGCCCGTCGAGGTCCAGGTGGCCGTCGCGCAGCAGCCGCCCCACATCCGGACCGGCGATGCCGTACGCGGCCAGCTTCTCCGGCAGCATCCGGCAGCCGTCCGGCTCGACCAGGCGGTACCCGTACGTCTCGATCGGGTGCCGCAGCCGGCGGGCCTCCAGCGTGCCGACGCCGAGGGCGAACCGCTGCCCGTCGGTGTCGACCGGCTCGACCGCGAGATCGGCGGTCTCGTAAAAACTCGAGGCGTGCCGCAGCCGGGTGAAGTACTCGGCGCCCCCGGCCGGGAAGTGCACAGCCACCGGGCGGGGTACGCGGTCCAGCGAGAGCCGCTGGATCATGCCGGGCAGCCCGAGGCAGTGGTCGCCGTGGAAGTGGGTGACGCAGATCCGGGTCAGGTCGGTGGCGGTGATCCCGGTGTGCAGCATCTGCCGCTGGCTGCCCTCGCCCGGGTCGAAGAGGATCACCTCGTCGTCCCAGCGCAGCAGGTAGCCGTTGTGGTTGCGCTGCCGGGTCGGGGCCTGGCTGGCCGTACCGAGCACCACCAGCTCACGCATGGACACGGCATCCTCCGGAAGGCAAAAAGCGACCCCCGGGGCTTCCGCGCTCGCGCGCGGGCCGGCTGGACTGGGCCGGCACCCCGGGGGTCGGGTGGCTGTCGTGGTTTCGCCGCACCGCTGCCACACGGTCTCGACGATCCTGCGGGTGCCCGCCTCGCGGCGGGCGAGTTTTCACTGTCGAGGACAGCGGCTAGCGGACAGCCACCTCACGAGTCCGATTGCTATACAAGTCTGGACCACCTCCTTTCCCGTGTACCGCCACGCTATCCACTTCCCGGCGGCCGCGGCAACGGATTTCGATCACAGGCCCGGTCAGTCCAGGCCGATCGGGCCCTCGCGGGGGCCCTCCTCGTTCGCCGGCTGCACCGCCAGCGACGGGAAGTCGGCCAGGTCGCCCTCGGGCTCGGCGTCCCACTCCGGGAAGACCAGCGGGCTCTGGAGATAGAGGCAGAGCAGCTGGGTGAGCTGGTGCAGCCCGTCGAGGTGGGTGCGCTCGTGGCCGTGGGTGGCGTCCACGCCGAAGCCGAGCAGCGCCACCCGGGCGTGCGCCCCGGCCTCGACCGCCGCCGCCACGTCCGAGCGGTAGTAGTCGAAGACGTCCCGCACCAGGTCGACGCCGTGCTCCTTGGCGATCGAGGCGAGGTTGCGGGTCAGGTGGTAGTCGAACGGGCCGACGCCGTCGCCCATCGCCAGCGTGGCAGCGGTCTCCCGGGACTGCTGGCCCGGCGCGACCACCGCCGCGTCCACCGAGACGATCTCCGCGACGTCCGGGTCCAGTCCGTGGCTCGCGCCGTGGCCGATCTCCTCGGTGACGGTGACCAGCAGGTGCGCGGTGACCGCCGGGGTGACCCCGGCGTCGACCATCGCCTTGAACGCGGTCAGCACCGCCGCCACGCCCGCCTTGTCGTCCAGGTGCCGGGACTTGACGTACCCGTTCGGGGTGATGGTCGGGTTGGGCAGGAACGCCACGAAGTCCCCGGCGTCGATGCCGAGCGCCCGCAGCCCGGCCTCGTCGTGCACCGGCTCGTCCACCCGCACCTCGACCAGCTCCCAGCCGACACCCTGGAGGTCGACCGCCTCGTTGTAGCGGTGGCCGCTCGCCTTCAGCGGCAGCACCTGGCCGGTGATCACCCGCTCCAGGTCGTCGGTGAAGATCCGCACGTGGGCGCCCTCGGCGAAGCGGGCGCTGTGCGTACCGATCGGGTTGACCTCCAGCCGGCCGTTCTCCTTGAGCCGCTTCACCATGCCGCCGATGGTGTCGGTGTGCACCACCACGGCCCGGTCGGCGCCCGTCGACCGGGGGCCGGGCAGGCAGGCGCTCAGCGCTCCGCGCCGGGTCAGCGTGGAGCTGATCCCGATCGCGGAGAGCCGCTCGCCCACGTACTGCTGGATGTGGTCGGTGCGTCCCGACGGGCTGGGGATCTCCAGCAGCTCCACCAGCACCTGGCGGAGGTAGTCGAGGTCGAGCTTGAGCGGTTGTGGTTTGCGTGCGGTCATGCCCCAGAGCCTGCCGCACCGGCCGGCGACCAGAGTCGCTGCGGTGCCCGGGTACCCGGGAAGAGCAGGTCGACGAAGCGCTCGGCGGTGGGCTGCGGCTCGTGGTTGGCCAGTCCGGGGCGCTCGTTCGCCTCGATGAACACGTGTTCCGGCTGGTCCGGGGCGGGAACCAGCAGGTCCAGCCCGGTGACCGGGATGTCCAGCGCCCGGCTCGCGGTGACGCACGCCTCGGCGATGGCCGGGTGCAGCTCGGCGGTCACGTCGTGGATCGTGCCACCGGTGTGCAGGTTGGCCGTCCGACGGACCGCCAGCACCTCGCCCTCCGGGAGCACGTCGTGCATCCGGTACCCGGCCTCCGCCACCACCTCGCGGGTCATGTCGTCGACCGGGATGCGGGACTCGCCGCCGGTGGCGGCCGACCGGCGGCGGCTCTGCCGCTCGATCAGCTCGGTGATGTCGTGCACCCCGTCGCCGGTGATCTGCGCCGGCCGGCGCACCGCCGCGGCGACCACCTCGTGGTCGATCACCACGACCCGCAGGTCCTCGCCCTCGCGCAGCTCCTCGATGAGCACGTCCGGGCAGAACCGGCGGGCCAGCTCGACGGCGGCGGTCAGCGCCTCCGGCGTACGCACGCCGACGGTGATGCCGTTGCCCTGCTCGCCCCGCGCCGGCTTGACCACCACCGGGCCCACGTCGTTGAGGAACGCGACGTCGTCGGGCTCGCCGGTGGCGGTGCGTCCGCGCGGCACCGACAGCCCCGCCTCGGTGAGGATGCGCCGGGTCACCCGCTTGTCGTCGCAGCGGCTCATCGCCACCGCCGAGGTCAGCTCCGACAGCGACTCGCGGGTGTGGATGGTCCGGCCGCCGCTGGTCAGCTTCAGCTCACCCCAGTGCGGGTCGGTCACCTCCACCCGGATGCCGCGCCGCATCGCCTCGTCCGCGACGATCTTCGCGTACGGGTTCAGCTCGTCGTACCCCTCGGGCATGGCGGGCAGGAACAGGCGCTCGTTGATCGGGTTCTTCCGCTTGACGCAGAGCGTGCCGGTGCGGTGGAAGCCGAGGCGTTCGTACAGCCGGATCGCGCCCGAGTTCTCGGCCAGCACGGACAGGTCCACGAACGCCCGGCCGCGCTCGTCGAGCCGGTCGGCGAGCGCGGTGAGCAGCGCCTGGCCGGTGCCGGGCGGGGCGGTGTTGAAGTCGACGGTCAGGCACCACAGGCTGGCGCCTTTCTCCGGGTCCCCGAAGACCGCGACGTGGTCCACGCCGGTGATGGTGCCGACCACCTCGCCCGTGGCGTCCTCGGCGACGAGGTGCAGGAACCGGTCCGTGCCCGCGTTGTCCACGAGCACCTCGACCGGGGCGGTGACCATGCCGTTGCGGGCGTAGATCCGGTTCACCGCCTCCGCGTCGGCGGCGTCGCGCAACCGCCGGACGGTCAGCCCGGGCACCTCGCCGCCCTCGGTGGCGGCGGGCCGCTTCTCGCCCAGCGGCAGCCGGTACGTCAGCGACGGGTCGATGAACAGCTCGTCCGGCAGCCGGGACACCAGCACGTGCGGATCGCGCAGGTAGATGCAGATGTCCCGGGCGCCGACCGCCTCGGACCGCAGCACGTCGGCCACGTGCACCTGGTCGTCGAACGTCTGCCCGAACACCAGCCGGCCCCAGCCGCAGTCCAGCACGACGCCCGAGGCGTCGGTGTCAGCGGTCTGCGGCTGCCGTGGCTCCGGCGTACCCGGTGCGATCGGGTCGCCGCCGGGGCCGGTGCGTTCCCGGCGTCGCCCGAGCACCCGTTCCCGGTCGGTACGCGCCGTTCCGGTGGCGAGGGTGTCGGTCACTGTCAGTCGATTCCGTGGCTCTGGAGCCACATTTCCAGGAGTCCCAGTTGCCACAGCTTGTTTCCGTTCAACGGGGTCAGTTCGGCATTCGGGTCGGCGAGCAGCGCGTTGACGTAGTCGGCGCGGAACAGGTCACGACGGCGCGCCTCCGGTGCGGTGAGGGCGTCGCGTACCCGGTCGAGGAGCTTGCCCTCCAGGTGGGTGAGGCCGGGCACCGGGAAGTAGCCCTTGGGCCGGTCGATGACCTCGTGTGGCAGGACCCGCCGGCCGATCTCCTTGAGCACGCCCTTGCCGCCCTGGGCCAGCTTCAGCTCCGGCGGGCAGCTCGCGGCGAGCTCGACGAACTCGTGGTCGAGGAACGGCACGCGGGCCTCCAGCCCGTGTGCCATGGTCATGTTGTCGACCCGCTTCACCGGGTCGTCGGTCAGCATGACCTGGGTGTCGATCCGCAGGCCGGCGTCCACGGCGGTCTGCGCGCCCGGGCGGCCCAGGTGCGCGGCCACGAACTCCCGCGCCGGGTCGCCGTCGGCCAGCCACGCCGGGTTGAGCACCCGGGCCAGTCCGGCCGCGTCGCGGTCGAAGAACGCCTTCGCGTACGTCTCGAGCGCCTGCTCCCGGTCCACCCCCGCCAGCGGCGGGTACCAGTGGTAGCCGCCAAGGATCTCGTCCGCGCCCTGGCCCGACTGCACCACCTTGACGTGCCGCGCGACCTCCTGGCTGAGCAGCCAGAACGCGACGCAGTCGTGGCTGACCATGGGCTCGCTCATGGCCGAGACGGCGGCCTCCAGCGGCGGCAGCAGGTCGCCGGTGGGCACCCGGATCTGGTGGTGGTCGGTGCCGAACGTCTTCGCCACCAGGTCGGAGTAGACGAACTCGTCGCCCTCCCGGCCGCCGACGGCGTCGAAGCCGATGGAGAACGTGGCCAGGCCGGAGCGGGCCTGCCCCTCGCCGGCGAGCAGCGCGACGACCAGGCTGGAGTCGAGGCCGCCGGAGAGCAGCACGCCCACCGGCACGTCGGCCACCATGCGGCGGCGTACGGCGGTGGTCAGCGAGTCGAGCAGCGCGTCCTGCCAGTCCCGCTCGGACCAGCCGGCCCGCTCGGCGGCACGGCCGAACGTCGGGTCCCAGTAGACCCGCTCGTGGGTGGAGCCGTCCGCCTCGTACACCCGGACCGTGGCCGGCGGCAGCTTGGTGACGCCGGCCAGGATGGTGCGCGGCGGCGGCACGATGCTGTGGAAGCTCAGGTAGTGGGCGAGCGCCACCCGGTCGATGGTGGTGTCGATGCCGCCACCGGCGAGCAGCGCCGGCAGGGTCGAGGCGAACCGGACCACGCCGGGGCTCTCGGCCAGGTAGAGCGGCTTGATGCCGAGGCGGTCCCGGGCCAGCACCAGGCGGCCGGTGTCGCGTTCGCTGATCGCCACCGCGAACATGCCGATCAAATGGTCGACGAAGTCGAGCCCCCACTCGGCGTACGCCTTGATCACGACCTCGCTGTCACCGGACGAGAAGAACCGGTGGCCCTTGGCCTGAAGCTCGGCACGCAGCTCCCGGTAGTTGTAGATGCAGCCGTTGAAGACACCGGTGAGTCCGGCGGCGGCGTCAACGATGGGTTGGCCGCTCGCCGCGGACAGGTCGATGATCTTCAGGCGCCGGTGTCCCAGCGCGGTCGGGCCCTGCGACCAGACGCCGCTGTCGTCGGGCCCTCGGTCACTCATCGTGGCCGCCATCCGCTCCACGGCCGAGACGTCGGCGCGTGAACCGTCACGACGGAACTCTCCCGCAAGTCCGCACATACGAGCCAATGCTGCCAGAGCTTGTTGCGGTTCGCCTGTTGAGACGATGACGAACGTGTGACAGCTTGCTACCATGCGCCCCCACGAAGGGGGGTCGCCTCCTGTGGTGTTCTTCCGTGCCTGTCGGCGGCTGATGTCCGACCTCGTCCCACCGGGAGACGTGAGGTAAATCCCAACCGCTCATCGAAGCGACCCCGCATCCGGCCCGGCTGTGCCGGGTCGTACCTGCTGTTGCACGACCACTTCAGGTGCTGCGGCAGGTCCACGGCCCCTCGGTGGGCGCGCGAAGAATCTCCGGGCGATCGGGGCACGATGACCGGCTTGGCATACCCGGTCGGGCATGCGCCGTCCATCGTGCCCTCCTCGTCGTCGGATCCAGACTGACGACCCAGGCCTAGCCCGCGGTACGGGCCACGCCGACCGGGCAGGACATCCCGTTCGGCCCGTGGTTGCAGTAGCCGTTCGGGTTCTTCGTCGGCGCCAGGTATTGCTGGTGGTAGTCCTCGGCGAAGTAGTAGTCGCCGAGCGGGGCGATCTCGGTGGTGATCTCACCCTTGCCGGCCCGGGCCACGATCGGCGCGAACGCGTCCCGCGACGCCTTGGCGGCGGCCAGCTGCTCGTCGGTGGTGGTGTAGATCGCCGAGCGGTACTGGGTGCCCACGTCGTTGCCCTGGCGCATGCCCTGGGTCGGGTCGTGGTTCTCCCAGAAGACCTTCAGCAGGTCCTCGTAGGCGATCTTCGACGGGTCGTAGACCACCTGGACCACCTCGGCGTGCCCGGTCATGCCCGAGCAGACCTCCTCGTACGTCGGGTTGGTGGTGTACCCGCCCGCGTAGCCGGCGGACGTGGTGACCACGCCGGGGAGGGTCCAGAACAGCCGCTCGGCGCCCCAGAAGCAGCCCATGCCGAAGACGGCGACCTGCGCGCCCTCGGGGAACGGGCCCTTGAGCGAGGCGGGCAGCACCTCGTGCCGGTCGGCGATCGGCATCGCGATCGGGCGGCCCGGCAGGGCCTGGTCAGGAGAGATCATCTCGGCCTTCATGCGGCGGAGGAACACGGTGGGACTCCTCTCTTGGCTTTCCCAGCGTGTGCAACAGCGCCGGCCCCCGGTTCCTTACCCGCCCACGCCGCCGTCAGGCCAGCGCCGCCGAGATCCGGCCGGCGAAGGCCGCCGCCTCGGCGTCGTCGGCGTACCGGGTACGCGGCCAGAAGAACCCGCGCAGACCGTCGCCCCTGGTCCGGGGCACCACATGGGTGTGCAGGTGCGGTACGGACTGCGACACCCGGTTGTTCATCGCCACGAACGTCCCACCGGCGCCCAGACCGGCCTCCACCGCCACGACGATCCGCCGCACCAGCCGGAAGTAGCCGGGCAGTGCGTCGCCCGGCAGGTCGGGCAGGGCGACCAGGTGGGGCCGGGGCACCACGAGCACGTGGCCCTTGAACACCGGCCGGGTGTCGAGGAACGCGACCCCGTCCGGCTCGTCGGTCACCCGGAAGGCCGGCACCTCGCCCGCCACGATCCCGCAGAACACGCACCCGCTCATCCGGGCAGGGTATGCCGTCCGGGCCCCGCGCGCGCCGTCCGCGGCCCTGCCGCGCTGACGGGTCGCCCCCACGGCGGCGAGCGATTGTGGTAACTATTCATGAGTCTGGATCAGCACGTTCGGGGGCGATGGTGCTGACGCGCGACGGGACCGGTCCGGTCCCCGTCCGGGTGTGCTCGCCGACCGCCTCCGAGGACGGTCCGGCAGCCATCCGGCCGTGGCCACCGCCGCGGCCGACCTCGTGAAGGGAACACCCTTGCGCCTCGACAGACGCCTCGCGCCGGCCCTGGCCGCGCTCACCGGCATGCTGCTCGCCGCCGTACCCGGCGTGTCCGCCTCCGCCGCGGCCGCGCCCCGGGCCGTACCCCTGCCGATCGCCGACGCCGCAGACGTGGTCGCGGCCGGCGACCGGATCTTCGTCAGCGGCGGCCGGAACTCCACCGACGTGGTGGTGACCGCCGCGAACGGCGACCTGGTCAGCACCCTGTCCGGCCTGCCCGGCCCGACCGACCTCCAGCTCAGCGCGGACCGGCAGACGCTCTACGTGGCGTTGCCGTCGGCGAACGCGATCGCGGCGGTGAACACCGGCACCCTCACCGAGTTCGCCCGGTTCGACACCGGCGCGGCCGCCTGTCCCTCCTCGCTCGCGCTGACCGGCCGCTTCCTGTGGTTCGGTTACGGCTGCGGCGGGTGGGACGGCAACATCGGGCGGCTCGACCTGGGCCGCCAGCCGGCCGTCCTGACGACCGGGCTGGCCCGGGAGACCTACTACGGCGCGCCGCTGATGACCGCCCCCCAGCAGAACCGCACCGTGCTGCTTGTCGGCCAGCCGGGGGTCAGCCCGGCGTCGGTAGACGCCTACGCCATCGGCACCGGCGGCGCGCTCAGCTTCCTGCGGACGAACGACTTCATGGCAGTCGGCAGCAACCTGCGGGACATCGCCCTGAACCCGGCCGGCGACACGATCTACACCGCCTCCGGCGCCCCGTACGAGGTGCAGGCGTTCCCGCTCGCCGCCATCACCACCCCGACGGCGACGTTCCGGACCGGCGCCTACCCCAACGCGGTCGAGCTGACCCGGGACGGCACCCGGGTGGCCGGCGGCGCCGACGCCTCCTACGACCCGGACGTGTTCGTGTTCGGGCTGGACGGCACCGAGCAGGCCCGGTTCGAGCTGGGCGCGGACCTCGTACCCGGAGGGCTGGCCTGGTCTCCCAACGGCGCCCGGCTCTACGCGATCACCTCGGACTGGACCGGCGCCCGGCCGGCCACCCTGCACGTGCTGCCGGTACCTGCGGCCTGATCGTCCCGCGCCGCTCCCGCCACCGGGTGGGAGCGGCGCGGCACCCGCGACGGGGACATCGCGTACCGGGGGCGGACGCAGGGACTAGCCTTCCGGGCATGAGCCACGGCTTCGAGACACTCGCCATCCACGCCGGTCAGGACCCGGAGGCCCGCACCGGCGCGGTGATCCCGCCGATCTACCAGACCAGCACGTACGCCCAGGACGCCGTCGGCGCGCCCCGCGAGGGCTACGAATACAGCCGCTCCGGCAACCCCACCCGGGACGCGCTCCAGGAGTGCCTGGCCGCGCTGGAGGGTGGCCCGGTGGCGCTCGCCTTCGCCAGCGGCCTCGCCGCCGAGGACACGCTGCTGCGGACCGTGTGCAAGCCGGGCGACCACGTGGTGATCCCGGACGACGCGTACGGCGGCACCTACCGGCTGTTCGCCAAGGTGGCCGAGCGCTGGGGCCTGGCGTACACCCCGGCGAAGGTCTCCGACCCGGACGCCGTGCGGGCCGCGATCCGCCCGGGCGCCACCCGGATCGTGTGGGTGGAGACGCCGACGAACCCGCTGCTCGGCATCGCCGACATCGCCGCGCTCGCCGCGGTGGCGCACGACGCGGGCGCGCTGCTGGTGGTCGACAACACGTTCGCCTCGCCGTACCTGCAGCAGCCGATCGCGTTCGGCGCGGACGTGGTGGTGCACTCCACCACCAAATACGTCGGCGGGCACTCCGACGTGGTCGGCGGCGCGCTCGTCGCGGCGGACCGCGCGCTCGGCGAGGAGCTGCGCTACCACCAGAACGCGATGGGCGCGGTGAACGGCCCGTTCGACGCCTGGCTCACGCTGCGCGGCATCAAGACCCTCGGGGTACGGATGGACCGGCACTGCGACAACGCCGAGCGGATCGCGGCCTACCTGGACGGGCACGCCAAGGTCGCCCAGGTCATCTACCCGGGCCTGCCGTCGCACCCGGGCCACGAGGTGGCCGCCAAGCAGATGCGCCGCTTCGGCGGCATGATCTCGTTCCGCGCGGCGGGCGGCGAGGAGCACGCCGTCGAGATCTGCAACCGGGCCCGGCTGTTCGTGCTCGCCGAGTCGCTCGGCGGCGTCGAGTCCCTGATCGAGCACCCGGGCCGGATGACACACGCGAGCGCTGCGGGCTCGCCGCTTGAAGTTCCCGGCGATCTCGTGCGACTGTCTGTCGGCATCGAGACGGTCGACGACCTGCTCACCGATCTGGAGCAGGCCCTGGGCTGACCGCTGGCTGGGGAGGGTGGCAGTGCCGGAGATCTTGCCGACGACCTGGGTCGGGACGACCGCGAAACAGATCGCCCGGGCGGTCCGCCGTGGCGACGTCTCCGCCACCCAGGTCGTCGCCGACCACCTGGACCACGTCGACCGCGTCGACGGTGAGCTGGGCGCGTTCCGCACGGTACGCGGCGGCGAGGCGATCACCGAGGCGGAGAAGGTCGACGAGCAGGAGGAACTGGCGAACCTGCCGCTTGCCGGGGTGCCGGTGGCGGTCAAGGAGAACACGCCGGTGGCCGGCCTGCCCACCTGGAACGGGTCGGCCGCGATGCGTACCGAGGTGGCGGAGGCCGACCACGAGGTGGTCCGGCGGCTGCGCGGCGCGGGCGCGGTGATCCTCGGCGTGACCCGGATGCCGGAGCTGGGCCTGTGGGCTCTCACCGACGACGACACCGGAGTGACCCGCAACCCGTGGGACAAGGCGCGCACCCCCGGCGGCTCGTCCGGTGGCGCGGCAGCCGCGGTGGCCGCCGGGCTGGTGCCGATGGCCCACGGCAACGACGGCCTCGGTTCGATCCGCATCCCGGCGGCCTGCTGCGGCCTGGTCGGGCTCAAGCCCGGCCGGGGCGTGGTGCCCTGCCAGCTCGGCGCGGACGACTGGTTCGGCCTGACCGAGCACGGCATGCTCACCAGCACGGTCGCCGACGCGGTGGTCGGCTTCTCGGTGCTGGCCGGGCGCCGGCCCGACAAGCTGGTCCCGCCGGCCCGGCTGCGGGTGGGCGTCTCGCTGCGCTCCCCGGTACGCGGCGTCTCGCCGGACGCGCCGAACCGGGACGCGGTCGCCGCCGCCGGCCGGCTGCTGGCCGCCGCCGGTCACGACACGGTGCCCACCGACCCGGTCTACCCGACCCGGCTCGGTCTCCAGGGCATCGCCACCTGGTTCGCGGCCGCCGCCGCCGACGTGCGCGCCGCCGGGGTGGCGCCGCGCCAGCTCCAGCGGCGCAGCCGCCGGCACGTCACGCTCGGGGAGTGGGCGCAACGCCGGGGGTACGTGCGGGAGGCCGACCGGGCCGCCTGGCGCGAACGGTCGGTGAACTTCTTCGCGGACAACTCGATCGACCTGCTGCTCACCCCGGCGCTGGCCGGGCCGCCGCCGGAGGCCGCCGGGTGGTCCGGCCGCTCCTGGCTGGCGAACATGTCGACGAACATCAGGTACGCCCCGTACGCGGCGCCGTGGAACATCGCCGGGCTGCCCGCGATCGTGGTGCCGGTCGGCCGCCGCCCGGACGGCCTGCCGGTGGGCGTGCAGTTCGTCGGCCCGCCCGGCTCCGAACTGCTGCTGCTCGGCGTGGCCGGTCAGTTCGAGATGCAGGCGCCATGGGCCCGGCACGCGCCCGGCTATCCCCGCGCCGGAACGGGGTCGCCGGCCACCGCGTGATCGTCTAACGTGTGCGCACCTCTGTCGCACACCCACCTCGGACGGTCCCCGATGCACTGCCAGACCTGCGGGGACGCCACGTCCCCGGCCTATGAGGAGTGCCGGCGCTGCGGCACCCGCGTCGGTCAGCCCGCCGTCACCCCCGGCACGCCCACGTACGGCGTACGCGGTCTGGCCGTGGCCAGCGCGTTCGCGGTCGGCGCGGCCGCCCTGTTCTACCTGCTGGCGGCCCTGTCCCCGCTGGTGGGTGTGCGGATGGCCCGTTCGGCCGCCGAGCAGCTCGACCGGGACATGCTGCTCGGCGCGGTGCTGGCCGACGTGCTGTTCACCCTGCCCTACCTGCTCGCACTCCTGACCGCCGGCACGCTCGTGGTGATCTGGACCTGGCGGGCGCGCAAGAACCTGGACGCCTTCCCGGGCACCGCGCCGAATCTCAGCCCGGCGTGGGCGATCGCCGGCTGGCTGGTCCCGTTGGCAAACCTCGTCGTGCCGGCCCGGGTGCTCGCCGACCTGCTCCGCAACAGCGTCTGGCGGGGCCGCCAGTCGTGGCTGGTCGGGGTGTGGTGGGCGAGCTGGCTGGTGTTCCTGATCGGTGACCGGTTCGTCGCCCGGGCCCAGCAGCGGCGCTACGACCGGCTGACCGAGCTGCCCCGCAACGACGCGGAGTTCGGCATGTACGTGCGCTTCTACGAGGAGGCGCTCGTGCCCCGGCTGGTGCCGGCGGCGGCGTGCCTGGTCGCCGGCATCGCGTTCGTCGTGCTGATCCGCCGGATCTCGTCCGCCCAGCAGGACCGCCTCGCCCGGGCCGTGCCCGCGTGGCCGGGTCAGCAGGCATGGCCCGGTCAGCAGGCATGGCCCGGTCAGCCGGCGTGGCCGGGTCAGCCGGGCGGGCCGGGGCACCCCGCGCCGTCGGCCACGTCGGCGCAAATCCCACCGGGGCCGGGTGGCACGATCGGGGCATGACGGAACTGGTCGGCCTCGCCGACGTGCAGGCCGCGCGGGAACTGCTCGCCGGTGTCACCCGTACCACCCCGCTGGAGCCGTCCCGGCCGCTCAGCGCCGCGCTCGGCGGGCCGGTCTGGCTCAAGTGCGAAAACCTCCAGCGCGCCGGGTCGTACAAGGTGCGCGGCGCGTACGTGCGGATCTCCCGGCTCTCCGACCGGGAGCGGGCCCGCGGCGTGGTCGCGGCGAGCGCCGGCAACCACGCCCAGGGGGTGGCGCTCGCCGCCGGGCTGGTCGGCGCGCACGCCACCGTCTTCATGCCGGTCAACGCGCCGCTGCCGAAGGTGGCCGCCACGAAGGGGTACGGCGCGCAGGTCGAGCTGGTCGGCAACACGGTGGACGAGTCGCTGGTGGCGGCGCAGACGTTCGCCGAGCGGACCGGCGCGGTGTTCATCCACCCGTTCGACCACGCCGACGTGATCGCCGGGCAGGGCACCGTCGCGCTGGAGATCCTCGAACAGTGCCCGGACGTACGCACCATCGTGACCGGGGTGGGCGGCGGCGGGCTGGTCTCGGGCATGGCGGTGGCGGCGAAGGCGCTGCGTCCCGACGTACGCGTGATCGGGGTCCAGGCGGCGAGTGCCGCCGCCTTCCCGCCCTCGCTGCGGGCCGGTGAGCCGCTGCGGCTGCCCTCGTTCGCGACGATCGCCGACGGCATCGCCGTCGGCCGGCCGGGCGAGCTGACCTTCACCCACGTCCGCAAGCTCGTCGACGACGTGGTGACGGTCTCCGAGGAGGACATCTCCCGGGCGCTGCTGATGCTGCTGGAACGCGGCAAGCAGGTGGTGGAGCCGGCCGGCGCGGTGGGCGTGGCGGCGCTGCTGGCGGGCGCGGTGGAGGTGAGCGCCCCGGTCGTCGCTGTGCTCTCCGGCGGCAACATCGACCCGTTGCTCATGCTCCGGGTGATCGAGCACGGCCTGGCGGCGGCCGGCCGGTTCCTGCGGATCACCGTGCGTTGCACGGACCGGCCCGGCCAGCTCGCCTCCCTGCTCGGCGAGATCGCCGAGCACCGGGCCAACGTGGTGGACGTGGTGCACCAGCGCGCCAACCCGCACCTGCGCCTCGGTGAGGTGGAGGTGGCCCTGTCCGTGGAGACCCGCGGGGTGGAGCACTCGGACACGCTGATCAGCGCGCTGCGGGCCAGCGGCTACCAGGTGGTCTTCACCGGCGAGGGCTGAGCCACTCGGCGGAACGCGAACGCCCCGGCCGGATGATCCGGTCGGGGCGTTCGGGTGTGCGGCTCGGGTCCGAGGAGGGCCTGTCAGCCTCGGTCGGGTTCGGGACCCGAGCCATCCGGCGCGGGTCCGGAAGGGTCAGCCGCTGTACGGCTCGAAGGAGACGATGGTCACCTTGATATCGGCGCCGCTGGGCGCGGTGTAGGTGCAGGTCTGCCCCGCCTTGCCGCCGAGGATGGCCTTGCCGAGCGCGGACTCGGGGCTGTAGACCGTGAGGTCGGTGGTGGAGGCGATCTCCCTGGAGCCGAGCAGGAAGGTCTCGCTGTCGTCGGCGTCGTCGTCGAAGTAGATCTTCACGACCATGCCCGGGGACACCGCGTCGGTGTCCGGAGCCTCACCGACCTTTGCGGTGCGCAGCAGCTCCTTGAGGTAGAGGATGCGGCCCTCGGCCTTGCCCTGCTCCTCGCGGGCGGCGTGGTAGCCACCGTTCTCCCGCAGGTCGCCCTCCTCGCGCCGGGCGTTGATCTCGGCGGCGATGACCGGCCGGTTGGCGATCAGCTCGTCGAGCTCGGCCTGCAGACGGTCGTAGGCGTCCTGGGACAGCCAGGTGGCGGGCGCCTTGTTTCCATTTGTGGACACAGGCGATCTCCTCGATTGGTGCGGACTGGCTGACAGGTGAACTTGCAAGGCTACCAGTGCGGTACGCGTCGAGGTGTGATCAATCACCCCGGGTGGCGGTGACGGGCCGGGGTGTGGCTGCCGGCGACTCGCCGGCGGTCCGGGTCAGCCGGCCGGCCGGCAGCGCAGGACCTCGCCGATGAACGGCCGGGCGCTCGTGGGCACCTCCTGCCGGGTCCGGATGTGGCGCTGGCCGGGGTCGGCGGTCACGGTGACCTCCGCGCTGCCCACCTGGGCCCCGTCGTGGGAGCGGGCCCGCAGCAGGCAGGTGGCCGAACCGCCCGGCGGTACGGTGACCCGGAAGTCGACAGCCACCCGGGAGTCGGTGATGTCGGAGTAGCTGATCATCTCGCCCTGGTACTCCGGGTCGCCGTACTGGTAGTAGAGCTTCGCCGCGCCCAGCCCGAGGACTGCCAGCAGGACCGTGACGGTCAGGGCGAGCAGGAGCGGACGGCGGCGTCCCGGCTCCCGGCGGCGGCCGTAGCGGCCCGGCGGGAAGGCCGGGGCCTCCGCGGCGACTGTGGCGTGCGTCTCGCTCACCGGCGGCTGTCTCCTGGCGTTGTTGTCGGCGGCATCGGCAAGAATGGCTAGGTCCATCTTCCCAGCCCGGCGCTGAGTCAAGGATGGCAGGTCGGCCTGGACCGGCGGGCGTGGCCCTGGCCACTCCGGTGGCGGCCCCCGACCGGCCGTCACGGGGGCTTTCGCGGGCGCGGGGGGAGATTCCGGCAGGTCAGCCGCCCGGCCCCGGGTCGGTCGGCGGGCACAGACGAGGAGCGCCGAAGGTGGCAGAGAAGCTGCGTCTCATGGCGGTGCACGCCCATCCCGACGACGAGTCGAGCAAGGGCGCGGCCACCATGGCGAAATACGTCGCCGAGGGGGTGGACGTCCTGGTCGTCACCGCCACCGGTGGCGAGCGGGGCAGTGTGCTCAACCCCAAGATGGACCGCCCCGACGTGTGGGCGAACATCGGCGACATCCGGCGGGCCGAGATGGACGCGGCGCGGGCCATCCTCGGCGTCGAGCAGGCGTGGCTCGGCTTCGTCGACTCCGGGCTGCCCGAGGGCGACCCGCTGCCGCCGCTGCCGGAGGGCTGCTTCGCGCTCCAGGACGTGGACGTCGCCGCCGCGCCGCTGGTGCGACTGATGCGGCAGTTCCGCCCGCACGTCGTCACCACGTACGACGAGGAGGGCGGTTACCCCCATCCGGACCACATCATGACCCACAAGGTCACCGTGGCGGCGTTCGACGCGGCCGGTGACCCGGACCGCCACCCCGAGCTGGGCGAGCCGTGGCAGCCGCTGAAGCTCTACTACGACGTGGGCTTCTCCCGCGCCAAGATCATGAGCCTGCACGAGGCGGTGCTCGCCGCCGGCCTCGAATCGCCGTACGGCGACTGGATGAAGCGCTGGGACGAGCGCCCCGACAAGGGCGCCCGGATCACCACCCGGGTCGAGTGCGCCGACTACTTCCCGGTCCGGGACGACGCGCTGCGCGCGCACGCCACCCAGATCGACCCGGACGGCTTCTGGTTCCAGGTGCCGATGGAGCTGCAGAAGCGCGCCTGGCCGACGGAGGACTTCCAACTCGCCAGGTCACTGGTCGACAGCCCGCTGCCCGAGTCCGACCTGTTCGCGGGCGTACGGGAGGCGTGCCGTGCCCACTGACCTGGCCGGGGTCTACCCTGGTGCTCAGCCGCACATCGGAGGAACACCATGCTGACCACCGTCGAGGTGCTCGCGCAGAACAACTTCGGTGACACCCGCACGGGTGGTCTGGCCGGTCCGATGGGCCTCTTCCTCATCGTCGCGCTGGCCACCGTCACCGTCCTGCTGATCCGCAACATGAACGCCCGGCTGCGCCGGCTGCCCGACCGCTTCCCGCAGCAGGGCGGCCCGGGCCGGGCCGATTCCGCAGTCGCCGATCCGACAGACGGGCTCGTCGAGCAGGATTCACCGACGAACGCGTCAAACGGCTCTCAGCAGCGCCGCAACAGCTGAACACCGCATGAATCACGTCGAAGCCGGTCGTCGCCCCCTGTTGCGACCACCGGCTTTGGCTTAGCCTTCCGCCGGGGGGACCGTCAGGCCACCGGACCCTGCGCGGAAGGGGCACGCCGATGTCGATGGCAACACCGGCCCCCGGCCATGCCCCGGCCCGACCTGTCGACGGGGCGGCCCCGTGACCACCGAGCCGGCCGACCGTTCCCCCGACCGGATCGGCCTGCGCGGGACACCGACGGGCGTGGTCCTGCTCACCGTCGCGGTCGCGCTGACCGGTCTGCTCGCCGCAGTGCTCGGCCTCACCGTCCCGGCGCACCTGCCGGCCGGCCACCCACTGCCGGGTCCGGCGCGGTTCGGCATCGCCGTCGCCGCGTTCGCGGTGGCCCAGCTCGCCCGGCTGCGCTTCCGTACCGCTTCGGGCATGGTGAGCATCACCTGGGGTGAGGCCGCACTGGTGGTCTGCCTCTGGCTGGTGCCGGCCGGCTGGCTCCCGGCCGCGGCCCTGCTCGGCGTGGGTGCCGCCTGGACCGTGATGTCGGTGCTCTCCGACCGCCGTTCCGCCCTGGAACTGGTGGGGATCGCCGGTTCGCTGACCGCCGCCACCGCGCTCGCCGCGGCGGTGGCCACCGCGCTCGGGGCGCCGCTGCTCGCCGCGCCCACCCCGGAGCTGGCGCTCACGCTCAGCGCCGCCGCGGTGACCTACCTGCTGACCACCGCCTTCCTGGGCGCCGTCGCGCTCGCCCTGCGGCACGGCATCGCGATCGGCCCGCCGCTGCTCGCCGCGCTGCGCGGCAAGCTGCTCATGTTCGTCGGCAACGTGGCGGTCGGCCTGGTGGTCGTCGCGCTGCTCGAACTCGACGCGCGCTGGCTGCTGCTCCTGCCGCCACCGCTCTGGCTGCTCCAGCAGACCTACCGCCACCGGCTCCGGGCCGACCAGGAGCGGCGGACCTGGCGGGCGTTCGCCGAGGCCACCGCCGCACTCAACCAGCTCGACGAGCGTGGCGTGGCGACCGCCGCGGTGACCGGCGCGCTCACCCTGTTCGGCGCGGAACTGGTCGAGGTGGACGTGGCCCGGGGCGAGGGACGCTGGCGCCGCTACCGGGCCGACCGCGGCGGCCAGGTACGCGACCGGGAGGTGGAACCGTCGGCCGGCCTCGGCGTGGGGGAGCACGAACTGGTGCGGCGCCTCGCGGTGGGTTCGGCCGAGGTCGGCCGCCTGCGGGTGCGGTTCGCCCGGTCCGCCCCGCCGAGTGCCCGGGAACGCGACGGCGTGGCGGCCTTCGGGGACGCCCTGGCCGCCGCGCTGCACGACGCCGCCACGCACCGCGAGCTGCGGCTGGTCACCGCCCGCTCGTCGTACGACGCGGTGCACGACCAGCTCACCGGCCTGCTCAACCGGTCGGCGTTGCTCGCGAAGGGCGACCAGGCGCTGCGGCAGCGCGCACACGACCACCCGGTGGCCCTGCTGCTGCTCGACGTGAACCAGTTCAAGGAGGTCAACGACACGCTGGGGCACTCGGCGGGCGACCAGCTGCTGCGGCTGACCTCCAACCGGCTCGCCGCGCTGACCCGGCCGGGTGATCTGCTCGGCCGCCTCGGCGGCGACGAGTTCGCCCTGCTGCTGACCTCGGTTCCGCTGGTCGAGGACCGGACGGCCCCGCTGGCGTACGCGCTGCGTCAGGCCCGGGAGGTCGCCGAGCGCCTCGCCGCACCGACCGAGGTGGCCGGGGTGCGGATGTCCGTCGAGGTGGCGGTGGGTGTGGTGGTGGCCGACGCGGGCACCGCCGACCTGACCGAGCTGTTGCGGCGTGCCGACATCGCCATGTACCAGGCGAAGGAGGGCGGCGGCAGCGTCGCCGCGTACGACAGCTCGCGCGACGCGGCGAGCACCGACCACCTGGCCTTGCTCGCGGAGATGCGGGAGGCGCTGGCCGCCGACGACCAGCTGGTGCTGGCGTTGCAGCCGGCGGTGGACCTGGCGACCGGCGCGCCGACCGGGGTGGAGGCGCTGATCCGGTGGCGGCATCCGCGCCGGGGCTGGCTCGGCCCGGCCGACTTCATCCGGCCGGTGGAGAACAGCGAGCAGCTCGGCAGCTTCACCCGGTACGTGCTGGACAAGGCGCTGGCGGTCGCCTCCGGGTGGGCGCGGGACGGGCTGGACGTGCCGATCTCGGTGAACCTGTCCGCGCGCAGCCTGCTCGACCCGCGGCTGCCCGTCGAGATCGAGGAGGCGCTGCTCCGCCACCAGGTGCCGCCGCACCGGCTGGTCCTGGAGATCACCGAGACGGTGGTGATGAGCGAGCTGGAGGTCATCGACGAGGTGCTGGCGACGCTGCGCGCCATGGGCGTGCAGCTCGCCGTGGACGACTTCGGCACCGGCTTCTCCTCGCTGACGTTCCTCACCCGGATCGCCGTGGACGAGTTGAAGGTGGACCGCTCGTTCGTGCTCCGGATGGCCGACTCACCGGAGGCGGCGGCGATCGTCCGGACCACCGTGGGCCTGGCCCACGAGCTGGGGCTGCGGGTGGTGGCCGAGGGCGTGGAGACCGCCGAGCAGCGCACCGCGCTGGCCGAGCTGGGCTGCACCGCCGCCCAGGGCTACCACTTCTTCAAGCCGATGCCGGCCGACAAGATCGGCGCGGTGCTCGGGTCGCTGCGGGACTCCGCCCGGGGCAACGTCTTCCCGCTGCGCGCCGACGGCGCCTCCTGACCCTGAGAGGGGTTAACAGCATGCGTACGCGAATACGCTTGCTGAATCGGACTTGGAGGCGGTAAGTTCTTACCTGTCCGGGGGCCGGTCGCTGGCAGCTTCCCCAGAAAGAGCCGTGCCCCGGGCGGCATGCAGAGCAGAGGCGGACCCGGGGCTTACCGGCCCAAGGTATCACACCGCCCTGCCCACACACCTCTCGGATGGAGCCGCAGTGATGCCTGCCGACCTGCCGGACTGGATCAGGCGCTCGTTCTCGGTAGCTCGGATGCGGCCGTATGTGGAGGCCGTGGCGGGAGACCACGATCAGGCAGTGGCTCTCTACTGGTGGAACATCGAGATTTCGGCGGCCTTCTACGGCCCCTTGCATTGCCTCGAGATCGCGCTGCGCAACGCGCTGCACCGACGCCTCGCCAGTCACTACGACAGGCCGGACTGGTGGGCCGTTGCGCCGCTGACCGAACACGGGTCGCGTCTTGTGCGTGAAGCGGCGGACAAGTGCCGGCGCCGATTCGGCCGTCGCGGCGTGCTGGCGCCGGGGGCAGACGACGTGGTCGCGGAGTTGAGCTTCGGATTCTGGGTGTCGCTACTCAGTAATCGGCCGGGGTCCCGGTACGACCGATTGCTCTGGGTGCCTGCCCTGAACCAAGCATTTCCCGGCTATTCCGGTTCCCGTGGACGCCTCCACGAATCTTTCGAGACCATGCGCCTACTGCGGAACCGCATAATGCACCACGAGCCGATCCACCATCGGGATCTCGCAGCTGACCATCGAAGGCTGTACCAGTTGTTGGCGGCAGTCGATGGATCCGTCGTCGAAGTGGTGCGGGCCATGGACCGGGTCCCGTCAGTCCTGTTGAGGCGCGATGACGTCCGGTCGTGCCGGACGCAGCCACGGTTCTGAGGACGCGCATGGGTCCGGCGCAGGCGCACTTGGTATCGCGATCCGAGATCGCGCGGCTCGCCGGTGTGGAGCGGCCTGCCGTGACGAACTGGCAGCGACGTCACCAGGACTTCCCGAAACCTCTCACCACCGCGGACGGGGAGATGTTCCGCAGGGACGAGGTGGTCGCCTGGCTAGCGTCAAGGCAGATTCCTACCAAGGGACTTCGAGCGGGCGAAACACCCGGAACGACATACGGTGACCGGTTGGTGGCGACGGCGGCGGGAAACGATTCCCGGCGAGCCTCGCCTGCTGCCGTCGGGTCAGACGGCCGGCGAGCGCTGAACGACGTCGTCTGGCGGCTCCACGACTTGTCCAGAACGACGGCTAGGGACGGCGACTATTGGCAGGTTCTGTTGGCGCTGATGTTCGTCCAGCGTTTTCGACCGGATGTTTGGCAGGTGTTCGCGGCTGAGTCCGATGTCGCGGACACGCCGGCGCGTCTCTCGTCGTCCTTCGAGATGTCCGGGCTGCCCGATGCCGCCCGAGCGGTGCGACACCTCACCACCGTGACGCCGACGGCCCAGCAGACCCTGGCAGGAGTGATTGGCATCCTCACAGAGTTCGCCGGTTCAGCGGCGCCCTCCCGGGCCCTGCAGGACGACCATGTCGCGACGCTTTTCGACTACGCCTTCGACCGGTTGGCGGAGGAGGTCCGCTATGCCTTCGTCACGCCCAGGTCACTTGCTCGTCTGATCGGTGACCTAGTTGGTCCGGTCGCGGGCGGAGAACGATGCGTCGATCCGTTTTGTCGCGGCGGGGAGCTCTTGGTGGAACTGGCCCGGTCGGCGGGGAAGCCGCCTGTGGCACCGATCCAGATCGCCGGTACGCATCCCGATCCGCGGATGGTGGAACTCGCGCGGATGAACGTCGCCATGCACGGATTCGACGGGTCACCTTTGGAGCTGATCGAGCAGGGAGAGCCACGCGTGCGCGGCAGTGCCGACGTGGTGGTGACAAACCCTCCCTTCGGGGCTCTACCCAACGAAGCCGCCGCCAACGGCCCTTTCGGCTCGGCCCGGCGGAAGGAGACGGCCCTGCTCCAATCGGCCATCTCGTCGCTCACCGAGGACGGCCGAGGAGCCGTCGTCATGCCTCAACTGGCCGCCTTCGGCAAGGGCACAGCCGATCGAGAGATGCGACGGGCCTTGGTGGAAGCGGGGGCGGTGGCCGCAGTGGTGGCGCTACCGGCCGGCCTGTTCGCCGAGACCACCATCGGAGTGACGCTCTGGCTCATCCGGAGGCCGAGGGGAAGCGCCACCGATGTGCTGTTCATAGATGCTCGTACGGCCGGTGAGGCGGCATCCCGCGGCCGCAGGACACTTCGGCCCGAAGACATCAAGTCGATTGTCGATGAGTACCGGCGCTGGCGGTCTACCTCCCCGACGGGTGTTCCGTTCGAGCCTTCAGCCGGTATGAGCGCCGTGGTTTCCCCGGCATTGATCTCCACCCGGGACTACTCGCTACTGCCGTCGACCTACGTCGCGGCCGAGTCCTCTCAGACAGTCGGAGTCTCGTGGCACGACCTGACTGTCGTACGCGCGGAGTTGGCCCAGCTGGTCGATCGGGCGAAAGCCGTGGACTCCGAGGCGCACGAGATGCTGGAGGGGCTCGGTGGCGGATGAGTGAACACAGAGCCGTGCCGACGGGATGGCCTGAGGTGCGATTGGGTGACGTGGTCGATATCCGATCCGGGCCGTCGGGTGCGACGGTGGGGTCGGGAGACCGTCAAACCGAGGGGCACCCGATGATCATGCCCAAGGACCTCGTCGACGGCCGCGTACGCTCGGAAGGCTTAGCTCGCGTTCGGCACGACGTGGCGGCTCGCCTAACTCGTTACAGCGTTTTGCGCGGCGATGTCCTGGTCACGCGCACCGGTACCGTAGGTCGGATCGCCTGGGTGCCTGAGGAGTCCGAGGGCTGGTTATTCTCGACGGGGCTCCTCCGGCTACGCCCACACCGGATCAACTCCCGATACCTCGTCTACTACCTGACTCTGCCCGAGATTCAGGACTGGTTCGAGCACAACCGCGCGGGTACCGCAATTCCTGCCCTCAATGCGTCCACCCTGGGCAGCATGCCCGTTCTCGTGCCGTCCACGGAACGTCAGGAGACGATCGTGCGCCACCTCGATCTGCTGAACGAGCAGGCGGAGGTGCACGCCCGAATCAGCCGAACCGCCGAGCGGGCGCGCGACGTCCTCGCGCAGCTTTTGATTCGGGGAGTCGAACCTCCTCCTGAGTAGGCGTGCGCGGTGGTGGCTGGCACATTGCCGGGGTGGCGTCGCACCGACGGTGGACTCGCTTGACGGTTAGGGTCGGGTGGTGAACCGACTCGCCCAGGCCACCTCGCCCTATCTGCTCCAGCACGCCGACAACCCGGTCGACTGGTGGCCGTGGTGCGACGAGGCGTTCGCCGAGGCGAAGCGGCGCGACGTGCCGGTGCTCATCTCGGTCGGCTACGCGGCCTGCCACTGGTGTCACGTCATGGCTCACGAGTCGTTCGAGAACGAGGCAGTGGCCCGGCTGATGAACGAGGACTTCGTCTGCGTCAAGGTCGACCGCGAGGAGCGTCCCGACGTCGACGCGGTCTACATGACCGCCACGCAGGCGATGACCGGGCAGGGCGGCTGGCCGATGACGGTCTTCGCCACGCCGGACGGCACGCCGTTCTTCTGCGGCACGTACTTCCCCCGGGCCAACTTCATCCGCCTGCTCGGCTCGGTCGCCACCGCCTGGCGCGACCAGCGGGAGGCGGTGCTGCGGCAGGGCGCCGCCGTGGTCGAGGCGATCGGCGGCGCGCAGGCCGTCGGCGGCGTGACCGCCCCGCTCACCGCCGACCTGCTCGACGCCGCCGCGAGCCAGCTCGCCCGGGAGTACGACGAGACGAACGGCGGTTTCGGCGGCGCGCCGAAGTTCCCGCCGCACATGAACCTGCTCTTCCTGCTCCGGCACTACCAGCGCACCGGCTCGGCGCGCAGCCTGGAGATCGTCCGGCACACCTGTGAGGCGATGGCTCGCGGCGGCCTCAACGACCAGCTCGCCGGCGGCTTCGCCCGCTACTCGGTGGACGGCCACTGGACGGTGCCGCACTTCGAGAAGATGCTCTACGACAACGCGCTGCTGCTGCGGGTCTACACCCAGCTCTGGCGGCTCACCGGCGACCGGCTGGCCCGCCGGGTGGCCCGCGACACCGCCCGGTTTCTCGCCGACGAGCTGCATCGCGCGGGTGAGGGCTTCGCCTCCGCGCTGGACGCGGACACCGAGGGCGTCGAGGGGCTCACCTACGTCTGGACGCCCGACCAGCTCGCCGAGGTGCTGGGGGAGGCGGACGGCCGGTTCGCCGCCGACCTGTTCGAGGTCACCGCCGACGGCACGTTCGAGCACGGCACCAGCGTGCTGCGGCTGGCCCGGGACGTCGACGACGCCGATCCGGCGGTGCGGGCCCGCTGGCAGGACGTGGTGGGCCGGCTGCTGGCCGCCCGCGACACCCGCCCCCAGCCGGCCCGCGACGACAAGGTGGTGGCCGCCTGGAACGGGCTCGCGATCACCGCGATCGCGGAGTTCCAGCAGGTCGCCGCGCTTCTCGTGTCGCCCGACGACGAGGACGCGAACCTGATGGACGGCGTGCTGATCGTCTCCGACGGCGCGATGCGGGACGCCGCCGAGCACCTGGCCGCCGCGCACCTGGTGGACGGCCGGCTGCGCCGGGTCTCCCGGGACAAGGCCGTGGGTCAGCCCGCCGGGGTGCTGGAGGACTACGGCTGCGTCGCCGAGGCGTTCTGCGCGATGCACCAGCTGACCGGCGAGGGGCGGTGGCTGACGCTGGCCGGTGAGCTGCTCGACGTGGCGCTGGCCCGGTTCGCCGGCCCGGACGGCGCCTTCTACGACACCGCAGACGACGCCGAGCGCCTGGTCACCCGGCCCGCCGACCCGACCGACAACGCGACCCCGTCGGGCCGCTCGGCGATCGTCGCGGCGCTTGTGGCGTACGCGGCGCTGACCGGGGAGCCCCGCTACCGGGAGGCGGCCGAGAAGACGCTGACGACTGTCGCGCCGATCGTCGACCGGCACGCCCGGTTCACCGGGTACGCGGCCACCGTCGGCGAGGCGCTGCTGTCCGGGCCGTACGAGATCGCGGTGGCGACCGCCGACCCGGAGGGCGACCCGCTGGTGGCCGCCGCCCGGCGCCACGCCCCGCCCGGCGCGGTGGTGGTGGCCGGTGCCCCGGACCAGCCCGGCGTGCCGCTGCTGGCCGGGCGGCCGTTCGTCGGCGGGCAGCCCGCCGCGTACGTCTGCCGGGGTTTCGTCTGCCAGCGTCCGGTGACCAGCGTCGACGAGCTGATCGCGCAGCTCGGCTGAGCCGAGTGGGCCGGGCCGCCCTCGCGGTCCGGCCGGGCACCGGCCCTTATAGGCTGGCGGCGCTATGGACTCCCGTACCGGTCTCCCCGTCGTGGGCATGGTGGGTGGCGGCCAGCTCGCCCGGATGACCCACCAGGCCGCCATCGCTCTCGGCCAGTCGCTTCGCGTGCTGGCGCTCGCCCCGGATGACGGCGCCGCGCTGGTCGCCGCCGACGTCCAGTACGGCGACCACACCGACCTGGCCGCGCTGCGTACCTTCGCCAAGGGCTGTGACGTGGTCACCTTCGACCACGAGCACGTCCCCAACGAGCACATCCGCGCGCTGACCGACGAGGGTGTGAAGCTGTTCCCGCCGGCCGAGGCGCTGGTGCACGCGCAGGACAAGCGGGTGATGCGGGAGCGGCTCGGCGAGCTGGGCGCGCCGAACCCGGCCTGGCGCCCGGTGGAGTCCCCGGCCGACCTGGTCGCCTTCGGCGAGGAGACCGGCTGGCCGGTGGTGCTCAAGGCCGCCCGGGGCGGCTACGACGGCCGCGGCGTCTGGATGGTCGACGACGCCGGCCAGGCCGGCGAGCTGGCCGCCACGCTGCTCGCCGGAGGCACGCCGCTGCTGGTGGAGGAGCGGGTGGCGCTGCGCCGGGAGCTGGCCGTTCAGGTCGCGCGGTCGCCGTTCGGGCAGGTCGCCGCGTACCCGGTGGTGGAGACGGTGCAGCGTGACGGCATCTGCGTCGAGGTGCTGGCGCCCGCGCCCGACCTGCCGGAGGAGCAGGCCGTCGCCGCGCAGCAGCTCGCCATCGACCTCGCGACCGCGCTCGGCGTGGTCGGCCTGCTCGCGGTGGAGCTGTTCGACACGCCGTCCGGGCTTGTCGTCAACGAACTGGCGATGCGGCCGCACAACTCCGGGCACTGGACCATCGAGGGGGCCCGCACCTCGCAGTTCGAGCAGCACCTGCGGGCGGTGCTCGACTACCCGATGGGGGACACCTCGCTGACCGCGCCGGTCGTGGTGATGGCGAACGTGCTCGGCGGCGAGCCGGGCGGCATCTCCATCGACGAGCGGCTGCACCACCTGTTCGCCGCCGAGCCCGGGGCCAAGGTCCACCTCTACGGCAAGCAGGTCCGCCCGGGCCGCAAGATCGGGCACGTCACTGTGCTCGGCAACGACCTGGTCGAGGTACGGGCCCGGGCCGCGCGTGCCGCCCGCTGGCTCCAGGAGGGGCACTGATGAGCACCGTCGGGCTGATCATGGGCAGCGACTCGGACTGGCCGGTCATGAGGGCCGCCGCCGAGGCGCTGGACGAGTTCGGCGTGCCGTACGAGGTGGGTGTGGTCTCGGCGCACCGCACGCCGGTCAAGATGATCGAGTACGGCCGGTCCGCGGCCGATCGTGGGGTCCAGGTGATCATCGCGGGCGCGGGCGGAGCGGCCCACCTGCCCGGCATGGTCGCCTCGGTCACCCCGTTGCCGGTGATCGGCGTCCCGGTGCCGCTGAAGTACCTGGACGGCATGGACTCGCTGCTGTCCATCGTGCAGATGCCGGCCGGCGTGCCGGTCGCCACCGTGTCGATCGGCAACGCCCGCAACGCCGGCCTGCTCGCGGTACGCATCCTGGGTGCCTCCGATCCGGTGCTGCGCGAGAAGATGGCCGCCTACCAGGCGGGCCTGGAGGACCTGGTCGCCGAGAAGGAAGCCGCGCTGCGCGCCTCCCTGGCCTGACCGCTCGTCACTCAGCGTGCTCAATCCGGATGGTCGCTCAGCGTGACCGGCCCGGCGGGCGGGAGTGGATGCCCTCCGCCTACTTTGCTCTGCAGCCATCGGCGCAGCATGGCTCTGAACTGCGGCGCGGTTTTCGCCGCAAATCGCTCGGCGGCCGCTCATGTCACTGCGAGTGGCCGCTGCTTCCGTGGGTGCAGAGCAAAGTCGGCGCAGGGTGCCATGCCGGCCGCAGCTAGCCGACACGGACTGTGATGGGCAGGCGCGTGGGTCGGGCGTGCTGCCGCGTGCCTGAGGGCCCGGCCGTCACGGCTGGGCTCAGCCGGTCATGGCTAGCCCGCGACCGGCTGAGTCCGGCCGGCTCACCGCATGCCGCGTAGTGCGGTCTGGAGACGCTCCTGAGCGCGGCGTCGGCGCTCGTTGCTCGCGCCGAGCACCAGCAGCACGATGCCGACCGGGATCAGCACCAGCCACGGGCCGAGGCTGAACAGCGCGTGCACGGCCGCGATCGCGGTCACCGTCGCGCCCACGATCACCGGGGCCTGCTGCCGGCTGGTCGAGCCGAAGATCAGCACTGCGACGGCACCGAGCAGCAGCAGCACCTGACGCAGCATGCCGGAGTCGCTGGCGATCACGATCGCCAGCGTGGGCAGGAACGCGGTGACCAGCGCCGGGCCGTACGCCACCCAGCTCGACAGGTCGGGCCGGTGCCGCAGTTGCAGCACGCCGACCAGGAGGGCGAGCGCGGCGAACGGCAGCGTGTAGGCCTCCGGCAGCGCCACGTCGGCCACCCGCATCAGAATCCACCAGGCGCTGATCTCACAGGCCACGACCGCCCAGAACAGCAGGTTGCGTTCCATCGGCCGCCGCCCCGGACGGCTGGCCGCCACCCCGAGGACCGCGCCCCAGGCGGCCAGCAGTGCGGCGATGTGCCGGGGCGAGTCGTACGCCAGCGCCAGCGCGATGAGCGCCGCCCCGTAGCCGCTCCACTCGACTGTGGCCGCCTCCCGGTACGCCTCGGGACGGCGCAGCCGTGGCAGCGTGGCGGCGAACACCTGCAACGCCGCGCCGACCGCGAGCACCCCGAACGCGGACCAGACCGCCGCCAGCCCGGACTTCAGGCCGACCGTGAGCACGAACAGCTGCGCCATCACCGAGCCGAACAGCCAGCCCAGGATGCGGGCCCGCTGGGTGGTGCCGAACAGCGCGGCGACAGTGCCCACACCGACCGCCCCGCCCAGCGTGAACACCGTCAGGTCGCTCGTGGCCAGGCTGCCCGCGAGCCCGGCGCCACCGGCGGCGAGGCCGAGCGCGAAGACCAGCACCCGGGCCACCCGGATCGACCGGCCCGGCTCGGCCAGCGCCGGCGGCGGGGTCAGCGCCAGCCCGAGCATCGAGATGGTGAACACCGCCAGCGCGGCCAGCGCGGTCACCGGCCAGCCACGGCCGAGCGCCACCGGCGTGATCAGCAGCGTGATCGCCGCCCCGGGCAGGATCACCGGCACCGCCCGGGACCGCCGGCCGCCACTGAACCCGGTGGCGGCGAGCGCCGCGGTCACGGTCAACAGCAGCGCGGTGAGCACGTGCGTGGGGTTCACCGCGTTCGGCGGCGGCGTCAGCAACTCCGGCGGCGGCCCCTGCCACACCCGCTTCAGCACCGCGAACGGCGAGAACAACGCCACCACGAGCGACGGGGCCAGGGTGGCCAGCGCCAGGGCGACGGGTAGCGCCGCGGCGGCCAGCGCTCCGGCGGCCGGGCTGACCCGCCAGCGCAGCTCCGGATCGTCCGGGGCACGCCGTAGCGCCCCGTTGAGCAGCACGGTCCAGCGGCGTACCGGCCGGCCCGAACCGGCGGGCGGGACGGTGGCGGCCCGTACCAGTTCGGCGAGCACACCGAGCAGCGCGGCGGCGGCGGCGAACACGCCGGCCGGCAGCCCGACCGCGAGCGCGGCGGCGGCGGTGACGGTCGCCGCGCCGACCACCGCGACACTGGCGTACGGAAGGTATTGCGGCACCTGCCGGCGTACCGCCGCGATCGCGGCCAGACCGATGCTGGCGGCGGCGAGCGCGGCGGTGAGCACCACCTGGGGTGGGCGGCCGTACTCGACTGCCAGCGCGGCCACCGCGCCGGGCGCCGCGAGCAGCGCGGCTCCGGCACCCGCGCCGCCGACCTGCACCAGGTGTGGCGGCATGCCCTCGGTGCGTACGTCGTCGACGAGCGACGGCGCGAGCGTCCGCGCCACGGCGGCCACCGTCGCGCCGATCAGGGCGATGCTGCCCAGCGCCAGCGCGGTGGTCCACGGGCGCACCAGCCCGGCCCCGGCGGCGTGCAGCGCCACCACCCCGGCCACTGTCGCCCGGGACAGCGCGGCCCGGGGGTCGACAGAGGCCGCGGCCGCCATGCCGTAGACGGTGGCCACCATGCAGCCGACCAGCACCGGGGACCACCAGGGCAGGTCGAACGCGGCCGGGGCGCCCACAGCGGCGAGCACGGCGGCCAGGCCGGAGACGTCGTACTTCCAGGGTGGCGGCAGCAGGATGGCCGCGGTGACCGCCAGCAGCGCCAGCGCGACCGGGGCCTGCCAGGTCGAACCGCCGGTCGGCGCGGCCGGCCAGCCGGTCAGGTCACCGGCCCAGATCGGGCCGGGGGTGGCGAGCACGCCGAGCCCGCCGCGCAGGGCGCTCCAGGCGGCGATCAGGCCGATCAGGGTGCCACCGGCGGCGATGCCGAGGATCGGTCCGCGCCGCCACTCCTCGGGCAGCGCACGCGCGGCCACCGCCACCAGCAGCACCAGCGCGGAGGCCACCACGAGCTGACCACCGGGGGCGAGCACCGCGGCGATCCGGGCCAGTGTGGCGACCAGCGCCACAGTGGTGGCGGCAAGGGCCAGGTCGGACCCGTCGAGGGACATGTCGGCGCGACGCCCGGCGTCGATGCGCGGGGAGAGCGCCAGCAACGCGGCGGCGACCAGGAGCAGCCCGCCCACCCAGGCGTCGGCCGAGGTCGTGCCCGGCGCGCCGAACGCGGCGGCGGCGACTGCCACCGTGCCCAGCACCGTGCCGAGCGCGTGCGGCATGCTCAGGTGCCGCTGCGCCACCTGCACCAGGGCGGCGTAGCCGAGCGTGACGCAGACGGCGAGGAAGCTCGCCGCGAGGATCGGCACGGTGATCTCGCGCAGGTTCGCCGGTGTGGCGACCGGCGGCGTCGGCACCGTGGCGGCGACGAACGCGGCGACGGCGCCGGGCAGGGCGAACGCCGCGCCGCCCGCCGCCCAGGCGCAGACGGTCTCGGTCGCGGCGGCGGCGAGCCGGACCCGGGGGGCGAGGGACACCAGCGCCCCGGCCAGGAACAGCACCGTCAGCGCGGCGGCGGTGAGGGCCGGGCGGCCGAGCGCCGCACCCGCGCCGACCAGGCCGAGCCCGGCCGCTGTCACCGCGTGCGCCACAGCGGCCCGTTCCGTGCGGGCGGTCAGCCCGAGCACGCCGATCGCGACCGCGGTCAGCAGCATCGGCCAGCAGGCCGCCGCCCAGCCCAGACCGAGCGAGGCGGGTACGGCGAGCGCGGTGAGCGCCGCCCCGACCACAGCGAACTCGCGCCGGATCTCGGCCGGCAGGGCGATCACGGCGGCGACGGTGAGCAGCAACGCGCTGGCCGCCAGCTGCCAGCCGGTCGGCCCGACCGCCCGGGCCAGCTCGGCGTGCCATCCGCTCAGGTCCGCCGACCAGGCGGGCAACGCGGCCCGGGCCGGGGCCAGCCCGGCGCGCAGCGCGCCACCGGCGACCACCAGGCCGCTGACCGTGAGCGCCACCGCCGACGCGATCTGCGGACCACGCCGGGCCGACTCCGGTACGGCCCGGACGGCGAGCCCGGTCAACGCGATGACGGCGGAGATGAGCAGCAGGGACCGGCCGGGCAGGGCCACCGAGGCGACCCGCCCGAGCGCGCCGATGACCGCCAGTGTGAGGACGGCGGCGCCGACATCCGGCAGCGGCGGCCGGCGCAGCACGAGCGTCCCGGCCAGCGCGACCAGGGCGGCGAGGAGCAGCACCGTGCCCGCTGCGGCGGCCGGCGGCACCGTGGTGGCGCGCAGCAGGCCGGTGACCGCGTACGCCAGCGCGACCGCGACCGCCACGCCGTGCAGCAGCCAGGTCAGCTCGGGCAGCCAGGGCACCGGCCGGGCGGTGGCGGCCGGACCCGGCGGCGTCTCACCGCCCAGCACCTCGGCGGACTCCTCCGGGGCCGACTCGGGCCGGTCGTCGTCGGCGCGCTGCCGGGGCGGGCCGGGCGGTACCGGCCCGGTGGCGGGCAGGTCACGCCGGACGGGCCGTTCACGTACCACCGCCGAGCGCGCCAGCGCCAGGTCGAGCACCGCCACCACGGTCAGCACCAGCGCCCAGCCGACCGGCCCGGTGATCCGCTCGTACGCCAGCAGGGGCAGCACCGGCTGGGCGGCCAGCACCGTGGCGAAGCGTGGTGCGCGCAGACCGGTGCCGTACGCGTATCCGAGTGCGACGAGCGTGGTGACCAGGAAGATCGTGCCGGCGAAGGCGGCGCCCGTCCCGTCGCCGCCGATCCGGTCGACGGCCCAGAGCGCGTACCCGGCCAGCGGCACCAGCAGCAACCCGACCGCGGCGATGGTCTCGGCGGTGGAGGTCAGCCCGCGCCGGGCCAGCACCGGCGGGGCGAGCAGCATCAGTGCCGTCGCCACCAGCAGCACGCCGAGCCGGGCCAGCGCGTCCATCGAGCTGGTGGCGACCGCGGCGAAGACCACCGCGGCGACGCCGAGCAGGAGCGCGCCCAGCCCGAGCGGGATGTTCTGCACCTCCCGCGAGGACGCCTCGGGCGGGTGCTCCGGATCGTCCGCGTCGAGCCAGCGCGGGCGACCGCGCGGCGGCGACGGGGGCAGGTCCTCCGGGCCGGGCGGCGGGGTGCCCTGGCGGGGCACCCGGGGCGGCGCGCCGGTGGCGGCGGTGGGCGGGCGGCGGCCGGCCCGCCGGCGCAGCACCCGGCGCGGCCGGGTGGCCTGCCGGATCCGTTCCTCACCGGCGTGCGCGAGGATGTCCCGCTGGAAGAGGGCAGCCTGCATCTTGGCGGCGATCTGCCGCTGTTCCCGGGCGATCTCGGCGTCGCGGGCCTTCATCTCGGCGATCGAGCGCTCGATGTCGGCCAGGTGCTCGGACCACTGCGGCTGGGGCGCGCCGCAGTGCGGGCAGACGACGGCGGGCTTGATGTCCTGCCCGCACGAAGCGCACCTGAAGCTCTCCACGACAGTCTCCCGTCCGCCCGTGCCTCCGCACTGTGGACCTCCCAGAGGCAGCATGCCTTGAGTGGGCCGGGATTTCGACAGTTGCCGCCGCGTTCCGGACAACAAAAAGGACCGGCCCGGTCGGGGAGGTGTCCCCGGCGGGCCGGTCCAGCTGGTCAGCGGGTCAGGGGCGGCCCATGCCGCGGTACTCCCAGCCGGCCTGTGTCCACAGTGTGGAGTCGAGGCAGTTGCGCCCGTCGACCACCTTGCGGCCGTTCGCCAGCTCGCCCAGGGCCACCGGGTCGGCGTTGCGGAACTCGGCCCACTCGGTGAGCACGCAGACCAGGTCGGCGCCACGGACCGCGTCGTTCATGCTCTCCTCGTACGCCAGCTCGGGCACCGCCCGGCGCGCGTTCTCGATCCCCTGCGGGTCGAACACGTGCACGTCGGCCCCGGCCTTGCCGAGCAGCGAGGCGACCGCGAGCGCCGGCGCGTCGCGTACGTCATCGGTGTTGGGTTTGAACGTGGCGCCGAGCACCGCGACCCGGGTGCCGGACAGGTCCGGGCCGGCCGGGCCGGAACGGCGGCCGAGCAGTTCGGCGGCGAGCTGCACCACGCGGCTGCGGCGGCGCTGGTTGATCAGGTCGACCTCGTGCAGGAAGCGCAACGCCTCACCGGCGCCCAGTTCCTGGGCGCGGGCCTGGAAGGCGCGGATGTCCTTGGGCAGGCAGGCGCCGCCGAAGCCGAGCCCGGCCTGGAGGAAGCGGTTGCCGATGCGCGGGTCGTAGCCGATCGAGCGGGCGAGCTGGGTCACGTCGCCGCCGGCCGCCTCGCAGACCTCGGCCATCGCGTTGATGAAGGAGATCTTGGTGGCGAGGAACGCGTTCGCGGCGACCTTTACCAACTCGGCGGTGGCGAAGTCGGTGACCACCAGCGGCACCTCGCGGTCCTCGGTGGCGGCGAGGTCGAAGACGCCCTTGTGGGCGGCGAAGAGCATGCCGTTTGCCCACTCGCTCTTGACGCCGACCACGATCCGGTTCGGACGCAGCACGTCGTCGACGGCGAAGCCCTCCTGGAGGAACTCGGGGCTCCACGCCACCTCGACGCCGAGGTCGGCCGGGGTGTGCTTGCCGACGAGCTGCTCCACCCACTCGGCGGTGCCCACCGGCACGGTGGACTTGCCGACGATCAGCGCCTTACGGGTCAGGTGCTGGGCGAGGCTCGTCACGGACGCCTCGACGTACGACAGGTCGGCGCCCATGCCGTCGGCCCGCTGCGGGGTGCCGACGCAGATGAAGTGGACGTCGCCGAAGTCGGCGGTCTCCTGGATGTCGGTGCTGAACCGCAGCCGGCCGGCGGCCAGGTTGCGGCGCAGCAGCTCGTCGAGGCCCGGCTCGTGGATCGGCACCTCGCCCGCGTTCAGCTTGGCGATCTTGTCCGCGTCGACGTCGAAGCCGAGCACCTCGTAGCCCAGTTCCGCGTAGCAGATGGCGTAGGTCGCACCGAGGTAGCCGGTGCCGAGGAAGGTCACCCGCGGGCGGGCGGCGCCGGACGGCGGGGTCACCGCGGCGATGGCGGGCATCGGCTGGGTGTTCGGGTACGGAATCGTCACGCCTGTCTTCTCCGCTCGCACTGGCGGCGCTTCCACGCGTCGCATTCTGCTGGGGCGCCGAGGCCGGGCACCGAGGGAACTGGATGTCTGCTGTGAGGGTAATCGGGTCGGGCGGGCGAGGCTCGGGCGCGAGCCTACCCGCCGGTAAGGTCCGGCCGGGACCGGTGGCTATCCTTCAGTTTGCGGCAGTCGTCGGCCCTCGGGCGGCACAGACTGCGCATGATAGCGGTGGAAGGGGAGGGCCGACATGGCCGCAGAGCAGTCGTTCGACGTCTATCGGTTGCCGGAGGAGCACGAGGCGATCCGGGAGGCGGTCCGTGAGGTCTGTGCGGCCAAGGTGGCTCCGCGCGCCGCCGAGGCGGACGAGACAGGTGAGTTCCCGAAGGCCTCGTACGAGGCCCTGCGCGCGGCCGACTTCCACGCCCCGCACATCCCTGTCGAGTACGGCGGCGCCGGCGCGGATGCGCTGGCCACGGCCATCGTGATCGAGGAGGTGGCGCGGGCCTGCGCGTCGTCCTCGCTGATCCCGGCGGTGAACAAGCTGGGCACCATGCCACTGCTGCTGGCCGGCTCCGAGGAGCTGAAGCGCAAGTACCTCACCCCGGTCGCGGCCGGGGACGGCATGTTCTCCTACTGCCTCTCCGAGCCGGAGGCGGGCAGCGACGCCGCCTCGATGACGACCAAGGCGGTACGTGACGGAGACCACTGGGTGCTCAACGGCGTGAAGCGGTGGATCACCAACGCGGGCGTGTCCGAGTACTACACGGTGTTCGCCGTGACCGATCCCACAGCCCGGTCGAGGGGCATCTCCGCGTTCGTGGTGGAGAAGTCCGACCCGGGCGTCAGCTTCGGCGCCCCGGAGAAGAAGCTCGGCATCAAGGGCTCGCCCACCCGGGAGGTCTACTTCGACAACGTGCGTATCCCGGCCGACCGCATGATCGGCGCCGAGGGCACCGGCTTCGCCACCGCCATGAAGACGCTGGATCACACCCGGGTCACCATCGCCGCCCAGGCGGTCGGCATCGCGCAGGGCGCGTTGGACTACGCCAAGGGCTACGTCCAGGAGCGCAAGCAGTTCGGCAAGCCGGTCGCCGAGTTCCAGGGCATCCAGTTCATGCTCGCCGACATGGGCATGAAGCTGGAGGCGGCGCGGCAGCTCACGTACACCGCCGCCGGCAAGTCCGAGCGCGGCGACGCGGACCTGACCTACTTCGGCGCGGCCGCCAAGTGCTTCGCCTCGGACGCCGCCATGGAGATCACCACGGACGCGGTCCAGTTGCTCGGCGGCTACGGCTACACCCGTGACTACCCGGTCGAGCGGATGATGCGCGACGCAAAGATCACCCAGATCTACGAGGGCACGAACCAGGTCCAGCGGATCGTGATGGCCCGTCAGCTGCTGAAGGGCTGACCACCGGCGTTCGGGCGGGCGGGCCGGCGTACCGGCCCGCCCGCGCTCGTCAACGGGTCTCGGTGCCCTCCGGCCGCCCGGCGCCGCGCGGGGGCGCGGACCAGGGCGACTCGCCGCCGGTACGGCGGGGCAGGGGTTCGGTGGGGGTCTCGGGATAGGCCAGCGTGAGCGGCGCGGTGTCCGGGTCCTTCGGCGCGTCGGCCGGGGGCCAGTCGGTGAGCGTCGGCTTGTGCTCCACCGGCGCGACGGCCGGGGTCAGCTCCGCCCCGGCCGCCGGGGGTGTGGCGGGACGCCGCCACCGGCTCGTGCTGAACACGGCCATCAGCAGCAGCACGCCGATGAGGAACAGGGTGCCGTTGTCCAGCGGCTCGCGCAGCGGCAGCGGGTCACCGAGCAGCTTCAGGTCGTCCGGCACCCGGTCCCGCACGCTGAACGGCGCGACGAACAGCCCGACGTACGGGGCGGCGAGCAGCAGGCCGGCCACCAGCGGGCCGAACGGCGAGAAACGCAACGTGCCGAGCAGACCGAGCAGGATGCCGGCGACGCCCAGATAGACGGCCGGCTCGATCAGGTTCGGTGTGCTGTACGTCCCGATCTCCACCCAGCGGTCGACGGTCCGCTCAGATCCGTCCTGACCGAGCGTGACGAGCACCCAGGTGACAGGCGCCACCGCCAACCCGGCGAGGAAGCTCCAGAGATGTCGCATCCGCGCACCGTACCGTTTTCGGCATGACAGATCATCCCGCGGTCCCGCCGGGTAAGCCCACGTCGTACTCCCGCGTCACGCTCAGTCGCATCATGACCGCGGTCGATGTCAATCTGTACGGGACCGTGCACGGTGGGGTACTGATGAAATTCGTGGACGACGTTGCCGGCGCGGCGGCGGCGCGGCACAGCGGCGGCACCGCGGTGACCGCGTCCATCGACGAGATCGTCTTCTCCGAGCCGGTCCGGGTGGGCGATCTCGTGCACGCCCACGCACAGGTCAACTGGACCGGCCAGACCTCGATGGAGGTCGGGGTGAGGGTGGTCGGCGAGCGCTGGGACTCGGCCGAGGAGGAGCCGGTGCGGGTCGCCACCGCGTACCTGGTCTTCGTGGGCGTCGACGTGGGCGGTGCGCCACGGCCGGTCCGCCCGGTGCTGCCCGAGACGCCGGAGGACGAACGCCGCTTCCGGGAGGCCGAGATCCGGCGCGCGCACCGGCTCGCCCGGCGCCGCGCGATCCAGGCCCACCGCGCCGGCTGAGGTGTAAGGAAGGGCCCCCTCTTAACGCCTGCGGTAGAGGAAGGGCCCCCTATTAACACCCGGGCACGCACGCTGCCCCCGCCGTCCGGCGGCGGACCCCCGCGGGAGTGAGGTGTTAACAGGGGGCCCTTCCTCTGCACGAGGCGTTAAGAGGGGGCCCTTCCTTCCATGTGGGCCACATGGGGTGGGGGTACGGGGTGTGGGCGGGGCACGCCCCGTACGGCGCACCCGGCGCGGACAATGGCGGCACGAGGTAGGGCAAGATGGCGCCACGGCTCCGGCACACCGTCGTGGCGGGCCCAGGGGAGGGTGGAACAGTGGCTGACGTGCTGTGGACGCCGCCGGCGGACGTGCGGGAGCGGTCCCGGATCGGTGACTACCTGCGCTGGCTGGCCGAGCACCGCGGGCTGGAGTTCGCCGACTACGACGCGCTGTGGCAGTGGTCGGTGACCGACCTGGACGCGTTCTGGCGCTCGATCTGGGACTACTTCGACGTGGTCGCGCACACCCCGCCGACCGCCACGCTCACCGACCGGGCCATGCCGGGCACCCGCTGGTTCCCCGGCGCGACGCTGAACTACGCCGAGAACGTGCTGCGCATGCCGGGGCTGGACGACGACGACCCGGCGGTGATCGCGCACGGGCAGACCCGCGCGCCGGAGACGCTCACCGCGGCCGAGCTGCGCGAGCGGGTCCGCCGGGTGGCCGCCGGGCTGCGCCGCCTCGGCGTGGGACCGGGCGACCGGGTGGCCGCGTACGCGCCGAACATCCCGGAGACGTACGTCCTGCTGCTCGCCACCGCCAGCCTGGGCGCGATCTTCTCCTCCTGCGCGCCCGAGTTCGGCACCCGCAGCGTCACCGACCGCTGGCAGCAGATCGAGCCGACGGTGCTGGTCGCCGTCGACGGCTACCGGTACGGCGACAAGCCGGTCGACAGGCGCGCCGAGGTGGCCGCGATCCGGGCCGCGCTGCCGTCGCTGCGGCACACCGTCGCCGTCGCGTACCTCGATCCGGACGGCCCGGCCCCCGACGGCGCGCTGCCGTGGGCGGAGCTTGCGGCGCCCACCGACGAGCCGCTGACGTTCACCCCGGTCGCCTTCGACCACCCGCTCTACGTGCTCTACTCCTCCGGCACCACCGGCCTGCCCAAGCCGATCGTGCACGGCCACGGCGGCATCCTGCTGGAACACCTCAAGATGCTGGCGCTGCACCACGACCTGGGTCCGGCCGACCGGTTCCTCTGGTTCACCACCACCGGCTGGATGATGTGGAACTTCCTGGTCTCCGGCCCGGCGGTGGGCGCGGCGATCGTGCTGTTCGACGGCAACCCGGGCCACCCCGACCTGGGCGCGCTGTGGCGGCTGGCCGCCGACACCGGCACCACGTACTTCGGCACGTCCGCGCCGTTCCTGCTGGCCTGCCGCAAGGCCGGCCTGGTGCCGCGCGAGGTCGCCGACCTGTCCGCGGTGCGCGGCCTCGGCTCGACCGGCGCGCCGCTGCCGGCCGAGGGCTTCACCTGGGTGTACGAGAACGTGAGCGACCGCCTCCAGCTCCAGTCGCTGTCCGGCGGCACGGACGTGTGCACCGGCTTCGTCGGCGGCGTGCCGCTGCTGCCGGTGTACGCGGGGGAGATCGCCTGCCGGGCGCTCGGCGCGAAGGTGGAGGCCCGTTCCGCCGACGGCAGCGCGGTGATCGGGCAGCTCGGCGAGCTGGTGATCACCGAGCCGATGCCGAGCATGCCGGTCGGGTTCTGGAACGACCCGGACGGCGCCCGCTACCGGGAGGCGTACTTCGAGGTCTATCCCGGCGTGTGGCGGCACGGCGACTGGATCACGGTGAACGAGCGCGGCGGATGCGTGATCACCGGGCGGTCCGACGCCACGCTCAACCGGGGTGGGGTACGGCTGGGCACCGCGGAGTTCTACTCGGTGGTCGAAGGGCTGGACGAGGTGGTCGACTCGGTGGTCGTGCACCTGGAGGACGACGAGGGCGGCGCGGGTGAGCTGCTGCTGTTCGTGGTGCTCGCCGAGGGCCTGGAACTCGACGACGACATGCGGAAGAAGATCTGCCGGGAGCTGCGTACCGCGCTGTCGCCCCGGCACGTGCCGGACGAGATCCACCAGGTCCGGGCCGTGCCCCGCACGCTGAGCGCGAAGAAGCTGGAGGTGCCGGTGAAGAAGATCCTGACGGGCACCCCCGTCGACCGCGCGGCGGCCAAGGGCGCCCTGGCCAACCCCGAGTCCCTGACGGCGTTCGCCGCCCTCGCCCAGCGCCGTTCCACCACCGACAGCCCCGTCGCCCCTGGCTGATCAGCCCTGTCGCCCTCGCTGATCTTGCACTTTCCGCCCCGGCGAAAGGGGTGAATCCCCCGTACCGAGGGCCGAAGGTGCAAGATCAACAGGGAGAGGGGCGGGGCGGGCTCAGGCCAGGGTGTGCGTGGTCTTCTCGGTTGTGGAGCGCGCCTCAAGGCGAGCCGGGTCGGGGTGGGCGCACGCGACCACGCTGGCTCCCGCCGTGAGCGGGGTGAGCAGCCAGTCGACCGGGTCGGGGTGAGTGGTCACGTCGACCAGGAGGCGGTCGCCCGGAGTCAGGCCCAGCTCGGTGGCGCGGACCGCCGCCCGGGCCAGCAGCGCCGCGTCCGCTTCCCCGCCGGACGGGTCCGGCGTGAAGTGGTCGCCGTGTCCGCGTACCGCGGTGACGAAGTCCGCGCAGCCCGCCGGCACCTGCCGCATCGGCAGTGCGAACGGGTCGAGCGCCAGCGCGTACCGCTCGCCGGCCGGCCAACCGGCTGCCTCGTCCGCCCGGTCGACGGCCACGAACAGCGCCTCCACCGGCCCCGGCGTGCCGACCACGGTCAGCTTCGCCGACCAGCAGCCGAGCAGCACGGCGGCGGTCTGCCAGTGCGGCGGCAGCAGCACCCCGGCCGCGTCGCCGGGCGCGGCGCCCACCTCGTCGGTGAGCAGGTTGGCGGTCTTCGCCACCCAGTTCGCGAGTGTCGCCCCGGAGAGTTCGGTGCGTTCGCCGGTGGCGTCGTCGTACCAGGTCAGCAGCGGTCGGGTGGGGTCGGGCGCGATCGCGTCGGCGAACACCCGGGCAATGTTGTCGGCCATCGGCGCGAACGATACGCGCCCCGCGTGCGTACTCGATGACAGCGACAAGTCGGCGTACCGTCGGGTCGCGGTCAGCGCCTGGCGCCCGGCCCGGCGTAGGCTTGCCGAAAGTGTTCTTTCCCACAACCGCGCCATCTGAGGAGTCGCCCCGTGACCGCCGGTCGCCCGCCCCGCGTTCTCATCGACGCCACGAGTGTCCCCGCCGACCGTGGCGGCGTCGGTAGATACGTCGACGGACTGCTCGGCGCGCTGGGCCGGGTCTGCGGCACCAGCATCGACCTGGCCGTGGTCAGCCTCCGCACCGACCTGGAGCGCTACTCCCGGATGCTGCCCGGCGCGGAGGTGATCCCCGCCCCGGCGGCGGTGGCGCACCGGCCGGCGCGGCTGGCCTGGGAGCAGACCGGCCTGCCGCTGCTGGCCCAGCAGGTCGGCGCCGAGGTGCTGCACTCGCCGTTCTACACCTGCCCGCTGCGGGCCGGCTGCCCGGTGACTGTCACCGTGCACGACGCGACGTTCTTCACCGAGCCGGAGCACTACGACAAGTCGCGCCGGACGTTCTTCCGCAGCGCGATCAAGACCTCGCTGCGCCGCGCCGGCCGGGTGATCGTGCCGAGCAAGGCCACCCGCGACGAGCTGATCCGCCTGCTGGACGCCGACCCGACCCGGATCGACGTCGCCTACCACGGCGTCGACCAGGACGCGTTCCACGCGCCGGGCGACGAGGAGAAGGCACGCGTCCGGGCCCGCCTGGGGCTGGGCGACAGCAGCTACATCGCGTTCCTCGGGGCCAAGGAGCCGCGCAAGAACGTACCCAACCTGATCCGCGGCTGGGCCCGGGCGGTGGCCGACCGGCCGAACCCGCCCGCGCTGGTGGTGGCCGGCGGTCAGGGCCACGACGACGACATCGACCGCGCGGTGGCCGAGGTGCCGTCGCACCTGCGGCTGCTGCGTCCCGGTTACCTGCGCTACGCCGACCTGCCCGGCTTCCTCGGCGGCGCGCTCGTGGCGGCCTACCCCTCGTACGGCGAGGGCTTCGGCCTGCCGATCCTGGAGGCGATGGCGTGCGCCGCCCCGGTGCTCACCACGCCGCGCCTGTCCCTGCCCGAGGTGGGCGGCGACGCGGTCGCCTACACCAGCGAGGACCCGGACCAGATCGCCACCGACCTGGCCGCCCTGCTGGACGACGAGCAGCGGCGGCTGTCCCTGGCCAAGGCCGGCTTCGACAGGGCCAAGGAGTTCACCTGGGAGTCCAGCGCCGAGGTGCACATCGCGGCCTGGCGACGGGCCCGCTCCTGAGTCCCGGGCGACCGACCGTGACGGCTCGCCCGCTTCGGGCATGATGTGCTGATGTTCTACGCCGTCATCCCGGCGGGCGGCAGCGGCACAAGGTTGTGGCCGTTGTCCCGTGCCGGCCACCCCAAATTCCTCCACCCGCTGACCGGCACCCCCGCCTCGCTGTTGCAGGCCACTGTCGACCGGTTGTCGCCGTTGACCACTCCGGAGCGCACGCTCGTGGTCACCGGGGCCGCGCACGCCGCGGCGGTGGCTCGGCAACTGGCCGGCCTGCCGGAGGAGAACATCCTGGTCGAGCCCTCTCCGCGCGACTCCTGCGCGGCGATCGCGCTGGCCGCCGCGGTGATCGCCACCCGGACGCCGGACGCGGTGATGGGCTCGTTCGCCGCCGACCACCTGATCGGCGACCCGGCCCGGCTGGCCGAGGTGGTACGCCAGGCCATCCGGGGCGCGGAGCAGGGGCTGCTGATGACAGTGGGCATCACCCCGACGCGCCCGGAGACCGGCTACGGCTACCTGGAGACCGGCGACCCGGTCGGGGACGGCCCGCTGCGCCCGGTACACGAGTTCAAGGAGAAGCCGGCCGCCGAGGTGGCGGAAGTCTACGTCCGCTCCGGCCGGCACCTCTGGAACGCCAGCATGTTCGTCTGGCGGGTGGACGTCTTCCTGGCCGAGCTGGCCCGCCAGCAGCCGGAGCTGCACGCCGGGATCACCGCCATCGCGGCGGCCTGGGGCACGCCGGAGCAGGACGACGTGCTCGGCCGGATCTGGCCGACGCTGCCCCGGATCTCGGTCGACTACGCGGTGATGGAGGGCGCGGCGACGGCCGGCCGGGTCGGCACCGTGCCCGGCGACTTCGGCTGGAACGACGTCGGCGACTTCCACACGCTCGGCGAGGTGCTGCCCGCCGACGGCGCCGGCAACGTGGTGCTGGGCGGGGACGCGAAACCGGGCGTGCTGCTGCACGACACCACAGGCACCGTCGTGGTGCCGCACTCCGGCCGGCTGGTGGCCACCGTCGGGGTGCACGACCTGATCGTCGTGGACACCCCGGACGCGCTGCTGGTCTGCCCGCGCGACCGCGCGCAGGACGTGAAGAAGATCGTGGACGAGCTGAAGGAACGCGGCGAGGAGGGCCTGGTCTGATCCGCCGCGCGACGCGCCGCCGGAGTGGAACGCGCCCGGCGGCGCGTCGGGGCGCCGCCGCTCAGCGGCCGGCGTGGCGGGCCAGCACCGCGAGGGCCGGCCGCACGAGCTGCGCGGTGGCGTGGGCGAGCGGCTCGGGCAGCCGGTCCGGCGGGAACCAGCCGAGCGCCTCGGACTCCGCGCTGACCCGCTCGACCGCTCCCGCCGGGGCCAGCGCGGCGTACCGGACGTCGTAGTGGAACGACCCGCCCTGACAGGCGACCTGATGGATGTCCACGTCGATCGGCTCCGGCTCGACGGTCAGGCCGCTGATGCCGGACTCCTCGGTGGCCTCGCGCAGCGCGGCGCCCACAAGCGTCCGGTCGCCGGGCTCGCAGTGCCCGCCGAGCTGCATCCACCTGCGGATCTTGCCGTGCAGGCAGAGCAGCACCCGGCCGTCCGGGTCGAGCACCAGCGCGCTCGCGGTGACGTGCCCGGCCCGGTGCGCGCGGCTCATCGCCACCGGCCCGTCGGCCAGCAGCGCCAGGGTCCGGGTCCGGGCCGCGTCGGCGGCGGGGCTGGTCGCCGTCCAGCGGCTCAGCGTCGCGACGGCGTCGGCGTGCAGCTCGGTGTACGAGATGAGATCAGGCACCCGGACACTCTACGAGCGCCGGCTTCGTACCCTGACGCGGTGACCCTGCGACTCGTCGAGTTCCTGGTGGCCGGCAACGAGGCGAGCGACCTCCTGCCGGTGCGGTCGGCCGCGCTGCTGCGGGCGCACGGCGCGCGCCGCGGCTTCTGGACCGTGCTGGACGAGGGGCCGGTCGAACAGTGCCTGGCGCTGCTGCTGGAACTCGACGACGGCCACTGGGAGGCGCACCACGTGGCCGCCGACGCCGGCCGGGAGAACGGCCGCACCGAGGACGGCGAGGCACTGGCCCACCACGACGGCTGGGTGTACGTCTTCGGCTCGCACTTCGGCTCCAAGGGCGGCCCGCTGCGGCCCCGGCGCGCGTTCGTGGCCCGGTTCCGGGAGGACGACGCCGTGGCCGGGCCGCTGCCGGTGCACGTGGTGCGCAACCGTTTCCGGCTGCACCGGGCGGTCAACGACGCGCTCGCCGCCGCCCCGCTGACGCTGCTGCCACCGGGCGACCGGGTCCGGCAGCGGTTCATCGTGGAGACACTGGCCCGGGGCACCGCCCGCGCCAAGAGCTGGGTGACCCGGCTCGCCGCCGACGACCTGCCGATCAACGTCGAGGCGGCGGCGTTCACCCCGGCCGGTACGGCGCTGCTCGGCCTGCGTTTCCCGGTGACCGCCGAGGGTGAGCCGGTCTACGTCGAGCTGGCCGGCGTACCGGAGATGTTCGACGACCCGGAGCACTCGGGTGACCCGCGGGCGCTCGGGGCGTACGCGCTGACCGGTGTGACGCCGCCCGGTGCGCTCGCCGGCTTCCGCGCGATCACGCCGACCGGCGACGGCGGCTACGCGGCGGTGACCGGGTCGATCGACGCGCTGGGCAAGGGTTCGGTGCTGCTGGACGACCACCCGCACGGCGGCGAGGTGACCTCCCGGCACGTGCGGTTCCGGCACGACGCGGGCGGGGACGCGCTGGTGGCGGGGGAGGTGGTCGCGGAGCTGGCGCCGTTCCATCACGTGGAGGGGCTGGCCGAGCTGGCCGGGCGCTGCTATTACGTCACCGACGAGGACCATCGGGTGGCGCTCTGGATCGGATGAGCGAGGGCCGGGCGGCACCCCTGCGACTGATGCCGCAGACCCTCGTGGTGCCGCCCGGCCACGCCCGTCAGCCGGCGACCGGATCGATGTCGCTCCCCGGCGTCGGCAGGCAACAGAGAGTTTGCCGAACCGGCCCGCCCAGCGTCGAGGTTTTTCATCTCACGCTTAAAGATGGAGATTAGTACCGGCGGGTACAGTCGGAGTGTGGCTGGCACCCCCGCCGTCCGCACGGGAGCAATCCATGTTGAAGATCATTTTCTCCGGCGAGGACGTCCTGCGGACCCGGGTCGCCCCGGCCGCGGACCCCCTGTGGGAGTTGGTCCTCAGCCTGCACCTGCTCCAGGGGCGCGGTCGTGACCCGATGATGACCACCTGGCGGCGCACAGTGGCGCACGGACTGCGCACCGACACCGACGCCGAGCAGTACCGCCTTCTGCTGGCGCTCAATCCGCCACGCGGCTACTTCCCCGACTTCCTCACCCCGTTCGCCAGCCGGGACGGCTTCCAGGCCGGCCTGGAAGCGATCCGGGGCACCCCCGTCGACATGCTGCGCCGCGACCTGACGCTGCTGGCCGGGGAGAACGCCCTGCCGTCCTCGGCCACCGCGCTCGCCCGTGGCGAGCCGGAGACGCTGCACCACCTGACCGGCGCGATGGCGCGGTACCAGTCGCTGGCCGTCACGCCGTACTGGTCCCGGGTGCAGGCGGCGGTCGAGGCGGACCGGGCCCGGCGTGCCCGCGCCATGCTCGACGGCGGCGCCGAAGGGCTGCTGGCCAGCCTGCGGCCGAACATGCGCTGGGATTCGGGCGTGCTGGAGGTGCTCGACTACCCGGACACCCGGGAACTGCACCTGGACGGCCGGGGGCTGCTGCTCGTGCCGTCGTTCTTCTGCTCGCGTACCCCGGTGGCGCTCGTCGACCCGACCCTGCCCCCGGTGCTGGTCTATCCGGTCGACCGGCTCGCGGGCCTGACGTCCGGCTCGGTCGCCGGGGAACCACAGCAGGGCGAGGCGCTCGCCGCCCTGCTCGGCCGCACCCGCTCCCGGGTGCTCCAGGCCGCCGACGGCGGCTGCACCACTGGCGAGATGGCACGCAAGCTGCGCATCTCGGCCGCCGCGGCCAGCCAGCACACCACGGTGCTGCGCAACGCGGGGCTGCTGGTCAGCCGACGCGACCGCAACACCGTCCTGCACACGCTGACCCCGCTGGGCCGAGCAGTCCTGGACGCCTGAGCGCGCCCGCCGGAGTCAGAGCGCCAGCGTGGCGCTCGCGGTGCTGCCGGACGGGGGCGGAAGCAACGTCGAGTCGATCCCCTCGGCGGCCAGCGCGGCGCGCAGGCGTTGCAGGTCCGCGCCGAACCGGACCAGGTCCGCCCGGCCGACAGGGGTGGGCGCCGCGCCGAGCAGCAGGCCGGTGGCCGAGGCGGGCCAGCCGGGCACCGTGGCGGCGAGCCCGTCGCGTACCTCGTCGTCGGTGACGTGGGTGAACACAGTGCCCGGCGCGACCACGTCGGCCACCGCGTCGATCGCCCGCCGCACCGCGTCCGCGCCCGCGGGTTCGGCACCGACCCGGTCGGCGAGTGTCGCCGCCGCCCGCAGACCGGCGGCGCGCGCCTCGGCGGTGCCGAGCGAGAACAGGTCCATCGAGGCGTCGCGGACGAGCGTGCGTGCGCCCTCGTCGTCGTCCCGCGTCGCGGTGAGGTAGCCCCGCACCACAGCGACCGGGACCTGGTCGCACTTGCCCTTGATCAGCTCGCCGGCGCCGGCCAGTTCGTCGACCACGGCCATCTGGGTGACGAACAGCTCGTTGCCGTACGGGTCGACCTCGCCCCGGTGGTCGCGGATCGCCGGCATGCCGGCCACGCCGAGCGCCACGTCGGTGAGCCCGTTGCGCCACGGCCGGCCCATGGTGTCGCTGACGATCACCGCCACGTCGAGGCCGTGCCTGTCCCGCAGCGCGTCGCGCAGCGCCCGGGCGGACGCGTCCGGGTCGACAGGCAGCAGCACCAGCCGGGTCTTGTCCACGTTCGAGGCGTCGATGCCGGCCGAGGCCATCACGAAGCCGTGGTGGGTCTGCACGATCCGGGTCGCGCCCCGGGTCGCCACCACCCGGGCGGTCTCGGCGGCCAGGATGCGGTCCCGCTCGGCGAGCCGTTCCGGGCCGTCGGCCGGCACGTCGACCAGCCGGCCCTCCGCCTTCGACACGATCTTGCTGGTGACCACCAGCACGTCGTGGTCGCGCAGCCAGGGCGCCGCGCCGGTGATCAGCGCCGCCAGGTCGTCGCCCTCGGTCACGTCGCCGATGCCCGGCACCGGCAGGATCTCCAGCCTCACATCAGCTCCAGCGCGGCGCGCACCATCGCGGCGGTCGCCGCCTCGTCGGTCATCCACAGCGGCGCCGCGCGGACCGTCACGCCCGGCACCACGGTGCCCTCGTCCTCCGGGGCGACCAGCCAGCCGTCGAGCAGCCCGCCCGCCGACCGGGCGCCGTAGAGGCCGCCCACGCCGGCCGCGCCGCACTCCACGCCGAGCACGGCGAGGCAGCGGTCGGCCATGCCGCGTACCGGCGCGCCGCCGATGATCGGCGACACCCCGATCACCGGGGCCGGGCCGCCGGCCACCGCGTCGCGCAGGCCGGGCACCGCCAGCACCGGGGCGATGCTCACCACCGGGTTGCTGGGCGCGATCAGCACCACGTCCGCGGCGGCGACCGCCTCGACCACGCCGGGCGCGGGCTTCGCCGCGTCGGCGCCGACGAAGACGAACCGGTCGGTGGGTACGTCGGCCCGGTACCGCACCCACCACTCCTGGAAGTGGATCGCCCGCCGGCCCTGCTCGTCGGAGACGACGGCGTGGGTCTCCAGGCGGTCGTCGGTGGCCGGCAGCAGCCGTACGCCCGGTTGCCAGCGGGCCGCCAGCGCCTCGGTCACCTGGGACAGCGGGTAGCCGGCGTTGAGCATCGTGGTGCGCACGAGGTGGGTGGCGATGTCCTTGTCGCCGAGACCGAACCAGCTCGGCTCCGCGCCGTACGCGGCCAGCTCGTTCTTCACCGTCCAGGTCTCGCCCGCCCGGCCCCAGCCCCGCTCCGGGTCGGCGCCGCCGCCGAGCGTGTAGAGCACGCTGTCCAGGTCGGGGCAGACCTTCAGCCCGTGCAGCAGCAGATCGTCGCCGACGTTCACCACGGCGGTCACCTCGGCGCCCACCTCGCGGGCGTACGCCCGAACGCCGAGCAGGAAACGGGCGCCCCCGATGCCGCCGGTCAGTACCACGATGCGCATGGCGTCCATCCTTCCGCACGCGCCGCCGTCGATCGTCCGGTGGCCGGAGAGACTACGCTCACTTCGGCAACTGTCCGCTTTCGTCCCCTGGGGGAGTCCGTGACCAGCCCCGCCGAGCCCGCGTCCGGCGACGCCGCGCAGGCCAGCCAGTTGATCAAACCGTTGCGCGAACTGGCCGCGCTCGTCCTTCTCGGCGCCAACGCCGTGCTTCTCTTCGTCGGCCTGCTGCGCCTGCTCGTGCCGGTCGACGACTACAGCACGTTCAGCGGCCGGGCCGGGAGCACGTACTTCACCTTCATCGGCCTGGAGTCGACGGTCCTGCCGGTGCTCGCCGTCCTGATCTCCACAGTCGTCCTCCCGGTCGTGCCGAAGGCCAGGATGATCACGCAGGTGGCGCTGGTCGAGTACGCCGTGTCCGCCGTGTTCGGCGCGCTGACGTTCCTGATCTGGCTGGTCGGCCGGCTCGCCGACGGTGAGGTGCTCGACGCGTTCCTCGGCCTGCTGACCCGCGCGGCCTGGCTGGCGATCTTCGCGGTCGCCGCGTTCGTGGTGTTCAAGATCTGGCGCGCGCTCTACTACGTGCCGAAGCCGAAGGCGCAGCCCGGCGTGTACGGCCAGGCCCAGCCCGGCTGGCCGCAGCAGCCGGGTCAGCCCGGTGGCTACCCCGGCCCGGGCGGCTACCCGCAGCAGCCCGGCCCGGGCTACCCGCAGGCCGGCTCGCCCCAGCCCGGCTGGCCGCAGCAGCCCGGCCCGTACGGCCAGCCGCAGACGGCGCCGCCGTTCAACACCGCGCCGCCGCACGCGCCGCAGTCCGGTCCGCCGGCCGCCGACCCGCAGTCAGGTGTCCCGTACGCCGGTCCGCAGTACGGCTCGCCGCAGTCCGCGCCGCCGTTCGGGCAGCCGCCGTCGGCCGACCCGACGCAGGCGATCCCGCGCCAGTCCGCCGAGCCGGGCGCGCCGTCGCCGGGCGCCGACGACGAGCGCACCCAGCGGTTCGACCGCGAGGACCCGAACCAGCACCGCTGAACCCCGTCGCGGCGGGCGACGGACGACCGTCGCCCGCCGCCGGCGGTTCCGCCGCGCGGCCGCCCCGGTCGTACGCGTCCGGGCCGTCGCCGTGCGGCGGGTCACCGCCGGCGTCCCGCTGCCCGGACCGGAACCGGGCGCGGGCGGCGAGGCGTCCGGCAGCGCATAGGCTGGGCGGATGGTTGATCGCAGCGACCCCGAACCGACCGAGGCGAGCATCCGGCGGGCGCTGGGGCGGGCCGCCACCGGCCGGGCGCTCGACGCCGCCGAGGCGGGCGCGCTGCTGGCCGCGCGCGGGCCGATGCTCGACGAGCTGCTCCGGATCGCCTCCGACATCCGGGACGCCGGGCTGCGCGAGGCCGGGCGGCCGGGCGTGGTCACGTACTCGAAGAAGGTCTTCATCCCGCTGACCCGGCTCTGCCGGGACCGCTGCCACTACTGCACGTTCGCCACCGTGCCGCACCGGCTGCCCGCCGCCTACCTGGAACGCGACGAGGTGCTGGCGATCGCCCGCGAGGGCGCCGCGCAGGGCTGCAAGGAGGCGCTCTTCACGCTCGGTGACCGGCCGGAGGAGCGGTGGCCGGCGGCCCGCCGGTGGCTGGACGAGCGGGGGTACGACTCGACGCTGGACTACCTGCGCGCCTGCGCGGTGGCGGTGCTGGAGGAGACCGGCCTGCTGCCGCACCTGAACCCGGGCGTGCTCACCTGGTCGGAGTTGCAGCGGCTCAAGCCGGTCGCGCCGAGCATGGGCATGATGCTGGAGACCACGGCCACCCGGCTCTGGTCGGAACCGGGCGGCCCGCACTACGGCTCGCCGGACAAGGAGCCCGCGGTACGCCTGCGGGCGCTCGACGACGCCGGCCGGGTCGGGGTGCCGTTCACCACCGGAATCCTGATCGGCATCGGCGAGGACCGGGCGGAGCGGGTCGACGCGATCTTCGCGATCCGCCGGGCGATGCGGGAGTACGGCCACCTCCAGGAGGTGATCGTGCAGAACTTCCGCGCCAAGCCGGACACCGCGATGCGCGGCATGCCCGACGCGGAGCTGCACGACCTGGCCGCCACAGTGGCGGTGGCCCGGGTGCTGCTCGGCCCGAAGGCCCGCATCCAGGCCCCGCCGAACCTCATCGCGGGCGAGTACGACCTGCTGCTGAGCGCCGGCATCGACGACTGGGGCGGCGTCTCCCCGGTCACGCCCGACCACGTCAACCCGGAGCGGCCCTGGCCGCACCTGGAGGAGCTGGCCGCGCGTACCGCGATTGCCGGGTTCACGCTGCGCGAGCGGCTGACCGTCTACCCGGAGTACGTCCGCGCGGGCGAGCCGTGGCTCGATCCGCGTCTGCTGCCGCACGTCACAGCGCTCGCCGACCCGGCCACCGGGCTCGCGGTCGAGACGGCCCGCCCGGTGGGCCGGCCGTGGCAGGAGCCGGAGGAGGTCTACGGCGGCCGGACGGACCTGCACGCCACCATCGACGTCACCGGCCGCACCGGGGACCGGCGGGGCGACTTCGACAGCGTCTACGGCGACTGGGCCGAGGTGGCCGGCAAGGTGGCGCCGGAGGCGCGCGCGAGCGTACCCCCGGGTGGTGGCGCGGACGCCGACCTGCGCGCGGGCCTGCGGCTGGCCGCCGACGACCCGGCCGCGCTGCTCACGCCGGCGCACGAGGCCAAGGCGCTGGCGCTGTTCGGCGCGGACGGCCCGGCGCTGGACGAGCTGTGCCGGCTCGCCGACGACGCGCGCCGGGACGCGGTCGGCGACGACGTCACCTACGTGGTCAACCGCAACATCAACTTCACGAACGTCTGCTACGTGGGCTGCCGTTTCTGCGCGTTCGCCCAGCGGGAGAGCGACGCCGACGCGTTCCGGCTCTCCCTGGAGCAGGTCGCCGACCGCGCCGAGGAGGCCTGGGTGGCGGGCGCGACCGAGGTCTGCCTCCAGGGCGGCATCGACCCGAAGATGCCGGTGACCGGTTACGCCGACATCGTCCGCGCGATCAAGGCGCGGGTGCCGGGCATGCACGTGCACGCGTTCTCCCCGATGGAGATCGTCACCGCCGCCGCGAAGGCCGGCGTGCCGGTGCGGGAGTGGCTGCTGCGGCTCCGCGAGGCCGGGCTGGACACCATCCCGGGCACCGCCGCCGAGATCCTCGACGACGACGTGCGCTGGGTGCTCACCAAGGGCAAGCTCCCGGCCGCCGCCTGGGTCGAGGTGGTGAGCACGGCGCACGAGCTGGGCATCCGGTCCAGCTCCACGATGATGTACGGCCATGTGGACCACCCGGGGCAGTGGCTGGCCCACTTCCGGGTGCTGGCCGGCGTGCAGGACCGCACCGGCGGGTTCACCGAGTTCGTGGCGCTGCCGTTCGTGCACACGAACGCGCCGATCTACCTGGCCGGCATCGCCCGCCCGGGCCCGACCTGGCGGGAGAACCGGGTGGTGCACGCGATGGCACGGCTGCTGCTGCACGGCCGGATCGACAACATCCAGTGCTCCTGGGTGAAGCTCGGCGACGAGGGCACCGTGGCGATGCTGCGCGGCGGCTGCAACGACCTGGGCGGCACGCTGATGGAGGAGACCATCTCCCGGATGGCCGGCTCGGGCAACGGGTCGGCCCGTACCGAGGAGCAGTTGCGCGCGATCGCCACCGCTGCGGGGCGGCCGTTCCGCAAGCGGACGACCGCGTACGGTCACGCCCGCGCCTGAGGTCGAACCTTTCCCCGCCGCGCGCCGTACCTGTGGATGCCGGCGGCGGTTTCGGCGAGGACCGCCGCCGGTGACCCCGAACCGGGGCCCGGCGGCGTCCGGGTGCCCGGCCCGCTGCGGCGCTGCGGCGCCGGTCCGGAAAGGTTGCCGATGAGCACTGACGAGACCACCGACGCGCCGAAACGGCGGACCTGGCCGCGGTTGACCCGCAGGCAGACGCTCACCGCCGCGGCGAGCGCGACACTTGGCGCCGCCGCCCTCACCGTGCCGGGCCTGTCCGCCGCCCAGAACGCCCCCACGGCTAGCCGGCGCGACGAGCCGATCGTGGTCCACCTGCGCGACGCCGCCGCCGGCGTCATGGACGTCTTCGTCGGTACCAACCGGGTCGAGGTGCGCGACCGCGGCCTGGCCGACCGCCTGGTGCGCGCCGCCGGCCGGCGCTGATCCACGCTCCGCCGGCGCGGTTTCCCGGCGCCGGTTCCGCTTTCCGTTCCCCCGACGAAGGTGCGTCCGCCATGTCCTCTCACCGCGAGGCCCCGGAGATCGCCAAGGATCCGGTCGCCGACAGTTCCGACCTGTACGCGTTCGTCACGCCGAGCCAGCCGGACACCGTCACGTTGATCGCCAACTACGTGCCGGTGCAGCTCCCCTCCGGCGGCCCGAACTTCTTCGAGTTCGGAGACGACGTCCGGTACGAGATTCACATCGACAACGACGGAGACGGTTATCCGGACGTCACCTATCGTTTCGAATTCACTACCGAGATCACGAACCAGAACAGTTTTCTCTACAACACCGGGCCGATCGAGTCGCTGGAGAGCAAGAACTGGAACCGGCGGCAGTTCTACCGGCTGACCCGGATCGCCGACGGCCGTGCCCGGGTGCTGGCGCACAAGCTGCCCTGTCCGCCGTGCAACGTCGGCCCGCTCTCCACGCCGAACTACCAGAACCTGGTCCGGCAGGCGACGTTCAAGCTGTCCACCGGCGAGAAGGTCTTCGCCGGCCAGCGTGCCGACGGTTTCTTCGTCGACCTGGGCGCGGTGTTCGACCTGGGTACGCTGCGGCCGTTCCAGCAGTTGCACGTCGCCGGCAAGAAGCTGTTCCGGAACGAGGGGGAGCCGGTCAACGCGCTGGACCGGCTCAACGTGCACTCCCTCGCCGTGCAGGTGCCGCTGAACCAGGTACGCCGCAAGGCCGCCCGCTACGGCTACGCCGACCGTGCCTCGACGATCGGGGTCTGGACCAGCGCGTCCCGCCAGCAGGTGCGGGTGCTCGGTGACCGGGTGTCCGCCGACACCGCAGCCGGGCCCTTCACCCAGGTGTCGCGGCTCGGTAACCCGTTGTTCAACGAGGTCGTCGTGCCGATGTCCAGGAAGGACCTGTGGAACACGCTGCCGCCGTCGGAGGACAAGCGGTTCGCCGGGTTCGTCGAGCGGCCCGAGCTGGCCGCGCTGCTGCCGGCGCTCTACCCGGGCGTGTTCGGAAACCTGGACGCGCTGAACAAGTCCAAGAAGCCGCGCGCCGACCTGGTGGCGATCCTGCTCACCGGCATCCCGGCCGGACTGATCGACGGCTTCGCCAACACCACCGGCGACACGCAGGCGGACATGCTGCGGTTGAACACGGCGATCCGGCCCACCGGCAAGCCGGACCGGTTCGGCGTGCTCGGCGGCGATCTGGCCGGGTTCCCCAACGGCCGCCGGGTCGCCGACGACGTGGTGACGATCGCGCTGCGTGCCATCGCCGGGCTGACCGTGCCGCTCGTCGACAAGACGTTCCGGCCGGACGCCGCGGCGGCGGCCGTGACACCGGGCCTGAGCGCGGCCGACGTCACCGCGCCGTTCCTGGCCGACTTCCCGTTCCTCGGTACGCCGTACGACGGGTTCGGCAACCCGCAGGCGAAGAAGTCCTGACGGGAGCCGGCGAATGTCACACCGTCACGATCTCGGCCCGTCTGAGGTCGGCAGCGTCGTGCTCGACCTCGGCGGCGACCGGGGCGCACTGATCATCCACACCGGCCGGGACCTGCACGGCCGGGAGATCGAGATCAGCCGCGTGGACCTCGGCGGTCCGCGGACGCACTCCGCCGTACGCGAGCGGCACGTCCGGGACGGGGTTTTCCACAGTGCCGTCTACCCGGATCTGGAGGCGGGTGTTTATACCGTCTGGTGGGACGAGAAGACGTCGGCCGGCGCGATCTCGGTCACCGGCGGGTCGATCGCCGAATTCGTCTGGCCCACCAGCTCACCAGCCCGCTTGGACTGATCCGTCAGTCACGCCGGAACCCGCGCCCCGTCCACATGGTGGACGGGGCGCGGTCGGCGTCGGCCGGCTCGACGGGCGGTACCGCGGGAGGCGCGTTACCCTTTGCCCCACCATTCTGATCTTGGTACGAGCGGCCGGCGGGGGCGTCCGGCCGGCCTGTCGGCGATACGCCACGGCAGAAAACTTCCGGCAACTCGCCGGGGAGGGCGTTACTCGTCCGGGGTCTGAATCGATAGGGCAGGTTGCGAGGCTACGGGCGACCGCGGCGGTCGTCCCGGACGTGTCGGGAGGGCGACTCCATTATCAAGTTTGGCTTGACGGCGCACGCATTACACGCGTGTAATTTGAATGGGGTTGTTCGCACGGAACGCAACAAATGGTGACCGTACGGACAGGCACGCCTTTCGCGTGGGGGGTTGCAGCGGCGAATGACGCCGGTGCGCGACAAGGAGGCAATCGATGGACGGCCAGCTCGAGGTGGCCGACCTGCTCGGGAACGCGCCGGAGTGGCAGGAGCGAGCGCTCTGCTCGCAGACCGACCCGGAGGCGTTCTTTCCCGAGAAGGGCGGCTCGACCCGCGAGGCGAAGCGCATCTGCTCGCGGTGCGAAGTGAAGACGGAATGCCTGGAGTACGCGCTCGGCCACGACGAGCGGTTCGGAATCTGGGGTGGCCTCTCCGAGCGGGAGCGGCGCAAGCTCAAGCGGCGGGTCGCCGCCTGATCCGCGTACGGGTCCGTGGGCGGTGGGGGCCGCCCGGACCCGGGTCGCCGTCCGGCCGGCGCGTCCGGCCGGGTGGCGGCGCCCAGCCGGGCCGGCCGAGGTCAGGCCAGTTCGTCGGGGTCGACCCCGAGCAGGTTCGCCACCTGCTCGATGATCACGTCGTGCACCAGGTCGGCGAGGTCCTCGCGGTCCATCGCGCGGAACTCCAGCGGCCGCCGGTAGAGCACGATCCGCGGCGGCACCTCCTGGCGGCCGGGACGCCCGGGCAGCAGCCGGGCGAGCGGCACCTCGCCGTCCTCCAGCACGTCCGAGTCGTAGACGTTCAGATCCGGCGGTACGTCCTCGACTGCGAACTCCACCCCGGCCAGCTCCTTGGCGAACCGGCGTTCGAGCGACTCCACCGTGTCGAGCACCAGATCGTCGAAGACCTCGGCCTTCGTCCGGGCCAGCGGCACGGTGGCCGGCACCAGCCGCCCGCGCAGCCCGCGACCGTGCCGGTCACGATGGGTGCGCCGGCCGGAGCCGGGACGGCGGTTCTGGGGGCTCGTCATGTCGGACAGGGTAGCCCGGGCCGGCGGTCCACCCGCCGTCGCGCGGCCGTCCGGCGTGCCGGTGCGTCGATCGGTGGAATTGTGATCACCAAGACGGGCGTGTCGTAACGCGAAGCGGTGCGCCGGACCCGGTAATGGGGATACCCTGCCGCGGTGAGGTCACCACGGCGCTGCTCCCGTAACGGCTGCCCCCGGCAAGCGGTCGCCACGCTGACCTATGTCTACAACGAGTCGACAGCTGTGGTGGGCCCGCTCGCCGCGTTCGCCGAGCCGCACACGTACGACCTGTGCGAGCCGCACGCCCGCAACCTGACCGCCCCGCGCGGCTGGGACGTGGTGCGGCACGAGGGCGAGTTCGAGCCGCCGCCGCCCACCACCGACGACCTGGTGGCGCTGGCCGAGGCGGTACGCGAGGCCGCCCGCCCCGCCCCACCGCGCCCTCCCGAGGACGAGCCCACCACGAAGCCCCAGACCCCCCAGCAGGGCCGCCGGGGCCACCTCCGGGTAATCCCACCCCACCACTGACCCCCACCCCGGTCCTCCGCGCGTTGATCAAGGAGTTTGTGTCACGGAACCCGTGTCCGGAAGACACAAACTCCTTGATCAACGGCGTGGGAGCCGGGGTGAGAGCCGGGTGGGAGCCGGGTGGGTCAGTGGCCTAGGAAGCGGGTGAAGGTCTGGGCCCGGCGGGACGGGCGCTGGGTGCGGTGCTCGGTGTGGTCGGCTGAGGACATGACCCTCAGGCCGGCGTTCACCGCCAGCCAGCGCAGCGGTTCCGGCTCCCAGCGCGGGGAGCGGTGGCCCACCCAGGGCAGCGCGGTCAGGTCGCTGTCCACGCCCCGGATCAGGTCGGCGAGCGTACGCCCGGCGAGGTTGCTGGTGCCGACGCCGTCACCGACGTAGCCCCCGGCCCAGGCCAGCCCGGTGCGGCGGTCCAGCCCCACCGACGCGGCCCAGTCCCGGGCCACGCCGAGCGGCCCGCCCCAGGCGTGCGTCACCGGCGCGTCCGGCCCGAGCACCGGGAACAGCTCCCCGAGCGCCCGGCGCAGCGCCGCGAACACCCGGGGCTCCCGGTCGAATCCCTGCCGCACCCGGGAGGCGTAGTGGTAGGGCGCGCCCCGCCCGCCGAACGCGAGCCGGCCGTCGGCGGTGCGCTGGCCGTACACGATGACGTGCCGGTAGTCGGAGAACGTCTCCCGCTCCGCCAGCCCGATCCGCGCCCAGGTCTCCTCGGGCAGCGGCGGGGTGGCCACCATCAGCGAGTAGACAGGGGCCACCGTCCGCCGCTGGCCGGGTAGCCCCGGCGTGTAGCCCTCGGTCGCGCGGACCACCACCGGTGCCCGGACCACGCCCGCCGGGGTCACCGCCGCGCCCGGCCGCAACGCGGTCACCGGGGTGCGCTCGTGGATGCGTACGCCCCGGCGTTCCACCGCCCGGGCCAGGCCCCGGACCAGCTTCGCCGGGTGCACGGCGGCGCAGTGCGGCGTGTACGTGCCGCCGCGTACCCCGTCGGCTGCGCAGCGCGCGGCGGCCTCGCCGGCGTCGAGCAGCGTCAGGTCGTCGTCGGTCAGCCCGTGCGCGTGGGCCTGGGCGACCTCGGCCCGGGCCCGCTGGAGCTGCGCCTCGTTGCGGGCCAGTGTCACCGTGCCGCCGGCCCGCCAGTCGCAGTCGATGCCCTCGGCGGCGGCGACCCGCCCCACCTCGGCGACCGTGTCGTGCATGGCCCGCTGCATGGCCAGTGCCCGGTCCCGGCCGTGCCGCCGGGCCAGCGCCGGCAGCGAGGTGGGGAACAGCGCCGAGCACCAGCCGCCGTTGCGCCCTGACGCGCCGTACCCGGCGATCTCCCGCTCCAGCACGACGACGCGCAACGTGGGGTCGGCCTCGGCCAGGTAGTAGGCCGTCCACAACCCGGTGTACCCGGCGCCCACGATCGCCACGTCGGCGTCCGTGTCGCCGGGCAACCCGGGTCGCGGTGTCAGCGGTTCTTCCAGGCCGGACAGCCAGTACGACAGGTGCCGGTAGTCGGTCATCGGGGTCAGAGCCGCGACCACGCCTCGGTCAGCACCGCGCGCAGGATCTGCTCGATCTCGTCGAAGTGCTGCTGGTCGGCGATCAGCGGCGGGGCGAGCTGCACGACCGGGTCACCCCGGTCGTCGGCCCGGCAGTAGAGCCCGGCGTCGAACAGCGCGGTGGACAGGAAGCCGCGCAGCAGCCGCTCGGACTCGGCCTCGTCGAACGTCTCCCGGGTCGTCTTGTCCTTTACGAGCTCGATGCCGTAGAAGTAGCCGTCGCCCCGGACGTCGCCGACGATCGGCAGGTCGTACAGCTTCTCCAGGGTGGACCGGAACGCGCCCTCGTTGGCGCGGACGTGCCCGATCAGGTCCTCGCGGGCGAACACCTCCAGGTTGGCCAGCGCCACGGCGCAGGAGACCGGGTGCCCGCCGAACGTCACGCCGTGCGCGAACATGCCGGTCTCGGTGAGGAACGGCTCCATCAGCCGCTCGCTGGCGATCATCGCGCCGAGCGGGGCGTAGCCGGAGGTGATGCCCTTGGCGGTGGTGATGATGTCCGGCTGGTAGCCGTAGCGGACGGCGCCGAAGTACTCGCCGAGCCGGCCCCAGGAGCAGATCACCTCGTCGCTGACCAGCAGCACGTCGTAGGCGTCGCAGATCTCGCGGACCCGCTCGAAGTAGCCGGGCGGCGGCGGGAAGCAGCCGCCGGAGTTCTGCACCGGCTCCAGGAAGACGGCGGCGACCGTCTCCGGGCCCTCCCGCTCGATCGCCCGGCCGATCTCCTCGGCGGCCCAGCGGCCGAACGCCTCGGGGTCGTCGCCGTGCTCGGGGGCCCGGTAGAAGTTGGTGTTCGGCACCTTGATGCCGCCCGGGACCAGCGGCTCGAAGTCGGTCTTGATGCCGGGCAGCCCGGTGATCGACAGCGCGCCCATCGACGTGCCGTGATAGGCGATGTAGCGGCTGACCACCTTGTGCTTGGTGGGCTTGCCGGTGCGCTTGAAGTAGGCCCGGGCCAGCTTCCACGCCGCCTCGACGGCCTCCGAGCCGCCGGTGGTGAAGAAGACCCGGTTCAGGTCGCCGGGCGTGAGCGTGGCGATCTTCTCGGCCAGCTCGACGGCCTTCGGGTGGGCGTACGACCAGAGCGGGAAGTAGGCGAGCTCGCCGGCCTGCTTCGCGGCGGCCTCGGCCAGTTCGGCGCGGCCGTGGCCGGCGTTGACGACGAACAGCCCGGCCAGCCCGTCCAGGTAGCGGCGGCCCTGCGCGTCCCAGACGTACGCGCCCTCGCCCCGGACGATTGTCGGAACCTCGCCGGCGGGGTAGCTCGCCATGCGGGTGAAGTGCATCCACAGGTGGTCGGTGGCGTTGGCCATGTCAGCCCCATCGGGTCTCGGGCCGGTCAGGGGTGACACCGGCCGCTCTGCCCACGGTTATCCCACAGGCGGTGCCGATAAGGCAAGTGAACAAGCCTCAGGGCGACGAATTCAGCGTCGCCTGAGCGTCACGCCAACGGAATCCGCATCAGGCGGTGCCCCAGCTGTAGGTCTGCTTGCGCAGCTTCAGGTAGACGAACGCCTCGGTGGAGAGCACGCCGGGAACCCCGCGCAGCCTCTGCAGGATCTCCAGCAGGTGCGCGTCGTTGCGGCAGACCACCTCGGCCAGCAGGTCGAACGAGCCGGCGGTGATCACCACGTAGTCGATCTCCTCGAACTCGGCCAGCCGGTCGGCGACCGACTCCAGGTCGCCGTCGGTGCGCAGCCCGATCATGGCCTGGCGGGGAAAGCCGAGCTGGAGCGGATCGGTGACCGCGACGATCTGCATGACGCCCGCGTCGAGCAGCCGCTGCACCCGCTGGCGTACGGCCGCCTCGGAGAGTCCGACCGCCTTGCCGATGCTCGCGTACGGGCGGCGCCCGTCCTCCTGGAGCTGCTCGATGATCTGCTTGGCCACGTCATCGAGCAGAGCGTGATTGGCACCATCACGCACAGTGACGCGACGGCCGCCGTTTCCGTTCTCCTGATGCCGGTTGACCATCGAGCGCTCCTTGTGTCCGATTCTCGGTGTCGAGCGTAATGCCCCGACGCAGTCTGGCGTAATTCGTGGTGACTAGCTATTCCGGCAACGGAATCCCTTGTGAGTGATGGTTTCTCATGTCAGGATCAGTCGTCCATCGCCACTGACCCTCCCGCCGGCGCGCCCCTCCGTCCCGCCGCCGACGATGCCCCCCAAGGAGTCGTCACATGCGTCGTCCCCTCCGGCCCCTCACCCGGCGTGGTCTGCTCACCGGGACCGTCGGCTCGGCCGCACTGCTCGCCACCGCGGGCACCCTGGCCGGCTGCGGGACCAAGGGCGCCCAGCAGACCGAAGCCGGATGCAAGAGCGAGGACCTGTCCGCCACCGAGAAGAAGGTCGCCTTCTCGAACTGGCCGCAGTACATGGACACCGACGAGAAGGACGAGTCGAAGCGCCCGACGCTCGACGCCTTCGTCGCCGCCTCCGGCATCCAGGTGACGTACACCGAGGACGTCAACGACAACAACGAGTTCTTCGGCAAGGTACGCAACCAGCTCGCCGGATGTCAGAGCACCGGCCGGGACATCATGGTGCTCACCGACTGGATGGCCGCCCGGGTGATCCGCCTCGGCTGGGTGCAGAAGCTTGACAAGTCGAAGATGCCGAACGTCGAGGCGAACCTGCTGCAGTCGCTGCGCGGTCGCTCCTTCGACGCCGAGACCCAGCTCGCCGTCCCGTGGCAGTCCGGCCTGGCCGGGCTCGCGTACAACGCCAACGTCACAAAGGAGATCCGCACTGTCGACGAGCTGCTCACCCGCCCCGATCTCAAGGGCAAGGTGACTGTGCTGTCGGAGATGCGCGACACCATCGGCCTGTTGCTCCAGTCGCTCGGCCACGACCCGGCCAAGTTCACGTCGGCCCAGTTCGACGACGCGCTGAACAAGCTCAAGAAGGCCGTGGACAGCAAGCAGATCCGGCGCTTCACCGGCAACGACTACGCGCCCGACCTGGCCAAGGGTGACATCGCCGCGTGCATCGGCTGGTCCGGCGACGTGGTGCAGCTCGGCTTCGACGACGAGAAGATCAAGTTCGTGGTGCCCGAGTCCGGCGTGATGCTCTGGTCGGACAACATGCTGGTGCCGAACAAGGCCACCCACAAGGCCAACGCCGAGGCGTTGATGAACCACTACTACGACCCGGCGGTGGCGGCGAAGCTGGCCGCGTACGTCAACTACATCTGCCCCGTGCAGGGCGCGCAGGCCGAGATGGAGAAGATCGACCCGGATCTGGCGAAGAACCCGCTGATCTTCCCGGACGACGCGATGCTGTCCAAGGCCAAGGTCTTCATGGCGCTCGACGAGGCGCAGGAGAAGGAGTACGAGACCAAGTTCCAGCAGGTGATCGGCGCGTGAAGGGGCAGCAGACCCCGGCCGGTGACCTGCGACTGGTCGACCTGACCAAGCGCTTCGGCGTCTTCACCGCCGTCGACGACCTCACCCTCACCATCCCGCAGGGCTCGTTCTTCGCCCTGCTCGGCGCGTCCGGCTGCGGCAAGACCACCACGCTGCGGATGATCGCCGGGCTGGAGCAGCCCACCAGCGGAAAGGTGCTGCTCGGCGAGCAGGACATCGCCGGGCTGCGGCCGTACAAGCGGCCGGTGAACACCGTGTTCCAGAGCTACGCCCTCTTCCCGCACCTGGACATCCACGAGAACGTGGCGTTCGGGCTGCGCCGCCGCGGCATCCGCAAGGTCGGTGACCAGGTCGAGCGGATGCTCGCGCTGGTCCAGCTCGAAGGCTACGGCCGCCGCCGTCCGGCCCAGCTCTCCGGCGGCCAGCAGCAGCGCGTCGCGTTGGCCCGGGCGCTCATCAACCACCCGCAGGTGCTGCTGCTCGACGAGCCGCTCGGCGCGCTCGACCTCAAGCTGCGCCGGCAGATGCAGATCGAGCTGAAGCGGATCCAGACCGAGGTCGGCATCACGTTCGTGCACGTCACCCACGACCAGGAGGAGGCCATGACGATGGCCGACACGGTCGCGGTGATGAACGCCGGTCGGATCGAGCAACTCGGTGCGCCCGCCGACATCTACGAGTACCCGGCCACCGCGTTCGTGGCGAACTTCCTCGGCCAGTCCAACCTGCTCGCCGCCGAAGCCGGCGGTCGCGCCGCAGACGACGTGCTGGTCACGGCGCACGGCGCGCGCTTCTCGGTGCCCGCCGGCCGGGCCCGGCTCACCGACGGTCCGGCCTTCCTCGGCGTACGTCCGGAGAAGCTGCACCTGGCCGACGGCCCGGACCGGGTGCCGGCCGGGCACCAGCACGTCGGCGGCGTCGTCACCGATGCCTCCTACGTCGGGGTGAGCACCCAGTACCTGGTGCGCACCGCGTGGGGGAGCGAGCTGACCGCGTTCGCCGCTAACAGCGGGCTGGGCGGTCAGTTGGCGGTCGGCACGGCGGTGACCGCGCACTGGGATCCGCGGCACGCGTTCCTGCTGCCCCGGGCCGCCGGTGAGGACGACCAGACCGCGCCGCTGCTCGACGAGCCGCCGGTGGGTGCGCTGCCATGAGCGAGCGCAGCGAGCGAATCGGCGGGCTCGGCGCGGAGGTGCCTCATGGCGGCACGGAGCGAAGCGGAGTGGCGGCATGAGCGCGCTGGCTCACGTACCGGCCTCCGCCGGGAAACCGGCGCCACCGCCGGTGCGGCGCGGGCGCAGCCGCCTCCTGCCGTACCTGTTGCTGCTGCCCGGCGCGGTCTGGCTGCTCGTGTTCTTCGCGCTCCCGCTGGTGCAGCTCGCCTCGGCCAGCCTCTACGACCCGGCCGGGTCGCTCTCCACCGGGTACGCCATGACCTGGGCGTTCAGCAACTACCCGGAGGCGTTGCAGGCGTACTGGCCGCAGTTCTCCCGGTCCTTCCTCTACTCGGCCATCGCGCTGGTGCTCGCGCTGCTGATGGGCTACCCACTGGCGTACGCGATCGCGCAGAAGGCCGGCCGGTGGAAGAACCTGCTGCTGGTGGCGGTGGTCGCGCCGATGTTCACCAGCTTCCTGGTGCGCACGCTGGCCTGGAAGACCATCCTGTCGGACAACGGCGCGCTGGTCGGGCTGCTGCGCGACGTGCACCTGCTCGGCCCGGACGGCCGGCTGCTGGCCACGCCGATCGCCGTGGTGCTCGGCCTGACGTACAACTTCCTGCCGTTCCTGGTGCTGCCGCTGTACGCGAGCCTGGAGCGGCTCGATCCCCGGCTGCTGGAGGCGGCGAGCGACCTGTACGCGAGCCCGGCGCGCGCGTTCGCCAGGGTGACGCTGCCGCTGTCGATGCCCGGCCTGATCGCCGGCACGCTGCTGTTCTTCATCCCGGCCACCGGTGACTACATCAACGCCGAACTGCTCGGTACCCCGAACGAGTACATGATCGGCAACGTCATCGACTCGGCGTTCCTGGTCCGGCTGGACTATCCGCAGGGCGCGGCGCTGTCGTTCCTGCTGATGGCCGCGATCCTGGCGATCGTCTTCGTCTACCTGCGGAAGGCCGGCACGGAGGAGGTGCTCTGATGAGACTCAGGCGCTGGCTAGCCGACCGGTGGGTGATGGGCGTGGCACTGCTCGTCCTCGGCTACCTGACGCTGCCGATCATGGTGGTCGCCGGGCTCTCCTTCAACCGGCCCTCCAGCCGGCTCTCCTACGACTTCAACGAGTTCACGCTCGACAACTGGAAGCAGCCCTGCGCCACCTCGGACATGTGCGATGCCGTGGTGCGCAGCATGCAGATCGGCCTGATCGCCACGGTCGTCTCCACACTCCTCGGCACGCTGATGGCGTTCGCGCTGGTCCGGCACACCTTCCGGGGCCGGTCAGGGCTCAACGGGCTGATCTTCCTGCCGATGGCCACCCCGGAACTGGTGATGGGCACCTCGCTGCTCGCCCTGTTCGTGGCCGCCGGGGTGCCGCAGGGCTTCTGGACCATCGTCATCGCGCACGTCATGTTCTGCCTGTCGTTCGTGGTGGTCACCGTGAAGGCCCGGCTCGCCGGCATGGACCGGCGGCTGGAGGAAGCAGCCATGGACCTGTACGCCAGCGAGTGGCAGACGTTCCGCCGGATCACGCTGCCGCTCGTGCTGCCCGGCATCATGGCCGCGTCGCTGCTGGCGTTCTCGCTCAGCTTCGACGACTTCATCATCACGAACTTCAACGCCGGCACCACAGTCACGTTCCCCATGTACGTCTGGGGCGCCTCCCAGCGGGGCATCCCGCCGCAGGTGAACGTGATCGGCACGGCCATGTTCGTGATCGCGTTGCTGCTGGTCGGGGTCACCTCGCTGCGCGGGCGGCGGGCCCGACGCGCCGCCCTCGCGGTGGTCGCCACACCGGCGGGGAAGCCATGACACTGCCGCATACCGGCCGGGCGCTGGCCGACGCCGCGCCCGTGCCGTACTGGCTGGACCGCCCGGTTCGGCCCGACCCGCTGCCGCCGCTGTCCGGGTCGCACGCCGCCGACCTGCTCGTGGTCGGCGGCGGGTACGCCGGACTGTGGACCGCGCTGCTGGCGAAGGAGGCCGACCCGGACCGCGACGTGCTGCTCGTCGACGCGGGCACGTGCGGCTGGGCGGCGTCCGGGCGCAACGGCGGGTTCTGCGCCGCGTCGCTGACCCACGGGCTCGCCAACGGCGTCGAACGGTTCCCCGGCGAGATCGCCGAGCTGGAGCGGCTGGGCCGGGAGAACCTGGACGCCATCGCCGCCACCGTGGCGAAGTACGACATCGACTGCGACCTCGAACGCACCGGTGAGCTGGCGGTGGCGGTCGAGCCGTACCAGCTGGACGGGCTCGCCGCCGACGCCGAGCTGGCCCGCCGGTACGGCCACGACGTGCGGCTGCTCGACCGCGACGAGGTACGCGCCGAGGTGGCGTCGCCGACGTACCTGGGCGGGATGTGGGACGCCGACCGGGTGGCCCTGCTCGACCCCGCGAAGCTCGCCTGGGGACTGCGCCGGGCCGCGCTCGACCTGGGCGTACGCGTGCACGAGCACACCCGTGTCACCGGCCTGGCCGACGACGGCGCCGGGCTGCGCGCCACCACGGCGGGCGGCGCTGACGCGGTGCCCGGCGCGGTACGGGCGCGGCAGGTCGTGCTCGCCACGAACGCGTTCCCGCCGCTGCTGCGCCGGCTGCGTTCCTGGGTCGTGCCGGTCTACGACTACGCGCTGATGACCGAGCCGCTGACCGGGGCGCAGCGCGACGCGATCGGCTGGCGGCACCGGCAGGGGCTCGCCGACACCGGCAACCAGTTCCACTACTACCGGCTCACCGCCGACAACCGCATCCTGTTCGGCGGCTACGACGCGATCTACCACTACGGCAACCGGGTGGCGCCCGCGCTGGAGCAGCGTGAGGCCACCTTCGACACGCTGGCGGCGCACTTCTTCACCACGTTCCCGCAACTGGACGGGCTGCGGTTCAGTCACCGCTGGGGCGGCGTCATCGACACCTGCACCCGGTTCTGCGCGTTCTTCGGCACCGCCTACTCCGGGCGCCTGGCGTATGCGGCCGGGTTCACCGGGCTCGGCGTCGGCGCGACCCGGTTCGGCGCCCGCGTGACGCTCGACCTGCTCTCCGGCACCGACACCCCGCTGACCCGGCTCGACCTGGTGCGCCGCAAGCCGCTGCCGTTCCCGCCGGAACCGGTCCGGTCCGTCGGCATCAACCTCACCCGCTGGTCGCTCGCCCGCGCCGACGCGCACGACGGCCGGCGCAACCTCTGGCTCCGTACTCTCGACCGTCTTGGACTGGGGTTCGACTCCTGATGCGTATCCTCCTCGTCGGCGCCGGTGGCGTCGGCTCCGCCGCCGTATCCATCGCCGCCCGCCGTTCCTTCTTCGAGACCATGGTGGTCGCCGACCACGACCCGGCGCGCGCCGAGCGGGCCGTCGCCGGGCACGGCGACCGGTTCGTCGCCGCCACGGTCGACGCCTCCTGCGCCGACGCGGTGGCCGCGCTGTGCCGGGAACACCGGATCACCCACGTCCTCAACGCGGTCGACCCCCGCTTCGTCATGCCGATCTTCGACGGCGCGTTCGCCGCCGGGGCCGACTACCTCGACATGGCGATGTCGCTGTCCCGGCCGCACCCCGAGCGTCCCTACGCCGAGACCGGGGTCAAGCTCGGCGACGAGCAGTTCGCCGTCGCACAGCGGTGGGCCGACGCCGGCCGGCTGGCGCTGTGCGGCATCGGCGTCGAACCGGGCCTGTCCGACGTCTTCGCCCGCTACGCCGCCGACGAACTCTTCGCCGAGATCGACGAGATCGGGGTACGCGACGGCGCGAACCTGACGGTCGCCGGCTACGAGTTCGCGCCCTCGTTCTCCATCTGGACCACCATCGAGGAGTGCCTCAACCCGCCGGTGATCTGGGAGGCCGGGCGTGGCTGGTTCACCACCGAACCGTTCAGCGAGCCGGAGGTGTTCGACTTCCCGGCCGGGATCGGCCCGGTCGAGTGTGTCAACGTCGAGCACGAGGAGGTGCTGCTCATCCCGCGCTGGGTCGAGGCGAAGCGGGTCACCTTCAAGTACGGCCTGGGCGCCGAGTTCATCGAGGTGCTGCGCACGCTGCACAAGCTCGGGCTGGACTCGACCGAACCGGTGCGGGTACGCGGCGTCGAGGTGTCCCCGCGTGACCTGGTGGCCGCCGCGCTGCCCGACCCGGCCACGCTCGGCGACCGGATGAGCGGCAAGACCTGCGCCGGCACGTACGTCACCGGCACCGGCCCGGACGGGCGGCCACGTCGCGTCTACCTGTACCACGTGGTCGACAACGAGTGGTCGATGGCCGAGTACGGCCACCAGGCGGTGGTCTGGCAGACCGCCGTGAACCCGGTCGTCGCGCTGGAACTGCTCGCCACCGGTGCGTGGACGGGCACGGGCGTGCTCGGGCCGGAGGCGTTCCCGCCGGTCCCCTTCCTGGACCTGCTCACCGGCTACGGTTCGCCGTGGGGGATGGAGGAACGATGACCCGGTACGGCCCGATGTTCGGCCCCGACATCACGTTCCTCGGCGTGCCGCCGTGCACAGTCGAGGAGCCGGTCACGTACGCCGACGCGGACGTCGTGATCATCGGCGCGCCGTTCGACGGCGGCACCTCGCACCGGCCGGGTACCCGGTTCGGGCCGTCAGCCATCCGGCAGGCCTGCTACCTGCCGCACGACGGCTCCCGCCCGTCGCTGGCGCTGCGCGTGGACGGGCTGAAGGACCTGTGCGTCTACGACGCCGGCGACGTGGAGATGTTCAGCGGCGACATCGAACGTTCGCTCGCCGCACTGGAGACCGCCGTGCACGCGGTCGCCGCCGCCGGGGCGATCCCGGTGGTCCTCGGCGGCGACCACTCCATCGCGCTGCCGGACGCGACGGGCGTGGCCCGGCACCACGGGCTCGGCCGGGTGTCACTCGTGCACTTCGACGCGCACGCCGACACCGGCGACGTCGAGTTCGGCTCACTGCACGGGCACGGCCAGCCGATGCGCCGGCTGATCGAGTCCGGCGCGGTACGCGGCGACCGCTTCCTCCAGATCGGGCTGCGCGGCTACTGGCCCGGCCCGGACACGCTGGCGTGGATGGCCGAGCAGCGGATGCGCTCGTACGAGATGACCGAGATCGTGGCGCGCGGGCTGGACACCTGCCTGACCGAGGCGTTCGGCATCGCGACCGACGAGTGCGAGGGCGTCTTCCTCTCCGTCGACGTGGACGTGGTCGACCCCGGCATGGCACCCGGCACCGGCACGCCCGAACCGGGCGGGTTCACCTCCCGGCAACTGCTCGACGCGGTCCGCCGGGTCTGTTACGAGCTGCCTGTGGTCGGGCTGGACGTGGTCGAGGTCGCCCCGCCGTACGACCACGCCGACATCACCGCGTACCTGGGTAACCGGGTGGTGCTGGAGGCCCTGTCCGCGATAGCCCGCCGCCGCCGCGACGCCGCCGGCGGAACCCAGTGGAACCCCACCCAGCCCTTGTTGGACGGCCGCTGACCGCTACCCCGGCATGTTTAGCTCAAGCTATAGTCGGACCATGGGTGCGGACGGGAAGCGCTAGTCGGTCCGGGTGACCGGAGAGGTCCGGCACTGGCTGCGCGACCTGCGGGACCACGACCCGGCGTCGTACGAGAGCGTCCGGGTGGCGGTGGACAAGCTGGCCGAGGTCGGACCGGGGCTGGGCCGCCCACTCGTGGACACGCTGCGCGGAAGCAGTCTCCGTAATCTGAAGGAACTGCGGCCTCGCTCCGGTCGGGAGGTGGCGATCCGGGTGCTGTTCATCTTCGATCCCTGGTCGCAGGCGGTCCTCCTGGTCGCCGGCAACAAGGCGGGCAACTGGACCCGCTGGTACCGGCAGCACATCCCGGCAGCGGAGGTTGCCTACAAGGCTTGGCTCGACAGCGAGCGCGAGCGAAGGGGGGAGTCGTGACCGACTTCTATCACTGGGACGAGGTCCGCGCCGAACTCGGCGGCGACGACGAGGCGTACGAGGCGGAGCGCGCCCGGACCGACGCGTGGGTGAGCGCGTTCCACCTGGCCGAGGAGCGCAAGCGGCTGGGGCTCACCCAGCGGCAGGTCGCCGAGATCATGGGGGTCACGCCCGGCCGGGTGAGCCAGATCGAGAACGGCGACCTCGACGTCAACGAGGTGGCCACGCTGAGCCGGTACGCCAACGCCCTCGGCGCCCGGCTACGGATCATCTTCGACTACGGCGACGACCTCCGGCAGATCGCCTGACCGGAGGCCGTCGACCGGTCAGGGGCGGGCGCAGCGGGGGCGCAGGCGCACGGGTTCGGTGGTTTCGGTGAGGGAGTTGGGCTCCACCACCAGGCGGGCTGTCGTGGTGGCCGGGCCGGGGCGGAACCTGCCCTGGTCGGCGGGGATGGTCGCGGTCCAGGTGCCGGCGGTGCGGTCGTCGGTGCAGGCTCCGATCACGCCGAATCCGAAGCCGGTGACCGACCCGCGCCGTACCCGCTGGTCGAGGTGCACCTCGATGTACGCGAGGCCGCGTTCGGCCCCGCAGCCGAACCGGCCGCCCACGGTGGCGGTGTGCGCCCGCGCGTCGGCCGAGCCGAACCAGTTGACGGAGATGGTGGGGGAGGCCGCCGGGGCGGCCACGGCGGCGCCGGGCGCGAGCCCGAGCGTGGCGGCGGTGGCCAGGGCGGTGAGGCCGGAGGCGAGCAACGACTGTCGGACCGGGTTCATGCGCGGTCTCCTGTCGGGCGGTGGTGGGACGCGGATTCCGAAGTGGACGGCGTCAGCATCCCACCGCCGCGATGCCCGCGAGCTGCAAGATCTCGGACAGATCAGCGGTTCAGGTGGGAGCGGATGAGGAAGCGGACGCCCTCCGGGGCCTCCAGGGAGAAGCCGCTGCCCCGTCCGGGCACCACGTCGACGGTGAGCCGGGTGTGCCGCCACAGCTCCCACTGGGCCTTGGACATCCAGAACTCCACCGGCTCGGGCACCCCGTCGACAGCCAGCGAGGCGAGCAGCACATCCGAGCCGCCGGTACGGAACTCACCGGCCGGATAGCACATCGGGGCGCTGCCGTCGCAGCAGCCGCCGGACTGGTGGAACATCAGCGGGCCGTGCTGCCCCCGCAGCGACCGGATCAGGTCGGCCGCCGCGGGGGTCACTGTCACCGGGTCACCCATCAGAAGAAGCCCAGCTTCTTCGGCGAGTAGCTGACCAGCAGGTTCTTGGTCTGCTGGTAGTGCTCCAGCATCATCTTGTGGTTCTCCCGGCCGATGCCGGACTGCTTGTAGCCGCCGAACGCCGCGTGCGCCGGGTAGGCGTGGTAGCAGTTCGTCCACACCCGCCCGGCCTGGATGGCCCGCCCGGCCCGGTACGCCGTGTTCAGGTCCCGGGTCCACACGCCGGCGCCGAGCCCGTACAGCGTGTCGTTGGCGATCTTCACGGCGTCGTCCAGGTCGGCGAAGGAGGTCACCGACACCACCGGGCCGAAGATCTCCTCCTGGAAGATCCGCATCGAGTTGTCGCCCTCGAAGATGGTCGGCTGGACGTAGTAGCCGCCGGACAGCTCGCCGCCCAGGTCCGCCCGCTCGCCGCCGGCGAGGACGCGGGCGCCCTCCTGCCGCCCGATGTCCAGGTAGGACAGGATCTTCTCCAGCTGGTCGTTCGACGCCTGCGCGCCGACCATCGTGTCGGTGTCCAGCGGGTGCCCCTGCTTGATCTGACCGGTCCGGTCCACGGCGGCGGCCAGGAAGTCGGAGTAGTGGCCCTGCTGGATGAGCGCCCGGGACGGGCAGGTGCACACCTCGCCCTGGTTGAGCGCGAACATGGTGAAGCCTTCGAGCGCCTTGTCCCGGAAGTCGTCGGACGCGGCGCTGACGTCGTCGAAGAAGATGTTCGGGCTCTTGCCGCCCAGTTCGAGGGTGACCGGCTTGATGTTCTCGCTGGCGTACTGCATGATCAGCCGCCCGGTGGTGGTCTCGCCGGTAAACGCCACCTTCGCCACCCGCGGTGAGGAGGCCAGCGGCTTTCCCGCCTCGACGCCGAACCCGTTCACCACGTTCAGCACGCCCGGCGGCAGCAGGTCGCCGATCAGCGAGAGCAGGTAGTGGATCGACGCGGGCGTCTGCTCGGCCGGCTTGAGCACCACAGCGTTGCCGGCGGCGAGCGCCGGGGCGAGCTTCCACACCGCCATGAGGATCGGGAAGTTCCACGGAATGATCTGCCCGACAACGCCCAGCGGCTCGTGGAAGTGGTACGCCACCGTGTCGTCGTCGATCTCGCCGAGCGAGCCCTCCTGCGCCCGGATCGCCCCGGCGAAGTAGCGGAAGTGGTCGATCGCGAGCGGGATGTCGGCGGCGAGCGTCTCGCGTACCGGCTTGCCGTTCTCCCACGTCTCGGCGATCGCCAGGGACTCCAGGTTGTCCTGCATGCGGTCGGCGATCCGGTTGAGGATCAGCGAGCGCTCGGCGACCGACGTGCGGCCCCACGCGTCGGCAGCGCCGTGCGCCGCGTCCAGCGCCTTCTCCACGTCCTCGGCGGTGCCCCGGGCCACCTCGCAGAAGGTCTGCCCGGTCACCGGGGTCGGGTTCTCGAAGTACTTGCCACCGTGCGGCTTCACGTACTCGCCGCCGATGTAGTGGTCGTAGCGGGACTGCCAGTGGGTCGGGGCGTCGTAGCGCGTCATGGGTACCTCCGCCGTCCGTCTGGGGTGGATGGCGGGCAGGCTAGTTTCCGGGACGTTGCAGGAACGTTGCGCGCGGCAGCGCGTACTCCTCGGCGAGCTGGCGGGCCCGCGCGAGCGCGAGCGGCCGGCGTGGCGCGCCCGGCGGCAGCGCCCGCGCCAGGGCCTGCCAGACGGCCAGGTCGTCGGACCCGGCCGCCGTCGCGGTCCAGGCCGCGAGCAGCCCCGGGTCGCCGCCGGCCAGCACGGCGGCGCGCAACTGGCCGTCGACAAGGCGGCGCAGTCGCGCGACTCCCGGCGCGTCCGACAGGGGCAGCAGGGGCCCGGGGTACGCGCGCAGCGCCGCCGCCGGGTCGCCACGTTCCAGCAGTTCGGTGACGGTACGGAAGTCGGCGCGCACGGCCGGGCGCAGCCGGTACGGGCGGGAGTCGAGCAGCTCCTCGCCGAGCACGCGGCGCAGGCGGGACAGCTCGGCGCGCAGCGTGACCGGGTGCCGCCGGTCGTCGCCGTAGAGGTCGAGGCCGAGTTGTTCCCCGGTGCGCCCCTCCGGATGGTCGACGAGCAGCACCAGCAGTTCGCTGTGCCGGCGGCCGAGCCGGATGCGCCGGCCGCCGACGCGCAGCTCCGCCACGTCGCGGCCGAGCGCCGACACGTACGCCACGTCCGGCGCGGCGGGCGCGGCGCCGGCCAGGAACGCCTCGGCGGCCCGGGCGGTGGCCCGGACCAGCGCCAGGCTCTGCGGGGCGGCCAGGTGGTCCCCGCCGGTGATGTCGACGGCGCCGAGCAGCGCTCCGCTGACCGGGTCGTGGATCGGCGCGGCGGCGCAGGTCCAGCGCTGCACCGGCCGGACGAAGTGCTCGGTGGCGAAGATCTGCACGCCGTGGTCGACGGCGAGGGCGGTGCCGGGCGCGTTGGTGCCGGCGTGCGCCTCGTCCCAGCGCGCGCCCGGTACGAAGTTCATCCGCTCGGCGTGCCGCAGCACCCCGGGGTGGCCCTCCACCCAGAGCAGCCGGCCGGCGGCGTCGCAGACCGCCATCAGGTGCGCGCCGTCCTGCGCGATGCCGCCGAGCAGGTCACGGAACAGCGGCATCACCCGGGCCAGCGGGTGCGCGGCCCGGTACGTCTCCAGCGCGTCGTCGACGAGGTCGACAGGCGGCGTGGCTTCCGGGTCCAGCAGCGCGGACCGCCTCCAGGAGCGGGCGACCACCTCCCGGACCCCGCCGGTGGTGGTGCCGGCGGCGAGGAACGCCTCGTGGGCGGCACCGACCTGCGCGATCCGTTCCGCCGGATCCGCGCCGAACTCCAGGGCGAGCCACGGGTCAGCCACCAGCGCCTCCTTCCACCCATCGTGACCCACCTCACCCCCGAGCGCCAAGGCGTGGCGGCAGGTACCGGCACGGACGGCCGGAGCGTCACCGGGCCCTCACCTTCCGTTGTGGACCGCCGGCCGGATCGAACGGTCCGGCCCTCCCGTCCGTACCACGCGTCGAACAGCAGCGACGACGGGAGAGAACGTGAGGGTGCAGCGCAAGCACGTGCTGGCGGCGACGGTGGCGGTGACCGCCACGGTGGCGGTCTCGGTGGGCACCGGACTCGGTTTCGCGGACACCGCGCCGGCCGCGCGATCGGTCTGCGCCGGGTCGGTGACCTTCTCGGCCGAGGGCGGACCGCCGGCCGCGACGAGCGACCGGTTCCCGGTCGGCACCCGGCTACGGGTGACGAACCTGGACAACCGCAAGGTGACCACGGTGACGGTGACCGGGCCGTCCGGGAGCTGCGTGCTGCTTAACGCCGCCGCCATGGACCTGGTACGCGAGCCGGGCAAGAACGTCATCCGCCGCAACGTGGTGGAACGCCTCGACGGCGCCGCCGCCCCGGCCCCGGGCGCGTAACTGGGTGAGACCCGCCCGGGCGCGGCGCAGCCGATCGGCGGCAGCGTCTGCTCCGGCGCGATCACGTTCTTCGCCGAGGGCGGGGCACCCGCTGCCACCAGCGGTCAGTTCCCGCTCGGCACCCGGCTGCGGGTGACGAACCTGGACAACAACAAGGTGGTGACGGTGACGGTGACCGGGCCGTCGGGCAGTTGCGTGCTGCTCAACACCGCAGCCATGGACGCGATCCGGGAACCCGGCAAGAACCTGGTCCGGCGCAACACTGTGGAACTGCTCCGCTGATCGTCCGCGCGGAACACCATGGGCCGGTCCTGGGAGATCGGGCCATGGTGTTCCCGTGCGGGATCAGGTGTTCCCCGTGCGGGTCAGCCGAATGCGGCCGCCAGGATGTCCAGGCCCCGGCCCAGCTCGTCGTCGGAGATCACCAGCGGAGGCAGGAACCGCAGCACGTTGCCGTAGGTGCCGCAGGTCAGCGTGAGCAGCCCGGCCGCGTGGCAGGCCGCCGAGATCGACGCCGTGGCGGCCGGGTCCGGGGTCAGCGTGCCCGGTACGACGATCTCCACGGCGAGCATCGCGCCCCGGCCGCGTACCTCGGCCACGCGCGGGTCACCGGCGGCGATGGCGCGCAGCCGCTCGCCCATCACCGCGCCGATCCGGCGGGCGGCGGCGGCCAGGTCCAGCTCCCGCATCGTCTCGATCGACGCGAGCGCGGCGGCGCAGGCGATCGGGTTGCCGCCGTACGTGCCGCCGAGGCCGCCGACGTGCACCGCGTCCATCAGCTCCGCCCGGCCCGTGACGGCCGCCAGCGGCAGCCCGCCCGCGATGCCCTTGGCCAGCGTGATCAGGTCCGGCTCGACGCCCTCGTGCTTGCAGGCGAACCAGTCGCCGGTGCGGCAGAAACCGGTCTGGATCTCGTCGGCGACGAACACCACCCCGGCCGCCGTCGCCCACTCGCGCAACGCCGGCAGGAACCCCTCCGCGGGTACGACAAAGCCGCCCTCGCCCTGGATCGGCTCGATCAGCAGCGCCGCCACGTTCTCCGCGCCCACCTGCTTCTCGATCATCTCGATCGAGCGGGCCGCCGCTGTGGCGCCGTCCAGCCCGCCGTCGCGCAGCGGGTACGACATCGGCACCCGGTAGACCTCACCGGCGAACGGCCCGAACCGGTGCTTGTACGGCATGTTCTTCGCGGTCAGCGCCATGGTCAGGTTGGTCCGGCCGTGGTACGCGTGGTCGAACACCACCACCGCGGGCCGCCCGGTCGCGTGCCGGGCGATCTTCACCGCGTTCTCCACCGCCTCGGCGCCGGAGTTGAACAACGCCGAGCGCTTCTCGAAGCCACCCGGGGTCAGCGCGTTGAGCTGCTCGCAGACCGCCACATACGACTCGTACGGCGCGACCATGAAGCAGGTGTGGGTGAACCGTTCGACCTGCGCGCGTACCGCCTCGACCACGCGCGGCGCGGAGTTGCCCACGTTGGTGACCGCGATGCCGGCGGCGAAGTCGATCCACTCCCGCCCGTCCACGTCGGTGATCGTGCCGCCGCCCGCCCGGTCCACGTACGCGGGAATCGTGCTGCCCACGCCCCGCGCCACCGCCTCGACGCGGCGCTTGTGCAACTCCTCGCTGCTGGCCATCGCCGATCAGCCCTCGATGTTGTGCATGACGTGCTTGATCCGGGTGTAGTCCTCCAGGCTGTAGACCGACAGGTCCTTGCCGTGGCCGGAGTGCTTGAAGCCGCCGTGCGGCATCTCCGAGACGAACGGGATGTGCGTGTTCACCCAGACGCAGCCGAAATCCAGCCGGCGGGTCATCCGCATGGCCCGGCCGTGGTCGCGCGTCCACACCGAGGCGGACAGGCCGTAGTCCACGCCGTTGGCCCAGCGCACCGCCTCGTCCTCGTCGGAGAAGCGCTGCACGGTGATGACCGGCCCGAACACCTCGTCCTGGATGATCTCGTCGGTCTGGCGTACGCCGGAGACCACGGTCGGGGCGTAGAAGAAGCCGCGCTCGCCGACCCGCCCACCACCGGTGGTGACGTTCGCGTGGTCCGGCAGACGGTCCACGAAGCCGCTCACCCGGGCGAGCTGGTTGGCGTTGTTCAGCGGGCCGTAGAGCACGTCGGCGTCGTCCGGCGCGCCGGTGCGGGTGTTGCGGGCCTGCTCGGTGAGCGCGGCCACGAAGTCCTCGTGGATGCCCGGCCCGGTGAGCACGCGGGTCGCCGCCGTGCAGTCCTGACCGGCGTTGAAGTAGCCGCCCATCGCGATCGCCTCGGCCGCCGCCGCCACGTCCGCGTCGTCGAAGATCACCACCGGGGCCTTGCCGCCCAGCTCCAGGTGCGTCCGCTTCAGGTCCGGCGCCGCCGCGGCGGCGACCTCCATGCCCGCGCGGGTCGAGCCGGTGATCGACACGAGCTGCGGCGTCGGGTGGGAGACCAGCGCACGGCCGGTGTCCCGGTCGCCGCAGACCACGTTGAAGACGCCCGGCGGCAGGTGCTCGGCGGCGATCTCGGCCAGCAGCAGCGTCGACACCGGCGTGGTGTCGGACGGCTTCAGCACCACCGCGTTGCCCGCCGCCAGCGCCGGGGCGATCTTCCAGACCGCCATCATCAGCGGGTAGTTCCAGGGGGTCACCTGGGCGCAGACGCCGATCGGCTCGCGCCGCACGTACGAGGTGTGCCCGGCCAGGTACTCACCGGCCGAACGCCCCTCCAGCAGGCGGGCCGCACCGGCGAAGAAGCGCAGCTCGTCCACTGCCGGCGGCAGCTCCTCCTCGGTGGTGAGCTGCCGGGGCTTGCCCGTGTTGCGGACCTCCGCGTCCACCAGCTCGGCGGCCCGCGCCTCCACCGCGTCGGCGAACTTCAGCAACGCCCGCTGCCGCTCGCCCGGCGTGGCGTCCCGCCAGGTCTCGAACGCGGCGGAGGCGGCCTTCATCGCCGCGTCCACGTCCGCCGCGCCGGAGACCGGGGCCTGGGCGAAGACCTCGCCGGTGCACGGGTCGATCAGGTCGGCGTAGCCGCCGTCCACCGGTTCGACGTACTCGCCGTTGACGAAGTTGCGCAGCTGCTGCTGGTCGCTCATCAGAAGTCTCCGAGAAGGTGGCCGGGGAGAGGGTCAGCGGAGGTTATCGCAATCTGACTGCCATCTTGGCTACTAAATCCGAGGCAGACAAGGGTTTGGGCAACTGTTTCCGCGTGGGCGCTTCTGGTCTAGGCTGCCGGGCGTGGAGCCGAGAGCCTTCTACGTCGCCGGTCGCCCCGCCCACGGCGAGAGCGAACTGACAGTCACCCACCCGTACGACGGGCAGCCGGTGGGGCGTACCACACTCGCCACGGCCGACCAGGTCGAAGCCGCCGTCGCGGGCGCCGCCGGGGTGGCCGCGGAGGCCGCGGCCCTGCCCGCGCACGCCCGCGCGGCGGCCCTGGACCACGTCTCCCGCCGGCTCGCCGAGCGGGCCGACGAGGTCGCCGCGCTGATCACCGCCGAGAACGGCAAGCCGGTCAAGTGGGCCAGGGCGGAGGTGGGACGCGCGATCTCCACGTTCCGCTGGGCCGCCGAGGAGGCCCGCCGCTTCTCCGGCGACCTGCAGCGGCTCGACACCGACCCCGCCGCCACCGGGCGGATCGCCCTGGTCCGGCGCGTGCCGCGCGGCCCGGTGCTCGGCATCACCCCGTTCAACTTCCCGCTCAACCTGGTCGCCCACAAGGTCGCCCCGGCGCTCGCCGTGGGCGCCCCGATCGTGGTCAAGCCGGCCCCGGCCACCCCGCTCACCGCGCTGCTGCTCGGCGAGATCCTGGCCGAGACCGACCTGCCCGAGGGCATGTTCTCGGTGCTGCCGCTGCCGAACGAGCGCGCCGCCGAACTGGTCACCGACCCCCGGCTGCCGGTGGTGTCGTTCACCGGCTCCGGACCGGTCGGCGCGGCCATCCGCCGGGCCGCGCCGGACAAGCACGTCACGCTGGAACTCGGCGGAAACGCCGCGGCGGTGATCTGCGCGGACTGGTCGGCCGACGAGGACCTGACCTTCGCCGCGCAGCGCATCGCCACGTTCTCCAACTATCAGGCCGGGCAGTCGTGCATCGCGGTGCAGCGGGTCTACGTGCACGAACGGCTCTACGACGGTTTCCTGCCCCGGCTCGTCGCGGCGGTGCGGGCGCTACGCACCGGTGACCCGCGCTCCGAGCAGACCGACGTCGGCCCGCTGGTGTCGGTCGAGGCGGCGCAGCGCGTCGAGGACTGGGTGGACGAGGCGGTCGCCGCCGGCGCGGTGGTCGAGGCCGGCGGGCGGCGCGACGGCGCCACCTACCCGCCCACAGTGCTCAGCGGCGTGCCCGCCGACGCCAAGGTGTGCGCCGAGGAGGTGTTCGGGCCGGTGCTCGTGGTCGCCCCGGTCGCCGACGACCGGGCCGCGTTCGCCGCCGTCAACGACTCCGCGTACGGCCTCCAGGCCGGCGTGTTCACCCACCGGCTCGACGTGGCGTTCGACGCCGCCCGCACGCTGGAGGTCGGCGGCGTGATCGTCGGAGACGTGCCGTCGTACCGGGCCGACCAGATGCCGTACGGCGGGACGAAGGGCTCCGGGGTCGGGCGGGAAGGGCTGCGCAGCGCCATGGACGACTACACCGAACCCCGGGTCACGGTGCTGACCGGCGTGGCCCTCTGATCGTCACCAGGTGCCGTCGTCGCGGACCCGGGCGGGGGCGCGGCCGAGGAGCAGGGTGGTGAGGGCGGCGTCGATGTCGGCCCCGAGGAACCACTCGCCGGCCTGGTCGAGGGCGAAGATCCGGCCGTGCTCGTCGACCGCGAGGATGCTCTCCTGGCGTTCGCTGCCGAGCGGGAAGAGGCGGGCGCCCAGGACGGCGGCGAAGTCGGCGAGGGAGTCGGCGGTGTGCGCCACCTTCCGCGGTCGCACCTCGAAACGGGAGATCCATACCGCCTCACCCGGGCCCTGGCGTGCGGTCACCAGCCCGGGAAAGGTGGTGAGCGTCGCCAGCGCGGCCGGGAAGCTGGCGTGGGTGTGCTGAGCGCCCCGGACCTCGCTGACCTTGCGTACCGAGGCGGTGGCGGACACCTCGTCGCCGAAGTGGGGCCGCCAGCCGGCGGTCACGAGCGCGTTCGCCACTTCTGCGGGGAATCGGCCGGGCTCGGGGGCCGTCTGGGGTTCGGACTGCCATTCCTCGGCGTAGGCCAGTTCCGGCCAGGGCAGCACGTTGACGTGCACCAGGAACCTGATGCACGACTCGCAGCGCAGCTCGGCCGGGCCGGCGGCGGGGTCACCGGCCTCGCGGATGCGGAAGCTCTCGATCCGGCTGGAGCCCAGCAGGTCACGGGCCTCCTCGATGGACAGTGGCGGCAGACCATCGGCGGCCCGGCGGTGGTCGTGCTCGTACAGCGCGTCGGAGACGACGATCATCTCGGCGTGCCGCTCGCCGCCGCGTACCAGGTGGCCGGCGGGTAGTTCCTCCAGATAGGACCGCACGAGCGGGTGGTGCCGCACCTCGATGTCGCCCTTCGCGCCCTGCGCGACGTGCTGCCGGCCGTCGAGCGTGAGGTGCGCTGCCGCGCCGGGCGTGGGCAGCCGGGTCAGCTCGCGGAGCAGTTGGGCGGCCGGATCGACGGTACGCGGAGCGCGTGGCTCGGCCGGGCGTCGCTGGCGGTACATCTCCTCGACCGCCGGAGCCGGGATCCGCGGCCAGGTCGACACCTCGCCGGTCTCCTTGTCGATCACAGTGGTCGGCAGGTCGCCGGGCAGCGCCCGGGCGTCGGTCGACACCGTGGAGCTGACCAGGTAGCCCAGGTCGAACTCCTCGACCACAGGAGTGCAGGGAAAACCGAGACGTTCGGAGTCCCGCCGGGCCCACACGGAGGCGATCTGCTCGGCCTGCTGTCGCTCGATCACCACCTGAAATTACCGGACCCCACGGGTTTCGTGGCACCCGGTATGGTCGGCCCTACCCACGGTGACGAAAGGGGAGCGACGGTGGCCGAGAGTGCGGACCGGGATGCGAACCGTGCACTGCGCGCGCGATTCGACGAGGTGTACGGCCAATACCAGCGCCTGCGGTCCGGTCTGGACGAACTCCAGATCAAACTGGCCGAGCTGCGGGTGACCGAACGCTCCGACGACGGTCAGGTGACCGCGGTGGTGGGCGCGCGAGGCGAGCTCATCAGCGTCGAGGTGAGCCCGGCGGTGTTCCGCGACCGGGACGCCCGGGCGTTGAGCCGGAAGATCACCGAGACCGTGCTGCGCGCCTCCACCGCCGCGACCACCGCGACCCGGGAGCTGGTCTCCGGCTACCTGCCGCCGGGTTCCCCGTCGGTCGAGTTCCTGCGTACCAACGACTTCGGCGCGCTGCTCGGCCGGGCCGACTCCGTGCTGGCCCGCGGCGAGTGACAGGTGGCCGGGGGAGAGATCTGGCTGGACCCCGACCGGGCCCGCCGCGGCGGTGCTGACCTGGCGTTGTCGGGGCGGGCGGTGAGCGCGGCCCGGCGGGAGACGGGCGATCCGATCGCCGTCGCGAGCGCCCAGCGGCCCTGGGGCCGCGACGACATCGGCGCCGCCTTCGACAAGCACTACCAGGGTTACGCCGAGACGCTGCTGCGCGCGTGGGAGCTTCTCGGCCGGTCGCTCGACGTGCTCGGGTCGGACGTCGTCCGTTCGGTCGCGGCCACCGTCGAGACGGACCTGAGCAACGCCCGCGACCTCGGGAAGATCCCGCAGCAAGGGCACCACCCCCATCGGCCCCGGCGCTGACCACCGGAGGACCCGCGCGTGAGCATGCTGCCCAGCCCGATCCCGCACCCGCTCGACTTCTGCCCTTGGGACGTGCCCGGCTGGATCTATGAGGCGCTCGACTGGGTGGTCGGCGTCGAGTGGCCGGAGGGCAACGAGCGGTCCGTCTGGGACCTGGCCGACCAGTGGTACGGCGTGGCCGGCGTCCTGACCCGTCCGCGCGACGACGCGATGACCGCAGCCGGTGAGGTGAGGAGCGGCTACGGGGGAGTCGGCCTGGTCGCCGGCGCGTTCGACAAGGCCTGGCACAAGCTCGCCGAGGGCGACGACGCGCCGCTGCACGTCCTGATCTCGGCCACCGACGAGTTGGCGCGGCTGGTCGACTCCTGCGGCTGTGACATCGAGGGCGCGAAGCTGGAAGCCTGGATCGAGCTGGGCATCCTGGTCATCGAGTTGCTGTCGCTGGCGGTGGCGGCAGTGCTCACCCTGGGCGCCGCCTCCCCGGCGGCCGCCGCAGCGGTCACCGCCACGCGGGTCGTGGTGCAGCAGATCTTCAAGCGGCTGGTGGCCCAGCTCGCACGGAAGGCGGTCAAGCAGGGCCTCAAGGAGGCGGGTGAACGGGCCGCGAAGGAGGTGGCCAAGTCCGGTGCTCGCAAGCTGGCCCGGCAGGCCGTGGTCGGTGGGCTGCTGGAGGCCGGTCAGGAGGCGGCCACCAGCCTCGGCACCCAGGCGTATCAGAACTCCACCGGCCGGCGGAGCGGCCTCGACCTGACCGACGTGAGCACGTCGGCCCTCGGCGGATTCGCCGGCGGTGCCGTCGCCCCGCTTGCCGGTCTGGGCCGGCACGCCAACGGGCGCTTCGCCGAGATCGGCGAGCGTTTCGGGCGGGAGATGGCCGGCGAGACGCTCGCCGAGACCGCCGCTGGTCTGGCCACCGGCAACGGACCGTCGCTGGAGGATCTGGCGCGTGCGGCGGCCTCCGGTGTGACCGGGTCCGCCACCGGCCAGGCGGACTCGGCACTGCACCACCGCCTCGACGGGAAGTTGAGCGGCCTGCCGGTCTCGCCGGTCGGCCTGGACGTGCCGCCCGTCACCGATCCGGTCGGGCTGATCCCGGCCCAGCGGGTCGCCGAGCCGGTCGTCCAGACCGGCGATGCGACGGCGGGGGCGGTCCCCGTGACCCCCACGCACGTCTCGCCCGAAGTCGCCGGGGCACACCCGCTCGCCGTGGACCTGCCCCGCCCGGGCCCGGAGCCGACGGCCACGGCGCCGCACGCCGATACCGTGCCGCACGACGCGGCACGTCAGACGGCCTTCAGTCCCACGTTGTCCTCGGTGGTCACCGACGCGCCAGTCGCCAGCCCGTCTCTGCCCGCGACCGGAGCCCACGGCGGCGCTGGTCCGATCGGGGCGTCGATCGACAACGCCCCGCCGCCGTCGACCCCGGTACAGGCGGGAGCGGTGCCGGCCGCGTTGTCGCCGCCCACTGCGAATCATCCGCCGCTGGCGCCGCCGTTGTCGGACCGGACCGGCCCGGGCGTCGGCCACCCGGCGCCGCCCGCGCCGTCGCCGCAACCGCAGGCGGCGCCGTACCCGGGACTGCCCGGCCCTGATCCATGCCCGACCCCGATCCCCCGCTTCCCCCTGCTGGAGTCCTTGGCACCGCCCCGGCCGTCCGCTGATTCCCCGGGCCCCGACCTCGGCAGACTCGACCCACCGCCTCCCGACCTGCGAACCATCCGAGAGCGCGCCGCACGGCTGGTGGCCGACCGGGAATCATTCGACCGGCGTCGTTATCACGGTCATCTGCAGTCCCAGCGGACGTGGTTCGAGGACCGCCGGCGTGACACCAGAGCCGACTGGCTGCATGAGCGGGCGACGTATCACGAGGAGCGGGCGAGTGACTGGGCCGCTCAGGCAATGGAGTTGCGTTGCGCCGGTCGGACGTTGGCTGCCGAACGATGGCATCGGGAGTCGCATGAGGCCGCCCTGGAAGCGGCCGATCTGCGCGAGGAGGCGCGGCACGTCCTCTCCGGGAGGCTCGTTCCGGCGGAGGTAATGGTCGAGGACGACCTCGACTTCTACCGGATCAACGACGACGTGGCGGACCTGGCCGTCGGTGCGGTGGAGACCACCGACCGCTCCGCGCTCACCGGTAACGGTCACCCCGAGCCGGTCGACAGATCCCGGCCCTACGGCCGCCGGGGAGGACTCCGGCCTCCGCTCGCGTTGCACCAGACCGACCTCGAACGGCAGATGCCCCGCAACCCGGACGGCAGCGTCGCGCGTACCGCCGATCCCCGGCGCGGCGGCTGGTTCCGCCTCGCCAACGACGGCGGACCGGCGGCCGACGCCACCCGGGGGATCAACTGCCTCGACTGCACGTTGTCGCTGTTCGAGACCTGGGTCCACGGGCGGCCGCGCGTCGCCGCGCCGCGTACGTTCGACGGCTATCTGAACGGCGACGTGAACCGGCCGGTGGGCGGCGAGGCGGACGGACCGCTGCGGGTCGAGCAGACGACCGGCGGCCGGTTCCAGAACCTCTGCCCGCCGGATCGGCCCGGGATCACCGGCCGGGACCGGCAGCGGCTGGTGGACGGCGGCTACCGGGACCTGTATGCGCAACTCGCGTCGGGCGGCCACGGCAGCTACGCGTTCCTCATCACCAGCTTCGAGGGCGGCGGGTCGCACGCGTGGGTGGCGTTGAACCAGAACGGCACTGTCCTCTTCCTCGATCCGCAGTCGGGCGCGGTGGCGGACCGGCCGATCTACCACCACAGCGGCCGTCCGGACCGCAGCAACGTGGTGGGTGTCGACGCTCTGGTGCTCGGCCCCGACGGCCGCCCGATGCCGCTCACCGGCCGCCCACCCGGCACCTACAACGTCCTGCCCGAGCCGCTGCCCCGCCCGGTGCCGCCACGGCCGCCGGCGCCGCCGCCGGTCGTCGACGGCCACGTTCCGGACTTCAACCACGTTCACCTGCTCGGCGAGTCCACCACCTTCCACCGCGGGACTGACGGACCGCTGCCGGGCAACGCGCCGCCGGTCGAGCCGGAACCGAACCGGGTACGCCAGGACCACCGGCGGGCGCACGCCGACCGGATCGCGGCCGGGCTCTACGTGCGTGACGTGCTCGCGGCGAGCGGGAACCTGGATGCCGCCTTCGCCGCCGGGGTGACGCCAGTCGAACTGGCGCAGCACGCCGACGTGCCGGCGCTGCGGCGGCTCGTACCCGGCCTGGACGAGGGCGCCGCGACCGATCTCACCCGGTTGTTCGCCGACCCGCGCCTACAGCGGATGCTCGACCAGAGCTGGGAGGCGCCGCCGCGACGGGAGGAGTTGCTGGCCGAGACGCTGGTGCGGCAGCTCGCGGAGCGGCCCGACCTGGTCCGGATGATCCTTGCCACACCCGAACTCGCCAACTCGCTGACCGCCCGCCCGCTGACCCTGCACCACCTGGCCAGCCACCAGCAGGCCATAGACGTGTTGCAAGGCGTGGTAGGCGAGATCCGGGAACGTGGGGCTGACGTAGTTGCAACGACGAAACAGCCGGCCCCGATGCCGACTCCATTGACAGTCGCCCACTTGGCGGTGAGTGGATCTTTTACGACTGATGGCGCAGAGGCGGTACAGCCGGGTTTCGATCTGGCACGACTCGGCGACGCCGTCTATGGAAAGCAGTATCTGGACCAGTTGTATGAGGAAGCTGCCGTCGCGCAGTCGGAGCTCAACTCCCTGGGACGAGATTTGGCAGAGTCATGCGGTGGTGGTGCCGAATATCACCCGCGTCGCGAGCCCAAGGACCGCGCACGGGCCGAGGACAAGATCAAGGGCTACGGCGGCGATGCGTCACAGCTGAAGGATCTCGCGGGCGGCTACGTCTCGTTCGACAACCTGGACGAACTCTACGGCGGGCTCGCGCGTCTGAGGAACGACTGGCGATTGCATCTGGTGAAGTTCGAAGACCGCTTCCAGAGCCCCCAGAACAGTGGATACCGAGACGTGCAGATGTTCCTTCGTGCCTCCAACGGGCACATCGCAGAGTTCCGGCTGCAACTGGCGCCACTCGACAAAGTGGCGACCTGGGAACACTCGCTCTTCGAAGTGCGCCGTGACCTCGAAGCGGTTGCTCGCGAGGAGGGACGTAGCGTGACGGTGACGGAGTCCGCCATTCGTCGGGGGGTGCTTCGGCGCCAGCGTGAGCTGTTCTGGGCGGCTCTGCAGACGGCGCTGCACCAGGAGAGTGAGTGATGGCCACAGCCGACGGCATCGAACTTCCCGCCTATTTCGAGCACTACGACACGCCTGTGAAGCTGGTCGCCACGCCGGACGGCGGCCATGCCGCCTGGAAGCTGGATCGCTCGACGGGGGGTTGGCGGCCGGCAGACGATCTCGTCGACGACGTGATCGGTGGCGTGGGCGGCGAGATCTATGTGCGCTCCGCTGATGCCTTCGTGCAGCACGTCGAGCAGCTGCGCGGACGCTACCTGAAGGGCGAGGGGCCGATCTTCGCGCTCTACGAAACGGTCCGAGCGCTCGAGGCGCCCGCCATCGCGGAGAGGCGACCGTTCACCACGGAGGAGGCGGCGCTGATCAAGGGGATCCGGCGGCGGACCTTCGTGATGTTCGAGGAACAGCTCCAACAGGCCGGTGACCCCGCCGCCGACCCCACCATCGCCTCCTGAGACAGCCGCGAACGACATGCCCTCCACCGACGGCCCACCCGTGCCCTATGTGCCGCCCGCCGACGCGGCGGAGGCGAGACGCGTACAGGAGGAGTTGCGGTCCCGGGTGGACCTGACCGGGCCCGGTCCTGCCGCGCCCGCGACGGTGGCCGGGCTGGACGTGGCGTACGCGCAGGACGCTGACCTGCTCGCGGCGGCCGTCACGGTCCTCGACGCGGCGACCCTCGAGGTGGTGGACGAGGCGGTGTGCGTGGGGCGACCCGCCTTTCCGTACGTGCCGGGGCTGTTCGCGTTCCGCGAGATGCCAGCGTTGCTCGCCGCGCTGGACCGGCTCACCACCCGTCCCGAGCTGCTGGTCTGTGACGGGCACGGGCTTGCGCACCCGCGCCGGTTCGGGCTGGCTTGTCACCTTGGCCTGGTGACCGGGCTGCCCGCGATCGGGGTGGGCAAGACGCCGCTCGTCGGCACGTGGACCGGGCCGCCCCCTCGGCGTGGTGACAGCGCCGACCTGTGCGACGGCGGCGAGGTGGTCGGGCGGGTGCTGCGGACCCAGGACGGTGTCCGGCCGGTCTTCGTCAGCGTCGGCCACCGGATGGGGTTGGACGACGCGGTGGATCGGGTACTGGCACTGACGCCCCGGTACCGGCTGCCGGAGACGACCCGTACGGCCGACCGGCTCTGCCGGCAGGCCCTCGCCGGGGCGGACGCGTCGGGCGGTGACCTGGGCGGGCGGTGATCGCGTGGCGCGGCGCACATGTGGGCCGCTCGATGCTCCGGGGCCTGACCGGGCCGGTAGTAACCTGGCCGGCGGATCCGGTCCGGACGCAACGGTGAGGTGGAGATGTCGGCAGGGCGGCAAGCGGCGCGATGGGCCATCGTCGGCGCGCTGCTGGGTGGCCTGATCGCCGTCCCGGCGTCACCGGCGTCGGCCCGGGACGACCGGGTGGGACTGCGCTCGGCGAAGAGCTTCACCGCCGGTGGCGCGCCGGGCACCGTGGCGATCGAGGTGCGCAAGCGGACGGACGGCTGCGTGCGGTTGCGTACCGTGGTCGGGCTCCGCCTGGACGGCCTGCGGGCCGATCAGGTCCGGGTAGAGATGGCGTCCGGGCGGCGATGGGTGCCGGTGCGGGTCTCCGGGGACGGCGGCACCGTCGCCACGGCCGCCGTCGCGCCGGTCGACCGGCCGCTCTGCAAGGGCAAGGCCGTCACCGTGCGCTACCGGGTGTCCTTCCTGGCCGGGGCCGCCGATGGTCGGCTGGAGCTGGCCGGCGAGGCGAGTGCCGCGGACGGCGAGGTGCTCGGCCGGGCCGGTGGGTCGGCCCGGCTGGTCGGCGACCCGCGCACACCCAGCCCCAGTCCGTCCCGCAAGCCCTCGCCCACGCCCAGCGCGAGCGAGACCACGGCGGCCGAGGCGGCCGACACGTCGCCGGTGGCCGCCGCCGTGCCCCCGGCCACCGCCGCGGCCGACGACTCGTCGTTCGGAGGATCCATGATCATGTGGTTCGGTATCGGGCTGGTGCTCGCCGGCGCCGCCCTCATCGTCCTGCTGCTGCGCCGCAACCGCGCCGACCGCGCCGGTGGCGGCGCGGACGCCGGCCTTCCGCCGGTGCCGCTGCCGCGCAGCACCACCACCTACCGTTCCGGCACACCCGGACCGGCCCCCACGGTGTACGGGGGCACGCCGCCGCCCCGCGCGGCCGGCAACGTGTACGGCGCGCCCGCGCCCGCCCCGGCGCCACCGGCACCGGCGGGCGGGGACGCGACAATCGTTGTGCCGCCGCCCTCGCCCCCGGCGGGCGGCGACGCGACGACCGTTCTGCCCCGCTTGCCGGACTGAGCCGGAACCCGACCCGCTCCCGGGGTTACCGTGACCGTGAGTGGTCATGCCGTTACCCGGAGGGCGCCACCTGTCCGGCTGGAGGACGGAACACCGGGGCCGAACGGGGCCCGGTGCCGTGGCCGCTCGGCCGATAAGATCGCGTGCGCCGCTCGGCACCGCCGACCGGTGAGACCGCATACGTGGAAGGAGCCGCGCCGTGGCCCTGGACCCGCAGTTGCTCGACATCCTCGCCTGCCCGGACACGCACCACGCCCCGCTGGACTACGACGCGGGGGCGCAGACGCTGACCTGCACCGAGTGCGGTCGCATCTTCGAGGTCCGGGACGACGTCCCGGTGCTCCTGCTGGACGAGGCGCGCGGTGGCCCCGCCGCCGACGAGGCGCGGGGCGGGTCGTCGCGGTGATGGAGGGTACGGCCGGGGTCAGCGGGCACCGGCACGCCGACGAGGCCCTGCTGGACGACGCGGCGCAGCTCTCCGAGCGGGATCCGGGCGGCATGCTCCGGCACACCGCGTCCGCAGGTGCCCAGGTACGTGAGTCGGCGGCGCTTGCCGCCGAGGCCAATCTGTCAGTGCTTGCCGACGACGGCCGGCCCCGCGCGGTGGTCATCGCCGGCATCGGCACCGCCGGGCGTACCGGTGACGTGCTGGCCACGGTCGCCGGGCCGCGCTGTCCGGTGCCGGTCATCCCGCACCGCAGCGCCGGCGTGCCGGGCTGGGTGGGCGCGGCGGACGTGGTCATCGCGGTGAGCGCGTCCGGTCGCAGCCCGGAGGCGCTCGGCGCGGCCGAGGCGGCGCACCGGCGCGGCGCCCGGCTGGTGGCTGTCGGCGCGCCCGACTCGCAGCTCCAGTCGGTGGCCGAGCGGGCCCGCGCGCCGTTCATCCCGGTGCCCCGGCGCGCGCCGGCCCGGGCCAGCCTCTGGGCGCTCACCGTGCCGGTTCTGCTCGCCGCCCGTACCCTCGGGCTCGTGAAGGTCAACGAGGCCGATCTGGCCGAGACGGCGGCCCGGCTGGACGCCGACGCCGATCGATGCCGGCCGACCGCGGAGTCCTTCGTCAACCCGGCGAAGTCGCTGGCTCTGGGCCTGTCCGGTTCGATCCCGATCGTGTGGGGTTCGTCCCCGCTGGCCACCGTGGCCGCCCGGCGGTTCGGTGACACGCTGTCCGCGAACGCCCGCTACCCGGTGGTCGCCGGTGCGCTGGGTGAGGCGGGCCGGGGCCGCGTCGGCCTGCTCGACGGGGTGTTCGGCGGCCTGGCGGAGGGCGAGCGGGACATCTTCGCCGACCCGGGCGACGACGAGTCCGACGGCACCCGGCTGCGGCTGGTGCTGCTGCGCGACGGCGGCCTCAACGCCGACGACGACACCGACGAGCCGCTGGCGGTGGAGGAGCGCCGCGCGGACGCGGTGCAGACGCTCGCCGAGCGCCGCGGCGTGCGCTGTGACGTGGTGACCGCCGAGGGCGGTTCCGCGCTGGAACGGCTCGCGTCGCTGGTGGCGGTCCCCGACTTCGCCTCGATCTACCTCGCCCTGGCACACGGGCTGGACCCGATGGCGGTACCGGCCATCACGGAGATGAAGGAGCTGGCAAACCAGTGAACATACGGGGCATCGAGCGAGGCGGGGAATGAGCGCGAACGGGGGCACCAAGGCGATCGTCGCCGCCCTGGCGGCGAACCTCGGCATCGCCGTCACCAAGTTCATCGCGTTCGCCCTCACCGGCTCGTCGTCGATGCTGGCCGAGTCGATCCACTCGGTGGCCGACTCGGGCAACCAGGGCCTGCTGCTGCTCGGCGGCCGGCGGGCCAAGCGGCAGGCCACGCCACAGCACCCGTTCGGGTACGGCCGGGAGCGCTACATCTACGCGTTCATCGTGGCGATCGTGCTGTTCAGTCTCGGTGGCCTGTTCGCGCTCTACGAGGCCTACCACAAGGCGTCCGACCCGCACCCGATCGAGAACTGGCAGTGGGTGCCGGTGGCGGTGCTGGTGGCCGCGATCGTGATGGAGGGTTTCTCCTTCCGTACCGCGATCAAGGAGTCCAACCTGATCCGGGGCAACCAGTCCTGGGTCCGGTTCATCCGCCGGGCCAAGGCCCCGGAGCTGCCTGTGGTTCTGCTGGAGGACTTCGGCGCCCTGGTCGGCCTGGTGTTCGCGCTGTTCGGCGTCGGCATGACGCTGATCACCGGCAACGGCATGTGGGACGCGGCGGGCACCGCGATGATCGGCGTCCTGCTCGTGGTCATCGCGGTCACGCTGGCGGTCGAGACCAAGAGCCTGCTGCTCGGCGAGGGCGCCGAGCAGGGCGAGCTGACAAAGATCGAGCAGGCCGTCACGAGCGGTCCCGAGGTGGAGCGGATCATCCACATGAAGACGCTCTACCTGGGCCCGGAGGAGCTGATGGTGGCCGCGAAGATCGCGGTGCCGGCCTGGGAGACCGCCCACGACCTGGCCCGTGACATCAACGCCGTCGAGGCGCGGATCCGGCGCGAGGTGCCGACCGCCCGGGTGATCTACCTGGAGCCGGACATCTACTCGCCGGCCGCCGAGCGCGCGGGCACCGGTCAGGCGGCGGACACCGCCGTCCCGGAGGCGGCGACCACCGACGAGGCGCACAGGGCCGGTGACACGCACACGGCGGGTGAGGCGCACGCGACCGGCGAGGTGGCCGGGCGGCCCGGGAGCTGACCGATGGAGTTGTTGCAGGGCCGGATCCGTGACTACGCCTGGGGCTCGCGCACCGCTATCGCCGAGTTGCAGGGGCGGCCGGTGCCGAGCAACGGGCCGGAGGCGGAGCTGTGGCTGGGTGCCCACCCGGGCGCCCCGGCCACCGTGCAGCGTGACGGCCGGCCGGTCAGCCTCACCGAACTGCTGGTGGCCGAGCCGGATCACTGGCTGGGTGAGCGGCTGGTCGGCCGGTTCGGCACCCGGCTGCCGTTCCTGCTGAAGGTGCTGGCGGCCGAGTCGCCACTGAGCCTCCAGGCCCATCCGGACGCCGAGCAGGCCCGCGCCGGGCACGCCGCCGACGTGGGGCGGGTCAACTACGTGGACCCGTACCACAAGCCGGAGTTGCTGGTGGCGCTGTCGGAGTTCGACGCGCTGTGCGGCTTCCGCGACCCGGGGGAGTCGGCGGCGGCCATCGCCGCGTTCGGGGTACCCGTGCTGGAGCCCGTGGTGGCGGCGTTGCGCGACGGGCCGGCGGGGTTGCGGGAGGCGGTACGCCTGTTGTTGAGCTGGCCGGTGGCGGAGCGCGCCGGGCTGGTGGCGGCCGTGCTGGCGGCGGCGGAGGCCGCGCCGGGCTCGGCGGACGCCGAGCTGGTCCGCATGCTGGCGTCCGGCTATCCGGCCGACCCGGGCGTGGTGGTGGCGCTGCTGCTGCACCACGTCCGGCTGGCGCCCGGCGAGGGCATCTGGATGCCGGCCGGGAATCTGCACGCCTACCTGCGCGGCACCGGCGTGGAGATCATGGCGGCCAGTGACAACGTGCTGCGCGGCGGGTTCACCGCGAAGCGGGTCGACGTGGACGAGCTGCTGCGGGTGCTCCGGTTCGAGGTGCTGACCCGGCCGGTGCTGCGGCCGGAGCAGGTGGAGCCGGGGGTGCTGACCTGGCCGGTGCCGGTGGAGGACTTCGCGCTGCACCGGGTCGAGGTGACCGCCGGGTCGCCGGGGGTGCGGCTGACACTGCCCGGGCCACGTCTGGTGCTGTGCCGGGCCGGGAAGCTGACAGTGGACGACGGCGTGGGCGTGGTGACGCTGGACGCGGGTCAGGCAGCCGTGGGTACGGCGGCCGGGGGGCCGCTGGCGGTGAGCGGGGCGGGTGAGGCATTCGTCGCCACCTGCGGGATGCCCTGATCCGGGCAAGTCCGACTTTCCCGAAACGGCTTGACGGTCCTCCAATGCGGTGTGACCCTATGGGTACGCAGCGTTGTCGCGCCGAAAGGTCCGGTGACGTGCGGGGGAACCAAACCGGGGGGATGCGCGGGGCGGCCGGGCCGTGAGTGGAGAGTTCGCTCACCACCGACCGCCCCGTGCGCTGTCCGCCGACCGGCCGATTGCGCGGTCGGCAAACCGGGCACGGAGGGAGTGGTCCGCGAGCGTAAGGTGGAAAGCTGCGCACCACCATCGTTCGACAGGAGCTTCCATGACCAGCACCCTCCCGGCGGCCTCCAGCGGCGCGTCGTCGCAGGCCCGGCCGAGCACCCTCGCCGAGGGCGACTACAAGGTGGCGGATCTGTCGCTCGCCGAGTTCGGGCGCAAGGAGATCCGGCTCGCCGAGCACGAGATGCCGGGCCTGATGGCCATCCGGCGCGAGTTCGCCGAGGCCCAGCCGCTGGCCGGCGCCCGGATCACCGGCTCGCTGCACATGACCGTCCAGACCGCCGTCCTGATCGAGACCCTTGTCGCGCTCGGCGCGCAGGTCCGCTGGGCGTCCTGCAACATCTTCTCCACCCAGGACCACGCCGCCGCGGCGATGGTGGTCGGCCCCGAGGGCACCCCGGAGGCCCCGGCCGGCGTGCCGGTCTACGCCTGGAAGGGCGAGACGCTGCCGGAGTACTGGTGGTGCACCGAGCAGGTGCTCAACTGGCCGGACGGCCAGGGTCCGAACATGATCCTGGACGACGGCGGCGACGCCACCCTGCTCGTCCACAAGGGCGCCGAGTTCGAGAAGGCCGGTGTCGTGCCGCCGGTCGAGTCCGCCGACTCCGAGGAGTACGCGGTCATCCTCGAACTCCTGCACCGCTCGCTGGCCGAGGACGGCCAGCGGTGGACCCGGATCGCCGCCGCCATCAAGGGCGTCACCGAGGAGACCACCACCGGTGTGCACCGGCTCTACGAGATGCACCGCGCCGGCACGCTGCTCTTCCCGGCCATCAACGTCAACGACTCGGTGACCAAGAGCAAGTTCGACAACAAGTACGGCTGCCGTCACTCGCTCATCGACGGCATCAACCGCGCCACCGACGTGCTGATCGGCGGCAAGATGGCAGTGGTCATGGGCTACGGCGACGTGGGCAAGGGCTGCGCCGAGTCGCTGCGCGGCCAGGGCGCCCGGGTCGTGGTGACCGAGGTCGACCCGATCTGCGCCCTCCAGGCGGCGATGGACGGCTACCAGGTCGCCACGCTCGACGACGTGGTGGAGCAGGCCGACATCTTCATCACCGCGACCGGCTGCTTCGACGTCATCACCAACGAGCACATGGCCCGGATGAAGCACCAGGCCATCGTCGGCAACATCGGCCACTTCGACAACGAGATCGACATGGCCGGCCTGGCCAAGCGCAGCGACGTGACCCGCGAGAACATCAAGCCGCAGGTCGACGTGTGGCGCTTCGACGACGGCCACGCCATCATCGTGCTCTCCGAGGGCCGCCTGCTGAACCTGGGCAACGCCACCGGCCACCCGAGCTTCGTGATGTCGAACTCGTTCGCCAACCAGACGATCGCCCAGATCGAGCTGTTCACCAAGACCGACGAATACCCGATCGGCGTCTACGTGCTGCCCAAGCACCTGGACGAGAAGGTAGCCCGGCTGCACCTGGACGCGCTCGGCGCGAAGCTGACCACGCTCACCAAGGAGCAGGCCTCCTACCTGGGCGTCTCCCAGGAGGGCCCGTTCAAGCCGGACCACTACCGCTACTGAGTCTCCACGCTCCCGGAGGGACCGGGGTCGGCCGCCGCGCGGCCGTCCCGGTCCCTTTTCGCGTACGGGGAAGGCTTGCGGATGTCGAACCGGGTGACGTTACGCGGATCAGCTTGACGTTTGCTGGGAAGAGGAGCAAGGTATGGCTGCCCTAAGTTAACTGAGGCAAGCCTGACTACGGAGTTCCCATGTTCGCCACGTACCTGATCGGCCTGCGTGAGGGCCTGGAAGCGACACTCGTGGTCAGCATCCTCGTCGCCTTCCTGGTCAAGTCGCAGCGCCGGGACCGGCTGCCGCAGGTGTGGGCCGGCGTCGGCCTGGCCGTGGCGCTCTCCGTCGTCTTCGGCTCCCTGATCCAGTACACCTCCACCTCGCTGCTGCGCACCTCCGAGTCGCGCGAGCTGTTCGAGGCGGTCACCTCGGTCGCCGCCGTGGTCTTCGTGACCTGGATGATCTTCTGGATGCGCCGGGCCGCCCGCACCATCGCCGGTGAGCTGCGCGGCAAGCTCACCGACGCGCTCGCGGTCGGCTCCCTGGCCGTCGCCGGCATGGCGTTCCTCGCCGTGATCCGCGAGGGCCTGGAGACCGCGCTGATCTTCTACGCGGCCGCCGAGAGTGCGGCCGGCGGCACCGGGCCCGGCGCGCTGCTCGCCCTGGCCGGCGGCATCGCCACCGCCGTCGTGATCGGATTCCTGCTCTACCGCAGCGCGGTACGGATCAACCTGAGCCGGTTCTTCACCTGGACCGGCGCGCTGCTCATCCTGGTCGCCGCCGGCATCCTCAAGTACGGCGTGCACGACTTCCAGGAGGCGGGCGTGCTGCCCGGCCTGAACGACCTGGCGTTCGACATTTCGGGCACGCTCGACCCGAGTTCCTGGTACGGCGCGCTGCTCGCCGGCATGTTCAACGTCACGGCCGCGCCGACGGTGCTGGAGCTGATCGCCTGGGTCGCGTACGCGGTGCCGGTGCTCGCGCTGTTCCTGCGCAAGCCGGGCCGGCCGGTCAAGCCCGCTCAGCCCGTCGAGCCCGCTCAGCCCGTCGAGCCGGTTGCGGCCGACGTGGCCGCCGTCCCGTCATCCCGCGCCTGACCCGCCCCTTCCGAGGAGACCCCGCGCCATGCGTACCACTCGACTCGTCGCGCCCGCCGCCGCCGGGCTGCTCGCCGTCGCCGGCCTGGCCGGGTGCGGCGGTGACGACGCCGACGCCACGAACGGCGGGCCGATCGCCGTCAAGGCCACCGACACCGCCTGCGAGGTCGGCGACACCGAGATCGACGCCGGTCAGGTCACCTTCAAGGTGACGAACAGCGGTTCCAAGGTCAACGAGTTCTACGTCTACGCCGCCGGTGACCGGGTGATGGGCGAGGTGGAGAACATCGCCCCCGGGCTCAGCCGTGAGCTGCGGGTCGAGCTGGCCGCCGGCACGTACGAGACGGCCTGCAAGCCGGGCATGAGCGGCCGGGGCATCCGGGGCGCGCTGAAGGTCTCCGGCACCGCCGCGACCGTCGCACCCGACGCCGCGCTCACCCAGGCCACCGAGAGCTACCAGCGGTACGTGCGCAGCCAGACCGCCGCGCTGCTGACGAAGACCGAGGAGTTCGTGGCGGCGGTCAAGGCGAACGACGTGGCGAAGGCCAAGGCGCTGTACCCGGTGGCCCGCACCTACTGGGAGCGGATCGAGCCGGTCGCGGAGAGCTTCGGCGACCTCGACCCGAAGATCGACGGCCGCGAGGAGGTGGTCGAGGAGGGCATGGAGTTCACCGGCTTCCACCGGATCGAGAAGGACCTCTGGACCACCGGCGACGTCAGCAAGGACGGGCCGATCGCCGACCGGCTCCTGGCCGACGTCAAGGCGATCGTCGCCAAGGCCGACGCCGAGAAGCTCACCCCGCTCCAGCTCGCCAACGGTGCCAAGGCGCTGCTCGACGAGGTCGCCAGCGGCAAGATCACCGGCGAGGAGGAGCGCTACTCGCACACCGACCTGTGGGACTTCAACGCCAACCTGGAGGGCTCGAAGGCGGCCATCGCCGCACTGCGCCCGGCGCTGGAGCAGCGCGCGCCCGACCTGGTCAAGCAGCTCGACGGCGAGTTCGCGAACGTGGAGGCGACGCTCGGCAGGCACCGGGCCGGCGACGGCTGGAAGCTGCACACGCAGCTCGGCAAGGCTGAGCTGAAGGAGCTGTCGGACGCGGTGAACGCGCTGGCCGAGCCGGTCAGCAAGGTCGCGGCGGCAGTCGCGCGATGACCGGTCCGGCCGGCGGCGACGCGTCGAGCGAGCCGAACAGCGAGCGGAGCGGCCGTGGCCTGTCCCGGCGCCGGGCGATGACACTGGCCGGCGTCGGTGTGGCCGGGGTCGCCGGGGTGGCGGGCGGCGTGGGCGCTCTGCTCGCCGGCGGGAACGAGGCGTCCGCCACCGGATCGGCCGCCGGTTCCGTGCCGTTCCTCGGCGAGCACCAGGCCGGCATCACCACCCCGGCACAGGACCGGCTGCACTTCGTCGCGTTCGACGTGGTCACGAAGGACCGGGACCGGCTCGTCGCGATGCTCCAGGAGTGGACCGCCGCCGGGGCCCGGATGACCGCCGGCAAGGACGCCGGGGTGATCGGCGCGGTCGGCGGCATGCCCGAGGCCCCGCCGGACGACACCGGTGAGGCGCTCGGACTGCCCCCGTCGCAGCTCACCCTCACCGTGGGCTTCGGGGCGACGCTGTTCCGCGACGCGCAGGGCCGGGACCGCTTCGGCATCGCCGCCCGCCGTCCGGCCGCGCTGGCCGACCTGCCGCACTTCGCCGGGGACGCGCTGCGGCCGGAGCTGTCCGGCGGTGACCTCTGCGTGCAGGCCTGCGCCAACGACCCGCAGGTGGCGGTGCACGCCATCCGCAACCTGGCCCGCATCGGCATGGGCGTGGTGAGCGTGCGCTGGTCGCAGCTCGGCTTCGGGCGTACCTCGTCGACGTCGCGGGACCAGGCCACGCCGCGCAACCTGTTCGGCTTCAAGGACGGCACCGCCAATCTCAAGGCCGAGGACGCCGGCCTGCTGCGCGACCAGCTCTGGGTGCAGCCCGGCGACGGCCCGGACTGGATGACCGGCGGCTCCTACCTGGTCACCCGGAAGATCCGGATGCTCATCGAGACATGGGACCGCAGCCCGCTGGCCGAGCAGGAGATGATCGTCGGCCGGACCAAGGGCAGCGGCGCGCCACTGGGCCGGCGCGACGAGTTCGACGAGCCGGACTTCGCCGCGAAGGGCGACGACGGCGAGCCGCTCATCGCGGCCACCGCGCACGTACGGCTTGCTCACCCGGATGCGAACAACGGCGCCCGCCTGCTGCGCCGCGGCTACAACTTCGTGGACGGCTCGGACGGGCTGGGCCGGCTCGACGCCGGTCTGTTCTTCATCGCCTACCAGCGGGACCCGCGCCGGCAGTTCGTGCCCGTCCAGACCCGGCTGGCCCGCAACGACGCGATGAACGAGTACCTGCGGCACGTCTCCAGTGGCCTGTTCGCCTGCCCGCCGGGCGTCCGCGACGCGGCCGACTGGTGGGGGCGGGAGCTGTTCGCCTGAGCGCGGCTCAGCGGCGTACCGGACCGGGTGCGGCCTCCGGCGCGGCGGGCCGTAACCCGGCGGCCGGCGCGGCCGGGTGCGGTACGCCCGCCTGCGCCGGGACCAGCTCCGGCCAGAGCGTGGCGGTGACCGTCCGGGCGCGGCCCAACCGCAGCGCGGCCCGGCGCCCCCGCTCGGCCAGCACGGCGGACAGGTAGACCCAGTCCTGCGCCGCCCAGGGCGGAGGCGGTGAGGTGACCGTCGCGACCTCGGCCCACAGCGCCCGGCCCAGCCGGGACCGGTCCGGCTCGGCGAGCTGGGGCAACCGGTCCAGGTACTGCCGGACGGCAAGCGCCAGCCCGTCGTCGAACCGGGTCAGGTCGAGCGTGGCCGCCCAGGCCAGCAGCGGCGGGGGTGCCGGCGGCAGCGGCCGCCACATTCCGGCGCCACGGGTGTGCACCACGAGCGTGCCGGCGACCAGGTCGCCCAGCCGGCGACCACGCGGGTCGGTGAGCATCACCGTGACGCCGGCGACCCAGCTCAACAGCGGCAGCACCAGGCCGGGCCACTCCACCGCGACACCGACGAGCGCCCGGGTCAGCGACTGGCCCACACCGACCGGGCCGCCGTCGGCCCGTACCACCCGCAGCCCCACGGCCAGTTTGCCCACCGTCCGGCCACCGGCGAAGCGCTCCATCACCACCGGATAGCCGAGCAGGACCAGCACCAGCAGCACGGTCTGGAGCGCGCCGGCCAGCGCGGCGTCGAGGACGTCACCGAGCAGGGCGAGCGCCACCACCGTCAGCACCGTCCCGAGCAGCAGTGCCAGCACGAGCTGGATCACCGCGTCGATCAGCAGGGCGAGCACCCGGGAGCCCAGCCGGGCCGCCCGGATGTCCAGCTCCACCGCCTCGCCGCTGACCAGACCGGCGTCGGCCCACCGGGGCGGTGGGGGAGGTTGCGCGCGCACCCCGACAGTGAACACCATGGACGCCGGACGGGGGAGGGTGAGTGGATCTCGACGCGTACGTGGCCGAGCACAACGCCGAATGGCGGCGGCTGGAACACCTGACCGGGCGGCGTCGCCTCGACGCGGCCGAGGTCGACGAGCTGGTCGCGCTCTACCAGCGCAGCGCCACGCACCTGTCCGCGCTGCGCGCCCGGGCCCCCGAGCCCGCGCTGGTGAACCGCCTGTCCCACCTCGTCCTCGCGGCCCGGGCGCGGGTCACCGGCCGCCCCCGGCTGTCCTGGACGGCAGTGGGCCGGTTCCTGGCCGCCGACCTGCCCGCCGCGCTCTACCGGGCCTGGCCCTGGTGGTGCGGCGTGGCCACCGCGTTCAGCGCCCTGACCGCCTTCCTCATCTGGTTCGTCGCCGCCAACCCGGACACCGCCGCCGCGTTCATCGGCGAGCAGGCCGCCCGGGAACTCGTCGACTCCGGCTTCGCCGGCTACTACAGCGAGTACGCCGCGCCTACCTTCGCGTTCCACCTGTGGACGCACAACGCGTGGCTGGCGGCCCAGTGCCTGGCCGCCGGTGTGCTCGTGGTGCCGGTGTTCTGGCTGCTGTGGCAGAACGCGCTGAACATCGGCGTGGTCGGCGGCGTGATGGTCTCCTACGGCCGGGCGGACGTCTTCTTCGGCATGATCACCCCGCACGGGCTGCTGGAGCTGACCGGCATCTTCGTCGCCGCCGGGGTCGGACTGCGTACCGCCTGGGCCTGGATCGCCCCGCCCGCGCACCTCGGCCGCGGCCCGGCGGTCGCCGAGGCGGGAAAGCTCGCCGTCGTGGTCGCGGCCGGTCTGGTCGGCATGTTCGCGGTCTCCGCGCTGATCGAGGCGTTCGTCACCCCGGCGCCGGTGCCGGTCGTGCTGCGGGTGGCGGCCGGTGCCGCGGTGTGGCTGGCCTTCCTGGCGTACGCGCTGGTGCTCGGCCGGCGTGCGGTCAGAGCTGGCCGAGGGACTTGAGCCGCAGATAGGTGTCGGCGACGGCCGGGGCCAGCCGGTGTGCGGGCACGTCCACCACCGTCACGCCGTAGCGCGACAGGGCGGCGCGTACCCGGTCCCGCTCGGCCAGCGCCCGCCACGCCGACGCGGCCGCGTACGGGTCGTCCGGGCCGGCCGGGGTGGCGGTGGCGAGCCCGGTCAGCACCGGGTCGCTGGCGGCGGCCAGCACCACCCGGTGCCGGGTGGCCAGCCGGGGCAGCACCGGCAACAGCCCGTCACCGATCGCGCCCGCCTCCAGCGCGGTGAACAGCACCACCAGGCTGCGCTGCCGTTCCCGGCGCAGCACCTCGGCGGCGATCAGCTCGAAGTCGGTCTCGGCCAGCGCGGGCTGCAACGGTGCCACCGCGTCGACCAGCCGGGCGAGCAGCGCCGGGCGGCCGCTGCCGGTGACCCGGGCCCGGATCTCGGTGTCCGCCGCCAGCAGGTCCACCCGGTCACCCGCGCGGGCGGCGAGCGCGGTGAGCAGCAGCGCCGCGTCGATGGCGGTGTCCAGCCGGGGCTCGTCGCCGAGGCGTACCGCCGACGTGCGGCCGGTGTCCAGCACGCAGACCAGGCGCCGGTCCCGCTCCGGGCGCCAGGTGCGCACCAGCACGTCGGCGCGGCGGGCGCTGCCCCGCCAGTCGATCGAGCGGACGTCGTCGCCCACCGCGTACTCGCGCAACGTGTCGAACTCGGTGCCGTGACCGCGCCCCCGGGTCACCTGCACCCCGTCGATGACCCGCAGCCGGGCCAGCTTCTCCGGCAGGTGCCGGCGGGAGTCGAAGCGGGGCAGCACCCGCAGCGTCCACTGTGGGGTGGCCGGGCGCCCGGCGCGCTGCCGGGCACCCAGGCGCATCGGCCCGAGCGAGCGTACGGTCAGCGCCACCGCCCGCCGGTCGCCGCGCCGGGTCGGGGTGAGCCGGACCGGCAGCGTGGCGGCGTCACCGGGCGGCACGGTGAGCAGGCGGTCCGGCGGCACGTCCGGGCGAGCCCCGGCCGACGGCACCCAGGCGTCGCGCACCTGGGCGTGCAGCGTGCGGTCGGTCGGGTTGGCCAGGTGCAGCGAGACGGTGGCGGTGCCGCCGAGGCGGACCGTCCGCTCCCCGGAACGGGTCACGACCAGCGCGTCCGGCGGGACCGCCAACGCCCGGTCGAGCAGCACCAGCAGCAGCACCACGGCGGTCAGCACGGCGACGCCGAGGAACGGCGCCGGCCAGAACGGCAGCGTCAGCGCGCCCGCGCCGAGCAGCAGACCCGCCCGCCAGGTCATCGCGGCGTCGGCACGGTGGCCAGCACCGACTCCAGCACCGCGTCCACGGTCACGCCCTCCAGCTCGGCCTCCGGGCGAGGACGCAGCCGGTGCCGCAGCGTGGGCCGGGCGACCGCCTTGACGTCGTCCGGCGTGACGTGGTCGCGGCCGGCCAGCCAGGACCACGCCTTGGCCGTGTTCAGCAGCGCGGTCGCGCCTCGCGGGGACGCGCCCAGCTCCAGCGCGGGCGCGGAGCGGGTGCCCCGGCACAGGTCCACGATGTAGCCGAGCACCGGTTCGGCCACGTGCACGTTCCGCACCTCGGCCCGGGCGGCGGCCAGGTCCGCCACGCCGGCCACCGGGCGTACGCCCGCCGCGCCCAGGTCGCGCGGGTCGAACCCGGCGTGGTGCGCGCGCAGCACGCCCAGCTCCTCCTCCCGCTCCGGCAGTGGCACTGTCAGCTTCAGCAGGAAGCGGTCCAGCTGCGCCTCGGGGAGCGGGTAGGTGCCCTCGTACTCGACGGGGTTCTGGGTGGCCGCGACGATGAACGGGTCCGGCAGCGGACGGCGCTCGCCCTCGACGGAGACCTGCCGTTCCTCCATCACCTCCAGCAGCGCCGACTGCGTCTTGGGCGGGGTGCGGTTGATCTCGTCGGCGAGCAGCAGGTTGGTGAAGACCGGCCCCTCCCGGAACGTGAAGGCGGCGGTGCGCTGGTCGAAGATCAGCGAGCCGGTGACGTCGCCGGGCATCAGGTCGGGGGTGAACTGCACCCGCTTGGCGTCCAGGTCGAGCGCGGCGGCCAGGGTCCGCACCAGCAGCGTCTTGGCCACCCCCGGTACGCCCTCCAGCAGCACGTGCCCCCGGCAGAGCAACGCGATCACCAGGCCGGTGACCACGGCGTCCTGCCCGACGACGGCCTTCGCCACCTCGGCCCGCAGGCGGTGCAGGGCGGCGCGGGCGCCGGACGGGGCGGTGGTCGTGACGGGTCCGGTCACCGGGGGTCTCCTTCGCTCGGATGCGGGGCCAGGGTACGGGTCAGGGCGTCCAGTTCGCGGGCCAGCTCCAGCAGCTCGCGGTCGTTGGCCGGGGCCGGGCCGTGGAGCAGGTCGGCCACCCGTTCCGGGTCGGCGCCGGCGCGCTCGGCGACCCGGGCGGCCACCTCGTCGTCGGGTGTCCCAGGGGGCAGGTTGAGCCGGGTCGTCAGCCGGTCCAGCGCGGCGGCGCGCAACGTCCCGGCGACGGTGTCCCGGGCGCCCGCCCGGCGGTAGAGCCGAGCCCGGCCGCGCACCGTCTCGGCGGAGCGGACGGTCACCGGCAGCGGCTCCGACACCGGCGGCCCGTGCCGGCGGGCCCGCCACAGCACCACGAGCAGCCCGGCCAGGGCGAGCTGCACCAGGACGGCCCAGAACCACTGCGGGAAGGCGCCCCAGAGCGGGTTCTCCCACGACCGGTCGGCTCGGTCGGGCGGATCGGGTCGTTCCGACCGGCCGCTGCCGGCCGGCGCGGGCTGCTCGGTGAACGGTGCCGGGGACCAGCTCGGGCGGGTCGGCGCCGGTACCGGCTCGGGCAGGTCGAGCCAGACCAGCGGGCGGTCGCCGCCGAGCAGGCCGGTGGCGAGCGCCTCGTTGCTCCACTCGCCGATCCGCTCGTTGCGGAACGGGTCACTGGCGCCGGCCAGCACCACCTCGACCCGCCCGGGGACGCGCAGCAGCGCGCCGCCGTAGCAGTGGTCGACCTCGGCCGGTCCGGCGTAACGCTGGAGGTCGATCGCGGCGACACCGGCCCGGACCGCCTCGGGCAGCCGGCACGGCGTGCCGTCCGCGTCCGGCGGCACCGCCCGCGCGGCCCAGCGAACGCCGGCCGGCTCGACCGGGACGTCCAGTTCGGCGAGCACCCGCCGGGACGGCTCGACCAGCACCAGCCGGCTGCCCGGCGGGAGGGTGGTCAGGCCGTCGAGCAGGTCCGGGTGCACGAGCCCGGGCGCGGGCACGAACAGCGTGCTCGGCTCGGCGCGGGCGGTACGCAGCGCCGCTGTCAGATCCGTCTCCCGGCGTACCGGCACGCCCTGCGTCCGCAGTGCTTCCGCGAGCCGGCTGGCGCCGTCGCCGTCGGTGGCGACCGGGGACAGGAAACCGGGCTCGTCCGCGTCGGGCCGGTCGACCGCGCGCAGCACGAGCGTGGTCACGATCAGCAGCACCGCCAGCCCGAGCGGGACGAGCAACCGGTACGGCCGCCGGCGCGGCACAGTCGTGGCCGCAGTCGTGGTCTCCGGTTCGACGGTGGCGGTCACCGCGGCTCCTCCCCGGTCAGCTCGCGACTCAGGTCGGCGGCGAGATCACGCATCCGCCGGTCGTGCGCGGCGGTGGCGGGGCGCTGGGCGTACCAGAGGTCGGAGAAGATCGCCCCGGCCTCGTGCAGCGTGGGCCGGACCCTCGGCCGGGCACGGGCCGCCGCCTCGGTCAGCTCGACGACTGTGAGCCCGGGGCGGGGCTCCACCACCTGCCGCACGACCAGGAGCCGGACCATCTCGCGCAGCCGCTCCCGGACCGCCTCCGCGTACCGGCCCTCGGCCGCCAGCCGGTCGGCCAGCCCGGGCCCGGCCGGTTCCGGCAGCCGGGGCGCGGGCAGGCGCACGGGCGGCGGGTCGTCGTCACGGGACCGGCGAGGACGCCGGAACCGGGGCCACCTCAGCCGGGGCAGGCGTGGCCACCGCAGCCGGGGGAACCGGAACCGGGGCAGCCGGCGGGGCACCCACGCGGGGAAGAAGTACCATGCCAGCGCCACCAGCAGCGCGACGCCCAGCAGGATCAGCGCGGCCAGCGGCAGCGGCACCACGTCACCGAGGGCCGCCACCGTCTCGGTCCACCACCGGCTCACCGGTACGCCGCCAGCAGGGCGGGCTCGGGCACGCCGGCGGGCGCGCGGGAGAGCCGGATGTCCAGCCCTTCGGTGCGGATCCGGGTCTCCAGGTGGAGCACCGCGTCCAGGCAGGCGAGCGCCGAGTACGCCAGCGCGTTCACGGCGGTGAAGGCGGCGATCGTCACCGGCAGCGCCCAGGCCGAGACGTCGAACAGACCCAGCATGCCCAGCCCGTAGTAGACGCCCAGCCCGATGCCGAGCCGGATCAGCCACCAGCCCAGGTAGCCCAGCAGCCGGATCGCGGCGGCCCGCGCGCCGACCCGGCCGGCGAGGCGTACCGCCCGCCACGGCGCCCGGTGCGCCGGCACCCCGTCCAGCACCAGCACCGGCACCACCAGGCCGAGCAGCGCGTACGCCAGGAACCAGCCCGGCCCGGTCAGCGCGGCGGCGGTGACGGTCAGCCCGACCAGGACGGCGGCCGGCAGCGTCGCGCCCGGCCGGGCGCCGCGCAGCAGCTCCGACGGCGCGGAACGGCGGCCCAGCAGCGCCGCGCCGGCACCGCGTGCGGCCGGGGCGCCGAGCAGCGCGATGATCGCGGCTTCGGTGCCGGCGCCGGCCGCCAGCAGCAGCCAGTACCCGGGAAGGGTGTCGCCGATCTCCGCCGGCCACCAGGCCGGCGGTTCGGCCGCGACCAGCATCCGCAGCGGGTGGAGCACCGCCTGTTCGGCGAGGGCCAGCAGGAGGGCGAGGGGGACGAGCACCCGCGCCTGGTCGCGCAGCAGCAGCACCGCCGCGTCGAGCAGCTCGCCGACGGTCAGCGGACGGCGCGGCAGCACCGCGGTCGGGCCGGCGTCGGGCACGCGTACTCCTGGGCGGGGGAGCGGAGGTGGCGGGCGGGGCGACGCCCGGGGGATCATGGTTGCACGGCGGGTCCGCATCCGGTGGACCCGACCACCCCGGCACGCCACGCTGGGCGGCCACGCCGACTGCTGTGGTGCGTGGGGCCGCTCGGCGCTACGGTTCCGTGGAGACGCCGAACACTCCAGACGAACGGGGATGGAACGATAAACCCCATGAGAGCCCGGGTACTCGTGGTCGACGACGACCCCGCCCTCGCCGAGATGCTCGGCATCGTGCTGCGCAGCGAGGGCTTTGTGCCGTCCTTCGTCGCGGACGGCGAACGGGCGCTGGCCGCCTTCCGCGACAACCGACCGGACATCGTCCTGCTCGACCTGATGCTGCCGGGCATGAGCGGCATCGACGTGGCCCGCGCCATCCGGGGCGAGTCCGGCGTGCCGATCGTGATGCTGACCGCCAAGAGCGACACCGTCGACGTCGTGCTCGGGCTCGAGTCCGGCGCCGACGACTACGTGGTCAAGCCGTTCAAGCCCAAGGAGCTGGTGGCCCGGATGCGGGCCCGGCTCCGCCGGGGCGAGGACGTGGCGCCGGAGATGCTGACCATCGGCCCGCCCGGCAACCAGATCACCATCGACGTGCCGGCCCACACGGTCAGCCGCGACGGCGAGGAGGTGAAGCTGACGCCGCTGGAGTTCGACCTGCTTGTCGCGCTCGCCCGCAAACCGCGCCAGGTCTTCACCCGTGAGGTGCTGCTGGAGCAGGTCTGGGGCTACCGCCACGCGGCGGACACCCGCCTGGTCAACGTGCACGTGCAGCGGCTGCGCGCCAAGATCGAGCCGGATCCGGAGCGACCCGAAATCATCCTCACCGTGCGAGGCGTGGGCTACAAGGCGGGCACCGGATAGCCTGGTCAGCACTGTGTTGACCCCGCTACCCTCCGCGCCCCGCCGGCTACCCGCCGTGCGGGCGCTCTGGCTCGCCCTGACCGGCCGGGCCGCCCGGCTCGCGGCCGCGGTGCACCAGGCGTGGCGGCGGTCGCTCCAGGTCCGTGTCGTCACCATCACGCTCGTGGCGTCGAGCCTGCTGGTGGGCGGTTTCGCCTACCTGATCGCCGACAAGATCACCAGCATCCTGCTGGAGAACGCCGAGACCGACGTGCGACTGCGGCTGAGCAACGGCAGGGAGTACGCGGCCAAGCAGTTCAACCTCTACAGCCAGCCGCAGGAGGCGCAGCTCCAGAACACCATCGACGGCACGGTCAACTACCTGGCCGGCGGAGACCCGACCCAGACCAGCGGCGTGGTGGTGGCGATCACCGCCGACAACTTCGCCGAGTTCATCGAACCGCGAACCACGCCCGAGGTGCCCGTGGACGCGGTGATCGGTGACGAGCTGCGGGCCGCCGTCGCCTCCGGCAAGGTCGCCCACCAGATCCGTACCGGCTCGCTCGGCGGCGAGCGCACGAAATACCTCGTCTACGGTTCCCCGGTGCCGACCAAGTTCGGGCAGGTCGAGCTCTACTACCTCGTACCGCTGGCGCGGCAGGACGCGACGGCGGCCGACGCCCGGGCCACCGTGGTCGCCACCGGCGTCGCGCTGGTGCTCCTGCTCGGCCTGCTGGCCGCCCTGGTCACCCGCCTGGTGGTGACGCCGGTACGGGTGGCCGCGCGCACCGCGCAACGGCTCTCCGCCGGGCTGCTCGACCAGCGCATGGTGGTCTCCGGCGAGGACGACCTCGCCCTGCTGGCCGCCTCGTTCAACCAGATGGCGACGAACCTGCAACGGCAGATCCTCCGGCTGGAGGAGATGTCCCGCCTGCAACGCCGGTTCACCTCCGACGTCTCGCACGAGCTGCGGACGCCGCTGACCACGGTCCGGATGGCCGCCGACCTGATCTTCGCCGAGCGCGACGAGTTCGACCCGGCGGTGGCCCGCAGCGCCGAGCTGCTCCAGGCCGAGCTGGACCGGTTCGAGGAACTGCTCACCGACCTGCTGGAGATCAGCCGGTTCGACGCCGGTTTCGCGGTGCTGGACAGCGAGCCCACCGACCTGGTGCCGGTGGTGCACCGGGTGACCGAGCGGCTGGCCGGGCTGGCCGAGCGGGTCGGCGTGACCATCGAGCTGGACCTGCCGGACACTCCGGTGATCGCCGAGGTCGACCCGCGCCGCGTCGAGCGGGTGCTGCGCAACCTGGTCGGCAACGCGGTCGAGCACGGCGAGGCCAAGCCGGTACGGATCACCCTGGGCCAGGACCAGAGCGCGGTGGCGATCACCGTGCGGGACCACGGCGTCGGCCTCAAGCCGGGGGAGGAGAAGCTGGTGTTCAACCGCTTCTGGCGGGCCGACCCGTCGCGGGCCCGGCAGACCGGCGGCACCGGGCTGGGCCTGTCGATCAGCCTGGAGGACGCCCGCCTGCACGGCGGATGGCTGGAGGCGTGGGGAGCGCCGGGGCAGGGCGCGCAGTTCCGGCTCACCCTGCCGGCCCGCGCCGGGGACCGGCTCACCACCTCCCCGCTGCGGCTGGTGCCGGCCGACGCCACGGTGCCGTTCGGTGGCCCCCGTGACGGCGGCCTGCCCGCTGTCGGGCCCGGTGGCGTACCGGCACTGACCGCCGGACCGGCCGGCGGCGACCACGCGGAGGCGCGGCCGTGAACCGCCGCGTCCTGGCCCTGTTGCTGACCGGCGCGCTGCTGCCGGTCACGCTCGCCGGATGCGGCATCCCGGACGAGACCGACGTGCAGGTGAACGGTTCGGTGCCGGCCGCCGAGTCCGGGGTGTTCAACGGCAGCCCGGCCCGGCCGCCCGAACCGGCCGACAGCAACGAGCCGGTGCCGTTCATCGAGAACTACCTGCGGGCCGCCGCGGCCGGGGAACGCGACCAGGCGTACGCCCGGGCCCGGAAGTTCCTCGCCGAGGAGGCCCGCGACCTGCTTCCGGGCAAGCCGCAGACCAGCGAGATCGAGTTGACGGTGGTGCGGCTGCGGGAGAAGCCGGAGAGCACGCCGCCGAACAACCAGGGCACCAGCACCGTGACGCTCAAGGTGCAGCAGGTGGGCGTGCTGCGCGCCGACGGCACGCTCGGCCCGCCGGTGGCGAGCGAGACGCAGTACGTCTTCGAGCTGCGCCGCGCCGACCCCGGCACCGGCCTGCTGATCACCGACCTGCCGAACATCCTGCTGGCCAGCGACTCGGCGGTGCGCGAGTACTACCGCGCCCGCACCGTCTACTTCTGGAACACCGACCTGACCCGGCTGGTGCCGGACCAGCGCTACCTGCTCTCGACGGCGCCGACCGAGCGGCGCATCACCGAGGTGATGAAGTGGCTGGCCGACCGTCCGTCGGACTGGCTGGCCCCCGCCGTGACCGGGCTGCCGGACGGCACCCAGCTGATCAACAACGCGACCGGCGCGGACGGTCACTGGGAGATCAACCTCAACATGCCGGGCGCCAACGAACAGCGGCTGACCCGGCTCGGCACGCAGTTGGCGTGGTCGCTGTCGGACCTGGACGGCCAGGTCGACCTGAAGATCCAGAACCAGAAGCGGCTCACCGTCGACCTGCGGCGGGAACGCGTCTCGGTCACCGCCTATCCCCGCGGCGCGGATCCGATGCGGTACGCCGTCTACGACGGCGCCGTCCGTCCCCTCGGGTTCGGCAACGAGTCCCGGGCCGCCGCGCCGCTGCCGCCCGCGGAGAACCGCAACGTCGTCTCCGCGTCGCTCGCCCGCGCCGAGGACCAGGTGCTCGCCGCGCTCGTGGTGACCGGGCCGGACAACCGCAGGCGGCTCAAGGTGGGCACCGGCCCGGAACCGGTCGCGGTGTTCAGCCCCGGCGACCGGACGTTCCGGGCCATGAGCCGTCCCACCTGGCTGCGGTCGCTGAGCAAGACCCGCCCGGGCGGTCTGGTGGCGGCCGACGGCCGGCTCTACCGGTTCGACGGCGTGGGCCGGATGAGTGAGATCCCGCTGTCGGTACCCGGGCCGGTGACGGCTGTCGCCGGCTCACTCGACGGGCACCGGATCGTGCTGGCCTCCGGCGGCGCGGTCTTCGTCGCCGCGGTGAGCGTCGACGGTGGCGTGGTCAGCCTCGGACAGCCCCGCCGGGTCACCACGCTGCTCACCGGCGTGACGGTGGTGGACTGGGTGGCGGAGAACGAGCTGGCGCTGGCCGGCAACGAGGCGGACCGGCGCTCGGCGATCCATCAGCTCAGTGTCGACGGCGCCTGGGAGACCCCGCTGACGGTGGAGATCGGCGCACCGGTGACCCAGCTCGCCGGGTATCCGGGCGGCGGTGACCGTGGCCTGGCCGCGTTCTCGTTCATGTTCGAGACGGACGGCGCGGCCTGGCGGAACAACCCGTTCGACTACGTGAAGCGGGAGCAGGTGCTCGACGTTCCGGCGGGAAGCCGGGCGACAAACCCGACCGCGCCGTTCTTCCTCTACTGACCGCCCGTGCGTGACCTGGGCGGGCTCTGGTCGGACCTGACCGACCTCGTGCTGCCCGCCGGGTGCGCCGGTTGTGGCGCGACGTCGGTGCGGCTGCGGCACGGCTTCTGCTCCGGCTGCGTGCGCGAGCTGGAGTCGTTGCGTCCGGCACCGGCCCGGCCCGATCCGGCCCCGCCCGGCCTTCCGCCCTGCGTGGCGCTCGGCCCGTACGGCGGCGCGCTGCGCGAGGGGCTGCTGGCGTACAAGGAGAGGGGTCGGCACGGGCTGGCCCGGCCGCTGGGGGCGCTGCTGGCCGAGGTGGTCGCGGCGGCGGTGGGGCCGCCCGGCCCGGTGACGCTGGTGGCGGTCCCGGACACCGCCCGCGCGGCCCGGGCCCGCTACGGCGACCACCTCGACCGGTTGGTCCGGCCGGTGGCGGACCGGCTGCGCGCGGCCGGGTGGCCGGTACGGGTGCTGCGCCCGCTGCGCGCGCTGCCCCGGACCGACTCGGTGGAGCTGGACAGCGCCGGGCGGGCCGCCGCGGCCGAGGCCGCGTTCCGGCTGCGCCGTCCGCCGGGCGGACACCGGCCGGCCGGCACTGTCGTGCTGCTCGACGACATCGTCACCACCGGCGCCACGCTGGCGGTGGTGAGCCGGATGTTGCACCGCGCGGGAATGACGCCAAAGGCCGCGGCGGTGCTCGCCGCAACGCAAAAGCGGCACCATCGGTGACGCTTCGTGCATCCGTTTCACCCCTTGGTGTATGAGGTGTTAAATTCCGCGACCGCCTTCGGCAACCAGGGGTGACGGGTGGCCGAACAGGAGTTAGCGTTTCGGTGTCGGGGGTAGTGAGGATGCCAACCTTCCCCCGGCACTGGAAGGAGGCGTAGCCGAACAACACCGGTCGACGCCGAGCGGGGCCCTCCCGGGTGCGTCGACCGGATGATCCGGACCGAACGACCGTCCGAACAAGGGAGGTCACGTGGACATCGTGGTCAAGGGCCGTAACGTCGAAGTGCCGGACCATTACCGGGTACACGTAGCCGAGAAGCTCGCGAAGATCGAACGCTACGACCAGAAGCTCATTCGCGTGGACGTCGAGTTGTTCCACGAGCGCAATCCACGCCAGGCGGACACCTGCCAGCGGGTGGAGATCACGTGCGTGACGCGCGGCCCGGTGATCCGGGCCGAGGCCTGCACGAACGACTTCTACAGCGCGCTCGACGCCGCCATCGCCAAGCTGGACACGCGCTTCCGCCGCGCGGCGGACCGCCGCCGGGTGCACCGGGGACGGCCGCCGATCTCAGTGGCCGCCGCGACCGCCGGGCTGCCGGTGGCCGACCTCGACGGGCCCGGTCTGGCGGCGCGCGACGGCCACGGCGCCGCCACCGCCGTCGCCGAGCGTCCCGACGAGGACCGTTACGCCGAATACGACGACCAGCCGTGGCACATCGCCCGGGCGAAGGTCCACCCCGCCGACCCGATGACCGTCGATGACGCGTTGTTCCAGATGGAACTGGTCGGCCACGACTTCTACCTGTTCCAGGACAAGGAGTCCGGCCGCCCGAGCGTGGTCTACCGGCGGCACGCGTACGACTACGGGATCATCCAGCTCGACACGTGACCCCTCGACCGGGCAGGACGGGCTCCGCACGGGGCCCGTCCTCAGCTCCCGTCGGTGGCCAACCGGCCGTAGACCACCGAGTCGACGCGGATGCCCTCCGGGCCGGGAAGCCGGCCGCGCAGCAGCCCCTCCCGCCGGAAGCCGGCCCGTTCCAGGACCCGCTGCGAGGCGACGTTGTCCGGCCGGGTACCGGCCCAGAGCCGGGCCACCCCGATGCCGAACGCCCATTCGGCGACAAGCCGGACGGTGCGGGCCGCCAGCCCGCGCCCGCGCGCCTCGGGCAGCAGGCTGTAGCCGAGCATGGCCTGCCCGGTGGCCGGCTCGTCGTAGAACAGCGCGCAGCCGCCGACGACAGTGCCGGTGGCCGCGTCGAGGATCGCCAGGTCGGCGGCCTCGCCCGCCAGCCAGCGGCTCGCCGCCAGCCGGCAGCGCCGCGCGAGCGCCGCGCGCTCCGGTGCCACCGGCGGCACCCGGTTGGCCACCACCTCCGGCAGCGTGTGCAGCCGGTACAGCGTGTCGGTGTCCGCCGGCTCCACCGGGCGCAGTGTCACGACGCCGTCGGTGAGCCGGCCGTCCGGCAGGTCCGGCAGCAGCCGGGCGACCGGCCCGGGCGGGTCGTCGGCCAGCCGCACCCAGGCGATCAGATCCTGGCGTACGCCGTCGCCGTCCGCCCCCGCCGCCCGGCGTACGCCCTCGTGCCGGTAACCGCAGGCGAGCGCGATGCGCTGGCTCGCCACGTTCTCCGTCCGGGTGAGCAGTTCCAGCCGGGCCGCCCCGGCGGTGAACGCCCGCTCGGTCAGCAGCCGGGTGGCGGCGGTGGCCACGCCCCGGCCGCGCGCCGCCGGTCCCACCCAGTAGCCGATCTCGTACGTGGCCCGCTCCGCGCTGAGCCGGGTCAGCCCGATGCTGCCGAGCAGCCGGTCGGTCGCCGGGTCGGCGATCGTGTACGCGGCGCCGCCCGCCGCCCACGCCGCCGGTGCCCCCTCGGTGATCCACCACCGGGCGGCGTCGGCGTCGTACGGGTCGGGCAGCAGGGGCATGAACCGGCGGATCTCCGGATCCGCGCAACCGGCCACCATGTCCGGTACGTCCGCGAGGTGGCACTGCCGCAGCCGTACGCCGTACCCCTCGGTCGTCTCCGGCGTCACGCCAGGTCGCCCGGCAGGAGGCCGCCGATCCACACGTCCTGCCGCTCGCCGCGGTGCTGGACGCCGCCGCGCAGCGTGCCCTCGACGGTGAAGCCGGCCTTCTCGGCGGCCCGCCGGGAGGCGGTGTTGCCGACGTTCGCGCGCCACTCGATCCGGGCCAGGCCGAGCGTGGTGAAGCCCCAGGCGCACACCGCGGCGAGCGCGGCCGGCAGGTAGCCCCGGCCGCGCGCGTGCGGCGCGGTCATGTAACCCACGTCGGCCACCAGCGGGTCTCCGGCCATGATGCGCAGGTCGATCGACGCGACGTAGCGGTCGTCCGGGTCGGCCACGGCGAACGTCACCGCGGTGCCCCGCGCCCAGGCCGGGCGCACCACGTCGCGCAGGAAGCCCTCGGCGTGCTCCGGCCGGTACGGGTGCGGCACCGTGGTCCAGTGGACGGTCTGCTCGTCCTGACAGGTGCGCGTCACCTCGGGCAGGTCGCGTTCCTCCAGCGCGCGCAGCCGCAGCTCGGTGTTCCCGGCGGTGGCGAACAGGACCGGCTGCGGCCGGCCGAAGACGGCGGCCCGGCGAGCCTGGAGCGTGTCCGGGCCGTAGGGGATCGGCTCGCCCGCCGCGGCGACCTCGCCGGGGAGCAGCGAGCCGATCCAGCCCTCGGCCCGCCCGCCGGGGCTGGGATGTGCCAGCCGCAGCTCACCGTCGATCCGGAAGCCGGCGCGCAGCGCGACCAGCCGGGAGGCGTGGTTGCCGATCTCGGCCTGCCAGGTGAGCCGGCGCAGCTTGAGCGCGTCGAACGCCCAGCGGGCCAGCGCGCGGGTGGCGCGGACCGCGACGCCCCGGCCCCGGGCCCACGGCGCGGTCCAGTAGCCGACCTCCGCCGACTCCAGCGCGCGGTCGACGGAGACCAGGCCGATCGAGGCGAACAGCTCACCGGTGCCGGCGTCGCAGACCGCGAACTGCGCGGCGGTGCCCTCGGCCCAGGCGGTGGCGCTGATCGTGGTGACGAACTCGGTCGCGTGCTCCGGGAGGTACGGGCGAGGTACGGTGGTCCAGCGCTGGATGTCCGGATCCTGGCAGGCGCGGTGCACCGCGTCGGCGTCCTCGGCGTGCCACGGGCGCAGCAGCAGGCCGTCCTCGATGATCTCCACAGGCTCCATTCGAGCCATCGTGCCGGATCGTTCGCGCACGGCGTAACCCGATTAGCGGCCGGTGGCGCACGGTGGCGGCGTTATGTCGGTTTCCGGAGTCCGGACCGCCGCCACCAGTGACCATCGTCGCGTCGGAGCGCCTACGATGGTTCGAGACCGTCTAGGGGAGCGTTGATCCGTGTCGATTCTGGAAAAGGTCCTTCGCGCCGGCGAAGGCCGCATGGTGCGTCGGCTGAAGGCCATCGCGGCCGCCGTCAACTCGATCGAGGACGACTACGTCAACCTCAGTGACGACGAGCTGCGCGGCATGACCGACCAGTTCAAGGAGCGCCTCGAGGACGGCGAGACCCTCGACGACCTGCTGCCCGAGGCGTTCGCGGTGTGCCGGGAGGCCGCCTCGCGGGTGCTCGGCCAGCGCCCCTACGACGTCCAGGTGATGGGTGGCGCGGCGCTGCACTTCGGCAACATCGCCGAGATGAAGACCGGTGAGGGCAAGACGCTGACCTCGGTCATGCCGGTCTACCTGAACGCGCTCGCCGGCAAGGGCGTGCACGTGATCACCGTGAACGACTACCTGGCGGAGCGCGACGCCGCCTGGATGGGCCGGGTGCACGAGTTCCTCGGCCTGAGCGTCGGCGTGGTGCTGCCCAACCGGCCCGCCACCGAGCACCGCGCGGCCTACGAGTGCGACATCACCTACGGCACGAACAACGAGTTCGGCTTCGACTACCTGCGCGACAACATGGCCTGGTCGAAGGAGGAGCTGGTCCAGCGCGGCCACTTCTTCGCCGTGGTCGACGAGGTCGACTCGATCCTGATCGACGAGGCGCGTACCCCTCTGATCATCTCCGGCCCGGCCGAGCACTCCGCCCGGTGGTACCAGGAGTTCTCCGCCGTGGTGGCCCGGCTCCAGCCCGGCACCGACGGCGAGGGCGACTACGAGGTCGACTACGCCAAGCGGACCATCGCCATCACCGAGCGCGGCGTGGCCAAGGTGGAGGACCGCCTGGGCATCGACAACCTCTACGAGTCGGTGAACACCCCGCTGGTCGGCTACCTGAACAACGCCATCAAGGCCAAGGAGCTCTACAAGCGCGACAAGGACTACATCGTCAACGACGGCGAGGTCCTGATCGTCGACGAGTTCACCGGCCGCATCCTGCACGGCCGTCGCTACAACGAGGGCATGCACCAGGCGATCGAGGCCAAGGAGGGGGTGGAGATCAAGCAGGAGAACCAGACGCTGGCCACCATCACCCTCCAGAACTACTTCCGCCTCTACGAGAAGCTCTCCGGCATGACCGGTACCGCCCAGACCGAGGCGGGCGAGTTCAACAAGGTCTACAAGGTCGGCGTCGTGACCATCCCGACGCACCGGCCGATGGTCCGGCTCGACCGGCCCGACGTCATCTACAAGACCGAGAAGGCCAAGTTCAACGCCGTCGTCGAGGACATCGCCGAGCGGCACGAGCAGGGCCAGCCGGTGCTGGTCGGCACCGTCTCGGTGGAGAACTCCGAGATCCTGTCGCACATGCTGCGCCGCCGCGGCATCCCGCACTCGGTGCTGAACGCGAAGTTCCACGCCAAGGAGGCGGAGATCGTCGCGCAGGCCGGGCGCAAGGGCGCGGTCACCGTCGCGACGAACATGGCCGGCCGCGGCACCGACATCCTGCTCGGCGGCAACCCCGAGTTCCTCGCCGCGAACGAGCTGCGCCAGCGCGGGCTCGACCCGGTCGAGCAGCCGGAGGAGTACGCCAAGGCGATGGAGGAGATCCTCCCGACCTGGAAGCAGGCGTGCGACGTCGAGGCGGAGGAGGTCGCCGCCGCCGGTGGGCTCTACGTGCTGGGCACCGAGCGGCACGAGTCCCGCCGGATCGACAACCAGCTGCGCGGTCGTGCCGGCCGCCAGGGCGACCCGGGCGAGTCCCGCTTCTACCTGTCGCTGCAGGACGAGCTGATGAAGCGCTTCCGGGCCGGCGCGGTCGAGGCGGTGATGGACCGCTTCAACATCCCCGAGGACGTGCCCATCGAGTCGAAGATGGTCACCCGGCAGATCAAGAGCGCCCAGGCCCAGATCGAGGGCCAGAACGCCGAGATCCGCAAGAACGTCCTCAAGTACGACGAGGTGCTGAACAAGCAGCGCCAGGTGATCTACGCCGAGCGCCTCCGGGTGCTCAACGGCGAGGACCTGTCCGACCAGGTCCGCAACATGATCGACGACGTGGTGACCGCGTACGTGGTCGGCGCGACGAGCGACGGCTACGCCGAGGACTGGGACCTCGAACAGCTCTGGTCCAGCCTCAAGCAGCTCTACCCGGTCGGCATCACCATCGACGAGCTGGAGGAGGAGCTCGGCTCCCGCTCCGGCATCGACCAGGACTTCCTGCTCGCGCGCCTCAAGGAGGACGCGCACGCCGCGTACGACAGGCGTGAGGAGAGCCTCGGCGAGGAGGCGGTCCGCCAGCTGGAGCGGATGGTCCTGCTCCAGGTGATCGACCGCAAGTGGCGCGAGCACCTCTACGAGATGGACTACCTCCAGGAGGGCATCAGCCTCCGGGCGTACGCCCAGCGCGACCCGGTCATCGAGTACCAGCGCGAGGGCTTCGACATGTTCGCCACCATGATGGACGGCATCAAGGAGGAGACTGTCGGCTTCCTCTACAACCTGGACGTCCAGGTCGAGGAGGCGGAGCCGGATGCCGAGGAGGTGCAGCTGCTGGAGAAGCCGGTGGAGATCCGGGCGAAGGGTCTCAACCGCGCGCCGCAGCAGCAGGGCCTGCAATACTCCGCGCCCGCCGTGGACGGCGAGGCCGGCCGGGGCGCTCCGGTGATCGAGCGGCCCGAGCAGCAGGCGCCGGCCCTCGGCATCGGCCAGCAGTCCTCGGAGCGCCCGGCCGCCGCCACGCCGCGCCGTGCTCCGGCCGGGGCGAGCGGCCAGGCTGTGGCCGCCAGCACCGCCCGGCGGGCCGCTCCCGGCCAGGTCGACGGCGGCGAGGGCCCGTCCCGTAACGCGCCCTGCCCGTGTGGCTCGGGCCGCAAGTACAAGCGCTGTCACGGCTCGCCAAACGGCGGCAACTGACCCCGAACGCGCGCCCCGACGGGCCCCGGCCTTCCGGCCGGGGCCCGTCGTCGTCCTCCGGCCCGTCCTCCCGCCCTCCCGTCCGTCCTCCCTGGGCCGATCTTGCAGTTGCGGCCCCTGTTGTGACCGATTCATGCCGACATGGGGGTCCGAAAGTGCAAGATCGCGGGATTTGGTGGCGTGGCGCGGGCCGGAGATCCTGGCTGTTGCACTGACCTCTCGTTTAGCGAGATTGGCGTTCCGCCTGGTGGGAGCGGCGGAGATCTTGGTAGGAAAGGGCCCCTATGGGGGCCGTTTGGTACCAAGATCTCGCCGGGAGCCGGGAGCCGGGAGCCGGGAGCCGGGAGCCGGGAGCCGGGAGCCGGGAGCCGGGAGCCGGGAGCCGGTTGGCTACGCCCGCTCACAGGTCGACGCGGGTGGCCGCAGCGCGTCGAGCCAGGTCGGAGAGGCGACGGCCGGGCTCAAAGGACGTCCAGCACCTGGCACAGCCAGGTGCCTCGGCGGCGTTCCAGGCGTATCGCGACCGCCCAGCTCGCGCCGCCGGCCCCGGCGAACACGGCGGTGGCCTCGACCGCGCCCGCGCGGGGCTCGCAGACCCGTAGACGCCGCAGCAGCAACGCCGGCCGGGCGGTACGGCGGCGCACCGGCGTGACCCGGCGGGCCGCGCGGGTCAGCTCGACCGACACCGGACCGGCCGCCTCGGGCACGCAGAGCGGCCGGAGCTGGCCGGGCGGCCGGAAGCCGTTCACGATCTCCAGGAAGGTGCGCACGAACAGGTGCGCGGCCCGCGCTCCCTCGGGCGTGGCGGAGGCGAGGGCTGTTGCGGGCGTGCCGGACCAGCGTGGCCACGCTGCTGCCGGGTCGGGGGCGCGGCCGGGCGGGCGCGCGGTGGCACGGGGGCGCGGGCCGGCCAGGTCGAGTGTGAGCTGCCCGGCGGGACTCCAGAGCGGTTCCTCGTCGGTGCAGGGCGGATCGAGCGGCGGGGCGGGCCGGAGACGGACCGGCGGGCGGGGGGCGCGGGGACGGCGGGTGTCGACCATCTCAAATCCTTGCGTTTGCCTTCGTTTGCCTCCGACAGGCTCTCATCTTCCCGGACTCGTGCGATCGCCGTCAATGGCGCACGGTTGGCGGGCGGTCACTCCTCGTCGCGCTCGCCGAGCGGGTTGCCGCGTACCCACTCGGCGGTCTCGGCGTACTTGCGCTCGATGTATTCCTCCAGCCGGGCGCGCTCGACCCGCCACTGGCCCCGGCCACCGATCTTGATCGCGGGCAGCTCGCCGCTGCGGACCATGTGGTAGACCTGCGAGTCCGAGACGTTCAGCTCGGCGGCGACGTCGGACAGCAGCAGGAACCTCGACTCCACGGTGACTCCCGGGGTTGGTTTCGTTTGCTTCAGTTTGCCATCACTGAGTGACACGGCCATGTGCCCGTTCGGGAGACACACCGGCGGGAGACTTCACCCGCGCGGGTGCCGGGTGTATGACGGTCTCGGCGTACGGCATGATCGGCGCCCGGAGCCGGCGTCCGCCGGCGATCGGCCTGAGTGTGGGAGTGACCGGTGACCGACGAGCTTGTCCGGGTGTACCTGCCGGCGACTGTCCCCATGCTCGCCCGGCTGCGCGACGAGGGGCTGAGCGCCGAGGCGGCGCACGCCGTGACCCCGGAGCTGCGCGAGTGGTACGCCGAGGGCGACGAGGAGGAACTGGAGTACGTGGCCTTCACCCGGGCCGCCCAGGACGCGCTGCTCCTGCTCCGGCTCGATCCCGCCGCGCCCCGGCGACGGGTGGTGGTCTCGGCCGACCTGCCCGCTCGGGCGGTCGGCCGGGTCGTCGGCGACCTGGGATCGAGCGTGGTCCGGCCGGCCGGGCCGGTGCCCGTGAAGTCGGTGGCCGCGCTGCACGTGGACGGCGCGGACGCGGTCGAGGACGTGGCGGCCGCCGTCGACGTGGTGGTGGAGGCCCAGGCCGGCGACCCGGACGCCCAGTTCACAGTCGACGGCGCCGAGGACCACGAACTGGAGTGGTACGACGTGACCGAGCTGGACCTGCTGCTGCGCGAAGCGGGCTGACGGCGCGGCGGTTCAGGCCGCCGGCTCGTCCTCGTCGTCCACCGGACGCGGGCCGAGCGTGCGCCCGAAGATGATGAGCGTGGTCAGCGCGCCCACGAAGAGCACCCAGATGCCGTTGTCCACCCGCGAGGTGCCCAGCGCGGTCTGCGCCACCTCGTCGGCCTCGCTGAGCGCGGCGGCCAGGTCGAGCAGCCCGCGCCCGCCGATCCGGATGATCACCTCGGTGAGCAGCAGGAGCAGGCCCGCGCCGGCGCCGGCGATCAGGTACGCCGGCCAGCGCAGCGGTGACGCCGCGCCGTCGCGGCGCTCCGCCCGGCGCCGGGACCAGGTCAGATAGAGGTACGCGGCCAGCCCGGCGAGCAGCCCGGCGAGCAACGACTCGGTACGCGAGACCCACTTCGCGGCGTCCAGCACCGACTGCTGCGTCTCCCCGGCGCCGAACAGGTCGGAGAGCGGGTCGCGGGCACGGCTGAACAGCACCACGAAGATCTGCGCGGTGAGCGTCGCGACGGTGATCGCCCCCACCACCCGGGCCTGGCGCGCACCGGCCATCGCCCCGCCGATGATCGCGGCTGCCGCCGTGGTGCCGGCGATGGTGTTCGTGGTGGCGTTGTCCGCGTACGTCAGGTTGATCGCCACGGCGGCGACGAGCCCGACCAGGAGGCCGGCGCCGACGGCGGCCAGGAAGCGGAGCGTGGCGCGGCCCAGCCGGTTGGTCGCGAGCAGGGCCACCGTGGCGCCGGTGACCAGCGCGGCGGTGATGACGCCGGGCAGCGCGTACGCGGAGAGGCTGATCGCGGTGACGCCGGCAGCTGTCGAGTGGATCGCCTCCCGGGTGGACCAGAGCATGGCGGCCAGCCACCCGATCGAGACCAGGGCGAGCACGAGCGCGCCCGGGGCGAACTCCGGACGCCCGGCCGCGACGACCTCGTCCGTGCTCGCCTCGCCGACCGACGGCTCGACGGCCTCGGGCTGATCCGTCTCGGCGGCCGTGGAGCTGCCGGGCTGGTTGCTCATCGTCTTCCCTTCGACGGTCGCCGGATCTCCCCGCGCCGGGCCGGGCAGGTCACCGGTCATCCAGCGTACGCGGCGTGCCGCCGCTCCTCGGGCGGGCCGGGCGCGGCAGGCGCCAGAACCGATCACGCCGAAGGATCAACGACGTGTCGTCCCGTACTCCGATGTTTCGTCGGTCGTGGGTGGGCGGCGGCCGAAGGTCCGGAGACAGCCGGCTTGTCCGGTGTGCCGGGGAGGCGCGGCCCGCGGGCGCGTCTCGTGACAGAATCGGGGGCAGGTCCCGCCGCCGTCTCACCCCGCGGTGTCCGGCGTCCGGCCGCCCGGCCGGGGCCCGCGGGTCCGGTTTCGCCGCCGTCGTCGAGATCGCCAGGAGCTGTGATGGACGCCGTGTTCTCCGTACCCGAGCCCCTCAACGAGCCGGTACACACCTACGAGCCCGGCAGCGCCGACCGGGAGCGGCTCCAGCGGAGGCTGGCCGAACTGGCCGCCGAGCGGATCGAGCTGCCGATGACTATCGCCGGTGAGCGGCGGATGGCCGGCGGCGCGTCGATCGACGTGGTGCAGCCGCACAAGCACGCGCACGTCCTCGGCGTCACCGGGCACGCCACCCACGACGACGCCCGCGCCGCGGTCCGGGCCGCGAAGGACGCCGCGCCGATGTGGCGCGCGCTGCCGTTCGAGGAGCGGGCCGCGGTCTTCCTGCGCGCCGCCGACCTGCTGGCCGGCCCCTGGCGGGACACGCTCAACGCGGCCACCATGCTCGGCCAGTCCAAGACGGCCGTCCAGGCCGAGATCGACTCGGCCTGCGAGCTGATCGACTTCCTCCGGTTCAACGTGCACTTCGCCCGGCGGCTCCTGGCCGAGCAGCCGCTGTCCTCGCCCGGGGTCTGGAACCGCCTCGACCACCGGCCGCTGGAGGGCTTCGTCTACGCGATCACCCCGTTCAACTTCACCGCGATCGCCGGCAACCTGCCGGCCGCGCCGGCCATGCTCGGCAACACGGTGGTCTGGAAGCCGTCCCCGACGCAGCAGTTCGCGGCGCACTTCACCATGCGCCTGTTCGAGGCCGCCGGCCTGCCGCCCGGTGTGATCAACATGGTCACCGGGCGCGGCGAGGAGGTCTCCGAGGTGGTGCTCGCCGACCCGGACCTCGCCGGCATCCACTTCACCGGCTCGACGAAGGTGTTCCAGCACCTGTGGAAGACCGTCGGCGACAACATCGCCCGCTACCGGGGCTACCCCCGGCTGGTCGGCGAGACCGGCGGCAAGGACTTCGTGGTCGCGCACACCAGCGCCGACGTGGACGCGCTGCACACCGCGCTGATCCGGGGCGCCTACGAATACCAGGGCCAGAAGTGCTCGGCCGCCTCCCGGGCGTACGTCCCGCGGTCGCTCTGGGAGGGCGGGCTGCGCGACCGGCTCGCCGCCACCGCCGACTCGCTGACCTACGGCGACGTGACCGACTTCAGCAACTTCGGCGGCGCGGTGATCGACGACAAGGCGTTCGGCCGGCACACCGCCGCGCTGGAGCTGATCAAGGGCGACGACTCCTGCCGGATCCTGGCCGGCGGCACCGCCGACGACTCGGTCGGCTACTTCGTCCGTCCGACGCTGTTCGAGTGCTCCGACGCCGCGCACGAGACGTTCACCACCGAGTACTTCGGGCCGATCCTCGGCGTGCACGTCTTCGACGACGCCCGCTTCGACGAGGTGGTCGCCCAGGCCGAGTCGATCGCGCCGTACGCGCTGACCGGGTCGATCTTCGCGACCGACCGCCGGGTAATCGACCAGGTGGCGGAGAAGATGCGGTACGCGGCGGGCAACTTCTACATCAACGACAAGCCGACCGGCGCGGTCGTCGGGCAGCAGCCGTTCGGCGGCGCCCGGGCCAGCGGCACCAACGACAAGGCGGGTTCCTGGCACAACCTGGTCCGCTGGATGTCGCCCCGGACGATCAAGGAGACGTTCGTCCCGGCGACCGATCACGTCTACCCGCACATGGGCTGAGGCGCTCGAAGAGGGCCCGTCCCGGCCGGGGCGGGCCCTCTTCCTCATCCGACAGTGCACATCGGACCCGTCATCGGGTGCCGAAATGAGCAAATCCTGGACGCCGGAGCCGACAAAGTGGCAGCTTAGAGGGCATGGCGGAATCCGGAGTCAACCCGACGGCAGCAGCTCTGCTCGGTCTGCTGCACGACGGCCCGATGACTGGCGGCCAGTTGATGGCCGCCGCTGAGCGCCGTCTGGCGCCGTACTGGTCGATGACCCGCAGCCAGGTCTACCGGGAGCTGCCGGTCCTGGCCGAGAAGGGTCTGGTGCGGCTCGGCAAGCCCGGGCCGCGGATGAGCCAGCCATACGCGCTGACGGCGGCCGGAAAACGGACATTCTCCCGCTGGCTCGCGGAGAATCCCGGCAAGGACACGATCCGTAACCCGATAGCGCTACGGATCGCGTTCGGCGGCCTGCACTCGGCGAGCCAGCTCAAGAACCTGTACGCCACGGCGAACGAGTACCACACCGAGGCGCTGGCGGCGGTGCGGGAGCAGGTCAAGAACGCCAAGAAGGAAGGCGACAGCTACGACGCCAGCGCGCTGGAGTTCGCCGTCGCCTACCACAAGGCGGCGCTGTCCTGGCTGAAGACCGCGCCCGTCGGCTGACCACCTGGGGCGCACTCGCTGGAGTGGGCAGCGCAGACTTTTCGCGCGTGACTGCGGGGCTCGCAGGCTCACTCCTCGCACGCGCCGGTAGTCTTGTCTGTCGTGACCGCTGCCGATTACGCCGAACAGCTCAAGGATCTCGACGCCACGCTGCGCAACATCGAGGCCGTGCTCGACCTCGACAAGCTGCGCGAGCAGAAGGCCCGGCTGGAGCAGGAGGCCTCCGCGCCCGACCTCTGGGACGACCAGGCCAAGGCGCAGCAGGTGACGTCGCAGCTGTCGTACGTCAACGGCGAGATCACCAAGCTGGGTGACCTGCGCTCCCGGCTCGACGACGCCGGCGTGCTGCTGGAGCTGGCCCAGGCCGAGGACGACCCGGGTGTGCTGACCGAGGTCGAGTCGGAGATCACCGGGCTGACCAAGGCCATCCAGGAGATGGAGGTCCGCACGCTGCTCTCCGGCGAGTACGACTCGCGGGAGGCGCTCGTCGCGATCCGGGCCGGCGCCGGTGGCGTGGACGCCGCCGACTTCGCCGAGATGCTGCTGCGGATGTACCTGCGCTGGGCCGAGCGGCACGGCTACCCGACCGAGGTCTACGAGACCTCGTACGCCGAGGAGGCGGGCCTCAAGTCGGCCACGTTCACGGTGAAGGTGCCCTACGCCTACGGCACGCTGAGCGTGGAGTCCGGCACGCACCGGCTGGTGCGGATCAGCCCGTTCGACAACCAGGGCCGCCGGCAGACCAGCTTCGCCGGGGTCGAGGTGCTGCCGGTCACCGAGCAGACCGACCACATCGACATCCCGGAGAACGAGGTCCGGGTGGACGTCTACCGGTCGTCCGGGCCGGGTGGGCAGAGCGTCAACACCACCGACTCGGCGGTGCGGCTGACCCACATCCCCACCGGCATCGTGGTGACCTGCCAGAACGAGAAGTCCCAGCTGCAGAACAAGGCCTCCGCGATGCGGGTGCTCCAGTCCCGCCTGCTGGAGCGCAAGCGGCAGGAGGAGGAGGAGAAGCTGGCCGGCCTGAAGACCGGCAGCACCAGCTCCTGGGGCGACCAGATGCGCTCGTACGTCCTGCACCCGTATCAGATGGTGAAGGATCTGCGTACCGAACAGGAGACGGGCAATCCGTCCTCGGTCTTCGACGGTGACCTGGACAGCTTCATCGAGGCGGGAATCCGCTGGCGGAAGCAGCAGCAGCTCACCGCTGACGGTGCGTGATCACGTTTGGACGCAGCGCGTCATCGATCTCGTGTTGACCGGGTAAATCGATGACGCGCACCGCTTCGGCGGGGCGTGGGGCTTGGCTCTGCGGTTACACCGCGTAGACTACCGACCCGTGATTCAGCTTGAGCAAGTGACGAAGACGTACCCGAAGGCGTCCCGGCCTTCGCTCGACAACGTGTCCGTCTCGATCGAGAAGGGCGAGTTCGTCTTCTTCATCGGTCCATCCGGCTCCGGCAAGTCCACCATCATCAAGTTGCTGCTGCACGAGGTCACGCCCAACAAGGGCCGGGTCGTCGTCAACGGCAAGGACGTCACCTCGATGCGTTCCTGGAAGCGACCCCACTTCCGGCGTTCCATCGGCTGCGTCTTCCAGGACTTCCGGTTGCTGCCGAACCGCACCGCGTACGAGAACGTGGCGTTCGCGCTGGAGGTGATCGGTAAGACGAAGGCGGTCGCCCGCCGGGTCGTGCCGGAGGTGCTGGAGCTGGTCGGTCTCGGCGGCAAGGAGCACCGCTACCCGCACGAGCTGTCCGGTGGTGAGCAGCAGCGTGTCGCGGTGGCCCGGGCGTTCGTCAACCGGCCGCTGATCCTGCTGGCCGACGAGCCGACCGGAAACCTGGACCCGGACACCTCGATCGAGATCATGCGCCTGCTGGACCGGATCAACCGCACCGGCACGACCGTCGTGATGGTCACGCACGACTCCAACATCGTGAACCAGATGCGGCGCCGGGTCATCGAGATCGAGAGCGGCCGCATCGTGCGCGACCAGGCCCGGGGCGTCTACGGCTGAGCCGGCCGACGTTCCGTAGACCCTGACGACGAAACCTCACGCCGGAGAGCCGGAGGATATCCCGATGCGGATGAAGTACGTCCTGTCCGAAGTACTGGTCGGGCTGTGGCGCAACGTCACGATGACCATCGCCATGATCATCACAATGGCGGTGTCGCTGTTCATGCTGGGCGGCAGCGGCCTTCTCTACCAGAAGGTCGGCGACATGAAGGACCTCTACTACGAGAACGTCGAGGTCTCGATCTTCCTGAAGACCGATGCCACCAAGGAACAGGTCGACGCGCTGGGCCAGCAGCTCGGCCAGGACCCGCTGGTCAAGGACTCGACGTACGTCAACAAGGAGCAGGCGTACGAGCGCTTCCAGCAGATGTACGCCGACGCCCCGGACCTGGTCAGCGCCGTCAAGCCGGACCAGCTTCCCGAGTCGTACCGGGTCAAGCTGAACGATCCGGAGCAGTACAAGGAGATCTACGACAAGTACAAGGCCACCGAGGGCATCGACACGATCGTCGACCAGAGCAAGCTGCTCGACAAGGTCTTCGGCGTGCTGAGCGGCTTCCAGAACGGAGCGCTCGCGATCGCCACGGTGATGGCCATCGCCGCCCTGCTGCTCGTCGCGAACACCATCCAGGTCGCCGCGTACAGCAAGCGGCGTGAGGTGGCGGTCATGAAGCTGGTCGGCGCGTCGAACTGGTTCATCCAGGCGCCGTTCGTGCTGGAGGCGGTGGTGGCCGGTCTGTTCGGCTCCATCCTCGGCCTGCTCGCGTTGATCGGGGTGAAGGTGGTGGCGGCCGGCAGCTCGATGGCCGCACTGGAGGGCCTGATCACCCCGATCTCCTGGTCCGAGATCTTCCTGACCTTCCCGCTGATGGCCGCCGTCGGTGGCGTGGTCAGCGCGGTCACCGCCTGGGTCACGCTCCGCTTCTACCTGCGGGTCTAGTCACCTCCTGCGGCTCGACGAGGGCCCTTCCGCGCCGGAATAAACCGCGCGGGAGGGCCCTTGTGGTTCCGGTAGCATGATCTCCGCTCGCCGGCCGGTGGCCGGTGAGTCGATCGGGAAGGGGGTGGCGCCGATGCCACGGGAAAAGGGTCGGAAGGTGGTCGCCTCCAACAAGAAGGCACGCCACGACTACGCCATCCTCGACACGTACGAGGCGGGCATGGCGCTCACCGGTACCGAGGTGAAGTCGCTGCGGGCGGGGCGGGCGTCGCTCGTGGACGCGTTCGCCCAGGAGCGGGACGGCGAGATCTACCTGCACGCCATGCACATCCCGGAGTACGCCCAGGGCACCTGGACCAACCACGAGCCCCGGCGCACCCGCAAGCTGCTGCTCAACCGGCTGGAGATCGACCGGCTGCTGGGCAAGCTCAAGGAGAGCGGCCTGACGCTGGTGCCGTTGCAGGTCTACTTCTCCGACGGCTGGGCCAAGGTGGAGATCGGCCTGGCCCGGGGTAAGAAGTCGTACGACAAGCGCCAGGACCTGGCCAAGCGGGACGCCGCCAAGGAGATCGCCCGGGCGGTGGGCCGGCGCGGCAAGGGCATGGCTGAGTGATACGTCCGGTTCGTCCGGCTGCCCGCGTCCAGTGGGCCTCGGGATGAATCCGGTTGCGCCAGGCGTTACGCTTGGTGTGCTGCCGACAGGGGCAGCGCTTCGAGGGGGTGACTGGTTTCGACTTCGTACGCAGCGACAGGGGAAGCGAGCCGAGGAAGCCGACGTCGTCTCGAGAATCGGTCGTCGGAAACCAATAAGCGCCAAGAACAATCGCGCTGACTTCGCTCTCGCCGCCTGAGGCGAGTAGCAAGTCTGTCGGCCTGGGAGCGCCTTCGACCCAGTTAGCCGGCATCAGCTAGAAGGCTGGCCAATCGGACCCGGTCGCGGGGTCCGTGCGGCGAGATCAATCAGCGACTGGGCCCGTCACACCAACTTGCTCGCGTGAGCGGTGGGGCCGAGTAGAGGCATAGCGAGCTGCGCTCGGAGAAGCCCTGACAAACCGGCGAAGGACCCGGGTTCGATTCCCGGCACCTCCACTACACGGCCTGTGCGCCCCGGTCTACGAGGACCGGGGCGCACAGCCGTCTGAGGCGCGAGATGCGATCGGGGCAGGTGAGGCCCGAGGGGCAGATGAGGCGGCCCCGACCGCTGGACAGCGCCGGTGACCGGGTTCACCATCGCCATACGGGTTCGCACCCAGCAGCGGGAGGTGTCCCATGGTCACCAGTCCGATCCAGCAGCCGACCGTAGTGCTCCCGAGCGCCTCCGGCGACCTGCGCGCCCTCGGGCGGGCGCTGGCCACCGCCGGGCCGCGCTGGCGGGAGAGACTGCTCGCCGACCTCGACCCCGTCCGGCGGGGCTTCGCCGAACACGTCCGCGTCACCGAGGAACCGGGCGGCCACTACGCCGACCTGGTGCGCGCCGCGCCGCGACTGGACCGGGGCGTACGCCTGCTGGTCGCCGAGCACGCCGCGATCAGCGGGGCGCTCGCCGCGCTCCAGCACGCCGTACGCCTGCCGGGGGTGTCCGCGGCGGAGGTGCGGGCGCGCACCCGCGACCTGCTGCGCGCGTTGGACCGGCACCGGCGGCACGGTGCCGACCTGCTCTGGGAGGCGTACCAGGCCGACCTCGGCGGCGAGGACTGAGCCGGGAACCGGCCGGGGCGGCCACGCGTCCAAGCGGTATGCGCCGCGTGCTCGCCCTGCTCGGGATCCCGTTGCTGGCCCTCTCCGCCTGCGCCTCGCCCGGCGCCGATCCGGGGGTGGCCCCGCCGGCCGGCCCGGACCAGCGGACCGCGTTCACCGAGCGGGCGCAGGAGGTCGCAGCGGGCTGGCGGCCCGTGCCGGGCTGGCGCGACGGGTACGTGCCGCTCCAGGAAGCCACAGTGCTCACCGGCGACCCGGGCTTCACCGACGAGACGAAGACGGCGTTCGGGGCCGGCTGGTACCGGGACCAGATCCCGATCCCGGCCGCCGTGCCGAAGGACGGCACGATCCGGTTCCCCGACGGCACGCTGCGGGTGCCGCTGGTGAGCGCCGCCGACGCGTACGCCCAGCTCCGCCAGGGCGACCCGCCGCCCTGCGACGGGCGCCCGGCCGCACCGGACCCGGCACCGACCGGGCGGCCCGGCCCGAACGACCCGGTGTCGACCTCGGCGCCGGGCGCGTGCGTGGCGCTCACCGTGACCGGGGTACGGCTGGGCAGCGCGCCGGTGTTGACCAGCCGTGGCCGCGCCGAGGTGCCCGCCTGGCTGTTCACAGTGGACGAGCTGGCCGTACCCGTGGCGCGGATCGCCGTGGCGCCGCGCGTGACCGGCCGGGCCCCCGGCGGCGCGGTGCCCACCCGGCCGCTGCCGGCGGGCCTGGTGTCCGCGCAGGAGCTGCGGGCGGTCGAGGGCAACCGGATCGACTACGTGCTCGGCGTCGGCGCCTGCGACGGGCCGCCCACCCCGCTGGTGCTGGAACGGCCGGACGTGGTGGTGATCGGCGGCGCCGTGATCGCCTCCACCGGCGTCTGCACCGCGCAGCTCGTGCTGAAGCCGGTCAGCGTCACGCTCGACGCGCCGCTCGGCGGACGTGTCGTGCTGGACGCCGGCAGCGGCGCCCCGTTGACCGTCCGGCCCGGCTGAGGCTCACAGGATCCGTGGCACGTCGGTGCTGATCGCCACCGGCAGCACCGTCGGCCGGTCCGCGGCCAGCGCTGTGGCGAGCGCCGCACCGAGCCCGTCCAGGGTGGTCGCCTCACCGGCGCAGCCGTAGCCGTGCGCCACCGCCGTCACGTCGAGCCCGGGCAGGTCCAGCGCCGGCACGCCCGGAGTGTGCTTCAGCTCGGCGAACGCCTTGAGGATCGCGTACTGCCGGTTCACCGGGACCACGACGGCGAGCGGCAGGCGCAGCCGCGCCGCCGTCCACAGCGCCTGCACCGAGTAGTGGAACGAGCCGTCGCCGACCACCGCGACCACCGGGCGGCCACGCCCGGTGTCGCGTTCGGCAAGGGCCATCCCGACCGCAGCCGGCAGCCCGAACCCGAGACCGCCGCTGGCCATCGTCAGGTACGAGCGCGGCCGGTCGATCGGCAGCCGGCGGCGCAGCGCGGCCAGGTTCGACGGCGACTCCTGCACCAGCACCCCGTCCGCCGGCCACGCGTCAGCCAGCGCGGCGAACAGCGCGTCGGCGCTCGGCGGGTCGGCCGGCTCGGGCGGGGCCGGCCGCGGTCGCGGTGACGGCGCCGCCCGGCCGGTCGCCGGCAGAAGCTCGCACAGCGCGGCCATGGTCAGCCCGGCGTCGCCGAGCAGGCTCTCGCCGACCGGCGCGCGGGCCGCCTCGTCCGGGTCGTCGGTGACGTGCAGCAGCCGCGTGTCGCCGGGCAGGTAGTCGCCCGGCACGTGCGGGTAGTAGCGGAACACCGGGGCACCCACCACGAGCACCACGTCGTGGCCGCGCAGCGCCTCCGACAGCGGTCCGATCGCGTACGGCAGCACGCCCCGAAAGTGCGGATGCCGCTCGGGGAACACGGCCCGCTCCGGCGCCGGGGCGGCCCAGACCGGGGCGGCCAGGTGCTCGGCCAGCGCGACCGCCTCGGGCCAGGCGTCCGACCGGTCCACCGCCGCTCCGAGCACCAGCGCCGGGGTCCTGGCGGCGGCCAGCACGTCGGCGAAGCCCCGCAGCCGGTCCGGGTCCGGCGCGATCCGGGTGGCGACGGTGCGCACCTGCGGCGGCGGGTCGGCCGGGCGGTCCCAGTCGTCCATCGGCAGGGAGAGGAACACCGGCCCGGCCGGTGGCTGCACCGCCGAGGCGTACGCCCGCATGAAGGCCGCCGGGATGTCCTGCGCGCGGGTGGGCTCGTGCGCCCACTTGACGTACGGCTGGGCCAGCTCGACCGCCCGCGGGCTGGCCAGGCGCGGTTCGATCAGCAGCATCTCGCGGGTCTGCTGCCCGGCGCTGACGATCAGCGGGGTCCGGTTGTGCCAGGCGGTGACCAGGTTGCCCATGCCGTTGCCGGTGCCCGGCGCGGTGTGCAGGTTGACGTGCGCGGGCCGGCCGGTGCCCTGGGCGTACCCGTCGGCCATGGCGACCGCCGACGCCTCCTGGAGCGCGTGCACGTAGTGGAAGTCGTCCGGGAAGTCGGCGAGGAACGGCTCCTCGGTCGAGCCGGGGTTGCCGAAGACGGTGGTCAGGCCGAGCGCGCGCAGCAGGTCGTACGTCGCCTCCCGCACCGTCGCCATGGCCGGCCGCCTCCGTCCTCACACGCGGATGCCGGATCCGGTCCGGTGCCCAGTCTCCCGACCAGCCGAATCTATCGGGCTTAAGCCGACTTTTCGGGCGCTTCCCGCGCTCAGGGCAGCGGGAACGGCAGCGTGATCCCGTCCAGCGCGCTCCCGCACCGGCAGTCCCGCTCGGCGGGCAGCGCCGCCACGGCGTCCAGCAGCAGCCCACGCAGCCGGTCGGTGTTCTCCGCGAAGACCCGGAACACCTCCTCATGGGTGACCGACTCGCCTGCCTCGACGCCCGCGTCCAGGTCCGTCACCAGCGCGATCGACGTGTAGCAGAGCGCCAGCTCACGGGCGAGCACCGCCTCCGGGTGGCCGGTCATGTTGACGATCGTGCCGCCCATCGAGGCGAACCAGCGCGACTCCGCCCGCGTCGAGAAGCGCGGACCCTCGACCACCACGACGGTCCCGCCGTCCACCACCGGCACGCCACGCCCGGCCGCCGTGTCCAGCAGCGTGCGCCGCCCGGCCGGGCAGTACGGATCGGCGAACGACACGTGCACCGCGCCCCTGTCGTAGTAGGTCTGCGTGCGCCCGCTGGTGCGGTCGATCAACTGATCCGGCACCACGAACGTCCCCGGGCCCAGCTCCGGCCGCAGGCCGCCCACCGCGCACGGCGCCAGCACCTGGCGTACGCCCAGCGACCGCAGCGCCCACAGGTTCGCCCGGTACGGGATCAGGTGCGGCGGGTACCTGTGGTCGCGCCCGTGCCGGGGCAGGAACGCCACCCGGCGACCGCCCACCTCGGCGACCGTGATCGGGCCCGACGGTGCGCCGTACGGGGTGTCCACCACGTGCTCCACCCCGTCGAGCAGGGCGTAGAGCCCCGACCCGCCGATCACCGCCAGTTCGGCCTGCGCCGCCATTCGGCCCTCCCTCGATCCGTCGTGATCACCCGCCGTCAGACCTTAACCAGCGGGCCGGGTGCAGGCTATGGTGCGTGACATGGCGTTGACAGGGTGGACGGTCGACGGCCTCGGGCCCGTACGGGCACACGGCTGACGGGTGTCGGACATGCAGGGTGAGGGGCAGGCGATCGGTGGCCGGGCCATGGAGTCGATGACCGGACGGCTGCTGGTCGCGACACCGGGGCTCAAGGACCCGAACTTCGACCGTACGGTCGTGCTGCTCGTCGCCCACGAACCCGGCGGCGCCCTCGGGGTGGTGCTGAACCGCGCCACCGAGGTCTCGGTGGCCGACGTGCTCGGCGACTGGAGCGACCTGGCCGGCGACCCGGCGGTGCTGTTCGAGGGCGGCCCGGTGCAGCCCGACTCGGCCATCTGCCTGGCCCGCATGCGGCACCCGGTCCGCCCGGTCAAGGGCTTCCACCGCGTCTCCGGCGCGGTCGGCACCATCGACCTCTCGGTCGACCCGGAGAAGCTGCGCGAGGCCATCGGCGGCATCCGGGTGTTCGCCGGCTACTCCGGCTGGGGCGCCGGTCAGGTGGAGCGCGAGATCGAGGAGGGCTCCTGGTTCGTGTTCGACGCGCTGCCCGGCGACGCCTTCGTCGACCGGCCGGATGATCTCTGGCCGATGGTGCTGCGCCGGCAGGGCGGCATGATGGCGGCGGTGGCCCACTTCCCGCCGGACGTGGCGCTGAACTGACCCGGGTGCGGGGGACCCCGCGAGATGACCATGCCGGACGGCGTGTGTATAGTTCTCTCCGTGCCCGGGCGACCGGGGACGACCGCAAGGGGCCGTGGCGCAGCTGGTAGCGCACCACACTGGCAGTGTGGGGGTCAGGGGTTCGAGTCCCCTCGGCTCCACCCTTGGGACAACAGGTCAGCGGCCTGGTCGGATGATCATCGACCGGGTCGCTGATTGCTTTTCGCCCGACGTTCCCGCTTGTTGTCATTGCCCATTCCTCTGAGGGGCGAGGAACTGGGCACCGCAGTGACCAGTTGTCGAGGCAGCAATTGGCATGCCTGCACGACGGTCCCTGCCGACGGTTCTGAGTGCGCGCGACGGCAGGCGGGGTGGCGGTCGGTCAGCGACACCGGTAGTGCTTGGAGGGCCTCTCCGGCCTCTATTCCGTGGTGCAACGGCTGGGCGCTATCCCAACAGAGTGCGGGCCCTTTGGCTCGGCCTTAAGGTCGTGACCTTGTACGGGCAGTTCCTGTCCGTCAGCAAGGTGTAGGCATTGATGGCGCGATCGGCGGCGTCCCAGGCTTGCTCGGCCGGCGACATGCCTCTGCCGCGGTTCCGGAAGAGAGCGCCGTAGAACGCGGAGCAGAACACGCCGCTCTCGTGCCAGCCGACGTTTGCGGAGGTGCCGATGTAGGTCACTTCCCCTTGTAGGCAGTCGCGCACCGCCTTCTGCCACACGCCGGTGCCGGTCCTGCAGCCGTCCGCGATGATGGCGCTCGTCGAAATCCCCTTGCTCTGTGCCGCCGCCACCTCCCCAAGATGCTCCAAGGAGATCTCGACCTCGCCGTCCGTGCTGCTGAATGTCGGCGTGATTGTGTGGTCGCCGTGCGCCATGACGTGAAGGACATCGCATGACGCGGTGAATGCGGACAACACCGTGCTGGGATCTCGGGACCGAACGAAGTCGATGTCGACGACGGGTTCGTCGCACCCGGCGTTGATGTTCTGAAGCGTCGACTGCACGAAGGTCATCGCCGCGTCGAACGATGAATCCAGGCCGAGGTCCAGCAGGCTTACTCGTCTGCGCTTCATATGGCCCTCCCCATATCGCGGCTGCGATGCGAAAGGACTGACTTTATGTTCCCGTGCTCGCCGTGTCGTTCGGATGAGTGTCCGCTCGGCACTCGCCCTTCGGCGGGCATCGATATCCGATGGGTTGAACGATCAGCGGGAGGGGCCGAGCGTGTAACGAGGACTTGAGCGGGCCGGCGAGCCACTCCCGCCAGCGATGGAGGGCTCCATGCGAGCGAAACGCTCTGGTGGGAGCACAGCCTCGCAGGACTCTGCTGTGCAGGCCCCTTCTGCATGCATAATGAATGCATGGTTGCTCTTCAGATCCGCGACGTGCCGGAAGAGGTGCGAGATGCCCTGGCGGCGCAGGCAAAGGCGCGCGGGCAGTCGCTCCAGACGTACCTGCTGGAACTGGTGGAGACGCAGGCTCGACGGCTGCGAAACACAGCCGCCCTCGATCGCTTCGCCGGTCGATCGGACGGCGCTCGCTCCCTGCCGGGCGAGAGTGCCGCCGAGCTGAACGACCAGCGGGAGCAGCGCGGGCCGCAGGGGAGCGCCGCGTGATAGTGGTGGATGCGTCGGTGCTGGCCGACGCCCTGATCGACGACGGTCCGATCGGGGATGCGGCGCGAGCGGAACTGACCGGAGATCCACACTGGGCCGCGCCGAGCCATCTGCTGGTCGAGGTCATGTCCGTGATCAGGGGCAAGGTGCTCGGTGGGAGGCTCGGCCCTGCCCGGGCGCAGGAGGCGATCGACATCCTGCCCTCGCTGGTCATCGACGAGGTAGGCGTCGCAGCGCTGTTGGACCGGATGTGGCAGTTGCGGGGCAACGTGTCGGCGTACGACGCGGCCTACGTCGCCGCGGCGGAGCTGCTGGCCTGCCCCCTGGTCACCGGTGACGGACGGCTCGCGAAGGCCAGCGGCGTGCGCTGCGAGGTCCGACTGCTCGCGGCGTCCTGACGGCAGCAGTCTCGACCCGAAAGTCGGATCATCAGGCGGTGCCTCCGGGGGATGATCATGAGCGTCCACCCGTGATTCGACCGTGAGGGAGAGCACCGTGAACCACGCCATCCGCATCCGCCAGGCCGGTCCGGACGACGCGGCCGCGGTGGACGCCCTGGTCCGGGAGATCGCGGCCCACGAGGGGGAGAGCGAGCACGTCGGCGCGACCCCCGATCGATGGCGCGAGGTGCTCGGCCGCGCCGACGTGACGGTCCTGCTGGCCGAGCGGAACGGTGAGACGCTCGGCTACGTCTCCGCGCAGCGGCGCCTGCACATGTGGAGCGGTGAGGACATCCTCGCGCTCGACGACCTGTTCGTCCGTGCCGAGGCCCGGGACGGTGGTGTGGGCCGACGGCTGATGACCGCGCTGGCCGAGCGGGCCGCCGTCGACCGGCTCGTCATCCGGTGGGAGGTGAAGCCGGAGAACGAGGCGGCGCAGCGGTTCTACCGCCGGCTCGGCGGCATGCTCTTCCCGAAGGTGGTCGTCCGCTGGCTGCCCGAGAGCTACCTGCCGCTGATCGAAGACCCGCGGTAGCAGTTCAACCGGCCGCCGGGCCCGCAAGCGCCAGCGCCCAGCACAGCGCGCCGAACCCGGCCGTGCTCGCCAGCGTCCGGACCACGTTCCAGGTGACCCAGGCGGACTCGAAGCGCTCCCGCGCCACACCGGGATCCGCCGCCCCGGCCGCCGCGAGCGCGTCGTTGAGCGGCACGTTCACCGCCACGGTGACGGCGAACATCACCAGGTAGAGCGCCAGCCCGGCGACGATCCACGGCAGCGCCGGCCGGGCCGCACCCCGCCACGCCAGCACCGCCGCGAGCGCGGCCAGCACCGGCGTGCCCAGGAAGGCAAGCAGGAACCAGCCGTTGACGATGGTGACGTTGACGCGCTGCATGGCGTCCACGAACGTGCGGTCGTCCGCGCCGCGCAGCGCCGGCATCACGGCGTACGCGAACGCGGCGAACAGGCCCGCCATCAGCCCGGCCCCGACTGTGGCACCGACCAGCGTCAGTTGTTGTACGAGTCGCATGTCCTCATCGAACCGCCGCGCGGTGAGACGGCCCATGGTCAGGACGCGCGACCCTGTGTTCAATCGTCTCGTGGACGCCGTCTCCGGCCTGCTCGACGGTCCCCGGGCGCGGGGCGCCTTCCTGCTGCGCTCGATCCTCACCCCGCCCTGGTCGATGCTGATCCGGGACGAGGCACCGCTCACGCTGGTCGCCGTGGTGCGCGGGGACGCCTGGATCGTGCCCGAGGAGGGGGAGGCCGCGCGGCTCGGCGACGGTGACGTGGCGATCGTGCGCGGCCCGGCCCCGTACACGGTGGCGGACGACCCGGCGACGGTGCCGCAGGTGGTCGTGCACCCGGGGCAGCGCTGCACCACACCGGACGGGCGCGAGCTGTTCGCGATGACGCGCTGGGGCGTACGCACCTGGGGCAACGGGCCGGACGGCCGGACCGTGCTGCTCACCGGCACGTACCCGGTGCGGGGCACTGTCGGGCGGCGGCTGCTGGACGCGCTGCCGCAGCTCGCGGTGGTCCGGCGCGAGTCCTGGGACACGCCCCTGGTGCCGCTGCTGGCCGCCGAGATCGTCAAGGACGACCCCGGCCAGGAGGCGGTCCTCGACCGCCTGCTCGACCTGCTGCTCATCGCCGCGCTGCGGGAGTGGTTCGCCCGGCCCGGCGCCGCCGCGCCCGCCTGGTACCGGGCGTACGCCGATCCGGTGGTCGGCCGCGCGCTGCGGATGCTGCACCACGAGCCGGCCCGGCCGTGGACGGTGGCGTCGCTCGCCGCCGAGGTGGGGATGTCCCGGGCGGCGCTGGCCCGGCGCTTCACCGCGCTGGTCGGCGAGCCGCCCATGTCGTACCTGACAGGCTGGCGGCTGGCGCTCGCGGCCGACCTGCTCCGCGAGCCCGGCGCCACAGTCGGCGCGGTGGCCCGCCGGGTCGGCTACGGCAGCTCGTTCGCCCTGAGTACGGCGTTCAAGCGCCGGTACGGCGTGAGCCCGCGCCGGCACGTCGCCCCGGCTAGATTGGCCGGATGACTGTCGACCTGTTCGCCGGCGTCCCGATCAGTGATCTCGCCATGTCGACGGCCTGGTACGAGCGACTGCTTGGCGACCCGCCGCAGTTCCTGCCCAACGACCACGAAGCGGTGTGGGAGCTGGCGGAGCACCGCTACCTCTACATTGAGGTGCGGCCCGGCCACGCCGGTCACGCCATGCAGACGATCTTCGTCGAAGACTTCGACTCCCGTGTCGCGGCGATCGCCGCCCGCGGGCTGGAGCCGGCCGCGCGGGAGACCTACGACAACGGCGTCCGCAAGGTGATCTTCCACGACCCGGACGGCAACGAGATCGGCTTCGGCGGCGCCCCGGCCTGACCGGGCCGCGGTGATCCGCGGCCCGGCCGGCGAGGTCAGCGGGGGCGTCGCGTCTTCGGCAGGTCGAACTGGTCGGCCCGGCGGCAGTCCTTCTGGCCGCCGATCGCCTGCGGGCCGACCTTCTCCAGCGCCTTCCGGGCGCGCTGGCGGCCCAGGTTCCAGGCGTACCAGGGGTCCGGCTCGGCGAGGTCGTCGGCGATCCAGCTCAGCGTGCACCGGCGTACCGGATCGGGGAGCTTGGCGAGCGCCGGCGTGGCGTCGGCGGACAGCGCCCGCAGGTACCACGCGTCGATCTTGCCGGTCTGCTCGTAGCGCAGCGTGTTGCGGCGGGCGACGTAGTCCTCGGGGTTGAGCACGGCCAGGCCGAGCAGCATCGCCACAGCCAGCGCGAGCGTGGTGCCGGGAATCCACCGGCCCCGCCACCGCACGCCCGCCGCGAGGATCATCAGGAACACCGTGCCGAGCAGCATCTCGAAGGCCATCACGAAGATCCGCTCGCCGGTGAAGCTGTAGACCTTCTGGTACGTCCACATGCGGGACAGCGCCGACGCCACGATCACCACGCTCAGCGCGCTGATCAGCCCGAGCAGGACGCGCAGCAGGAGCCGCTCGACCGGCTGCTCCCGGCGTGCCCAGCGGCTCACCCCGCCCAGCACCACCACGGTCAGCAGCGTGACGAACAGCAGCTGCCAGAAACCGCTGCGCGCGTACTCGGCGTAGCTGAGACCGGCCACCCGCTGCACGTGCCGCTGCCCGCCGAAGAGCGTGGTGAACTGCACCACCACGAACCCGGCGAACAGCAGCGTGAGCGCGCCGATGGCCGGGGCCCACTCCAGCAGGCCGAGACGGCGCTCACCCGCGCGATCCACGGTGGACAGGTCGGGCGGCGCGGCGAGCGTGTAGAGCGCGGCCACGGCGATCAGCCCGCCCACCACTGCGAGGAACAGCCAGCCGAACACCGTACCGATGTTGATCTCGGGAACGAGCGAGCCGAGCGCCTCGGAGAACGCCGCGTCGGCCGACGCGAGCAGGCTGCCGAAGACCAGGAGCACCACGACCGTGGCGACGACCGAGACGGTCACCTTGCGCACCGTCGCCTCCTGCGGCGAGGCGGTGACGTGCCGGCGTACCCAGGGCAGGCCCCGCAACGCCGCGAACGGCGTGGCCACCAGGCCGAACAGGATCGAGCGCACCAGCCGGCCGCCGATGATCGCGAGCGTGGCGCAGCCGAGCGCGCCGAGCACACAGAACGTCACCAGCCACCAGGCGTTGCGGAACGCCGGTACGGCGATCAGGGCCAGGGCGGCCACCGCCCACCCGGCCCGGATGAGCTTGTCGGCGCGCGGCAGATCCGTGGTCCTGGACCGGACCGCCAGCCCCACCGCGAGCGTGAGCGTGAGCCACCCCAGGAACCAGCCGACGCCGACGCGGCCCAGCGGCACGAAGACCGCGCTGCCGATCGCGGCGGCCAGCACCGCGAGCGGCACGGCCCGCCCGGTCGCCGCCTTCGGGCCGGGCCAGCGCGCGCCGAGGAACGAGGTCCGTGGCACCGGCGGGCGCGGCGCCCACACCGGCGCCTGCGGGTGCCCACCCCACGCCATGCCGGGGTGCGGCGGCGCGGGCGTCGGCCCAACGCCGGGTGGAGGCGGCGTACCCGGAGCGCGCGGCGCACCCGGCGCGGGCGACGGCCCGGAGGCCGGCTGCGTCCCCGGCGCCACCCATGACCCGGATGCCGGCTGCGTGCCCGGGGGAGCAGCAGGCGTTTGCGAGGCTCCCGGCGGGCCGGAGGTCGCGGGCGTGGCCGTCTGCGGAGCGCCATCTCCGGGAATCGCGCCGGCCTCACCGGAGCCGGTCGTGGCCGCCTCCGCTGCGGCGGCGCCTGCGACGGACGGCTTCGAGTCGGCCGCCTGGGTGCCGGCCGACGCCGCCGGGGCGGCATCCGGCGTGGACGATGCCGCGTCGCCGGTGGCCGAGGACGTTCCGCCCGCCTGCTCCCGGCGAGCGGCCGGAACGGCGTCCGGTGGGGCGGCGACAGGCTCTTCGCCCGCCGGCCGGTCGGCCAGTGCGGCGGCAGGGGCGACGCCCTCCACGGGGGAGCGCTCGGCGGCGGGCGCGGTGGCCTGGGCGGGCACCGCCGCCGCAGGCTGGCCGGTCGCCGTCGGCTGGCCGATCGCGGGGACCAGCGGGAGGAACAAGGCGTACCCCTGGGTGCCGGGCGGCACGCTGACCGGAATGGCCCAGCCGGGCTGCCCCTCGGCGCCGGGCCAGGGCACCGGCGGGGGAGCACCCTCCACTGTGGGCAGGACCAGCAGGTACGGCTGCGCGGTGGCGGGGACGTCGCCCGGGGCGGGGCCGGCCGCGGGGGCGGCGCGGGACGGCTCGGGGGACGGTGCCGGCTCGGTCAAGGGGCGCTCCTCGATCACAGGGTTTCGTCACTGTAGGACCCCTACGGCGTCCGCCGCCGTCCCGGTTGTCCGTTCGGTCACGTTGCCCCGGCCGATCGGCGCGGATCGAACCTTTGGCGGCTCGTGGCCGTACTACTGCGCGGGAGGTCGATCACATGGCCGCACGTCGCGCGCTCGCCGCGCTCGCCGCCGTCGCCGCGACGGTGCCGCTGACCGCCGCGCCGGCCGCGGCGCACGGTGCGCCGACCAGCCCGCTGAGCCGGGCCGCCGCGTGCGGGCCCGAGGGCGGTCGGGCGAAGACGCCCGCCTGCCGGGCGGCGGTCGCCGCCGGAGCGGCGGTACGCGAGTGGGACAACATCCGGGTGGCCCGGATCGACGGGCGGGACCGGGAACGCATCCCGGACGGGGAGCTGTGCAGCGGCGGGCTGTCCGCGTACCGGGGACTGGACCTGCCGCGCGCCGACTGGCCGGCCACCACGTTGACCGCCGGGGCGTCGCACACGTTCCGCTACCGCACCACCATCCCGCACCGGGGCACGTTCCGGTACTACGTCACCACCGGCTCGTACTCACCGAAGCGCGTGCTGACCTGGGCGGACCTGGAGAAGAAGCCGTTCCTTCAGGTCACCGACCCGCCGATCCGCTCGGGCGCGTACGAGATGCGGGGGCGGCTGCCCGCCGAGCGGACCGGCCGGCACATCGTCTACGTCATCTGGCAGAACTCGGACACCCAGGACACGTACTACTCCTGCTCGGACGTGATCCTCCGGGCGGCACGCGGTGAGCCGGACGCGCCGCCGGCAGCGCCGGAGGCGAGCGCGTCACCTCCGCGTACCCTCGCCGGAGCGGCGACCGGCGACGAGCCGGCGGTGCCGGTCGCGGCGGTGACCGACGACGGACCGCTGTCTCGGCCGTTGCTCGTCGGCGCGGCGGCGCTCGTCGTCGCGCTGCTCGCGGCGGCAGTGGTCGGGATGCGGCTGAGCCGGACCGGCGGGCCGCCGCCCGGGCGGCCGTGCGGTGTCCGCAACCACCGCGCCGGGCGGCGCCGGATCTGGTGACTCAGCCCAGCACCGCCCTGATCGCGGCCAGGTCGTCACCGTCCAGGTCGAGGTCCTCCAGCGCGGCGACGTTGCCCTCCAGCTGGGCCACGCTGCTCGCGCCGATGATGAGGCTGGTCATGCGCGGGTCGCGTAGCGCCCAGGCCAGGGCGAGCTGCGCGAGGGTCTGCCCGCGCCGCCGCGCCACCGCCGCGAGCCCGCGGACCGTCGCCATCGTCTGGTCGTCGAGGTCGCTCTCGTCCAGGAAGACGCTCGTGCGCACCCGGGAGTCGGCCGGGATGCCGTCCAGGTAACGGTCGGTGAGCAGGCCCTGGGCGAGCGGGCTGTACGCGATGCAGCCGGCACCGACGCGCTCCAGCGTGTCCAGCAGGCCGTCGCGCTCGGTCCAGCGGTTCATCATCGAGTACGACGGCTGGTTGATCAGCAGCGGCGTGCCCAGGTCGCGCAGGATCGCGGCGGCCCGCTCGGTCTGCTCCGAGTCGTAGTTGGAGATGCCCACGTAGAGCGCCTTGCCGGAGCGGACGATCGCGTCGAGCGCGCCCATCGTCTCCTCCAGCGGGGTCTCCGGGTCGAACCGGTGCGAGTAGAAGATGTCGACGTAGTCCAGCCCGAGGCGGCGCAGCGACTGGTCCAGCGAGGAGATCAGGTACTTGCGCGAGCCCCACTCGCCGTACGGGCCGGGCCACATCAGGTAGCCCGCCTTGCTGGAGATCACCAGCTCGTCCCGGTACGGCTTCAGGTCGGTGGCGAGCAGCCGGCCGAAGTTCTCCTCCGCCGAACCGGGCGGCGGGCCGTAGTTGTTCGCCAGGTCGAAGTGGGTGATGCCGAGGTCGAAGGCGCGGCGGACGATGTCGCGCTGCCGCTCGAAGGGGCGGTCCGGTCCGAAGTTGTGCCACAGGCCGAGGGAGATGACGGGTAGCTTCAGCCCGCTCCGGCCGCTGCGCCGGTAGATCATCTCGTGGTAACGGTCGTCGCTGGCGAGGTATGTCACGAGGTCATTCTGTCGCCGTGGGAGTGTGGCCGCAGCGGCGCGGGTACGTTCGGCCTCATGCGTTACGTGCCGCTCGACACCCCCAAGCCCATTTCCAAGATCGGCCTCGGTACCTGGCAGTTCGGCTCCAAGGAGTGGGGCTACGGCCCGGAGTACGAGCGCCGCGCCGCCGAGATCGTCCGGCGGGCGCTCGACCTGGGCGTCACGCTGTTCGACACCGCCGAGCTGTACGGTTTCGGCCGCAGCGAGCGCATCCTCGGCGAGGCGCTGGGCGAGGACCGGGCCAAGGTCGTGGTCGCCACCAAGATCTTCCCGCTGCTGCCGGTCGCCCCCGTGGTGCAGCAGCGCGCTGTCGCCTCCGCCGCCCGGCTCGGCGTCGACGGCATCGACCTCTACCAGGTCCACCAGGCCAACCCGGTGGTCGCCGACACCACCACCATGCGCGGCATGCGCTCGTTGCAGGACGTCGGGCTGGTCGGCGAGGTCGGCGTCAGCAACTACGGCCTGCGCCGGTGGCGGTTCGCCGAGGCCGCGCTGGGCCGCCGGGTGCTGAGCAACCAGGTCCGCTACAGCATGATCGACCGCGGCCCCGAGGAAGACCTCATCCCGTACGCGGAGCAGGCCGGCCGGATCGTCATCGCGTACTCCCCGCTGGCGCAGGGTTTCCTCTCCGGCCGCTACGACGCCACGAACCCGCCCGCCGGGGCGGTACGCCGGGCCAACCCGTACTTCCTGCCGGAGAACCTGGAACGCGGCGCCGCGCTGATCGCCACGCTGCGTGAGGTCGCCGACGCGCACGACGCCACGCCGAGCCAGATCGCGCTCGCGTACGTGCTGCGGCACCCCAACGTGGTGGCCATCCCGGGCGCCTCCGGGGTCGAGCAGATGGAACGCAACGCGGCCGCCGCCGAGATCGATCTCGCCGACGACGAGTACGCCGCCCTGGTCGCCGCCGCGCACGCGTTCCGCCCGGTCACCGGGCTGGCCGCCGTGCCCCGGATGGTCCGCGCCCGGCTCGGCAGGTGAGCGTTCCGGCGGCCTCCCCTGTCGCGACATCGACGACGGAGGCCGCCGGCCGCCGGAGCGCGCTAGCGTGGATCGGGTGACCGCTCCCAATCAGGTTTCCCCGGTCCCGCCCGCCGACCTGCCGAGCACGCTCGGCGAGCTGCGCGCCGCCGGCCACCGTTACCGCACGGTCAAACAGGAACTCCGAGACAACCTCCTCGCCCGGATGGGCTCCGGCGAGGACCGCTTCCCCGGCATCGTGGGCTACGAGGACACGGTCCTGCCCGAGGTCGAGCGCGCGCTGCTCGCCGGGCACGACATGGTGCTGCTCGGCGAGCGCGGGCAGGGCAAGACCCGGCTGATCCGCTCGCTCGGCGCGCTGCTTGACGAGTGGACCCCGGTGATCCCCGGCTCGGTGCTGAACGAGCACCCGATGCACCCGCTCACCCCCGCGTCCCAGGCGCTCGTCGCCTCGGCCGGCGACGACCTGGCGATCACCTGGCTGCACCGCTCGATGCGGTACGGCGAGAAGCTCGCCACGCCGGACACCAGCGTCGGTGACCTGATCGGCGACGTCGACCCGATCCGCCTCGCCCAGGGCCGTACGCTCGGCGACCCGGAGACCATCCACTTCGGGCTCGTACCGCGCACCAACCGGGGCGTCTTCGCCGTCAACGAGCTGCCCGACCTGGCCGAACGCATCCAGGTGGCGCTGCTCAACGTGCTTGAGGAGCGCGACATCCAGGTGCGCGGCTACCAGCTGCGGCTGCCGCTGGACCTGCTGCTGGTGGCCAGCGCCAACCCGGAGGACTACACCAACCGGGGCCGGATCATCACGCCGCTCAAGGACCGGTTCGGCGCCGAGATCCGCACCCACTACCCGCTCGACCTCGACCTGGAGCTGGCGCTGATCCGGCAGGAGGCAGACCTGGTCGCCGTCGTGCCGGAGCACGTGCTGGAAGTGCTCGCCCGGTTCGCCCGCGACGTGCGGGAGTCCCCGTCGGTGGACCCGCGCTCCGGAGTGTCCGCCCGGTTCGCCATCGCCGCCGCCGAGACCGTCGCGGCCGCCGCGTTGCGCCGCTCGGGTCTGCTGGCTGGTGCTGGTGCTGGTGCTGGTGCTGGTGCTGGTGCTGGTGCCGTCGCCGGTGCCTCTGCCGTCGCCTCGGCTTCGGCCGCCGCCGGGTCGGCGTCCCGGCCGGAGGCGCCGGTGGCCCGGATCGGAGACACCGTGTCGGTGACCTCCACGCTGCGCGGCAAGGTCGAGTTCGAGAGCGGCGAGGAGGGACGCGAGATCGAGGTGCTCGCGCACCTGCTGCGTACCGCCACCGCCGAGACGTTCCGCGCCCGGCTCGCCGGGCTCGACCTGTCCGGCTTCACCGCGCTGGTCGCCGAGGGCGGCGCCGTCGAGACCGGCGAGCTGGTCTCCTCGGCCGAGCTGCTGCGCCAGGTCGGCACCGTACCGGGGCTCGCCAAGGTGCTCGACCGGCTCGGGCTCGGCGACGCGCCCAGCCCGGAGGAGGCCGCCGCCGGCATCGAGTTCGTGCTGGAAGGGCTGCACCTGACCCGCCGGCTCGGCAAGGACGTCACCGACTCCGGGCGCACCGTCTACGGGGACCGGGACTGACGATGGCCGGCGGCAACCGCTTCCGGTACGGGCAGTGGCGCGGCGGACCCGATCCGCTCGCCCCGCCGTACGACGTGCGCGCCGCGGTGGACGCGGTCGGCTCGGACGTGCTGGCCGGCGGCAGCCTGCGCGAATCGCTGCGCGAGCTGCTGCGGCGCGGTCCGCAGGGGCGCGGCGGGCTGGACGACCTGGCTGCCCGGGCCCGCCGCCTGCGCCGGGAGGCGCTGCGCCGGGGCGACCTGGACGGCGCTGTCACCCGGGCCCGGGCCCTGCTCGACCAGGCGCTCGCCACCGAACGCGACGAGCTGCGCGGCCGCGACGGCGACGACGCCCGGTTCGCCGAGGCCGTGCTCGACAACCTGCCGCGCTCCACCGCCCGCGCGGTGTCGGAGCTCTCCGGGTACGACTGGGTGAGCGCCGAGGCGCGGCAGACGTACCAGCGGATCCTCGACGGGCTGCGCGGCGACGTGCTGGAGCAGCGCTTCGCCGGGCTGCGCGACGCGGCCCGGGCCACCGCCGACCCGGCCGTCCAGCGGCAGCTCGCCGAGATGATGCGCGACCTCAACGACCTGCTCGCCCGGCACGCCCGCTCCGAGGACACCACAGACGCGTTCGCCGAGTTCATGCGCCGGCACGGCGAGTTCTTCCCGGAACGGCCCAGGGACGTCGACGAGCTGATCGACGTACTGGCCCGGCGGGCCGCCGCCGGGGAACGGCTGATGCGGTCGCTGTCGGACCGGCAGCGCGAGGAACTGGCCGGGCTGATGCGCCAGTCGCTCGGCGACCGGCTGTCCGGTGAGCTGTCCCAACTCGACGCCCACCTCCGGTCGCTGCGACCGGACCTGAACTGGCAGCGCGGCGAGCGGGTCCGCGGCGACCAGCCGCTCGGCTACGGCGAGGCCACCGGCGCGCTGGACGAGATCGCCGAACTCGACGAGCTGCTGGACTCCCTCGACCAGGACCAGCCCGGCGCCACACTCGACGACGTCGACGTGGAGGCGGTCGCCCGCACGCTGGGTCGCGACGCCGCCGACGACGTACGCCGGTTGCAGGAACTGGAACGCGAACTGCGCCGCCAGGGCTGGGTCACCCGCGACGCGGAAGGGCTGACGCTCAGCCCGAAGGCGCTGCGCCGCCTCGCGAGCACCGCGCTGCGGCGCGTCTTCTCCGACCTGACCGCCGGCCCGCGCGGCCAGCACGACCTGCGCACCGCGGGCGCCGCCGGCGAGGTCAGCGGGGCATCACGCCCCTGGGAGTATGGCGACGAGCAGCCGCTCGACGTAGTGCGCACGCTCACCCGGGCGGTACGACGGGTCGGCCCCGGAGTGCCGGTGCCGCTCGCTGTCGAGGACTTCGAGGTGGTGGAGACCGAACGGCGGGCGTCGGCGGCTGTGGTGCTCTGCGTCGACCTGTCGTACTCGATGATCTCGCAGGGCCGCTGGGGTCCGATGAAGCAGACCGCGCTGGCCCTGTCACACCTGATGGCCACCCGGTTCCCGCAGGACGCGCTGCAGATCGTCGGCTTCGGCCGGGAGGCGATGCCGCTCACCCAGCAGGAGCTGGCGGCGGTCGAACCGGACATGCAGCAGGGCACCAACCTCCAGCACGCGCTGCGGATCGCCGGGCGGCACCTGCGGCGCCATCCGGGTGCCGAGCCGGTGGTGCTGGTCGTCACCGACGGCGAGCCGACAGCGCACCTGGACCCGGAGGACGGCGAGGCGTACTTCCACTGGCCGCCGCTGCCCGAGACCATCTCGGCGACGATCCGGGAGGTGGACCGGCTGACCCGGTACGGTGCCACGCTCAACCTGTTCATGCTGGGTGACGACCCGGGACTGCGGCGGTTCGTGGACGCGGTGGCGCGGCGTTCGGGCGGCCGGATGTTCACCCCGGACCTGGACGACCTGGGCGAATACGTGGTCTCCGACTACCTGCGCGCCCGCCACGGCCGCCGCTGACTCAGACCTACCGCCCGCCCTCCCTCCCGCCCGCCTCCCGCCCGCGTCGATCTTGGAGTTGTGGTGCCACAGGATGCCCTGGTCTGACACCTTTCGCGAGGTGCCACAACTCCAAGATCGGCAGCTGTTCCGGCGTGCCCGTCCGCGATCTTGCACTTTGGTGCCCCGCAAACCTCGCAAATAGGGCAAAGGGCGGGCACAAAGTGCAAGATCGCGCAGGCGACGCCGCGATTGCTGCGCACCCCTCACGTGTCCGGCCCGTTCGAGTCGTCCCCCCATCCCCGACGGCCCCTGGTCTTCGCAGCCCAGCGGCACGGATCGCCCCCAGTGCGGTCGATCATGAGGTTGGCAACGGCAAACCGGACACCGGCCGCCGTCAACCTCATGATCGACCACGCAAGGTGGGGCCGGGGTGGTTCAGGGGGGGTGATCAAGGAGTTTGTGTCCTCGTCGGCGCAGAAAGCTGCCGCAAACTCCTTGATCACGGGTGGCAGGGCGCGGTGCTGGGGGCGGGGCTGGGGGTTTGGGGTGGGTGTCTGGTTCGGGGGTGGTGGGCGGCACTCTGGGGGTGGAATCGTCGGCGGGTCGGTGGCGTTGTAACCGGGTGAACGACCGAGCGCGGCTTGCCCCAGGCGGGGCGGGTCCCGGGGAATCTCGCCGGGCCGCCACGCGTTGAGTACGGTTCTGGCGGCGTGAGTCGTTGGGAATCATCCCGGCAGGCACGTCGTTGAGCACGGTTCCGGTGGCGTGCACCTGCTATCCACGGTGCGTGAGACGTCCTCGGGAATCATCCCGGGCTGCCGGTCGTTGGACATGGTTCCGGCGCCGCGACGTGGCACCCCTGCCCCGCGAGCAGCCGGTTCCCCCCGAGACTTTTTGAGCGCCTGACGGTGCCACGTGCCCCCCCCCCGGGTGCGTCGACCCCCGAATGGAGCCCCCTCATGAACACGATCCTGCGTAAGAGCGTCCTGGGTATCGCTGGTCTGGCTTTCACCGGTGGCGTGTTCGCCGGTCCGGTCGCGGCCTACGCGGCGGACACCACCCACGCGGCCAAGCCGGTCTCGGCCACCGTGCAGCAGGGCGACAAGCTGGTCCCGCACGGTGTGCAGGGCAACCAGTCGCGTATCGAGTTGAACGACGAGCAGACCGCCAATGTGAAGGCGATCATCGCGGCGACGAAGAAGGCCGGTATGGACGAGCGTGCCGCTGTCGTGTCGATCGCGACGGCGTTGCAGGAGTCGAAGCTGGAGAACCTCGGCCACCTCGGTGACCGTAACGACCACGACTCGCAGGGCCTGTTCCAGCAGCGTCCCTCCAGCGGCTGGGGCACGGTGGAGCAGATCACCGACCCCGAGTACTCCACGACCGCGTTCCTGAAGGGTCTCAAGCAGGTCGACGGCTGGAAGGACATGCCGCTGACCAAGGCCGCCCAGACCGTCCAGGTGTCGGCCTACCCGGACCACTACGCCCAGTGGGAGCAGCAGGCCGCCGACCTGGTCGCCGAGCACTGGAACAAGTAAGCGAGACAGGCCGGCACCCCGAACGGGGTGCCGGCCTTCACGCGTCCGGGTGAACCGGCCACGGTAGCCGGGGTGCCCGCGGTGCCGACGAGGGTTGGATGCGGGGCATGGACGAGGTGGACGCCCCGGCGCTGCGGCAGGCGTACGACGCGTTGTTCGCGGAGATCGACGCGGGCGGGTTCGGGCCTCCGCCGGAGGGGGATCTGAGCGCGGAGCAGATCGTGGCTCACCTGGCCGCCAACGACGAGCTGATGAGCGAGGCGACCGAGGCGGTGCTGGCCGGTTCGCCGTTCGCCTACTACGACCTCGACACCATCCACCGGCCGCAACTGGACGCGCTGGTCTCCGAGTGCGGCGGGCTGGACGGCGTGGCCGCGCTGTTCCGGGCCACGAGCCAGAAGCTGTGCGCGTTGGCCGAACGGCTCGGCCCGGCGGCGGAGACGCCTGTGGACACGGTTTTGCGCGAGGGTTTCGACCTGGACGTGGACGACTCGCTGCCCTGGGGCAGAGCGCTGGATCTGCACATCCGCGTGCACCTGCCGCTGCATCTCACCCAGCTCCGCGCCCTGCGCCGCCAGCCCCACCTTGCCTGAGGATCAGGCCGGCAGACCGCCGATCATGCAGGTGTGGCAGTGGACAACTCCGACATGCCAGGCCTTCCAGGTGCCACAACTCCAAGATCGACGGAAGCTGGCGGGGGTGTGGGCGGGGCGGGAGACGGGCGGAACGTGCGGCGGTAGGCGGTGGGGGACACGCCGACCCGGGCGTGGAGGTGCTGGCGCAGTGCGGCGGTGGTGCCGAAGCCCGCGTCCCGGGCGATCCGGTCGACGCTCAGATCAGTCGTCTCCAGCAGCAGCCGGGCGTGTTCGGTGCGTTGCTGGAGCAGCCACTGCGCCGGGCTGAGCCCCGTCTCGGAACGGAAGTGCCTGGTGAACGTACGGACGCTCATCCGCGCGTGCGCCGCCATCTCGCGCAGCGCCACCGGCTCGTGCAGCCGCTGCCGCGCCCACTCGCGGGTGGCGGCGGTGCCGTGGTCCGCGCCGCGTGGCACCGGCCGTTCGATGTACTGGGCCTGCCCGCCGTCACGCCACGGCGGCACCACGCAGCGCCGGGCCGCCCGGTTGGCCACCGCGCTGCCGTGGTCGGTCCGTACGACGTGCAGGCACAGGTCGATGCCGGCGGCCACGCCGGCCGAGGTGAGCACGCGACCGTCGTCGACGAAGAGCACGTCGGGGTTGAGCCGTACGCCGGGGTGCAGGCGGCGGAAGCGCGACGCGTACGCCCAGTGCGTGGTGGCGGGGCGGCCGTCGAGCAGGCCGGCGGCGGCGAGCACGAACGCGCCGGTGCAGATGGACATGACGCGCGCGCCCCGGTCGTGCGCGGCCCGCAGCGCGTCTGCCACCTCGGCGGAGACGATCCCGTCGTGCATCGGCGGGCCGCCGTGGATGCCGGGGACGATCACGGTGCCGGCGCGCTCCAGCAGCTCCAGGCCGTGGTCGGGGAGGACCTGGAAGCCGGCGCTGCTGCGTACCGGCAGCCCGCCCGGGGTGCAGGTGGCCGCCGCGTAGAGCGGGCTGCCGTCGTCGGTACGGCCGGCGCCGAAGACCTGGGCCGGGGTGCCGAGGTCGAGCGCCACCACGCCGTCGAGGGCGAGGACGGCGATCCGGTGCGGTACAGACATGGCCCGATTATTGCGCATGATGTCTTTCCGGCCACTCGTCCCCCGCAACCGCCCGGCCGGAGACTCGGCTGGTGACCCGATCCCGCCCGCATCCGGCCTGGCTCGTCGCCGCCGTCGCCTTCGTGGCGCTCGTCGGCGCGGCCGGTTTCCGCGCCACGCCCGGCGTGTTGTTGCACCCGCTGCACGCCGAGTTCGGCTGGCCGCTGGCGACCATCTCCGCCGCCGTCTCGGTCAACCTGCTGCTGTACGGCCTCACCGCGCCGTTCGCCGCCGCGCTGATGGACCGGTTCGGCATCCGCCGGGTGGTGGCCGGCGCACTGTTGCTGGTGGCCGCCGGCAGCGGCTTGACCGTGGGGATGACCGAGAGCTGGCAGCTCCTGCTCTGCTGGGGCGTGCTCGTCGGGCTCGGCACCGGCTCGATGGCGCTGGCGTTCGTGGCGACGGTGACCGGGCGCTGGTTCGTCAGGCGCCGGGGCCTGGTGACCGGCGTGCTCACCGCCGGCGGCGCGGCCGGGCAGCTCGTCTTCCTCCCGCTGCTGGCGGTGCTCGTGCGCGACCACGGCTGGCGCACGGCGGCACTCGTCGTGGCCGGAGCAGCGCTGGCGGTCGTACCCCTTGTGGTGTGGTTGTTGCGGGAGCATCCGGCGGACCTGGGGCGGCCCGCCTACGGCGCGACCGAGGTCGTGCCGCCGGCCCGGCCGGAGGGCGGCGCGGCGGCGCGGGCGGTCGGCGCGCTCGCCGCCGCCGCGCAGACCCGGGCGTTCTGGCTGCTCGCCGGCGGTTTCGCGATCTGCGGGGCGACCACGAACGGCCTTGTCGGTACGCACTTCGTGCCGGCCGCGCACGACCACGGCATGCCGGAGACCACAGCCGCCGGGCTGCTCGCCGTGGTGGGGCTCTTCGACATCGCCGGCTCGATCGCCTCCGGCTGGCTCACCGACCGGGTCGACGCCCGGCTGCTGCTCGGCGCCTACTACGCGTTGCGCGGGGCGTCGCTGCTGGTGCTGCCGAGCCTGTTCGCCGGCTCGGCCCGGCCGAGCATGCTGGTCTTCATCGTCTTCTACGGGCTGGACTGGGTGGCCACAGTGCCGCCGACGGTTGCGTTGTGCCGGGAGTGGTTCGGCGCGTCCGGGGCCGTGGTGTTCGGCTGGGTGTTCGCCGCGCACCAGTTCGGCGCCGCGTTCGCGGCCACCGGCGCGGGTCTGGTCCGGGACCGGCTCGGCGACTACGCGCCGGCCTGGTACGTGGCGGGTGCGCTGTCGATCGGCGCGGCCGGGCTGTCGCTGCTGCTGCGCCGCCGTGCCGCCGGGGAGCCCGCGTTCGCGCTGCCGGTGCCGGCCCGGCGGGCCTGGAGCTACCGGGGCTGACCGTCAGCCGGCCGCCCACTGCTGCTCGGCGGCGCCGCCGCACGGCGCCTGCTCCAGCTCGCGCCCGGCCTCGGTGCCCGCGTCGTCGACCTGCGCGCACTTGCCGCTGTGCACCGCGACCAGCAGCGCCGCGCCGTTCCCGGCCGGCTGGAACCGCCACTGCTGGTTGGCCTGCCCGTTGCAGGACCACTGCTGGATGTCGGCGCCGTCGTCGGTGCTGGCCTCGTTGACGTCCAGGCACTTGCTGCTCGCCGCGTTGACGAGCAGGTAGGTGTCGTTCGTGACCGGCGTGACCACCCACTGCTGCTCCGGACCGCCGGTGCAGTCGGCGAGCGCGGCCTGGGCGCCCTCGGCCTCGTCACCTGTCACGCCGAGGCAGCGCCCGGACGGCACGCCCCGCAGCACCTTCGGCGTGGCGACTGGTGCGGCCGGTGTGGTCGGCGCCGCGCTCGGCGAGGGCGACGCCGAGGTCGGGGCGGGCTCCGCCGTCGGTTCCGCGCCCGGCTCGCTCGGCTCCGCTGTGGGCACCGCAGCCGCCGGCACCACCGGCCGCTCGCCACCGCCGCCGAGCACGCCGGTGGCGAAGAAGGCCCCGAGGAGTACGCCCGCCACGCCGACGCCCAGCGCGACCCGCATCAGCGGGTCCTGGGGCAGCCGGACGCCTCGGACACCACGGGCGCGGCGGGCACCGTAGACGGTGCCGGACGGGTCGGAGTGCGGGTCGGCCATGGGGGCATAGTGACCCACCGGGGCCGCCGGGTGCCAGTCGCCCGGCGGCACGGTGACTCAGTCGACGACCCGGACGTCCTTCCAGAACGCCACCCGGTCGCGGACCATCTCCGCCTCCGGCTTGGGATCGGGGTAGTACCAGACGGCGTCCGGGCTGGTGGCGCCGCCGTGTTCCAGCGTGTAGTAGGAGGCCGTGCCCTTCCACGGGCAGACCGTGTGGGTGTCGGACTCTCGGATCAGATCCTCGCGCAGCGCGGTACGGGGGAAGTAGTGGTTGCCCTCGACCAGCACCGTGTCGTCGCTCTCGGCGACGACGAGGTCGTTCCAGACGGCTTTCGGCATGTCCTCCACGCTATGCCGGTCGCCGCGCACCGGCCACCGCTGCGCGCGTGGGCTCCTCGTCTGTCACGTCGGCGACGGTCGCGCCGAGCGCGGCCAGCGCGGCGTCCGCGTCGAGCGCGACGGCCAGGCCGTGCTCGCCCGCGCCGAGCGTGACCTCCCGGCCGCGCAGCCGCTCGTCGGCGACCACCGGCCAGGCGGTGGTGGAGCCGAACGGCGTGATGGTGCCGCGCGCGTACCCGGTGGCGTCCTTCGCCGCGGCGGCGTCGGGCATCGACAGCCGGCTCACCCCGAGCAGGGCGCGCAGCTTCGGCCAGGAGATCACCCGGCCGCCGGGGGTGAGCACGAACAGCAGGTCACCCTCGCCGCGGCGGACCACAATCGTCTTGACCACGTCGGGCACCTCGACGCCGCGCGCCGCGGCCGCCTCGGCGAGGCTCGCCACCGGACCGTGGCGGATCACCCGGTACGGCAGGCCGGCATGGTCGAGAGCGGTCAGCGCGGGATTCGCCATGGCGGCCACGCTAACGCGCGCGTCGTCGGCGAGTCGCCGAATGGCCACCGTGGACGTCCCACGAATTTGTCGTACCCGCGCGTAAGGTGATCTCATGCACGCTGTCCGTGATCATGAACGGGCGGTGGACACGCTGCGACGCTCCTACGCCGCGGTGCCCGCCGGGGAACCCGTACGGCTGGCCAAGCAGACCTCGAACCTGTTCCGGCCCCGCTCCGCGCCGCGTACGCCGGGGCTGGACGTGAGCGGCCTGACCGGTGTGCTCGCCGTGGACCCGGCGGCCCGCACCGCCGACGTGCAGGGCATGTGCACGTACGAGGATCTGGTCGACGCGACGCTGCCGCACGGCCTGATGCCGCTTGTCGTGCCGCAGTTGCGCACCATCACGCTGGGCGGGGCGGTGACCGGGCTGGGCATCGAGTCGACGTCCTTCCGCAACGGCCTGCCGCACGAGTCGGTGCTGGAGATGGACGTGCTCACCGGCGCGGGGGAGATCGTCACGACCCGGCCCCGGGGCGAGCACGCCGACCTGCACCGCGCCTTCCCCAACTCGCTGGGCAGCCTGGGCTACGCCACCCGGCTGCGCATCGAGCTGCAACCGGTCCGACGGCACGTGTCGTTGCGCAACATCCGGTTCACCCGGCTGGAGGAGCTGGTCGACGCGGTCGGCGAGGTGGTCGCCAAGGGGGCCTGGGGTGGTGAGCCGGTCGACGCCATGGACGGGGTGGTGTTCAGCCCCGGCGAGGCATACCTGGTGCTGGGCGCGTTCACCGACGAGGCCGAGGGTCCGCCGTCCGACTACACCGGCCAGGAGATCTACTACCGCTCGCTGCGCCGGCGCACCCGCGACACGCTGTCCGCGTACGACTATCTCTGGCGCTGGGACACCGACTGGTTCTGGTGCTCGGCGGCGTTCGGGGTGCAGCACCCGGTGGTGCGGCGGCTGTGGCCGCGGCGCTACCGGCGCAGCGACGTCTACCACCGGATCGTCCGGTTGGAGCACCGGCACCAGGTGGCCGCCCGGGTCGACAGGTGGCGGGGCCGCCCGGCGCGCGAGCGGGTGGTGCAGGACGTGGAGGTCCCGCTGGACCGCACGCCCGAGTTCCTGCGCTGGTTCGCGGCGAACGTGGGCATGACGCCGGTGTGGCTGTGCCCGTTGCGGCTGCGCGAGCCGTCCGGTCCCGGGTCGGCGAAGGGGTGGCCGCTATATCCGCTCCAACCGGGCGAAACGTATGTGAACATCGGCTTCTGGGGAAGCGTGCCCATCGCGGCGGGCTCCGCCGACGGCGACGTCAACCGCCAGATCGAGCGCATGGTGTCGGAGGTCGGCGGCCACAAGTCGCTCTACTCCGACGCGTACTACGACCGGGGCGAGTTCGACCGGCTCTACGGCGGGGACACCTGGCGTGCCGTGAAGGACCGTTACGACCCGGACAACCGACTCACCGGACTGTACGAGAAGGCGGTATCCCGAGCATGAGTCTGACCGACCGAACACCGGGGGCGGCGAGCGCCCCGGCCGGCCCGCCGGCGGGCGGGCGGCGTACCGGACCCACTGTCGCGGAGGTCGTCCGCGCGGTCACCACCGGCGACCTGCCCATCCGGGTCACCGGCTACGACGGCAGCGCGGTGGGCCCGGCCGACGCCGGGATCACCCTGGCGATCCGCACCGAGCGGGGCCTGTCCTACCTGCTCACCGCGCCGGGCGACCTGGGCATGGCCCGCGCCTACGTCAGCGGCGACCTGGGGTTGGAGGGGGTGCACCCGGGCGACCCGTACGAGGCGCTGCGGGTGATCAAGGACGAGGTGCCGCTGCGCGTCCCGGCGGTGGCCGAGGCGCTCGCGCTGGTCCGGGGGCTGGGCTGGGAACGGCTGCGTCCGCCGCCGCCCCCGCCGCAGGAGGCGGCACCGCGCTGGCGGCGGCTGATGACCGGACTGCGCCACTCGCGTACCCGGGACAGCAGCGTGATCTCGCACCACTACGACGTGTCGAACGCCTTCTACGAGAAGGTGCTCGGGCCGTCCATGACGTACACCTGCGCGGTTTTCCGCAGCCCCGGCGACACGCTGGAGGAGGCGCAGCGGAACAAGTACGACCTGGTCGCCGGCAAGCTGGCGCTCAAGCCGGGGATGCGGCTGCTGGACGTCGGCTGCGGCTGGGGCGGCATGGTCCGGCACGCGGCCCGGGAGTACGGCGTCAAGGCGCTCGGCGTGACGCTGTCGAAGGCGCAGGCCGACTGGGCGCGGGCCGCCATCGAGCGGGAAGGGCTGAGCGAGCTGGCCGAGGTGCGCCACCTGGACTACCGGGACGCGCCGCGCGAGCAGTTCGACGCGATCTCCTCGATCGGGCTGACCGAGCACATCGGCGTGCGCAACTACCCGGCCTACTTCGGCGCGCTGCGTTCCCGGCTCAAGCCCGGCGGGCGGCTGCTCAACCACTGCATCACCCGGGCCGACAACCGGGCGCCGCACCGCTCCGGCGCGTTCATCGACAGGTACGTCTTCCCGGACGGCGAACTGGCCGGGCCGGGCCGGTTGATCAGCGAGATCCACGACGCCGGGTTCGAGGTGCACCACGAGGAGAACCTGCGGCAGCACTACGCGCTGACGCTGGCCGGCTGGTGCCGCAACCTGGTCGGGCACTGGGACTTCTGCGTCGGCGAGGTCGGGCCGGGCACCGCGAAGGTGTGGGGGCTCTACATGGCCGGCTCGCGGCTGGCGTTCGAACGCAACGGCATCCAGCTGCACCACGTGCTCGCCACGCACAACGGCCCCGAGGGGGTGAACGGGTACCCGCTGCGTCCGGACTGGACGCCCTGACGCGACGTACCGACGAAAGGCCGCGCGGACCGCGCGGCCTTTCGTGGAAGTCATTGACAAAGAAGTTTTGTATGTACAAACTGATTTTGCCATGAGAGACGTCCTGTACCTGGAACAGCGCGAGCAGGCCGAGGTCCTGCTCAAGCCGCAGCGCATCGAAGTGCTGCGGCAACTGGCCGAACCCCGCACCTGCACCGAGGTCGCGAGCCGGCTGGAGCAGACGCCGCAGCGCGTCTACTACCACGTCAAGCAGCTCGTCGCGGCCGGGCTGGCCGAGCAGGTGGCGCAGCGGCAGGTGCGCGGCATCACCGAGGGCATCTACCAGGCCGCAGCCCGGTCGTACTGGCTCTCGCCCCGCCTGGTCGGCCGCATCGGCGGCACCCGCCGGGCCCGCGACGAGCTGAGCCTGGGCTACCTGCTCGACCTCATGGAGGAGGTCCAGGCCGACATCGCCGCGCTGGACCGTGCCGCCCCCGAGCTGCCGTCCATCGGCGTCTCCGGCGAGATCCGGGTGCCCGCCGAGCGGCGGCAGGAGTTCCTGCACGACCTGCAGACGACGCTGCGGGACCTGTTCACGCGCTATGGCGGCGCCGAGGGAGACGCCTTCAAGCTCGCCGTGGCCTGCTACCCGAAAGGCGACACGCATGACTGAGCCGATGACCATCCGCGCCCGCCTCGCCGCCCCGGTGGCGACCGTCCGCCGGGCCCTGACCGACCCCGCCGAGCTGCGCGTCTGGCTGGCCGAGCACGTCGAGGTCGAGCTGCCCCGGCGGTACGAGTTCTGGGGCCGCTACACGCCCGACGGCGACGCGCCACACCAGCGGCTGCTGCACGTCGACGACCGGACGCTGCGCTTCGCGTGGACGCTCGACGGGGTGGAGACCACCACCGAGTTCGAGGTGGAGCCCGACGGCGACGGCACGATACTCACGCTGCGGCAGAGCCACTTCGACTACGCGGAGGCGATGAGCGGCAGCAGCATCCGGGGGGTGCTCCAGACGTACTGGTACCTGGCGATCGCCCACCTCAACGATCACCTGGACGGCCGGCCGCTGCTGCCGCGTACCGACTTCACCTCCGCCGACCTGCGCGGCGAGACGGTCATCGACGCGCCGATGGACAAGGTGTGGACCTCGCTCACCGACTCGGAACAGGTCACCGCCTGGTTCGGCTTCCCGATCGGCGTCGAGCCCTGGGAGGGCGGCCGGTACGCGATGGGCGGCCTCGACGCCGGTGAGGCCGCGAAGGTGTTCGACGTGACGCCGGGGCGGGCGCTGTCCATCGACTGGGGGCCGGTCGGCGTGACCTCCTGGGAGCTGGCGGAGTCCGACGGAAAGACGAAACTGACGTTCGTGCAGTCCGGCTTCGACGAGGGCAACCCGCCGTACGCGGCCTGGTGCGGCAACGTGGCCGGGTGGGCCGAGCTGCGCCGCTTCCACGAGGTGCCCGACTGGCACTCGATCTGGCTGTAAGGAAGGGCCCCCTCTTAACGCCTCCGGTAGAGGAGGGGGCCCCTTTTAACACGGACCTCGGGTGGGTAATGCCGGGCGATGTTCTTCATCTTCGGGCTGCGCACCAAGGTCGTCCGGTCCGGCGTCGTCACCGAGGTCTGCCGCAACTGCGGCAACCAGGCCGCCCAGGTGATCACCCGCCGGATCACCAAGTTCAGCCTCTTCTTCGTCCCGCTGATCCCGCTGCGCACCCGGTACGCGCAGCAGTGCACATTCTGCGGCGCCCAGTACGACATCTCGCGCGCCGAGGCCCAGCGCCTCCCGGTCGGCTGACAGTGACCCGCTTTCTCTGCTGGCTGATCGGCCGGCAGCCGGTCACCCCACCCGCCGTGCCGGTGCACACCGCCGCCCGTCCGCCCTGCACGCCCGGCCGCCGGCACCGCCGACGGCGCCGTCCGGTCGCGGGCGCGCAGTCGCCCCGCTCGCCCTGGAACCGCTCCGCCGGCCGCTGACCGACCGGGCCCGGGGTGTTAACAAGGGGCCCGTCCTCTACCGGAGGCGTTAACAAGGGGCCCTTCCTTACACTTCATCGGGTGGAAGATCGGCTGGCACGGATCAGGGGTGATGGGCCGCCCCGGCGGCACAACGCCCGCACCATCGCCGCGCTGACCGGCAACCCCGGCTGCACCCGCCGCGCCGTGCTGGACAGCGCCGGCGCGGACAAGCCGGCGCTCGCCGAGCGGCTCGGCTTCCCGGCCCGGTTCGGGCAGTCGCGCTTCGCTATCACCCGGGGCAACGCCTTCGAGGCGCAGGTGAAGGCCGACGGTGGCGCACTGTTGCTGCGCCTGGTCGCGGAGCGCCTCGGCGTACCGGTCCCGGCCGAGGCGACCTGGACCGACCTCGGTGCCGACGACGACCGGCCGGAACGCTCCCGGGCGGCGCTGACCGCCGGCGGGAACGGCCCGGCGCTGTTCGACCATCCGCTGCTCGGACTGGACGTGGCCGGGACCCGGGTGCACCTGGAACCGGACCTGGTCGCCGCCCGGCTCGGTGGCCGGTTCCACGTCGTGGAGATCAAGTCGTTCCCGGTGATCGACGGGCAGGCCGACCCGGGCAAGGTCGCCGCCGCCGCGATCCAGTCCGCCGTCTACGTGCTGGCGCTGCGCGAACTGCTCGCCGCCGAGGGACACGACCCGGAGCTGGTGTCGCACGAGGTGGTGCTGGTCTGCCCGCGTGACTTCGCCAACCAGCCGGTGGCCAGCCTGCTCGACGTCCGGCGGCAACTGCTGGTGCTGCGCCGCCAACTGGCCCGGATGGCCCGGGTCGAGGATCTGCTCGCCGCCGTACCGGCGGGGTTCACAGTGGACCCGGCGGCCGATCCGGCCATGCTCGCCGCCGCGCTGCACCAGGTGCCCGCGCGTTACGCGCCTGACTGCCTGGCCGCCTGCGAGCTGGCGTACTTCTGCCGGCACGAGGCGCGCGGGCAGACCGGCGCGCTGGGCCGGCCGGTCCGCGAGGCGCTCGGCGGCGTCGAGGAGGTCGCCGACGTGCTGGCGCTCGCCGAGGGCTCGGCCGCGCCCGAGCCGGAGCAGGCGGAGGCCGCCGCGCTGCTGCGGGCCGCCGCGCGCCTGCGCGCCGACGCACTCGCCGGAAACCCCGCGTGAGTACGCTGCGCGCGCTCGCCCGGGCGCAGGCGGTCGCCACCGGGCGGGCCCAGCCGGTCGCCACCGTCCGACACCTGCACCTGTCCGACCGGCCGCTGGTGCTGGTGCCGCTCGCGCTCGCCGGTGAGGCGAACGCCCCGCTCGCGGCGATGGTCGGCGCCGCGCCCGACGAGGCCCGGCTGCTTGTGGTGCCGCAGCCGCGCAACCGGGACCAGCGGTTCGCCTTCGCCGCCGAACTGGCCGCGATCGTGCTGCCCTACCTGGACGAGTTCCGCGACCTGACCGAGGCGGTTCCGGTCGACCGGGGCCGCGACGTCCGCCACCGGTATGCCGACGCGCCGCAACTGCTGGTGCCGAACCCGGCCGGGATCACGTTCCTGCGGCTGTTCGGCCGTTCCAACCGGTTCCGCCGTACCGACGGCGACTATCCGGTGCACCAGTCGGTGCCGCTGCTCGGGCGCTGGCTGACGTTCTTCGCCGAGCGTGCCGAGCAGCCCGGCTCGTCGGCGCTGCTGGCGCTCACCGACGCGCTGACGCTGCACTGGGCGACCGGGCAGAGCGTGGTGGAGGACCTGCACCTGCCGGCGGTGCTGGGCTGGCTCGACCCGCCGGCCGGGCTGACCGGCGCCGAGGCGGCGGCCCGCGCCGAGGACCCGGCCCGCTGCCCGCCCGCCGGGCCGGCCACCGACCCGGACTTCGACAACCGCAGACTGGCCCCGGCGATCGAGGCGTACACCCGGGCCGAGGACGACCCGGTTGCGCGCTCGGCCGCGTACGACGAGCTCACCGGCCTGCTGCGCGACCAGCTGGCGCCCACCTGGGAGCTGATGTGGCGCGGCGTCGGGCTGCTGCGGACGCTGCCGGCCGGCGCGCGGGTGACCGGCCGGTGGGCCGGTGACCGGGACGCGTTCACCGCGCACGCCGAGCACGTCGACACCGGGGGCGGCCCGCAGCCGCGCCGCGACGGCGCGGTGGCGGCGGCGCTGCGGTTGCAGCGGCTGGAACGGGCGTCGACCGCCTGGGCGGTGCAGCGCGCCTACGACGATCCGCTGGTGATGGCCGAGCACCGGCTGACCGGGGAGGCGTTCGTCGGCGAGGTGACGCTCGCCGACCCGGCGCGGGTGGACGACGCCGGCAGGCGGCCGGTGCTGCGCCCGCGCATCCAGGTGGTCACCACCGAGCCGGTGCCGATGCCGGTGGGCGCGACGCTGTACTCCCCGTCCCGCCCGGGGCAGAAGGCGAAGATCGTGTTCGTGACGCCCGGCGGCGACGGCAAGACCGAGGTGGTGCTCGAACTGTCCGGCGGGATGGGCCGGGGACTGACCGCGCCGCCCGGCACCGTGCCCGAGGTGGGCGAGCGGATCTGCCTGACCAGCCTGTCCGACGGTTTCCTGCCCGGTGGCGCGTTCCCCGCGCCGGAGGAGACACCGTGGACGCACGGCGGGCCGCCCGGCACGGCCACCGCGCCGCAGGACCCGGCCCCGGCGGAGGACTGGTCCTGACCCGCGCGGCTCAGGCCGGCGCCGCCCTCACCCGGGCCGCCGCCGTCCGGTGACCGACATCGACGGACCCTGGCGGCCGTCCCCGGCGCTGGCTAGGCTTGCGCCGTCCGTCGTCCGGTCCTCGTCGCCCGAGGGTGCACGTCTGGAAGAGAGCCGGAGCGCATCGTTGTATCCCAGCACGACGTGAGCCTCGCCGCCGCGGCGCCGGCCCGTCATCCGCTCGCCGGCCGTGTCGGACTTGTCGCGGCCGCCGTCGCCGTACTCGGGGAGATGGCCTGGCTGGCCGCTCGCCTGCCGGGTGCGGCGCTGGTGAGCGACATCGGCGCGATGGCGGTGTCGAGCTGGGCGGCGGTGCTCTGCGTCGGTGCGGCGCGACGCCGGCCGGCCGCGTTGCGCCGGTTCTGGGAACTGCTCGCCGCCACCATGGCCCTCGCCGCGCTCGGCCGTGCGGTGTGGACTGTCGAACGGGTCGGCGGGCTCGGCCTGCCCCACACACCGCTGGTGGCGGGCCTGTTCGCCGCCGGCATCGTCACCGGCACCGGCGCGCTGCTCTGCTCCCGCACCGGCCCGCGCAGCCTGATCGGCCGGGCCCGCACCCTGCTCGACGGGGTGATCGTCGGGCTGGCCCTCATCCCGATCGGCTGGGTGGTGGTGTTCCACCAGATCACCGACGCCGCGCTGGCCGACCCGATGCGGACGTTCGGGCTGCTCTACCCGATGTTCGACCTGATGCAGCTCACCATCCTGGTGGCGGTCGCCGGTCCGGGCCGGCCGATGTGGCGGGCGCTCACCGTGATCGGGGCGGGCCTGGCGATCCGGTCCGGCGCGGACGCCGTCTACGTCTCGCTGGTCGCACGCGGCGACTACACGCCGGGTCACCCGGTCGACGTCTGCTGGCCGCTGAGCTACCTGCTCGTCGGCCTGGCCACCCGCTATCCGCCGCCGATCGGCGAGGACGGCGAGGACGACCTGGTCGACTCGCCGCTGCCGCCGTGGTGGCGGGTGGCGCTGCCGTACCTGCCGGTGGGCGGCGCGATCGTCGCGGTCCTGGTGTCCCGGCAGCCCAGCGGGCAGACCCCGCAGGTCGTGTTCGTCGGCATGATGGCCCTGCTCGGGGTGCTGGCGCTGCGCCAGGGGCTGGCCGCGAACGAGAACCTGCGGCTGGTCGGCCGGCTGCGCCGGCTCGCGTACTCCGACCAGCTGACCGGCCTGCCCAACCGGCTGACGTTCGTCCGGCGGCTGCGGCGGGCGTTGCGCGTGGGCGGTCCGGTCGCCGTGGTGCTGCTCGACCTGGACGGCTTCAAGCAGGTGAACGACAGGTTCGGGCACGCCGCCGGGGACCGGCTGCTCACCGCCACGGCGGAGCGCATGCGGGAGGCGGTCGGCGCGGACGGGATGATCGCGCGGCTCGGCGGTGACGAGTTCGCAGTGCTTGTGGCCGGGGAACGCCAAGTGTCACCCGAGCGGCTCGCGGTCCGGCTGCTGGCCGCCCTGGAGCCGCTGCCCGGCGAGGAGGACCTCGGCGTCCACCCGTCGGCGAGTATCGGCATCGCCGAGTACGGGCCGCAGCACACCTCGCACACCGACCTGCTCCGTGACGCCGACATCGCCATGTACGCGGCGAAGGCGGCCGGCAAGGCCGTGTACCGCACGTGCACGCCGGAGCTGCGCGAGTCGGCGGTCAGCCGGGCCGAACTGATCGCCGACCTGCGCCGCGCGGTGGACGAGGGTCAGTTGCTGATGGAGTTCCAGCCCATCGTCGACCTGGACACCGGCACGGTACGCAGCGCCGAGGCGCTGGTGCGCTGGCGGCATCCCCGGCTGGGTGTGCTGACCCCGGCGCGGTTCCTGCCGCTGGCGGAGGAGACCGGGCTGATCGTGGCCATCGACAGGTGGGTCATCCACGAGGCGTGCCGGGCCGCGGCCACCTGGCGGGAGCACGCGCCGGACGTGACGGTCGCGGTGAACATCGCCGCCGCCCACCTGTGCCGGCCGGACCTGATCGCCACCGTCACCGGCGCGGTCGGCGCGGCCGGCCTGCCGCCCCGCGCGCTCACCCTGGAACTGACCGAGTCGGCGCTGATCGAGGGCAGCGATTCGGTGCTGGACCGGCTGTCCCAGCTCCGTGACCTGGGCATCCGCATCGCCATCGACGACTTCGGCACCGGGTACTCCTCGCTGAGCTACCTGCACCGCATCCCGGCCACCGAGCTGAAGATCGACAGGTCGTTCGTGTCCCGGCTGGACGCCGGTGACGCCCGCGCGTACGCCACCGTCGAGATGGTGAACCGGCTGGCCGGCGCGTTCGACCTGGCCGTGGTCGCCGAGGGCGTGGAGACGGTCGCGCAGCACGCGGCCGTCACCGCGATCGGCTGCCGGCAGGGTCAGGGCTGGCGGTACGGCCGCCCGGCCGCCCTGCCGGACCTGCTTCCCGCGTTGTCCGGGGCGGGCGCGGACCGCTGACCGGCCCGCCCGGGCGGGGGCCGAAGGTCCCGGACGGGACAGGGGATTCGACCCTGCTCTCGCTGCTCTCCAGCAGCCAGTATGGTCTTCGTTAACCAAACGAACATTATCCTCCACACGGGAGTCAGATATGAAGCGACGGACGCTCGACCTGCTGTTCAGCATCGGTGGGCTGGGCCTCGCGGTCCTGCTGCTCGTCGTCGGCGTCGTCCTGACGACGAACGCCAACTTCGCCAACGACTACGTACGCGACCAGCTCGGCGCGCAGCACATCACCTTCACCCCGGCGGACAAGCTGACCGACGAGGAGAAGAAGGTGGACTGCCTGCGCGAGTACGCCGGCCAGAAGATGACCACCGGCAAGCAGGCCGAGTGCTACGCCAACGAGTACATCGGCCTGCACCTAAAGAACATGGCCGGTGGCAAGACCTACGCCGACCTGGGCGAGCCGCAGAGCGCACTGCGGGCGCAGGTGGCCCAGGCCGAGCAGAGCAACGCCGCCAACCTGGCCGACCTCCAGAAGCAGCTCGCCGAGGTGAGCGCCCAGCGGGAGACCGTGTTCAAGGGCGAGACGCTGCGCGGCCTGCTGCTCACCTCGTACGGCTTCAGCGAGTTCGGCCGCAAGGCCGAGCAGGGCGCCCTGGCCCTGTACCTCGGCGCGGGCCTGCTGTTCCTGCTCTCGGTCGCCGGCCTGGTGCACGCCTTCCGGACTCCGGCCAGCGCGACCTTCGCCGCTCCGGAGAAGGAGAAGGTCACCAACTGACCCGCACCGACGACGCCCCCGGCCATCCTGGTCGGGGGCGTCGTGCTGTCCGGCTTGACCCTCACGTCGCGGGAGGCGGGAGTCTCGGTCGCGGAAGGGAGGGAACCATGGCGTACACGGTGGGACAGGTGGCGCGGGCGGCCCGGGTGACGGTCCGGACGCTGCACCACTACGACGAGATCGGGCTGCTGCGGCCCAGCGGGCGCACGCCGGCGGGCTACCGCCGCTACGACGAGGCGGACCTGGACCGGTTGCAGCTCATCCGCTACTACCGTGAGCTGGGGTTCCCGCTGGAGGAGATCGCCGAGATCCTGGACGATCCGGACGCCGACCCGGTGGCGCACCTGCGCCGGCAGCACGAGCTGCTGTCCGGGCGGATCGGGAAGCTCCAGGAGATGGTCGCGGCGATCGAACACGCGATGGAGGCGAGGACGTTGGGGATCCAGTTGACGCCGGAGGAGCGGTTCGAGGTGTTCGGGGACTTCGACCCGGACGAGCACGCCGAGGAGACCGAGCAGCGCTGGGGCGGCACCGAGGCGTACCGGCAGTCGCAGGAGCGCGCGGGCCGCTACTCGAAGGAGGACTGGCTGCGCAACAAGGCGGAGAACGAGGACTGGGGGCGGCGGTTCGCCGCGCTCATGGACTCGGGTGCGCCGGCCGACGGCCCGGAGGCGATGGCGCTGGCCGAGGAGCACCGGCAGCTCATCACCAGGTGGTGGTACGACTGCTCGTACGAGATCCACACCGGCCTGGCGGACATGTACGTGGCGGACCCGCGGTTCACCGCGTACTTCGAGACGCTGCGGCCCGGGATGGCCGCGTACCTGAACGAGGCGATCCACGCCAACGCGATCACCCGGTCCTGACCGGGAGCGGGTGGCAGGATGGCCGGCATGCTCATCGTCGCCGGCACCCTCTACGTCGATCCGGCCCGGCGGGACGCCTACCTGGCGTCCTGCGAGGCCGCCGTCCGCGCGGCCCGCGCCGCGCCCGGCTGTGTGGACTTCGCGGTCAGCGCGGACCTGGTCGAGCCGGGCCGGATCAACGTCTACGAGCGGTGGGAGTCCGACGAGCAGTTGCTGGCGTTCCGGGGCTCCGGCCCGGAGGACGACCAGGTGACGGAGATCCTCGGCGCCGAGGTGCACAAGTTCCGCATCTCCGGCGTCGAGGCTCCCTGACCCGTCGCTTGACGACGACGTCGGGCAGTGTGACCACGGCTGTCACGCCCTTCGGCCGGTCAGCGGGGAGGTGCTGTGGGTGGCGGTTCCGGCGGCAGGCTGGGCGCCATCCGCCGCAGGGACGTGAACGTGGGCACGAGCGCGTCGTACAGCTCGGAGAAGAGGGGGAGCAGGGCGGCGTAGGTGGCGGCGGAGGACGGGTCCGGGTGGACCGTCTCCTCGATCCGGACCAGATCGGCGGCGACCTCGATCGAGGAGATCAGCCCGAGTGCCTGCATGCCCAGCAGCGCGGCCCCGAAACCGGATCCCTCGTGCCCGGCGGGGAACCGCACCGGCATGCCCAGCGCGTCGGCGAGGATCTGCCGCCACAGTGGACTGCGGGCGAAGCCGCCGCTGGCGCGGATCTCGCGTACCTCGTTGCCGGCCGCCCGGACCGAGGCGAGGACCAGGGCGAGCTGCTGGCAGACGCCCTCCAGGGCGGCCCGGACCAGGTGCGGCCGGCCGTGGCCGTGGGTCAGCCCGACGTACGCGCCGCGGGGCAGCGCGTTCCAGTGCGGCGCCCGCTCGCTCAGCAGGTACGGCAGCATGATCAGCCCGCCGGATCCGACCGGCGCCTGGGCGGCCAGGTCGAGCAGTTCCTCCTCGGCGTGCGCGCCCAGCTCCGGGGCGAGCGCGTCGTTCGCCCACTGGAGGACGATCCCGCCGTTGTTTATGGCGCCGCCGACCACCCAGCGGTCCTCGGTGAGCGCGTAGCAGAACACGCCGCCGAGCGGGTCCACGCCCGGGTGTTCCACCATCACCCGCATCGCGCCGCTGGTGCCGATCGAGCAGGCCACGACGCCGGGCCGTACCGCGCCGAGCCCGAGGTTCGCCAGCGGCCCGTCCCCGGCGCCCACCACCAGCGGGGTGTTCGCCGGCAGCCCGGTGGCCCGCGCCGCCTCGGCGGTGAACCCCGGCAGCACGTGCGTGGTGGGTACGAGCCGGGGGAGCCGCTCCTCGGTGATGCCGGCGAGGCGCAGCGCCTCGGCGTCCCAGACCAGCCGGTGGATGTCCATCAGCCCGGTGGCCGAGGCGACCGAGTGGTCGGTGACGAGCGCGCCGGTGAGCCGCCGCAGCACGAGCTCCTTGATGCCGACCCAGTGCGCGACCCGCTGGTGCAGCTTCGGTTCCCGCTCGGCGAACCAGACCAGCTTGGGCAGCGGCGCCATCGGGTGCACCGGGGTGCCGGTGCGCCGGTGCAGGGCGAGCCCGGACGGCGCGGCGCGCAGCCGCTCGGCCTGCGCGCTGGCCCGGGAGTCGGCCCAGGTGATCGACGGGGTGAGCGGGGTGCCGTCGGCGTCCAGCCCGATCAGGCTGTGCATGGCGGTGCTGAACGACAGCCCGGCCACCGGAACGGTCAGCTCGTCGACGACCGCGCGGATCACGCCCAGCACGGCCTGGTGGATGAGTTCCGGATCCTGTTCGGCCCAGCCCGGGTTCGGCTCCTCCAGCGGGTAGCCGATCGAGTGGCTGGCGAGTTGCCGGCCGGAGGTGTCGAACGCGACCGCCTTGGAGCTGGTGGTGCCGATGTCCACACCCACCACGACGGCCGGGTCGCCCACCGGTGCACCTCCTCACCGCCGGGGCCGCGTTCCCCCCGTTGTCGCGGCTGATGTTACGGACGCGTTCGAGCCCTCGCATTCCGGAACGGGAGCGCGGGGAGGCGGTGGCACGGAACGTGAGAAGACGTGAGAGATTCCGCCGATTGTGGAGGTCAATCAGCCGATCGGTCTAATTAGCGACTTTCGCGTGTCTTCGTACCCCTGCCGGATCGTTGACATGAACGACACCCCGGTTGGTGTGCTCGCGCGGCGGAGGAGTCGGCGTGGCGAAGACTGATTCGACGGGTTCCACATGGCGGTACCGGTGGGCGCACCGGCAGAACGAGCGGCGGCAGCGGGCCTTCCGCGCGGCCGACGAGGCGTGGCGACGCCGCGACGACGAGCTGCGCCGCCTGCGTACCCTCGCGGTGTCCTTCCACGGCTCGGCCCAGGCGGGCGTCGGCCTGCCGATGGAGCTGGCCCCCGGCGAGGTGGTCTTCTGGACGCTGCCGGCCGCGCAACTGGTCGAGGTACGGCACACCGCCGTGCTGCCCGCCCCCGAGCTGACAGTCGACCCCGACCCGCCGGTGCTGCGCCCCCGCCGCCCCGAGGGCGTCAAGGTGGTCGACGCCGGGCTCGCCGTGCTCACCAACCGGCGGCTGGTGCTGCTCGGCGGACGCGGCCGGCGGGACTGGGCGTACGGCCGGATGACCGGCCTGTCCCACGACCCCGGCGCACCGGTCACCCTGATCCAGGTGCTGGACCGGCGGCGTACCTCCGGGTTGCTGCTGCCCACCGGCGCGGCGGCCGACTTCCGGTTCACGCTCACGCTGGCGTTCGCCGACGCGATCGAGCAGCGCGCCGCCGTCGTGGCCGAACTGGACGAGCTGATCGCGGAACACACCGCCGCGCGACCCGAACGTCCCGCCGTGCTCACTCCCGCCCAGGCCCGGATCACCGCGCTGGTGCCGGGCGGCCGGCGCACGGTGGCGGTCTGCGGGGCGCTCGCCTTGATCGTGCCGGCGATGCTCGTCGAGTCCAACCCGCCCACCCGGGCCGGCTCGGAGCGGGCCGCCGCCGCGACCCCGGCGGCCACCGGCACCACACCGCCGCCGCACGTCGCGCCCGCCGTCCGGGTCCGGCCCACTCCCAGTCCCGAGCCGTCGCGCGCCCGCCCCGCGCCGCCGCGCGGCACGCCGCAACCGCCGGTCCAGCGCCGCTGCGGGGCCCCGCAGAACCCCTTCGGGTACGACTTCTGCGGCGGGCAGCGGATCCGGCGTCCGGCGGCCGGGGTGTGCGACTGGTTCGAGTGCGTACCCGGGTTCTGGTCGGATCGCGGCTGGCTGGTGCAGTGCCGCGACGGCTCGGTCAGCCGCACCGGCGGGCAACGCGACGTGTGCGCCGGCCACGAAGGGCTCCGCCGTACCGTCTGGCGGTGAATCCGCTCGCCTCCCGCAGGGGTGCCCGGATACCGTCCGGCCGTGTCCCGAACTGTCACGCTGGTCCTGCTCGACGCCGCCGGCCGCCCGCTCGGCGCGCTGCCTCCGTTCGACGTACGGGAGCCGTGGTGGCAGGAGGTCCACTCGATCGTCGACACGGTCCGGCACCGCCACGGTCTGGAGGTCGCCGTGCTGCGGCTGCTCGACGCCGACCGTCCCGCGCCGCCCGGCGGCCACGTCCGCTACCTGGCGCAGACAGTTGACGCCCCTGCCGTACCCCTGGAACCGGCCGCCGTGGACCTCGCGCCGCATCCGCTGCGCCAGCCGTGGGCGCACGCCGGCGGCCCGGCCCGCAGCGTCGCCTGGGCGGCCGGCGAGCTGCGCCGGCTCGGCCGCCGGGTGACGGCGGTGGCGCAGCAGCGCACCTGGAACCTCTCCGCCATCTGGCGCCTGGACACCGACCAGGGCCCGGCGTGGCTGAAGCAGCTCCCCCCGTTCGCCCACCACGAAGCCACAGTCCTGGCCTTCCTCGGTGATCAAGGAGTTGGTGTCGGTGTCGATCTCCCTGATGACCTGAACTCCTTGATCAATGGGCCGGTGATGCTGGCCGCCGACGGGGAGGGGCGGATGCTGCTGGCGGACGTGCCGGGGGAGGACCGGTACGGGGCTGGGGAAGGGGAGCGGGCCGCCATCGCGGCCGGGCATCACCTGGTGCAGCTGCGGGCGTGCGGCAGCGCCGGCGAACTCGTCGCGGCGGGGGTGCCGGACCTGCGCGGGGCGGCACTGGCCGACTGGATCCGGGAACGGCTGGCCGGGCACGACGTGTCGGCCGCCGCCGACCTGCTCGACGGGCTCGACCGGCGGCTGCGGCAGATCGGCGACTGCGGGCTGCCGGACACGCTCGTGCACGGCGACCTGCACCCCGGCAACGTCCGCGGCGACGACGGCGGCCGGACCGTGATCGACTGGGCGGACTCGTTCGTCGGCCACCCCGCCTTCGACATCCTGCGCCTCACCGAGGACATCGACGCGGACGCCGCCGCCCGGCTGGTCGACGCGTGGGCGCGGCGGTGGCGGGCCGACGTGCCCGGCAGCGACCCGCACCGGGCCGTCGACCTGCTCCGGCCGGTCGCGCCGCTGCGGCAGGCCGCCGTGTACGCGATGTTCCTCGCCGCGATCGAGCCGAGTGAACACCCCTACCACGTGCACGACGTGCCGGCCGCGCTGGCGCGAGCGGCGGCCACGCCCTAGACCCGGCGCACCGGGATCCACAACTCCGCGTCGGCGATACCGCCGTCCCCGGCGACCCGGACCCGCGAGATCTCCGGCCCCGGGCGGACCTCGTACGGGTTGGCCGGGAACCACTGGGTGAACACGGCCCGCCACAGGTGCTGCACCGCCACCGGGAACGCACCGGAACTGGAGAACACCGCCCAGTCACCGGCCTCGACCGGCAGGCTGCGCAGGCCGTCCGGCACATCCGCGCCGGTCACCGCCGCGTACCAGTAGTCCAGCTCGGTGCCCTCGGCGCGGGAGCCGGCCAACTCGGCGCTGACGTTGACGATCCCGTGCGGCTCCTGGTCGGACAGCGCCTCGATGCGGCGTACGGTGGCCGGGTCGATGCCCCTGACGAACGCCACGATGTGCGGGTTCATCCCCTCGTGCACGAGCGGCACCCGGGCCGTCAGACCGGCGAGCCGGAAGGCGTCCTTGGTCACGATCCGGTAGTCCATGCTGGTGTTCCCTTCGACGACGAGCCGGAAGGACAACCGGAGCTGGGACCGCAGCACCGCGCCGGCCTGCCGGGCCCGCGTCGGTCCGACGCCGTGTACGGCCCGGAACGCGCGGGCGAACGCCTCGTTCGAGCCGTACCCCCAGCGGACCGCCACGTCGAGCAGCGACTCCCGGCCGGCGAGCACGTCGGCGCCCGCCAGCGTCATCCGGCGGCGACGCACGTACTCCGACAGCGGCAGCCCGGCCAGCGCCGAGAACAGCCGGCCGAAGTGGTGCTCCGACACGCCCGCGATCCGGGCCAGCGCGGCCACGTCGAGCGGCTGGTCGAGCCGCTGTTCGAGGTGTTCCAGCGCCGCGTTGAGCCGATCCAGCACCCGTTCTTCCCTCCTGGTGACGCCGTCGACGCTAGGTTGCCGGCCGCCCGCCGACCCGATCACACCGGACCCGGTCCGGTCGCCTCATCGACAGTGGCGAGGGTGTCGCATCATGACGTGGTGATCTTCCGGAGGCGACACCACAAGAAGAAGAACCGCGGCTGTGACTGCGACGCGTTCGACTGTGAGGCGCTGACCTGCTGCGACCTGGGCATCTTCTCGACCCTGCTCACCCTCGGCTCGGTGACGGCGGGCGTCGTCCGGCGGCCCGCCGTGGACCGCGCCGGCCGGGCCGCCATCCTCGGTTACCGGCGCTGGCTGTCGCACCGCTGGCCGGGCACCTGTCGCTACACGCCGACGTGCAGCGCGTACGGGCTCGCCGCCGTGGAGCGGTACGGGCTGGCGGTGGGCGGCCGGATGGCTGCCGACCGGGTCCGCCGGTGCCGCCACGACGTCCCGCACGGCACCCACGACCCGCTGCGCTGAGCCCGCTCCCCGGCCGGTCGGTCCGCCTCCCGTGCCGGCGGGTCATCCGGCCGAGGTGGGGCCGCCGAAGACGACTGGTACGCCGGGGGAGTAGAGCACGCTCATCGGGGGTCCGTCGGGTGCGGGCAGGCCGCCGGACGTGACCAGCTCGTCGTCCAGGTGCAGCAGTTCGGCGCGGTGCAGCGGCCACTGTGGATGCCAGTTCGGCAGGTGGAGGGTGCGGCCGTACGCGCGGGTGTGCAGGCCCCAGCGGGCGGTGAGGAAGTGCTCCAGCGGCGTCGGCTCGGGGATCGGTGCGCCGACGCGTACCGTCATCCGGTTCGTCGCACCGGCCGGACCGGGCCAGCGGCGACGGCAGCGGTAGGTGAGCGTGTCGCCGGAGCGGTCCAGCCGCATCGCCGACCACTTGTACGGCAGACGCAGGCTCAGCTGGGCCACCAGCACCGGCACCAGCCGGGACGCGTCCAGCGAGCGGAACACGACAGCCCGCCGCCCCGAGCTGTCGACCGAGTAGAGCCGTACGTTGGTCTCCCAGAACGTGCCGAAGTAGGGCACACCCGGGCCGCGGCCGAGACCCACCCCGACCATCTGGAACCCGATCAGCCCGACGTAGGTGAGCCCGTCGAACGTGTCAGGCCGGGTGCCGGCGGGCAGCAGCGGTGCCACCCGTTCCGGCGGGGCCGCCCAGTGCAGGAAGGCGAGGTCGTGCCAGCGCTGGGCCAGCCAGGCCCGGCGGATGGCGCGTACCGGAGCGTGCTCGACCGGTTCGATCTCCACCGGCCCATCCTGACTCCCGGACGCAAGCGACTCACTCCGGGCGGTGGCAGACCGCCTCGACGTTGTTGCCGTCCGGGTCGCGGACGAACGCGCCGTAGTAGGTGGCGTGGTATTCCGGCCACTCCTTCGGCGCGTGCAGCACCTCCGCGCCGGCCGCCACAGCCGCGTCGTGGAACGCGCGCACCGTGGCACGGTCGCCGGCGGTGAACGCGATGTGCACAGGCACCGGCGTGGCACCTGACGGCGCGGGCTCGACCCAGAAGTCGGGCGCGTCGACGCCGTAGCCGATCGGGCCGGGCTCCATCAGCCGGCGAGCGCCCAGCGGGGCGAGCACGGCGTCGTAGAAGGCGCCGCTGGCCGCCAGGTCGCGCACCGCTATGGACAGGTGGTCGAGCACGTCGCCTCCCGGGGTCGTCGATGACCGCGCCAGGCTACGAGCCGCCTACGACACTTCCGCCGGCGTGAGGGACGCGCGCCGTCTGCGCCAGCAGCGCGCCGAACACGACGGCGAGCCCGCCGATCACGTAGCCGCGCCGCGCCGCCGGACGCTCCCGGACGCGGAGACGGCCGCGAGCGGCGTACCCGATCAGCGACCCGGCCACCGCGAGCGCCGCGCCGCCGAGCAGCGCCCGCCCCCAGCGGGCCTCGCCGGTCAGCGGGACCACCCACCGGAAGAACGCCAGCGACACGGCGAGCAGCGCGATGGCGGCCAGCGTGGACACGCCGACGGCCGGGCCGGGGCGCGAGGGCTGCCGGGCCCGCCAGCACGGCGGCGAGTACCGGTGACGCGAGCACGGGCCACCACAGCGCGGTGGAGACCGGCTGGTCCTCCTCCCACCTGTGGGTCCACTCGAAGAAGACCAGCGGAGCCGGCATGGTCGCCGCCAACCACGCACTCAGCACTCCGGGACCGGGCATCCGCATGCTCATCAGCCGATCCTGCGCCACCCGGATCATCGACGAAAGTCCGCGAGCCGTCCGAAAGGGATCGCTCACGCAGCGTAGTATCGGGCGTGACACAGCCGAACACACGGGGGAAACGATGTTCGAGCGCCTGGGCAGATTCGTCGTGGGCAAGGCATGGTGGGTGATCGGTGGCTGGGTCGTCGCCGCGATCGCGATCATCGCCGCGAGCCCGTCACTGAGCGACATCACCTCCGCCGACCAGGAGAGCTTCCTGCCGCGCTCCTACGAGTCGGTGCAGGCCACCGAGCTGGGGGCGAAGTCGTTCCCGCAGGCGGCCACCGCCACCGCCACGGTCGTCGTCAAGCGCGGCGACGGCAAGCCGCTGACCCCGGCCGACGAGGCGCGCGTGGGGCAACTCGCCACCGCGCTCAAGGCCCGGAACATCCCGCAGACCTCCGGCTACCTGACCGGCCCGCAGGCGGTCGCGCCGGACAGGTCGGTGCAGGTGGTCACCGTCGGTCTCGACGCCGACAGCCCCGACGACCCGGGCCTGCTCGACGCCGTACGCGACCTGCGCACCGCCCTCGGGCCGGACCTGGCCGGCAGCGGCCTGACCGCCGGGGTGGCCGGCGACGTGGCGAGCTTCGTGGACAACGAGGACACGTTCAACGACGCCTTCGCCGTCGTCGGCATCGCCACCATCGTCTTGATCATCGGGCTGATCCTGATCATCTTCCGCAGCCCGATCGCCGCGCTGTTGCCCGTGGTGGTGATCAGCGTCGTCATGTCCGTCACCACCGGGCTGGTCGCCGCCGCCGGCAAGGCGTTCGACCTCAACGTCAGCCAGGACCTGCAGACCATCCTGCTGATCGTGCTGTTCGGCATCGGCACCGACTACATCCTGTTCCTGCTGTTCCGCTACCGGGAGCGGCTACGCGCCGGTGACGACAAGCGCACCGCGATGGTCGTCACGGTGCAGCGGGTCGGCGAGGTCATCACGTCCGCCGCCGGTGCGGTGATCGTGGCGTTCCTGGTGCTGCTGCTCGCCTCGCTCGGCTTCTTCGGCTCGCTCGGCCCGGCGCTCGCCATCGCCGTCGGCGTCATGCTCGTCACCTCGCTAACGCTGATCCCGGCGCTCGTGTCGCTGCTCGGCCGGTGGGTGTTCTGGCCGTCGAAGGCGTGGCAGCGCGTACCGAAGGCGACCCTGTCCCGGCGGCTCGGCGCCGCCGTCGGCCGCCGCCCGGCGGTCGTCGCCGCGGCCTCCGGCGCGCTGCTCGTCGCGCTCGCCGCCGGGGTGCTCGGCTACAAGGCCGACTACGACTTCGGTGCCGGCTTCCCGCAGGACACCGAGTCGGCGCGAGCCGCCACGGACCTCCAGCGCGGGTTCGCCGCCGGGGCGCTCGCGCCCACCGAGGTCTACCTGACCACCGGCAACGGCACCCCGCTCACCGAGCAGCAGGTGAACGACTTCGCCGCCGCGTCGGCGCGGGCACCGGGCGTCGGGCGGGCACAGCCACCGGAGCGCAGCGCCACCGACCCGAGCGTCGCGCGGATCAACCTGCTGCTGGACGAGAACCCGATGTCCAACGAGGCGATCACGCTGGTGCGCGACGACCTGCGGGACGCGGTGCACGAGGCGGCTCCGCCCGGCACAAAGGCACTGGTCGGCGGCACCACCGCGATCTTCGCGGACATCAACTCGGCGAACAACAGGGACCTGTCGGTCATCCTTCCGGTCGCCGCCGCCCTGATCGCGCTCATCCTCGCGTTGCTGCTGCGCAGCCTCGTCGCGCCGGTCTACCTGGTGATCGCGGTGCTGCTCAACTTCGCTGCCACGCTCGGCGCGACCGTGTACGTGTTCCAGGGGCTCCAGGGCAATCCCGGCGTCACGTTCCAGTTGCCGATCATCCTCTACCTGTTCGTGGTGGCGATCGGCACCGACTACAACATCCTGATGATCGCCCGGCTACGCGAGGAGGCACGCGAGGGCCACGAACCGCACCGCGCCGCCGCGATCGGGGTGGAACACGCCGGCCCGACGGTCGCCGCGGCCGGGCTGATCCTGGCCGGCACGTTCGGGGTGCTGATGCTCGCGCCGATCTCGTTCCTCCAGCAGATGGGCTTCGCGGTGGCGATCGGGATCGTGCTGTCCGCGTTCGTCATGTCGATGTTCTTCGTACCGGCGCTGACCGGGCTGATCGGTCACAAGGCGTGGTGGCCGGGGCATGGTGACGAACGGCGCAACGGTGGCGGCCGGCACGCGGCACCCGAGACGGCCGACGCCGCCCCGGTGTGACCGGCACGTCCGCCCCGGCGCGGTGCTCTTTCCGCGCCTATCGGATATCAGGCGGCGATCGCCCGGGCGGCGGCGTACATGTCGGCGGGGAGCGGATGCCGCAATTCCCAGAGGATGCGCATCGGCCGGTCACCGGTGTGCTCCTGGTACGTCATCGGGCCGGCGTACAGGTACGGCGGTGCGCCCAGGTCACGGTCGGCGATCTTTGTCTCGCGGACGAACAGGTGCACCGTCGAGCCCTGCGCGACGTGGTTGACGTACCGCTGACCAGTGGCCGAGCCCGACGAAGTGGTGCTCTGCGACTCCCACTGGAAGAGCCGGTCGGTGATGGCGCGGTCGGCGTACATGGTGGTGGGGGAGTAGTGCTCCTCCGACTTCACGAGCGTGACGAAGAACAGATCCGCGCGCTCGTCCGGCAGCCACTTCACGCCCTCGCGCAGCGAGCCCGGGTTCGTCATGCCGAATGCCGCGCACGCCTCGTTACGGCTGTAGCGGGCGTGCACCCGCAGAGGGACCCGGCCGGCTGCTGGCCGCTCGGTGACCCGGTGGATGCGGTCGCGCAGCACGTCGGCGACCTGCCGCAGCTCGGCGCAGCGCTCCGGCTCCGCCCACAGCCGCCGGAGCCGGGCGTCGCGTTCGGTCAGCGGCACCGATGGCCCCCACAGGCTGAAATGCAGCATGTCGAACAGTCGCCCCGCGGCGGGGCGCTGGCCGGCGGCGACCCGGGCGATCAAGTCCAGTCGATCGACATCGTCGGTGTGGAGCATCCGGCCGATCGACCGGCCCAGGTCGCTGTCGTCGGGGCCGCCTTCGGCCGGGTCGAGTCCGGCGAGGCGCCGCAGTCCGGCCCAGCCACCGACGCTCGCCGACCGGTAGACGTCCTCGATCTCCAGGCCGGTCTCGCGCAGGAAGTCGGACAGGCTCACGTCACCGAGCTGCCGGAGTTCCGCCACCAGCGCGTTCTTCGACGTCGGCAGCGCCGACTTGAGATTGGCGAGCACGATCTCCTTCGCCACCCGGTCCAGCTCGATGTGGCAGCCGCTGGGCAGCGAGGGGAAGTCCTCCCGGACGGCGGTCTCGACCGTCCGGCGGCTGACCCCGGCGAGCGCCCGCCAGCGCAGGTCGAACCGGAAGTTCGCGTGCTGCCCGCCGATGAAGTCGAGCACCGTCAGGCACGGCTTGTCGTCGTCGAGCCGCAGGCCCCGGCCGAGCTGCTGGAGGAAGATGGTGGCGCTCTCGGTGGGGCGCAGCATGAGAATGGTGTCGACCATCGGCAGGTCGACGCCCTCGTTGAACAGGTCGACTGTGAAGAGCGCCTTCAGCTCGCGCTTGCGGAAGCGGTCGATCAGCGCGTGCTGCTCTGGCCGGTTGACTCTTGATGTCACGGACGCCGCCGGCACACCGTGCCGGGTGAACCAGTCGGCCATGAACTCCGCGTGCCCGATGCTCACGCAGAAGCCGAGCGCGCGCATCCGTCCGACATCAGCGATGCGCCGGACCGCGTGCAGGATGAGCCGCGCCCGCGCATGGTTGCCGGTGTAGACGCCGTCGAGGTCCCCCTTGTCGTACCCCTGTCCGCGCTTCCACCGCACCCGCGCCAGGTCCACGTCGTCGTGCAGCCCGAAGTATTGGAACGGTGCCAGCAATTGTCGTTCGAGGGCTTCCCACAGGTGCAACTCCACCGACGCGCGACCGTCGAACCACCGGCGCACGTCGGCGCCGTCGCTGCGCTCGGGGGTAGCGGTCAGACCCAGGAGTACGCGCGGTCGAAGCCGCTCCAGCAACGCCGTGTACGTCGGTGCCTCGGCGTGGTGGAACTCGTCGACGATCACCATGTCGTACGCCTCGGGGGCGATCTCCTGCCGGTACAGCGACTGGATCGACGCGAAGACGTGCTTCCATCCCTGCGGCCGGTCGCCTTTGACCAGCGTCTCACCGAACGTGCCGTTGCCCATGACCTGGCGGAACACCGACCGGCTCTGCCGCAGGATCTGCTCCTGGTGCGCGACGAAGAGCAATGAGTCGACATGACCGGCCCGCCGCAGCCGGCGGTAGTCGAGCGCCGCCACCACCGTCTTTCCGGTGCCGGTCGCCATCACCACCAGGTTGCGCCAGCGACCGTGCACCAGACGCTCGGCGTCCCAGGAGTCATACGCCTGCTGGGCGGCAGTGTTGTCGGGGCGTACGAGCAGTGTGGCCCTCTCTTCTCGCCGAGTGCTCAGCAGCCGGTCGTGGAGCGCCCGCGCGATACCCCGGCGCTGCCACGATCGCCGCACCAGCAGTTCGCAGACTGCGAAAGTCCGGTGCCCGTTCTCGTCAGTGAAGCCCTCCGGCACCGGCTCGTGGATGCCGCTCCACCAGGACGTATCGGCTGCGAGCGGGAAGCCGTAGACGTAGCCGACCAACTCGTCTTCGACGCGGGCCGACACCAGCTCCCAACCCTGCCGGGGCATGTGTGCCGCGAGCTGCCGTTCGTACCGCTCAGCCGTGTAGCGCGGACCGTCGGCGGCGTGCGCGTCGAGGTACACGTCCACAAGCTGGCCCACCAATCCCTCGGCCTCTGCTGCGGTCTGGTGGCGTAGTCGTAGATGCTCCCGCACGAGCACAGGATCTCATCGGCCAGCGGTCGCTCATCGAGGGCTCAGACGAGATCAGCGAATGGTCTCCAACGTAGACCGTTCACGCCCTTTGCAATTGACGTCAAGCGGTTGGAGAATTCGGCCGCAACCCTCGATGAGCTTGTGAGAAGCGGCGTGGCAGCGGCGATCATCTTGAGCTCGCGGGCTTCCCGCAGTAGTGGCCAGTCGCGGTCGGACGTCACGTCATATCCGTACGCTTCGGCGAGCGCACGATGCGCCCCGGTCTTGCCGAAGCGGGCCTCGCCCACAGCGACCGCGGCCAGGTCCACCTGCCACGGCCCGAGGCAGGTGGCGTCGAAGTCGCAGAGCAGGATGCGACCTGATGCATCCCGTAGCAGGTTGCCGACGTGGGCATCCCCGTGGATGAGCGAGTGTGGTGCACGCTGCCGCAGGTCGGCGACAGGTGGCTCCAAGCGGTCGCACCACTCCACCAGATAGTCGTGGTCCTCGGTGCTCAGCCCGTCGGCATCCGCCAGGCGTCGACGTGCGTCCCCGATCGGGTCCCAGGCTGGCAACGGGAAAGGCGGAGGTCCAAGCGTATGAAATCGCCGCAGTGCCGAGCCGAGGTCATCCACAGTTGGAACAGGTGCGGTGGCTGGCACATAGGTCCACACCGAGGCCACCAAGTCGCCGACTTCGACCGGCTGTGTCACGCCCGGCACCAGCCGGATCGTCGGCGCGTCCAACTCGGCGAACCATCGCGCCAGTTGAACGACCTTCCGCACTCGGTCTCTGAGTCGGTGCGTTCGTGCGATCCGGATGACAAGCCCGGAGTCCGGCAGCGCGAACACGGCGTTGTTTGTCAGCCGCAGGAGCTGGGCATTCTCGGCCGGCACCTCAAGCTTGCCGGCGATCTCCCGCATGGCTCGGGTCATCGCCTCTTCCGAGAACCGGCCACTCATATCGCGGCCGCAGCTCGTGCGATGAGCGTCCGTTCGAATTCGGCGACGACCGGAAGGTGACGGTGCCGTCCGAGGTCGCGACGCAGATTGACTACTCGGTCGACCACTCGACTGGAACTCAAGGCACGTGACTGTTCCACCACGCGCATGCCGACAGTGACCGCCCGCTCGGGCTCATCGGCGAGGAAGAACGCGCTGCACAAGCCGACCTCGTTCAGGACCATGCTGCGGACGTTCGCCGGTCCGAAGGCGACGATCGCTTCCTCGACGCTCCGTACGGCCTGCGTCGCCTGCGTTCTGGACTGCCGGGCCATGTCGCGGTACACGCGACCGTACTGGGCGAGCAGTTCACCGCGGTCGTAGAAGGCCATCCACGCCGGCTCACGCTCGGGATCCACACGCTCGAACTGATCACTGGCCCGACCGAGAAGGGTGAGCGCGTTGCTGTGGTCGCCGAGCGCGGCTGTCGAGGCAGCCTCCGCGCCCCAGAGCAGCGCCCTCACCCCCGGGGTTGCCCGCGATCCCAGCTCCGAGTGGGCCAGACGCAGAGCGGCTAGGGCGTCCTGGTTGTGCCGAAGGTGTTGTAGCTGCTTGGCCTGCGAGTATCGAATCAGGGCCGCTAGCTGAGCATCGTCAGCGGTTGTTGCCGCCCGCTCGCCGGCAGCGAAATGCCGTTGGGCGTCGGCGTGCCGGCCTGCGTCGAGCGCGGTCCAGCCCGCCAGTTGACGAGCCGCCGCTACCGCCGCGACCAGGCGCGGTGTCAATCCGGCCGAATGCGACCAGTCGAGCATGCGGTACACCGACTCCGCGAACCGGGCTACCTCCCGATAGAGCAGGCCACCGCCGCATTCGTAGTCGACTGACCGATAGAGCTCCAGCACCGCGTTCAGCCGAGACACGTCCGCACTGCCGATGCGGCGGGGCCGGGGTTCCTCACCGACGCCGACCAGTCCGGCTCCCGCCGACACCGCCGCGATGCCGGCCAAGAGTGTTCGCCGTCCCAGGTCCGGTGCTGCGTCTGCCCGGGCGCTCGTCGGGGAGCCCGGACCGACTGCGAACCAGAGCGATTTCGGCGGGATGCGGAGCACTGTCGCCCAATGCGTCAGCCGGTCGAGATGCACCTGGGCAGGCCCGTTCTCGATCCGGCTCAACTGCGCCTGTGTGATTCCCAGCCACCCGGCGACGACGCTCTGCGGCAGAGGGCTCCGCCCGTGGTACGGGTGGTGCCGGTACGCACGGATCACCCGCCCGAGGTGCCGCCCGGCCAGCGCCGTCCGTACCGGCTCATGGTCCCAGAACGAATCGGGTACGGCGGGCGGCGTGCTGAGGCGGTCACGTTCGGCGGCCTGACAGGGCGCGCAGCGTCCCGTGCCGTTGTCGCGTGCCAGGCGGCCGCCGCAGCGGGGGCAGTTCGCAGGTGTCACCGGCAACCTCGCCGTTCGCGGAGAACCTGTGTCCGAAGTCGAGCCTAGTCATTCAACCCGTTGCGGAGCGGCCCGGTATACGCACCGTGCATATCATCGACTGTTTCGTCTCGATTACTGACCGTATGTGTTGGACGCATGGCGGCCACGATCAACAGGGCATGCGCCGCCTGCTGAGAAGGACTGAAGGTCGGCTCATGGCCCGGGGCGGGTGCTGGGCTCCGGCGGCACCGCATCCCCGATCGCGGCTTCCGCCGTCCCCGCCCGCCCCGGCGCCACTCCACGAGACCCGACCCGGAGGCGCCTGCCGATGTCCCCCGTACTCGCCGACTTCCCCGTCCTCATCCCCGTCACCGACGAGGATCTGCTCGTCGCCGCGCTTGCGGTGCGCGTACACGTGCCCGAGCACTGGCCGCAGGGGCCGCTGTGCCGCAGCGAGCGCGTCCCGTACCCCTGCCGGCTGGCCCGGTGGGGGAGGGCGACGCTCACCGCGGCCGGGCTGCCCGACGAGGCCGTGGCGGTTGCGATGGTGGCGTCGTGATCTACGTGACCGGGGAGCGGGTGCAGGCGTACCAGGTGCGCAGCGCGGTGTTCGACACCCGCTGGCGTGGGTTGGACCCGACGCAGGTGCACGACTACCTGTGCCGGGTCGCCGACGAGATCGACCGGCTGCACCGGGAGTTGACCACGGCGCGCACAGAGTCGGAACGGGTCCGCCAGGCGCTGCGGCAGTGGCAGTCCCGCCACAACGGCTGCCGGCGACGCGGCCACGATGAGTGAGCCGCGCTGGATCATTCACCTGCCGACCACGCTGACGTGCCGCGACGCCGCCGCCGAGTTGGCCACCGCGCTCGCCCGTTCGCTCGGGCATCTGGATGCGGTCGACTTCGGTGAGACGACGCTCAGCGAGGAGGACGCCCAGCACGTGCGGTACCGGCTCTGGTGCGATGTGCGGCTGTCCGACGGTGAGCGCTGCCGATTGCGCGATGGTCACGGCGGGCTGTGCGGGGCAACGGAGCTGCGCTGACTCCGATGCTGCTTCGGCGTGTCGATTGGCGTTCGTCCTGGTGACGGGCCGGTCCGCTGGGAGCGATCCCAAACCGGGCGACCATCCACCCTGTACGGTCGCTACACTCCCCGAAAACGCCCGGAACCGTCCACGGAGCCTGGAGACGCCTGTGACCCGCGACAAGGCCGCACCGCCCGGAATCGACGTCACCATTCCCAGCGTGGCCCGGGTCTACGACTACTTCCTGGGCGGCAAGGACAACTTCGAGGTCGACCGGAAGGTCGCCGAGCACGCCCTGCAGATCACGCCGGACGGGCCGGCCGCCGGCCAGGCGAACCGCGCCTTCCTGCGCCGGGTGATCCGCCATCTCGTCACCGAGGCGGGCATCGACCAGTTCCTCGACATCGGGTCTGGCCTGCCCACCCAGGGCAACGTGCACGAGGTCGCCATCGAGCACAACCCGGCCGCCCGGGTCGTGTACGTGGACAACGACCCGATCGTCCTGGCGCACGGGCGGGCGCTGCTCGCGGCGGAGGGCACCGCGACGGTGATCCAGGCCGACATCCGGGAGCCGGAGGAGATCCTCAACGATCCGGACGTCCGCCGGTTCCTCGACTTCGACCGTCCGATCGGTCTGCTGCTGTTCGCGATCCTGCACCACATCGGCGACGACGAGGATCCGCGATCCGTGGCGGCGGCGCTGATCGACGCGCTGCCGTCCGGCAGTTACGTCGCCATCTCGCACTTCCGTGACCCGGGCGAGCGGGATCCGGAGGGTTCCCGCAAGGCCCGCGAGGTCGAGCGGGTGTTCAACGAGTCGCTCGGCACCGGCCGCTGGCGTACCGACGAGGAGATCCTTGCCTTCGCCGATGGGCTGACGGTGCTGGAGCCGGGCCTGGTGCCGCTGGCGGAGTGGCGTCCGGACCCGGACGCGCCCGCCCCGCAGCAGACCGACACCTACCACACCTTCGTCGGACTGCTCGCCCGCAAGCCGTAGGCGCCCGCTCGCGGACACCGCGAGCCCTCGACGGTACGACCCGAAGCGCAGGTGCCGGAGCCGCGCCCAGGTGGCACGTGTTAAGAAGGGGCCCCGCCTCTACCGGAGACGTTAAAAGGGGGCCCTTCCTTGCACGAAGCCGAGCAGGTGATCCAGCGTGTGCTGCGGGATCTGCGCGACGGCACGCACCGCGGCGTCGTCGTGGACTCGCCACCCGGCGCGGGGAAGTCGACCCTCGTGGTCCGCGCCGCGATCGAGACGGCCGCCACCGGCGACCCGCTGATGATCGTGGCGCAGACCAACGAGCAGGTGGACGACCTCATCGACCGGCTCGGCCGGAAGGCGCCGGAGCTGCGCGTCGGGCGGCTCTCCGCGACCGACTACCGGCCCACCGAGCGGGTCACCGCCCACCCGGCGGTCCGGGTCGCGGCGAAGGTCGCCGACCTGGGCGGTCCGGCGGTCACCATCGGTACGGCGGCGAAGTGGGCCACTGTCACCGAGGGCAGCTGGCCGTGGGCGATCGTGGACGAGGCGTACCAGATGCGCGCGGACGCGCTGCTGCGTGTGGCGGGACGGTTCGAGCGGGCGCTGTTCGTCGGTGACCCGGGGCAGCTCGATCCGTTCAGCACCGTGGAGACGTTCCGCTGGACCGGTCTGACCTGGGACCCGATGCAGTCGGCGGTGGCCACGCTGCTGCGCCACAACCCGGAGCTGCCGGTGCACCGGCTGCCGGTGTCGTGGCGGCTGCCCGACTCGGCGGCGCCTGTGGTGTCCGCCGCGTTCTACCCGTTCACCGGGTTCCGCGCCGGGACCGGGCCGGCCGACCGGGCGCTGACGTTCACCGAGCCGGGCACGGGTGACGCCTACGACGCGTCGGTCGAGGTGGCCGCCGCGACCGGCTGGGCGTTGCACGAACTGCCGGCCCGGCACACCGTGCGTACCGACGCCGAGGCCGCTGCGGCCTGCGCGGAGCTGGCGCTGCGGGTGCTGGCGCGCGGCGCGGTCGCGGTGAGCGAGGCCGCGCCGGGTGGGGCGCCGGTCACCGCGGACCGGATCGCCGTCGGGGCCGCGCACCGCGACCAGGTCGCGGCCATCCGGTCCCGGCTGGGCGCGGCCGGGGCGGGCATCACCGTGGACACCGCCAACCGGCTCCAGGGCCGGGAGTACGACGTGACGATCGTGCTGCACCCGCTCTCCGGCCGGCGTGACGCCACGGCGTTCCACCTGGAGTCGGGGCGGCTCTGCGTGCTCGCGTCGCGGCACCGGCACGCCTGTGTGGTGGTGGCGCGGGCCGGGATCGGTGAGCTGCTCGACGCGTACCCGTCGACCGAGCGGGTGCACCTGGACGTGCCGGTGAAGTTCCCGGACGGTTGGGAGGCCAACCAGACGGTGCTGACCCACCTCGATGCGCACCGGGCGTGACGAGGGGCCGTCGCGGCATCATCGGCGGACCGTTCGGGTCTTCCGGCTTTTCCGGGCGGTGGGCACGATGGCCGGATGCATCCTCACGACCCCTACCAGCAGGATCCGTACCAGCAGCAGCCGTACCAGCAGCAGCCGTACCAGCAGCAGCCGTACTATCCGCCGGCGTACGTGGAGCAGCCGAGCGAGGGGATGAGCAGGTGGGCGGTCATCCTCTGGGTGACGGTGCCGGCGCTGCTGGTGATCCTGTGCTGTGCGGGGTGTGTCGTCTCCGGGTTCGCGGGCGGGTTCATGGAGGGCTTCAACGAGGGCCGTTCGTCGTCGTAGGCGCCGCACCGCCGCCTCGGCGCGCGGCGCTGGCGCCGGTGCGTTAGACATGGATCATGACCGCGAGCGTGCTGCCCTGGCTGGGCGGGGGCCTGGTGGCGGTGGCCGCCGGTTTCCTCGCCGTTCTGCTGCCCCGGCGTCGCGCCCGGGCCGACGGCCGGCGGGTCGCCTGGTCGTCGGCGCGGGCGGCGATCCACGACGCCACGGTCAGCAGGGACGCCGCCCCGGTGGCCGTGCCGGAGGCCGAGCGGCTGCTGGCCCGCGCCGAGCTGCTCGCCGCCGGGGGCGGCGGCGCCGACGCGGCCCGCGCGGCGGCCGAGCACGCCCGCCGCGCCGACGAGCTGTGGCGGGCCGGGCGATGACCGGGGTACGCCGGGAGCTGCTGCGCTGGTCGCTGCTGGCCGCCGCGGCGGCGGTGCTCGTGGTGTTCCTGGTGGCGCAGCGGCAGAGCGTGGAGGTCAGTTACGGGCGTTCCCCGTCGAGCGCCGCGTTGCCCGAGGGCTCGGCCGGGGAGCTGAGCGACGCGAGCGTGCCCTCGGTCGAGGAGATGACCGCGCTGGTGGCGGCCGACCCGGTGGTCCGGCTGCCGGGTGCGGTCGCGCGCTGGGACGAGCAGCGGGTCCGGGCCGCCATCGGTGACCGGGGCACCCGCATCCTGGTCGCCCCGCCCGGTCTGGACGAGGCCGAACGCCGGCGGGTGAAGGACGTGGAGAACGCCGAGATCCGGATCGTCGGCACCGAGGTCAGCGGCGGCATCTACGTGGCCTCGCCGGACGACGTGCCGGGCTGGCGGGCCCGGTTCGCCACCCGCGACGTGACCGGCCCGCTGCTCACGCTGCTGGCCACGCTGCACGAACAGTCCCTCCCGCCGGATCGCGACGACCTGCGCTGGCGCGAACCGGCCGGCCCGGAGCTGGCTCCGGTGGTCGCCGCGCTGCGGGCCACCGGCCGGTACGTGGGCCCCGGCGCCACGCTGGCCCGGCTGCCGGAGAAGGCCGCGGGCACCGCGTTCCCGGACGGGGCCTGGTTCGTGGTGCTGCCCGCCCAGCCGTACGGGGAGCCGCTGCCCGCGTACGGGCCGGCGCTGCACCGGCTCGCCCCGGACCAGCCGCTGGTGGTGATGTACGGCGACTGGATCGAGTACCACGGTCCGGACGCGGCGGAGTTCGCCGAGGTGGCCACCGCGAGCTTCTACGCCCAGTTCGGCGGGCGGATCGGCCGGTACGCCTACCCCCAGCAGAACGTGCTCGGCACCTTCCTGGCCCAGGTCACCGACGTGCGGTACGCGGGGCTGTTCGATCGTCCGCTGCCGTACCGGCCGTTCGACCCGCTGCGGGTGGCGTTGCCGGCGCTGCCCTGGCTCTTCGCCGTTTGCGTGGCGGGTTTCGTGGTGCTGTCCATCCGTACCGTGCGGGGGTCCGGCGGCAGCCCGGCCGACGTGGGTCCCGCCGGCACGACGGCCCGGCTGGCCGGGCTCTCCGCGTTGGCGGTGGAGTTGTCGCTGCTCACCGACGCACGCAGTGATCCGGCGCTGGTCCGGGGCGTGGGCCGGTTGCGGGCGGCCCGGGACGCGCTCGACGAGGGGCTGCCCGACCGGCACGTACGCGGACTGCTGGCCGACGCGGCGGCCGAGCTGGACGACGTGGCCCGGGACGTGCGGATGCCCGGCTACCGGCCGGACGTCTACCTGCGGGCGAGGCTGTCGTGAGCCGCGTCGCGAACCGGCCCGGGCGGGCGGTGGCCCCTCGTGGCGTGGCGGCGACCGGTCCGCGCCGGCTGCTCGGCCGCCTGATCGGCACCGCGTTCGGCCGGGCGGCGCTCGCCTGCCTGGCGCTGGCCGGCTGGGCGCTGTGGACCGGTGGCATCCTGGACGGGCCGGTCGCCCGGCAGGTGCGCGGCTCGTCTGTCTACGCGGCCCCCGGTGTGGACCTGGACCGTGCCGCCGCCGAACGGGTCATCGGCAACCGGCGGCTGGTGGTGCTCATCATGGAACCGGGCGCCGATCTGCGCGAGGCGTGCGCCGACACCGAGCGCGCCGCCCAGGGCACGCTGGTGCTGGCGATGAGCCGCGACGGCGAGGACTGGGACACCTACGGCTGTTCCCGCCTCGGCGGTGACCTCGGCCGGGCCGTGGTCACCGAGACCACCATCGGCAGGGGCGTGGACGCGTTCGTGGACCGGCCGGTCGAGGCGCTCAAGGTGATCGTGCTCAACTACGACCGGCTGGTCCGGGCCGGTCTGGTGCCGGACGGTGCTCGTACCATCAGCCCGTCGCTGCCCCGGTATCTGCTGGCCGGCGGCGCGGTGGCCGGGGTCGTCGCCGGTGCGGCGGTGCTCTGGTTCGGCGGCCGGCGGGCGGGCCGGCTGGCCGACGCGCGGCGGGCCGGGCGGGACGCGCGCGCCGACGAGCGGGCCGCGCTCGGCGCCGCCACAGCGGTCCTCGCCCAGCAGATCATCGACCTGGACGGGCGCGCGGGGCCGGTCGCCCCGGCCTACCGGCGGCTGGCCGCCGACTACGTCGGCCTGCTCGACGAGGTGTCCGGGCTGGACGGAGACGCCGGGGCGGTGCGCCGGCTCCGCGAGCGGGTCGAGGAACTGAGCGACCGCGCCGCGGCGCTCGCCGACGACGCCGCGTCCGGCCGGCGCGCGGGTGGCCGCAAGCCGGAGAAGGCGGCGGCCGGGAGGCCGGACAAGGCGGCGGGACGGCGTGGGACGCGCGGACGGGGCCGGCGGTGACCCGCCGACCCCGTCGTCACCGTGCCGTCAGCGCTGGGCGCCCACCGTCGCGGCGGCCGGCCAGCTGCCGGTGAAGACCTGGGCGGGCGTCGCGCTGCGGGCCGCGAAGCCGAACAGCGAGTCGACCCGGGAGGCCTCGGCGGAGCTGGGGTACGGGTTGGTGCAGCTCGTGCCGGCGCTGCCGCCGGACATCAGGATGGCGCAGTTGCCGTTGTAGTTGTCCGGCAGGCCGAGGATGTGGCCGATCTCGTGCGTCATGATGCGCAGTGCCGAGTACTGCTGGGCCTGGTTGTAGTCGATCACCACGCGGCCGTTGCCGAGGCTGGTGCGCTGGGCGTACGAGCCGCCGCCGTAGGTGTAGGTGATCCGCAGGTTGGACCCGCACTGCGCCATGTTGATGTTGTTGGTGTAGTTGTTCCAGATCGCCGCCGCCTGCACCGCCGTGTTGGCGAACGGGCCGGCCTGGCTGATGTTGTAGCAGACGTTGCGGACGGCGGCGGAGGCCGGAGCCGGGTTGACGGCTACCGCGCCGAGCGCTGCCAGTGTCGCGGCCGCGAGGGTGGCGAGGATCCGGGACAGCTTGGGCTGACGCATGGTTCACACTCCTTGGGATGGGGGGTGAGCGGAACGCCGCAAGCCTATAGATAGCCGTCTATCGATATCAAGGGGTGGACGCGTGCGGGTCGGCCGCGTTGATCGCGGCCACGACCTTGTCGTAGTCCCCACGCGCCTCGGCGTGACGAAGGAACTTCACCCGCTCGACCTGGATCTCCGTCGCGTCCGGCTGCGCCTCCAGCAGCGACATCACCTCGGACACGAACTCGTCCAGCGGCATCGCCGTCTCGTTTGTGTCGTGGCCGGGCAGGAGTTCGGTGCGCACCGCAGGTGGCACCAGTTCCAGCACCCGTACGCCGGTGCCGGCCAGGTTCAGCCGGATCGACTCGCTGAGCATGTGCATCGCCGCCTTGGAGGCGTTGTAGCTCGGCGTGACCCGCAGCGGCACGAACGCCAGGCCGGAGGAGACGGTGAGGATGGTGGCGTCGTCGCGCTGCCGCAGGTGCTCGACGAACGCGGCGATCAGCCGGATCGGGCCGAGCACGTTCGTGGTCACCACCTCCTCGGCCGAGGCGAGGAAGGTGTCCGGCGAGCGCCAGTCCTCGATCCGCATCACGCCCGCCATCGTCACGAGGACGTTGAGGTCCGGGTGCCGGGCCAGCACCCGGTCGGCGGCGGCGGCGATGCTCGCCGGGTCGGCGGTGTCGATCGTGACGGTGTCCAGGCCGGGGTTCGCGGCGGCGATCTCGTCGAGCAACCCGGTACGCCGGCCTCCGACGATCACCGTGTTGCCCCGGTCCCGCAGGGCGAGCGCCAGGGCCAGGCCGATTCCGCTGGTGGCGCCGGGAATGAAGATCGTGTTTCCGGAGATGTCCATGCGCCAAGCCTGCGGTGCGCGGCGGCGCGGGTGAAGAGATCCCGGATCGGGGGATCGCGGATCCCTGGTTCCCGGCGGCGTACGGCGGATACTCGGATCATGGACCGCCAAGCCCTGGCCGAATTCCTGCGCCGCCGCCGGGAGACGCTGCGCCCCGGCGACGTCGGGCTGCCCGAGGGCGCCCGCCGCCGGGCGCCCGGCCTGCGGCGGGAGGAGGTCGCGTCGCTCGCCGCCATGTCCACCGACTACTACACCCGGCTGGAGCAGCGGCGCGGCCCGCAGCCGAGCCCGTACATGCTCGGCGAGCTGGCCCGGGCGCTGCGGCTCAGCGCGCACGAACGCGCCTACCTGTTCCGGGTCGCCGGGCACAGCCCGCCCGAGACCGTCGCCACCACCGGCCACGTCGCGCCGGCGCTGCTGCGGGTGCTGGACCGGCTGTCCGACACACCGGCGCTCATCCTGTCCGACCTCGGCGAGACGCTGGCGCAGAACCAGCTGGCGGCCGCGCTGCTCGGGGACCGCTCCGGCCACACCGGGCTCGCCCGCAGCGAGGTGTACCGCTGGTTCACCGACCTCGCCGAGCGGGAGCGCTACCCGGTGGAGGACCGCGACCGGCAGAGCCGGGCCCAGGTCGCCAACCTGCGTGCCGCGTACGGGTCGATGGGACCCCGGTCCCGCGCGGGCGAGCTGGTGCGGGCGCTCTGTGCCGCCAGCCGGGAGTTCGCCGAGGTGTGGGAGCGGCACGAGGTGGCGCAACGCTTCGCCGACCACAAGACACTGATCCACCCGGAACTCGGGCCGATCGAGCTGGACTGCCAGGTGCTGTTCACCGAGGACCAGTCGCAGGCGCTGCTGGTGCTCACCGCCGCGCCGCGCAGCGAGGACGAGGAGAAGCTGCGGCTGCTCGCCGTACTCGGACACGAACGGTTCCCCTCCACCGCCACGTGAACGCGGCACAGGAACCGTCGTTCACGCCGCCGGGAATCCGTGGGATTCCTGTCAATCTCCCGTCATGCAGGGTGTTTAACTGATCTGTTCCGGTCGATAGCGTCGGGCCACTGCCGTCGACGAAGGGCCGACGATGAACGACAACGGACACCCGCTCAACCGCCGGCGACTGCTCGCCGGCGCTGCGGCGGCCTCGGCGGTCACACTGACCGGCCTGACCGTCGCCTCCACCACCGGCGCCGCGGCCGCCCCGGGCCGCGCCGCGGCGCCGCTCGTCTCCCGGGACCGCATCGCCACCGCCGCGCTGCGCGCGCCCGACGGATCCGCGCCAGCGGTCGCCGTCCAGGACGACTTCCACGCCCGGCTCGCCGCCTGGCTCGCGTTCTGGTCGGCGAACTCACCGTCGGCGTGGAGCGTGCCGGTGCAGGTGGTAGCCCGGATCGAGGCGGCCGGCGACGCGCTGGTCCTGCACGCGATCCGGTACCGCCGCGACGACGAGCTGCGCGCCGGCTTCGCCGCCGGCCGGCGGGACACCACCCACCTGGCCACACTGGCCAGCCTGCACCACCACTTCCCGAGCGTGCGGGTCCGCCCGGACGGCACGATCCGGGTCGCCGACGGACCCGCCGGGTTCACCGGGTCGCCGGAACAGGTCGCCTTCGCTGTCGCCGCCTGCCGCGAACTGTGGGGCGACGCGGCGGCTACCGCCGACCGCTGGGCGGAGCACGCCGCCCGGGTGCTCGCCCGCACCGGGCACCGCACGCCCGCCGCCTCGCACGCCGGGTGGGCGGCCTTCACCCGCACCAGCCTGCGTCGCGGGCTGGGCACCGAATCGTACGAGTGACCGGAGGAAGCACATGGCCCGCAACGAGTTCCGCTTCGTGGTCGACGGCGTCGACCTGAGCCCCGAGCAGCACAACGTGATCGCCGCGGAGATCCAGAAGGCCGGCCTGGCCGCCCTGCGTACCGCCGATGCCAGGCTGACCAACCCGCTGACCCTCGGTCACGGCAACATCAAGCTGCGCGGCGAATGGAAGGGGCTCTGGGTGATCGACGGACCGCTCGCCGACGAGCTCGGGCAGAAGATCAACGACATCGGGTTCTGGATCCAGCGGTGACCGACACCGCCCCGCCGGCCGGCACGCCGGAGCGGATGTGCCCGAGCACCCCGGCGTCGAACGCCACGGTGTTCCTCGGCATGATCACTCCGGCGGGCCGGGTGGCCTACGTGACCCCGGCCGTACCGGCCGAGGTGGCGCTCGCCGGGCTCGGCGACTCCGAGAAGCCGATAGAGTCGCGGGCCCGGCTCGCCGGCCCGTGCGTCACCTCGTCCTGTGGCTTCTGGACCGGCTCGCACTGCGGGCTGGGCGCCCGGCTCACCGCCTCGTACGCCGAGGTCGCCCCGCCCGCCGAGGAGGCGCTCCCGAAGTGCGCGATCCGGCGTACCTGCCGCTGGTTCGCCGAACAGGGACCGGCGGCCTGCCCGGCGTGCTCGCACGTGGTGACCGACGCGCGGGTCTGAACGACAATCCTTGTCGGACCCCTCGACTAGCGTCGTGAGGTCATGGAGCCGGGGTTCGGCCGACACATCATCGGGCGGGAGCATCACGCTGGGCTGTTGCGTGCCGAGGTGGCCCGGCTGGTCGACAGCCACGGCGGCCTCGTCCTGGTCGGCGGCGAGCCGGGCATCGGCAAGACCACGCTGGTCTCGGCCGCCGCCGACGAGGCCCGCCGCGGCGGGGCGCTGGTGCTCGGCGCCGCCTGCTGGGACTCCGACACCGCCCCCGACTACTGGCCGTGGCTTCAGGTGTTGCGCCGGCTGACCCGCTCCGCCGACGACCCGGCCGTCGCCGGTGCCGCCGACGCCGGGCTGGCGGCACTGCTCGGCGAGCGCCCCGCCACCGGATCGCCGGGCCCCGGTGGCGGCGGTCCGAACGGCGACAGGGATCCCGGCGGCGACGCCGTCCGGGACGGGGGCGGCAGCGACGGCGATCCGGGCGGCGGCGACGGTGTCCTCGCCGGTGACGAGGGCCGGGCCGAGTTCGACAGGCACGACGCGGTGACCGCAGCCCTGGTCGCCGTCGCCCAGCACCGCCCGGTCGCCGTGGTCCTCGACGACCTGCACTGGGCCGACCCGGCGTCGCTGCGGCTGCTCCGGTTCGTCACCCAGCACGCATGGTTCGAGCGGCTGCTGCTGATCGGCACCTACCGGGACGCCGAGGTCGAATCCGGCGAGCACCCGCTGCGAGGGCTGCTGCTGCCGCTGACCGCGAAGGCCACCACCGTCACGCTCACCGGGCTGCGCCGCGCCGAGGTGGCCGCGCTGATGACCCGCACCGCCGGCCGGGAGCCCGACGCGAGCCTCGTCGACGAGGTGCACCGGCGCACCGGCGGTAACCCGTTCTTCGTGGAGCAGACCGCCCGGCTCTGGCACACCCACGGCCTGACCGACACCGTCGCCCCGGGCGTCCGGGAGGTGGTGCGCCGCCGGTTCGACCAACTGCCAGCCCCGGTGGTCGAGGCGCTCACGGTGGCGGCGGTGCTCGGCCGCGAGTTCGACGGGCGGACGCTCGCGGCCTGCGTACCCGCTCCGGTAGCGCAGGTCGACCGGCTGCTCGGCCGCGCCGCCGCGGCCCGGCTGGTCCTGCCCCGCGACGGCGGCCGGTTCGTCTTCGTGCACGACCTGGTCCGCGAGACGCTCTACGACGGGCTCGCCGACGACGAACGGCGGGCCCGGCACGCGGCTGTGGTGCGCGCCGCCGGCCGGTCGGACGCGCTCGCCGGCGCGCTCAGCCCGGCCCACCTGGCCCGGCACGCCTGGCTGGCCGGCGCCGAACTGGACCCGGAACGCGCCGGTGACCTGCTGCTGGCCGCCGCCCGCGACGCCGGGGGCCGGATCGCCGTGGACGAGTCGGTACGGCACTACCGGCGCGCGCTCGAACTGACCGGCGAGCCCGGCCGGCGGGTCCGGGTGCTGCTGGAACTGGCCGGGCTGCTGCACCACGCCGGCCCGCCGGCCGAGGTGGAGCGGCTGCTGGCCGAGGCCGCCGCGCTGGCCCGGGACCTGCCGGATCCCGGCGTGCTGACCCGGGTGGCGCTCATCGCCCACCGGCAGCACTCCGCCACCCGCCGCCGGCTCGACGCCGCCGAGCTGGTCCGGGAGGCGTACCGGCGGTTGATCGCGGAGCCGGACCCGGAAAGGCCGGTACGCGCGCTGGTCACCGACCTGATCACCGCCACCGAGACGCTCGCCCGGCACGGCCGCGACGACGAGGCGCTCACCTTCAGCCTGTGGGCCCGCCACGACACGACCTGGGGTCTCGGCACCGCGCAGGAGCGAGCAGTGGTCACCGCCGAGATCCGGGAGGTGGCCCGCCGCGGCGGCGACCGGGAGACCGAGCTGTGGGCCACCGCGCTGCGCTGGGTCGCGTTGCTGGAGCTGAGCGACCCGGACTACCGGCACGAGCTGAGCGCGTTCGTGACCGGCGCGCGACGCGGCGACGTCGCCCGGCAGCGAGTGGCGGCGCTCGTGGACACCGCCATCATCGCCGCCTTCCACGGTGACCTCGCCGCCGCCGAGGCGGGCTTCGCCGAGGCGGAGAGCTACCGCGAGCCGGGGCACTCCGACCACGCCTTCATGACGCACCACGTGCGCTGGTCGATTCTGCTGCTGTACGGCCGCCTCGCCGAGGCCGAGGCGGTGCTCGACCGGGTGGGCACCGGGCACCCGCAGGTGGAGCTGCTCCGGGCGATCACCGCGGCCGAGCGCGGCGACGCGACCACGGTGCTGCGGCTCACCACCGCGATCGAGGCCGCGGGAACCGCGTACCCCCGGCCGGTGTCGCCGTTGTGGCTGCGCCTGCGGGCGCAGGCTGCGGCAGTGGACGGCGACCCGGCGCGGTGCGCGGCGGTACGCGCCGACCTGGCCCCGCACCGCGGGCAGTGGACGGCTTCGCTGTTCGGATGCGACATCGGCGGCCCGGTCGACCTGTGGCTGGCCGCCGTGGAGGCGGCCCAGGGCCGGTGGGACGACGCTGTCGACTGCTACACGGCGGCCCGGGACGCCGCCGACCGGCTGGGCGCCCGGCCCTGGTCGGTGCTGGCCCGGGCCGCTCTGGTGGGCGCGCTCGCCGGGCGCGACGGGCCGGGCGACGCCGCCGAGGCGCGGCGGCTACGTGCCGAGACGGTGGCCGAGGCGCGGGCGCTGGGCATGGTCCAGGTGGTCGACCGGCTGGGCGCGGCAGATCCCGCCCCGGCCGCGTCCGCCATGGTCGCACCCGTGGCGCTCCGGTCCGGCGCGGGCGCTCCGGCCCTGGTCGCCGCGTCGTCGCCGGCCAGCCGACGGGCCGCGTCGGGCCTGCTCCGGGCCGGTGCCGTCCACGGGCGGTCGCCTGACCCCGGCGCGGGCGCGAGTGTGGCCGGGCCGGAGTTCCGCCCGGACGGGCCGGTGTGGCGTCTCGCGTACGACGGCGTCGTGGTGCACCTGCCCGACGCCAAAGGGCTGCACGACCTGCGGCTGCTGCTGGGCCGGCCCGGCGTCGACGTGCCCGCCGTCGAACTGCTCGACCCGGCGGCCGGTCCGGAACTCGTGGCCGCGCGTCGTCTCGGGTCCGATCCGGTGCTCGACGACGAGGCGAAGGTCCGCTACCACCGGCACCTGCGGCGGCTCGACGAGGAGATCGACCGGGCGGCGGCGCGCGACGACGGGCGGCGGCTGGCAGAGCTGGACGCCGAGCGCGCCGCGCTGCTCGACCAGTTGCGGGCCGCCGCCGGGCTGGCCGGGCGCACCCGGCGCCTCGGTGACCAGGCGGAACGGGCGCGCAAGGCGGTCACCGGGCGGATCCGGGACACCCTGCGCCGCATCGACGAGCGGCATCCGGTGCTCGCCGCCCACCTGCGCGAGTCGGTCACCACCGGGGGCGCCTGCCGGTACCGCCCGCCCGAGCCGGTGCCCTGGCGGCTCTGACCGCCGAGGTGGCGGGGCCGGCCGGGCCCCGCCACCGTTGTCGCGTCAGCGGCGGTTGTAGCGGTACATCGTCAGTGTGCCGAACACGACCAGGAAGAACGCGCTCCAGAGCAACATCCACATGGTGCTCGGGCCGTCCATCGAGCCGGCCATCGCCGCGCGGACCGAGGTGACGAGCTGGGTGATCGGGTTGATCTTGACGAACGCCTGCAGCCAACCGGGCATGGTGGACGGCTCGACGAACACGTTGCTCAGGAACGTCAGCGGGAACAGCACCATCATGCTGGTCCCCATCACCGACTTCTCGCTGCGCAGCACCAGGCCGAAGAACGTCCACACCCAGGAGAACGCGAACGAGAAGACCACCAGCAGCCCGATCCCTGCCAGCACCCCGAGCAGCCCGCCGTCGGGCCGGAAGCCGAGCACCACGCCCACGGTGAGGATGACCACGGCGGCCAGGACGTAACGCAGCACGTCGCCGAAGATCATCCCGACCAGCGCCGACGGCCGCCAGACCGGCAGCGTACGGATCCGGTCGAAGACGCCCTTCTCGATGTCGCTGTTCAGCCCGACCCCGGTGTACATGGTGATCATCACGACGCTGGTGACCATGATGCCGGGCAGGAAGAACTGGAGGTACGCACGCGGGCTGTCGGCGAGCGCGCCACCGAACAGGTACGTGAACATCAGCACCATGATGATCGGGAACGCGGTCACGTCGAACAGCTGTTCCGGCACGTGCTTGATCTTCAGCAGCGCGCGCCAGCCGAACGTCAGCGACGCCGACAGCGGGCCGGGCCGGGCCGGTCGTTCGGCCGGGGCGAGCACAGTGGCCAGTGCCTCGGCGGACGGCACGTAGACGGACGGCGCCCGCCCGGTGGTGATCGCGGTGTCGCTCATCGCGCCGCCTCCAGTTCGTCGTCCCGCTCGTCCGCCGGGACGGCCGGGTGGTCGGTCAGGGCCAGGAAGACCTCGTCCAGGCTGGGCTGGCCGAGGGAGAAGTCGTCCACCACGATGCCGGCGGCGGCCAGCTCGCCGAGCGCACGCGCCGCCTGCGCACCGGCCTCCAGGTCGGTGCCGTGCTCGCCGACGCGCGCGGTCAGCGCCACCGGATCGGCGGCGAGCTGCACCGGTACGCCGAGCGACGCCCGCAGCACCTGCTCGGCCTCGGCCCGCCGCCCCGGATCGCGCAGCCGGATGTGGACGCTGCCCGCGCCGACCGACGACTTCAGCTCGCCCGGGGTGCCCTCCGCGATCACCCGGCCGTGGTCGACCACAGCGATCCGGCCGGCGAGCTGGTCCGCCTCGTCCAGGTACTGCGTGGTCAGCAGCACCGTCGTGCCGTACGCCACCACGGCCCGTACGATCGCCCACACCTGGTTGCGGCTGCGCGGGTCCAGGCCGGTGGTCGGCTCGTCGAGGAACAGCAGGTCCGGCGTGTTCAGGATGCTCGCGGCGATGTCGATGCGCCGCCGCATCCCGCCGGAGTACTTCTTCACCTGCCGTCCCGCCGCCTCGGTCAGCCCGAACGCGGCGAGCAGCCGCTCGGCCCGGTCCCGGGCGCCCGCCCGGCCCAGCCCGAGCAGCCTGCCCAGCAGGACCAGGTTCTCCGCGCCGGTCAGGTCCTCGTCCAGCGAGGCGTACTGGCCGGTCAGGCTCACCCGGGAGCGGACCGCGTCGGCCTCACGCACCACGTCGTGCCCGAAGACCCGGGCTGTGCCGCCGTCCGGGCGCAACAGCGTCGCCAGTACCCGTACGGCGGTGGTCTTGCCGGCGCCGTTCGGGCCCAGCACGCCGTAGACGGTGCCGGCGGGGACCCGCAGGTCCAGCCCGTCGAGTGCCCGGGTCGAACCGAAGGACCGGACCAGGCCCTCGGCCTCGACGGCCAGGCCGGTGTTCCGGTTGCTCATGAATCGCTACCTCTCCTCGTCGGTGTCCGCGACAGGCGTACGGGCGTGCCGCCGGACCGATCGCCTGTTCAACGAGGCCGGGGAGCCGTGGTCGTACCGGCCTCACCCGGAAGGCGCCAGACGGTCCGCCAGATCCGATCTGGCGGTGGCGCGGCCACGCCGGGCGGGTGGCGCATCGGCCACCCGCCCGGCGCCGGTCAGCGGGCCGAGTCCAGCCGGTTCCGCTGCTCGGCGGTCAGTTCCAGGTCGACAGCGGCAAGGCTCTCCTCCAACTGCGCCACCGAGGAGAAGCCGACGAGTGGGATGGACGGCTGGTCCCCGCCCATCAGCCAGGCCAGCACCACCTGGTTGACGGTGGCGCCGGTCTCGCCGGCCACCGCCCGCAGCGCCGCCAGCCGGGCCGGGGTGGCGGGCAGCACGTACTCCTCGCCGAGCCGCTCCGGCCGCACGTACGCGCCCTTCAGCAGCGGCGAGTACGCGACCAGCGTGAGCTGCGGCTCGGTACGCAGGTAGCTGAGCAGGTCCGGGCCGACCCAGCCGACGTCGCCGTCCGGGTCCAGCTCGCTCGGCACGTCCAGGCGCCGGGGGAGGTAGCTGCGGTGGTACTGGAGCACCTCGTACCCGGGCAGGCCGGCCGCGGCGGCGAGGGCCCGGGCCCGTTCGACCCGCCAGGCGCGGTGGTTGCTGGCGCCCAGCAACCCGACGGTGCCCTCGCCGACCAGCTCGGCGAAGCCCTCCACGGTCTCCCGCACCGGGATCGTCCGGTCCTCGATGTGGGCGTAGAGCAGGTCGATCCGCTCGACGCCGAGCCGCTCCCGGCTGCGCTCGGCGGACTCGCGGATCACCTTGGCCGACAGCCCTTCGGGGTTGTCCACGTAGCTGGTGCCGGGCGCGAGCGGACGGGCGCCCAGCTTCGTGGCGATGACCACCTCGCCGCCGATCCCGCGGCTGCGCCGCCAGCGGCCGAGCAGTTCCTCGCTCTCGCCACCCTGGCCCCCGTTCTGCCAGAAGGCGTAGTTGTCCGAGGTGTCGATGAAGGTGCCGCCCGCCTCGACGTACCGGTCGAGGATGGCGAACGAGGTGGCCTCGTCGGTCGCGGTGCCGAACAGCATCGCGCCGAGACTGAGCACACTGACCTCGCGGCGGGTGGCCGGGTCGGTGCCGATGGTGCGGTAGCGCATGGATGTCTTCCTCCCCGTCGGAGCGTTGCCGGTCACCCTGCCCCTTCGAGCGCGCGCGAAGTCAACAGCGCGACGACGGCAGACGGAGGGGCCCCGTCGCCCGGGGCCCCTCCGTCACGTACGGTGCTCAGCTCGGGATGTAGTCGAACTCGTCCGGGTTCGGGCCCGTCCGGCCGGCCTCGCCCCGGTCCAGCGAGGTGAGCCGCTCCATCGCGGTGTCGTCGAGGGTGAAGTCGAAGATCGCGAAGTTCTCCTCGATGCGCTTGGGCGTGGTCGACTTCGGGAAGACGATGTCGCCGCGCTGCACGTGCCAGCGCAGCACCACCTGGGCCGGGGTCCGGCCGACCTGCTCGGCCACGTCGATCACTGTCGGGTCGTCGAGCACCCGGCCCTGCGCGATCGGGGACCACGCCTCGGTGAGGATGCCGTGGGCCTTGTCGTACGCCCGCACCTCCTCGTTGCCGAGGAAGGGGTGCGCCTCGATCTGGTTGACCGCCGGCACCACGTCCGCCTCGGCGGCCAGCCGTTCCAGGTGCGCGACCTGGAAGTTGGACACGCCGATCGAGCGGACCGTGCCCGCGTCGCGCAGCTCCTCCAGCACCTTCCAGGTGGAGACGAAGTCGCCGTCGTAGCGCGTGGGCAGCGGCCAGTGGATCAGGAACAGGTCGAGGTAGTCGAACTTCAGCTCCCGCAGCGACTGCTCGAACGCCTTGCGGGCGTCGTCCGGACGGTGGAAGCCGTTGTTCAGCTTGCTGGTGACGAAGACCTCGCCCCGGTCCAGCCCGGCGGCGCGGATCGCCTGGCCCACCTCGGCCTCGTTGCCGTACATCTGGGCGGTGTCGACGTGCCGGTAGCCGACCTCCAGCGCGGTGCCGACCGCGCGGGCGGTGTCCTTCGGGTCGATCTGGAACACGCCGAAGCCGAGCTGCGGGATGGTGTTGCCATCGTTGAGCGGGATGTCCGGAATGCCGTTGGGGGCCATGAGAGCCTCATCTCCGATCGTGTGGTGCCCGGGGGCGCGTCCGTGCGACAGCCCCCGGCCGTGCCAACCGGATGTCTCTACCCGCTCGCCACGCTTCCTCACGTCGGGGACGGGCGTCAAGCCCAGATCGCCCGCGCCCACTCCGGGTGGTCGACGAACGGATTGCGGTTGCCCTGCCAGCGCTCGTAGATGCGCTGGTTGCGGCGCTGCTCGAAGGCGTCCGGCGGATCCTGGTCGTTCCAGGCCAGCAGCTTCGACAGCCGCCCGAGCCGGGGCGCGGAACCGTTCGAGACCGAGTCGTTCGGTTCCAGGTCCGGCCAGCCGTCGTCGCCCTCGTACCGGATCGCCATGTAGAGGATCATGCGGGCAACGTCGCCCTTCACCGCGTCGCGCGGCTCGAACGAGTCGGCGTCGGTGTAGCAGCCGGGCGCCTCGGCCACCGTGCCGCCGCCTGAGTCGAAGTCCTTGTTGCCGCGCAGCGAGTTGACCGACACGTCCTCCGGCCGCAGGTGGTGCACGTCGGTGCCGGGGCCGGTGGCGGTGCCGAAGTCGCCGTGCGACTTGGCCCAGACGTGCTCCCGGTTCCAGTCGTTCACACCGCCGCCGTTGCTGGTCTTGCTCTGCGAACGTCCGCTGTAGAGCAGGACCACGTTGGCCGGGTTGGCCGGATCCTGGTCGGTGTCCTTGAGCGCGTCCCACACCTGGTCGTAGCTGAGCTTCGTCTGCACCCTGATGATGCCGTGCAGCGCGGTGCGCAGCGCCGGCCCGGTCTTGCCGGCCGCGCTCGCGTAGTACGCGTCCGGCGTGCCGGTCGGCGCCGGGGTCGCGGTGGGGGTCGGGGTCGGCGTGGCACCGCCGCCGAGGCTCATCGAGGTCGGGTTCTTCAGCCCGCCGTGGCTGAAGTACGCGGTGAGCGCGCCGGTCGCGGTCACCTGCCGCCCGCGCAGCGACGGGTTGGTGAGCAGCCCGAAGGTGCTCCGCCAGGCGGCCGTCACCTGCACGTACAGCATCCGGCCGGTGCCGGTCTCGCCGGCCTGGTCGGCGATGGCGATCGCGGTGTCCGCGGTGAAGCCGGAGGTGAGCACCGTGTTCGTGGCGGTGGGCTGGCCGATGACGTAGCCGGTGACGGTGGCCGTCCGGCCGTCCTGGGCGGCGAGCGCCTGCGCCACGGTGAGGGCCGTCGCGGCTGACGCGGAGCCGGTCACGCCGAGCGGGATCGCGACCGCGACGGCGAGCACGACCGCCGCGACCAACCGCCCGGGTCGCGAGCGGGTGACGCGCTTCATATCCATGATCAGCGATGTTAGCCGGATCGCGGTGAACTGCGGGAGGTCACCGGGCCAACTTTTCGTCCCGGCCGGCCTCGAACAGCACCGGCCACGGCCGGGCCGCCGGGGTGAGGAGCGCCGGCCCGGCCTGTTCGTCGGGCGTGGCGAGCGTCTCGGTGGCGAGGTTGCCGAACATCGGCGCGGCCGGGTGCGCGGCCCGGATGGGCCAGGCCGCGGAGATCCGCCGGACCAGCGGCGTGCCGGCGATCGGCCGCCAGGCGACACGCGGTTCCCGGCGGGCCAGCGCCGCGGGCTCGACGGCGACCGCGCCACCGGCCAGGAGCAGGCCGAACAGGAACTCCGGGTTGCGCGCGGGGCGGACCCGGGCCGGGGCGAAACCGTGCTGCCGGCACACGGTCAGCAGATGCTCGTGCCAGCCGGGCGCGGTGGCCGGTGGCGCGGTGACCAGGTCCATGCCGGCCAGATCGGCGAGCGCGATCTCCCGAGGCCGGGCCAGCGGCGAGGACCGGGGCAGCAGCACACCCACCGGTACGTCCACCGGCTCGCCGAAGCGCAGCCCGGCCCCGTCGACCGGATGGTGCAGCAGGCCGACGTCCAGCCGCCCGTCCGCGAGCATCCGGTGCTGCTCGGCGCTCGTCAGTTCGTGCAGGTCGAGGGCGAGCCCGGGCGCGCGGGCCGCGAGCGCGTCGAGCAGCGCGCGCAACGTCACGGCCGGGGTCTCCGGGGGTACGCCGGCACGCAGCACCCCGAGCGCGCCCCGGCGGACCCGCTCGGCGACGTGACGCAGCCGGCGTTCACCGGCCAGCAGTTCGTCGGCCTCGCCGAGCAGCAACTGGCCGGCGGTGGTGAGGCCGACCTGGCGCTGCGACCTGTCGAACAGGGCGACGCCCAGCTCCCGCTCCAACCGCTGGATCGACTGGCTCAGCGGCGGCTGCGCCATGCCCAGCGTCTCGGCGGCCCGGCCGAAGTGCAGTTCCCGGGCGACCACCACGAAATGCCGCAGGTGCCGCAGCAGATCCATCCGGGCACCCTAGCGCCGCCGCTGGTTACCGTGTCGGCGTGGATGTGGCGGAACGGGTCGGGGAGATCTTCGGGCGGGCCGGGTTGCGGGGTTGCCTGCATGTCGTGGACGTGGACGACCCGGCCGGCGGTGAGGTGGCGCTGCGCGCCGACGAGCAGATCGTCATCGCCTCCGTCTTCAAGGTGATGGTGGTGCTGGAGTTCGCCCGGCAGGCGGCCGCCGGCCAGCTCGACCCGACCGAACGGGTGCTCGTCGGTGCCGCCGACCGGCTCGGCGGCTGGGGTGTGGCCGGCTGCGCCGACGACGTGGAGGTCTCCCTGCGCGACCTCGCGTACCTGGCCATGTCGGTGAGTGACAACACGGCGGCCGACCTGCTCCTGCGCCGGATCGGTGCGGACGTGCTGCCGATGCTGGCCGCGGAGCTGGACCTGCCGCGCACCCGGATCGTCGGCGGCCCCCGGCAACTCGTCGAGACGATGCTCTCCGACGTGGGCGCGCGCACCGAGGCGGACTTCGCGCGGATCTTCCCCACCCTGCCGCCCGAACGGATCCGCGCGATGCGGGTCTTCGACCCCGAGCACACCAGCTCCAGCACCGCCCGGGAACTGACCCGGCTGCTCCGTCTGGTGTGGCGGGACGAGGCCGGCCCGGCCTCCGCGTGCGCCATGGTCCGGGAGCTGATGGCCCGGCAGCTCTTCTGGACCCGGCTGGCCGCCGGCTTCCCACCCGGGGTCCGGGTCGCCGGGAAGACCGGCACCCTTCCGGGGCTGCACCTCGAAGCCGGCGTCGCGGAGTACCCCGACGGCCGCAGGTACGCGATCGCGGTGGCGGTACGCACGCAACGGCTGGCCGCCCGCCGGATCGACGTGGACCTGGCGATGGGGGAGGCGGCCCGGACCGCCGTCGAAGCATTGCGATGATCCAGGTCGACCACCGGCCTGAACTGCGGTGATATCGGTCTGGATATCGGTCGTTGCGCTCGTCGATCTTGGACATCGGGGACTGCGGGGTGGTGGGCTGGGCCTACCGATCACCGATCACCGATCCCGAACGGGGAGGACGACACATGCCCGAGAACCGGCCGTCCGGCTACGCCCGCCGTCGACTGCTACGCGACACGGCGGTCGGCGCCGCCGCCGTCACCACCGCCGGACTCGTCGCCGGCACCCCGGCCCGAGCCGCCGGGCCGAGCCCCGTCACCGCGCCGAGCCGCGCCGCCGGCGGTACGCGACGCGGCGGCGCGGTGAGCTTCCGCTGGTGGGGCACCTCCGGCTGGCGGATCGACATCGGGGACCGGACGGTGCTCGTCGATCCGTACCTGAGCCGGTACGACACCGGGCTGTTCCGGAAGCCGTTCAACCCCGACACCCGGCTGACAGTGGCCGCCGACGTGGTCGACCGGCTCGCCGACCGGGCCGAGAACATCCTCGTCACCCACACCCACTGGGACCACTTCAACGACGTGCCGCACATCGCCGCCCGGACCGGTGCCCGGGTCTTCGGCACGCTCACCGCGTATCACCTCGGCCTGGCGTACGGGCTGCCGACCGGGCAGCTGGCCCCGGTCAAGGGCGGGGAGGTGCTCGACTTCGACGGGTACACGGTGGAGGTGGTCGGCTCGCTGCACAGCCGGAATCCCACCTGGTCGATGGCGTTCCCCGGGGTACGGGTCAGCCCGCCGCCCCGTCCGGAGACGATCGCCGACCTGCCCGAGGGTGACACGCTGGCGTACCAGATCCGGATCGACGGCGGCCCGTCCGTGTTCTTCATGGGCGCCAGCGACTTCGACGAGCGCAAGCTGAGCGGGCTCGCCCCGGACGTCGCGATGGTCGCCTCCGCCGCCACCACGGCGACCGCCGACTACGTGCCCCGGCTGATGACCGCGCTGGGCCGTCCGAAGGTCGTGGTGCCGGTGCACTGGGACAACTTCGAGACGCCGCTGACCAACCCGCCGACTGTCGCCGACAGCGACCGGGAACGCCTCGACGCCCTCGTCGCCGAGGTGCGCCGGGTCTCGCCGCGCAGCCGCGTGCTGGTGCCCGAGTACCACACCGCGTACCGGTTCTGACGGCGCCGCTCAGGAGGCCGCCAGCCGGGCGTAGACGTCGCCGGAGCGACCGGCCGGGCGGTACGTCTCCAGCAGGCGTACCAGCCCGGCCGCGTCCAGCCACCGGTCGCTCGCGAACCGCATGGTCTCCACCGGCGAGTAGTTGTAGCGGTAGCCGCCAGCCGTCGCGCCCAGCCGTTCCACCAGGTCCAACACGGCCAGCGCGGAGTCGTGCGCGGGCGGCAGGTACTCGAAGGACAGCCCGCGCACCGGACGACTCAGCCCGGCCAGCACGTCGACCTCGAAGCCCTCGACGTCGACCTTGCAGAACGCCGGTACGCCGTGCCGCGCGATCAGGTCGTCCAGCGTCACCACCGGCACCTCGATGGACCGGTCCCAGCGGACCCCGGCGAAGCTCGGATCGGCGGTGACCGACTCGATCCACGACGACGACATGGTGGACACCGTCGGCGTCGCGCTCGACAGCTCCAGCCGCGCGCTCCCGGACCGGGCACCGACAGCCGTCGGCTCGATGATCACGTCGGCGTCCCGGCCGAAGCCCAGGCGCAGCACCCGCAGGCAGTCCGGCTGCGGCTCGACCGCTACCACGCGTGCGCCCAGCCGGCGCCAGGTGCGTACCCGGCCGCCGACGTGGGCGCCGATGTCGAAGGCCAGGTCGCCGGGGGAGAGGAACTGCCCGTAGAGCTGCCGGGCACGCCGGTGCTTGGCCGGCTGACCGTGGTAGACGGCCAGGGAACGGGTGATCCCCCAGGCCCGCGCGAGCATCGTCACGACATCCCTAACTGTGAGTGGTGGACTTCGGTCCGAACGCGTGCAGGAACCGGTCGCGGAACGACTCCATCGGCCAGACCGGGGCCTGCGGGTCGGGGTTGAGGCCGTCCTGCCAGCCCCACCCGGCGACGCGGTCGAGCACGGCCGGGTCCTTCGCCACGATCGTGATCGGCACGTCCTTGCCGGCGCCTTCCCCGGTGACCGCCCGGGCCGGCTGGTGGTCGCCGAGGAACACCAGGACCAGGTTTTCGTCGCCGTACCGCTGCACGTAGGAGATGAGCGTGCGCAGCGTGTAGACCACCGCCTGCCGGTACGCCTCCCGGGTGCCCTCCGCCGAGCGGTCGGCGCGCGCCGTCCCCTTGTAGACCGAGCCGTCGCCGACGTCGTCCCAGTCGACGAGCGGCGGTACCGGCGTCCACGGGATGTGGCTCGACAGCAGCGGGATCTCGGCCATCACCGGGGCGTGCCCCGGTCCGCGCTCGCGGCGCTGGAACGTCGACAGCGTGTACTGGTCCGGCGGGGAGGAGAAGCTGAACAGCGGTCCCCGGTAGCCGAGTTCCTTCACGCCGTACACCTGGTCGGGGGAGAAGAACTCGGCCTCCGGCCAGGCCCGGGTGAGCGCCGGCATGACCAGCGTGGTCCGCCAGCCGGCGCGCTTGAACGCGCCGTTGAGGGTCAGGTGGTCGCTGCGGACCAGGTTGGTGTAGCGCAACTGGTTGTCCGCCCGGATGCCGCTCATCAGCGTGGCGTGCGCCAGCCAGCTCCCGCCGCCGGTGGTGGACGAGGTGAGGAACGCGCTGCGACTGCCGTAGCCGCCCGCGCGCAACTGCCGGGTCCCCTCGTCGAGGACGGCGTCCACCTCCGGCGCGAGGTCCGGGTCCTCCAGCGCGACCCGGCCGTAGCTCTCCACGAACGTGAACAGCACGTCCTTGCCGCGCAACGCGGTCAGCAACTGCTCGCCCGGCACGTTCTGGAACGGGTCACCGGCGAGCTGCGTGTTGAGCCTCTCCTGGTCGTTGAGGCCCGCCCGCACCTGCCGGGCCCGGTCGTAGAGACCGGCCGCGACCGTGTCGGCGGCGACCGGGACGCCGGGCACGATCTGCGCGCCGAGCACGGCGCAGACCACCCAGGCGGCGGCGAACGCGGTGGTCGCGCGGGCGGTCACCGTCCGGTTCGCGACCACGACCCGGGTCAGCCGCCGCACCGACAGCGTCACCAGCAGCGGTACGGCGAGCACCGCGACCACCGCCAGCGCCACCGCGCCCACCTCGGCGGCGCGACCGTACGACTCGGACAGGAACTCCGCGCCCGCGCCGAGGAACGTCCAGTCGGCGATCAGGTCGAAGCTGCGGTCCAGGACCAGGGAGAACCCGAGGTCGGTGACCTTCAGGACGAGGACCAGGCCGAGCAGCACGCCGAGCGCCGTGGCCACCACCCGGCGCGGACGTGCCGGCAGGACCAGCAGCAGGGCGACGGCGATCAGCCCTTCCACCGGGATGCGCAGGAACGCGCCGGGACTGAACTCGTTGGCGTCGCTCGGCGCGACGAGTGCCACCAGCACGAGCGCGGCGGCCAGCGCGGTGACAGTCACGGCGACCAGCCGCCGGGCACGCCGCCGGCCGGGCGTCGGAGCGTCGTCGGTCGTGGTGCCGGCCTCATTGTTGCCGGTCGCGGCGGCGTCCGGGGCGTCGTCGCCGTCCGCCGGGCGGGACAGGTCGGTCACCGGCGCCGCCCGCCGGCCTCGGCGGGCTGGCGCGCGATCCGCACGTCCGGCGTCCACTCGGAGTGGTGACCGGCGGGCGCGGGGGAGACCGGCGCGGCCGGGAGCGCCACCGGGCGCCGCCGCGACGGTACGCGGTGCCGCCACAACCAGGCGACGTCGCGGCCGAACGACTCGACGAGCATCGCGAGCGCGCCGAGGAGTACCGCCACCGCCAGCGGCCGGGGCAGTACGCCCGCCGCGACCACCGCCAGCGCGATGCCCTGCGTTGCGGCGACCACCTTGCGCCAGTAGCGCGGCGGCAGCGAGCCGCGCATCCACGGCAGCGCCCAGCCGGCGGCGACGAAGACGTACCGCATCGCGCCGATCACCAGCACCCCGGCGCCCACCTGGTCGGCGACGTACCCGCAGAGGACCAGGACGAGGAAGGAGTCGACCTCCATGTCGAACCGGGCGCCAAGCGCGCTCACCGTGCCGGTACGCCGGGCCACCTGCCCGTCGACCCAGTCCAGGGAGAGCGCCACGGCGGCCAGCGTGACCAGGAGGGGGACCGCGATCGGCCCGCGGAACGAGTCGACGGTCAGCGCCGCCACCCCGCCGGTGAGCGTCGCCCGGGTGAGCGTCACCCAGTCGGCCGGCCCGAGCCGGTCCGCGCCCGAGCGGCGCAGCCCGTGTCCGAGCGCCGCGACCATCACCACCCCGAAGAGTAGACCGGCCAGCCAGCCGTACGCGCTCAGGCCGACAGTGCCGGCCAGGGCCGCGAGTACGCCGACCTGGAGAATCGCCCCCGCGAGTGGATCAGTTCGAAGTGCGGACACCATGCCTCCGAGGTAGACGTCACGAACCACACGTGTGTACGGAGAACATGCCCGAACAGTTCGTCCTGATGCCAGAAACGCGCCAGCAGAAGTAGTGACACCGGCAGCTCGGCGCGTTTGTTCGCTTGCACGTAAGTACGTACTTCCGTATTTTGGTGGCCATGGCAAGCGTGGAGGAGCGGCTCGCGGCCCTGGAGGCACAGGTGGCCCGGCTGGCCGGCGACCGGGCCGGGGGCAGGCCGGAGACCGAGGTCACACCGGAGGACGTCTTCTGGGCGCTCGGCGGCCTGAAGCGGCGGATCCCCGCCGACGGCACCGGGGCGGTGCTCTACACCGGCACCGTCCGCACCACCGACCGGCACTACGACTGGCAGTACGGCGCCACGGTCGACGACCTGCTCGACGCCGACTGGGCGGCACTGGCCGGCACGCTCACGGCGCTGGCGCATCCGGTGCGACTGCGGCTGCTGCGGGAGATCCTCGGCGGCCGGCACGGCACCGCCGCACTGGCCGAACTCGACGGGATCGGCACCACCGGCCAGCTCCACCACCACCTGCGGCAACTCGCCGCCGCGGGCTGGCTGCGCAGCGGCGCTCGCGGGCGCTACGACATACCGCCCGAGCGGGTGGTGCCGCTGCTGGCCATCCTCACCGCGGCCCGCCGCTGACCCGGTCCGGCCACTCCGACGGAAGGCAGCCCTCATGCGTACCCCGATCGTTCTCGCCGTCGCCGCCGGCCTCGCCGGCTCGGCGGTGGCCGCCGTCCGGAAGCCCCGGCCGCCGCGCCTGGGCTCGCAGCAGACCGGTGACGCGGGCCTGGCCGCGACGGTCCGTGCCGCAGTCGATGATCTCCAGGGGCTGCGCGGCCTCGCGGTGGCGGTGATCGACGGCGACCGGGTCCGCGTCGCGGGCCTCGGCGAACGGGCGCGCGGCGGGCCGGCCGTCGAACCGGGGACCCCGTTCGAGATCGGCTCGGTCGCCAAGCCGCTCACCGGCATGCTCCTGGCCCGGCAGGTGGCGGCCGGCACCGTCGGTCCCGACGACCGGCTGGCCGCCGTCCTGCCCGGCGTGACCGGTACGGCCGGCGAGGTCACCCTCGCCGAATTGGCCAGTCACCGGGCCGGGCTGCCCCGGCTGGCACCCGGCTCCGCCGGTGCGACGGTCCGGATGTGGTGGGCGGCGTCCACGGCCGGGAACGCGTACGCCGGCCACGACGTGGACCGGATCGTCGCCGCCACCGCGAACACCGAGCCGGGCGGCGACCGCGGCACCGTCTCCTACTCGAACTTCGGCGCGGCGCTGCTCGGCCAGGCGCTCGCGGCCCGGGCCGGTGTCGACTATCCGGAACTGCTGCGGCGGGACGTGCTGTGTCCACTCGGCATGGCCGGAACCCTGGCCGCCACCGAGGCCGGGCACCTGCCCGCCGGACGAGCCGAGGGCGCCACCGCCGCCGGCCGGGCCGCCGACCCGTGGCTGGGCGCGGGCTACGCGCCGGCCGGCGTCGGGATCTGGTCCACGGTGGAGGACCTGGCCCGGCTCACCGCCGCGATGCTCGCCGGCACGGCACCCGGTGCCGACGCGGCCACTCCCCGGTTCGACGCCGGGGACGACCGGCGGATCGGGTACGGCTGGTTCACCAGCCGGCACGGCGGCCGGGAGGTCGTCTGGCACAACGGGGGTACCAGTGGCTTCCGGGCCTTCCTGGGCTTTGACCGGGCCGCCGGCCGAGGTGTGGTGATGCTCGGCAACACCACACGCGACGTGGACCCGATCGGCCTGCGACTGCTCGACGTCTGAGGTGACGCGGCGGTCAGCGCTCGACCGGCTTGCGCCGGAAGATGCCCTGTCCACGGCCATGCCGGCCCTCCCGTCGCACCGTCCGGGGCCACCGCGTCCGAGGAGCCGTGACCCTCGCCATGGGCGAACGTAAATTCTCGGTGCGAAGATCGCAGCGCGACGGCGCCGGTCAATCCGACAGCGGGCGGGTGACCAGCCGCCAGTACTGCCGTTTGCCCTCGTCGCGGACCACGACGCCGAGCCGGGCCAGCTCCCCGTGCAGCTCCCGGGTCTCGGCGTCGTGGCCGCCGTCGAGCGCCCGCTGCCGGGCACGCAGCAGGGCGTCCGCGCCCGGCGGCAGGTCGGGCAGCCCTTCGACCCACCGCCGGTACGCGTCCCGGTGCGGGTCCTGACCGGTCCACGGCCAGCCCTGCCGGGTGAACGCCGCGCGCAACCGCTCGGCGTCCAGGTCGGACTTCTCCCGGGCCAGCTCGCCGCCGGCGGTGTCCAGCAGCACCAGCGTCTTTCCGTCGACGAACACGCCGGCCACGTCGGCGCGGGCCACGTCCCGGTCGTGCCCGTCTCGGTGCAGCCGTACCGTCCGGTGCCCGACCGTGACGGTCAGCCGCTCGCGGACCGCCACCACCGCCAGGAACAGGCCGCCGAGTAGGCCCACCCCGGCCCCGATCGGGTACGCCCGCTCGTCCGGCCAGCCGGCGAGCAGCTCGAACAGGCCCTGGAACGGGAACCAGGGCAGCCCGGCGATCCAGCCGGACAGCGCGGTCAGCCCGGCGCCCAGCCCCGCCCCGACCAGCGGGAATCCCGCCCACATCAGCACCAGCTCACCGCGTCCGCCGTCGACCACGACGTCCTCACCGAGCCCTCGGGCCGTCACCGTCACGACACCTCCCGGCGCAGCGTGCGGACCAGACCCGCGGTCAGCGGCAGGACCACCCAGACGGCCAGCGAGACGCCGAGCCGGCCCCACTGCCCGCCGGTCATCTCGGCACCGAGCAGCGGCTCCATGGTGTAGGAGGTGTCCAGCCAGCGGGCTGGCTCACGCAGCGCGGAGATCATCGCGGCGAGCAGGCTCCACACGGTCGGCAGCAGCAGGTAGGCGACGATCGCCAGCGGCGTGTTCAGCAGCAGCAGGCCGAAGGCGGCGCCCATCAGCACGCTCGCGACCTGGAAGACGGCCGCGTGCGGCAGCAGTAGCCAGTCGAACGTCCAGGCCCCCGCCCCGCCGGTGGCGCGGGCGGCGAGCGTGCCGACGGCGGCGACCGCCAGGCTGACGAGCACCGAGGCGAGCGCGGCGAGCACCACCGCGACGAGCTTGGCGACGACCACCCGCTCCCGGCGGGGCACCAGCGCGAACGTGGTGAGCGCGGTGCGCTGCGACCACTCGCCGGTGATGGACAGGATGCCGAGCACCGGCAGCAGCAGGCCGACCGGCAGCAGCGACGGGGTGAAGAAGGCGGTGAACGTCTGATCCGCCCCGTCGAGGACGAACAGTTGCACCACCACGATCGCCGCGGCGATCAGGCCGATGGTGATGAGCAGCCAGCGTCCGGCCCGGGTGTCGGCGAGCTTGCGCAGCTCCACGCCGGTCAGCCGGGCCAGCGAGGGGCCGCCGGTGGCCGGCTCGTGCCGCTCCGGTGCGGTCGGAACGGCTGTGGTGGTCATCGGACGGCCTCCTTGGTCGACGCGCCGGCGGTGAGGGTGAGGAAGAGTTGTTCCAGGCCGCCGCTGCCGGCCGGGCGCAGCTCGGTGAGGACCAGCCCGGCGTCGGCCGCTGCCTGACCGACCACGCCCGGCTCGGCCCGGACGACGAAGCCGCCGTCGGTGCCGGGGGACGCGGGCAGCGCGGCCCGGTCCAGCGTCAGGCGCAGCGCGTGCGGGTCGCGGGCGCGCACCAGCGTGCCGGCACCGGCGAGCAGCTCGTCCTTGCCGCCCTGGGCGACCACCCGGCCGCCGCCGATCACCACCAGCCGGTCGGCCACCGCCTCCACCTCGCGCAGCAGGTGCGAGGAGAGCAGCACCGTGCCGCCCCGGTCGGCGAAGTCGCGCAGCAGGCCGCGCATCCAGAAGATCCCCTCCGGGTCGAGGCCGTTTGCCGGCTCGTCCAGGATCAGGACCCGGGGGTCGCCCAGCAGCGCCAGCGCCAGGCCGAGCCGCTGCCGCATCCCCAGGGAGTACGCGCCGACGCGGCGCCGGGCGGCGGTGTCGTTCAGCCCGACCCGGTCGAGTACGTCCGCCACCCGACCCCGCTCCACGCCCATGGTGCGGGCGGCGAGCGTGAGCGTCTCCCGCCCGGTGCGCCCGGCGTGCTGCGCCGACGCGTCGAGCAGCACGCCGATCTCCCGCCCCGGGTTGGGCAGGTCGCGGTAGGCGCGGCCGGCGACGGTGGCGGCACCCGAGGTGGGCGGCGTCATCCCGCAGACCATCCGCATGGTGGTGGACTTCCCGGCGCCGTTCGGGCCCAGGAAACCGGTCACCGAGCCCGGTTCGCACCGGAACGTGACGTCCTCGACGGCGGTGTGCGGGCCGTACCGCTTGGTGAGCTGGCCGACTTCGATCATGCCGTCGAGCCTGCCGGGGCCACCCGGTCACGCGCTGCGGCCGGCGGTCGGTGGCACCGTCGACCTCGGTTCACCGCAGACGTCGACTTTGGTAGCTGGTAGCGGGTCCGGACGGCTTCCTAGCATGGACGGGTGACAAGCGCCGCCGTACCCGATCATCCTTGGCTCCTGCCGGGCTCCCTGGTGCCCGCCCGGGCCCGGCGGACGCCGCGGGACTGGTTCGTGGACGGCGTGCTGTTCGTGGCCTCGCTGCTCTGGGTGCTGATCGCGCACGGCGACGTCACCAGCGCCACCCCGGAGTTCGGCCTCAACGCCGGTCCGGCCTGGCTGGTGGAGGTCGACCTGCTCATCGGCCTGCTCGTCAGCGGCGCGCTCTGGCTGCGCCGCCGCTGGCCGATCGGGCTGGCGCTGGCCACCGCGCCGCTCGTGTTCTTCTCGGTCACCTCCGGCCTCGCGTTGCTCGTCATCACGTTCACCGTGCTCGTGCACCGGCCGCTGCCGGTGGGCCTGGCCCTGGCGGCCTGGAACGTGCTGAGCCTGCCTGTCTACCTCGCCGTGCGGCCCGATCCGACGATGCCGTTCTGGGGTTCCGTGATCTGGACCGCGCTGTTCATCGGCGTGGTGGTGGCGTGGGCCCTGTTCGTCAGGGCCCGCCGCCAGCTGGTGCTGTCCCTGCGCGACCGCGCCGAGCGGGCCGAGGCCGAGCAGCAACTCCGGCTCGACCAGGCCCGGCAGCTCGAACGCGGCCGGATCGCCAGGGAGATGCACGACGTGCTCGCGCACCGGATCTCCCTGCTCAGCCTGCACGCGGGCGCGCTGGAGTTCCGGCCGGACGCGCCGCCGGAGGAGGTGGCGCGGGCGGCCGGTGTGATCCGGGCCAGCGCGCACGCCGCGCTCCAGGACCTGCGCGAGGTGATCGGCGTGCTCCGGGCCGAGGTGGGCTCCGAGGCCACACCGGAACGGCCGCAGCCCACGCTTGCCGACGTGCCGGCGCTGGTCGCCGAGAGCCGCGACGCCGGGGTACGGGTCGGCGTGGTCGACGAGGTGGCCGGGCCGGAGACGGTGCCGGCGGCGATCGGGCGCAGCGCGTACCGGATCGTGCAGGAGGGGCTGACAAACGCCCGCAAGCACGCACCGGGCGCGGTGGTGACGGTCCGGCTGGCCGGTGGTCCGGGGGACGGGCTGGCGGTGGAGATCGTCAACCCGTGGCCCGTCGGTGCGCCCGCCACCGCTATCCCGGGCGCCGGCACCGGGCTGGTCGGGATCGCCGAACGGGTCACGCTCGCCGGTGGCCGCCTGGGACACGGGCGCGACGCCGACGGCACGTTCCGGCTGACCGCCTGGCTGCCCTGGGCGGCGGCTCAGTGAGCGCCCCGGTCCGGGTGCTGATCGTCGACGACGACCCGCTGGTGCGTGGTGCGCTGTCGATGATCCTCGGCGGGGTGCCCGACCTGAGTGTGGTCGGCGAGGCCGCCGACGGAGCCGAGGTGCCGGCCGCCGTCGCCGCGTACGCCCCGGACGTGGTGCTGATGGACATCCGCATGCCCCGGGTCGACGGCCTGGCCGCCACCGAGGCGCTGCGTGCCACCGCCGAGCCGCCCGAGGTGCTGGTGCTCACCACCTTCGACGCCGACGAGCAGGTGCTGCGGGCGCTGCGCGCCGGGGCGAGCGGCTTCCTGCTCAAGGACACCCCGCCGGCCGACATCGTGGCGGCGGTACGCCGGGTCGCGGCGGGGGAGGCGACGCTGTCCCCGGCGGTGACCCGCAAACTCATCGCGCACGTCACGGCCACCGCGCCGGTGTCCGGCCCGGACCCGAAACGGGAGCGGGCGGTACGGCTGCTCGACGGGCTATCCGAGCGGGAGCGGGAGGTCGCGGTGCTGCTCGGCCGGGGCCGGACCAACGCGGAGATCTCCGCCGAGCTGTTCATGAGTGTGGCGACGGTGAAGGCGTACGTGTCGCGGCTGCTGACGAAGCTCGACCTGAACAACCGCGTGCAGGTGGCCCTGCTGGTCCAGGACGCCGGCCTGGTCTGACGCCAGAAGCTCTCATCAGCGATACTATCAAGAGTGAGAGTATCGGCGATGATGGCGTTAGGTGATGACGTGGCCGGTTTCGTCGGCAGGACGCGGGAGCTGGACCGGCTCGACGGCATGCTGGCGCGCGTCGAACGCGGCGGCCGGGCGGGGCGGCCGGGGCGGGCGGTGCTCATGCGAGGGCGCCGCCGGGTGGGCAAGTCCCGGCTCGTGGAGGAGTTCGTCGAGCGCGCTGACGTACCGCACCTCTTCTTCACCGCCTCGGCGCAACCCACGGTGGCCGCAGACCTGCGCCTCTTCGTCGAGGCGGCGGCCGGCTCAACGCTCCCCGGCGCGGCGCTCTTCACGGCGCAGGCGCCCGCTACCTGGGACGCGGCTCTCGCCCTCCTCGCCGCCGCGCTGCCCGCGGACCAGCCCAGCGTCGTCGTGCTCGACGAGATGCCCTACCTCATCGCCACCGACCCGGGTTTCGAGGGCACCCTCCAGAAGGTCTTCGACAGGGAGTTGTCCCGCCGGCCGGTCCTGCTGATCTGCGTCGGCTCCGACCTGGCGATGATGGAGGCGCTCAACGACTACGGCTGGCCGTTCCACCAACGCGCGACCGAGATGGTCGTGCCGCCCCTGAGCCCCGGCGACGTGGCCGAGATGCTCCAGCTGCCGCCGGCCGATGCCATCGACGCGTACCTCGTCACCGGCGGCCTACCGCTCGTCCTCGACGACTGGGCCCCCGGCGAGACCGTGCGCGACTACCTCGCCCAGGCCGTCCCGGACCCCACCTCCGCGCTGCTCGTCAGCGGGGAACGGGCCCTCGCCGCCGAGTTCCCGCCGCAGTCCCAACCGGGCGTGGTGCTGCGCGCCATCGGCTCGGGGGAGCGCACCTCCTCCTCCATCGCGCGGGCCGCCGGCGGGATCCCGCAGGCTTCGTTGCACCGCGCGCTCCGGCTGCTGACAGACAAGCGGGTCGTGGACGCCACCCTCCCGCTGTCCACCCGTCCGTCGCGCGAGACCCGCTACACGGTCGCCGACCCGTACCTCCGCTTCTGGCTCGCCTTCCTCGATCCGTACCTCGCCGAGATCGAGCGCGGCAGAGGGGATCTGACGCTCGCCCGCATCCACTCGTCCTGGACCTCCTGGCGGGGACGTGCGGTCGAGCCGGTGATCCGGGAGTCGCTGCGCCGGCTGCCGCCGGGGCACCTGCCGTCCGGGACGGGGGAGGTGGGCGGGTACTGGACGCGTACCAACGATCCCGAGATCGACCTGGTCGGCGGTGACCGGAGCCCGGTGGCCAAGCGGATCACGTTCGTGGGTTCGGTCAAATGGCTGGAGAACGGCGCGTTCGACGCCCACGACCTGGCCCGGCTGCTCCACCACCGCGCCCAGCTGCCGGGTGCCGACGACCACACGCCGCTCGTCGCGGTGGTGCGCAGTGGCCGTGCGGTAGACGGCGTCACCGCGCTCGGGCCGGCCGAACTGCTCGCCGCGTGGCGGGATTGAACTACTGCCGTTTCCGGGCCGTACCAGTGGTCGAGGATGTGGTGCGGCCGTTCCGCCGTATCGCTGCCGAGCTGCGGGAGGCCTGCCGTGCGAGTTGGTGAGCAGTCGACGGATCCCATCGACCAGATCCTGGGCGAGGTGCCGGTACCGGCGCCGTTGACCCCTGAGGACGTCCGCCTCGCGGTCCGGGCGGTGGTGGTGCACGCCGCCGAGGAGTGGCCCGCGGGGCCGAAGTGCCGCAACGACGGGTCGTCGTTCCCCTGCCGGTTGCATCGCTGGGGCCGGCGCGTGCTGGAGACTCACGGTCTCAACGACCGGCAGATCGACGCGCTGATCCGGCACGGCAACCCGTTCGTGCACGTGCCCTTCCCGTTCGTGCTGACCGGGCCGCGTCAGGCCGCCCGTACGCCCGGCCAGGCGGCCCGCGGTCCGGTCCCCCGGGTCGCCGTGCCGCCGGTGCGGCCCGTCGCCGGGCGGCCCGCACCCGCCGCCCGCCCTCGCTGGCCCCGGGCGAGCTGACCCCGAGCCCTCGCCTGGCCCCGGGCGAGCTGACGCCGGCCCCTCGCCCGGTGCCAGGCGGGCCCACCCCAGGCCCGCAGGTCCGGGTGAGCTGACGCCCGGCGTCCCGTTCCGGTCGCGTCCACGCCCCGTCGCGGAGTGGCGTCGATCGCGCCGGAGCATGCCGACGGCGGCCCGGCCGGGGAGCCCCCACCCCCGTGCCGGGCCGCCGTCACCGCGTCACTCGACCCCGCAGTCCGGGGCGGCCCAGTCCCTGGTGTTAGCCACCTTGTCCCGGTTGTTCTCCCGCCGCGAGTCCACGTGCGTGTGGTCGTCGTGGTCCGGGTAGCCGGGCCCGTAGATGCCGCTGAAGCCCTGGTCGCGGGCCGACCGGGCGATCTCGCAGAGGCTGCGGTGCTTGGCGATCAGGTCGGCCGCGTTGCCGTAGAGGTGCTGGCTGTCCGTGGCCCCGCCGACCTGCCGGTTGCAGGCGATGCTGCGGAACCCGCTGGTCACGTAGATCGGCTTGTCGCCGAGGCTGCGGCGCAGCGCCTCCAGCTTCCACATGGTGCGCAGCGCGTTCTCCTTGGTGGCCGCCGAGGAGAGCGGGCCGCCGGCCCACCCACCCTTGCCGCAGCCGTTGTCCAGCTCGGCGTAGCTGAAGTGCTTCGGCGTGCAGTCGCTGTCCTTCTGCAGGTCGTAGATCTTGGCAAACGTCTGCGGCCCGGCCACGCCGTCGGCGCGCAGCCCGTACGCGGCCTGGAAGCGCTTGACCGCGGCTGCGGTCTCCGGGCCGTAGACGCCGTCGACCCGGACGACGCCGGCGTACCCGGCCCAGCCGGCCACCCGGATCTGGAGCTGCCGCACGTCGGAGCCGGAGCGTCCCTGCGACAGGGTGCGGTTCCAGGTGTAGCAGCCGTCGGCGTGGGCCGGTGGCGCGGCCACGACGGTCGCCACGGCGGCCCCGGGCAGGGCCAGCGCGAACGCGACCGCCGCCCGCTTCAGGGTGTTGACGCGCACAGAGTCCTCCCGATGTCAGAGCGGAACTGGGGTCCGACGGGCACATCGACCGGTACGTCCCGTCTCTCTCACCGTGACAGGTGCGAGGACTCTTCGTGGTGATTAGCCGAAATTGTTCTCACATCAGGCGCTTGCTGAGTATCAGCTGTGAATAGTGCCCGTTTGCGAACGCGCTGCCGGGTGTCGCCCGTCGGAGGTGAGCGGTAACGTCTGCTCCCGGACCCGGGCGGCGACCTCGACGGGCGGGAGGTGGGCGTTGGCGCGTGGCGGCGTGTTCTGCGTCGAGGGGCAGTGGCACCGCGACCTCAACGAGCGAGGGTCCGTCCTGCCCACGCTCGACCTGCTCGAACGGCTCGGCCGGATCCGCTACATCCACAAGGACGCGGCCACCCGCGACGAGCTGTTCTACTTCGTCGACCGCTGGCTGCTCAAGCAGTACGCGGACCACCGGGTGGGCTTCTTCGCCATGCACGGCGAGCCGAGCCGGCTCTGCCTCACCGACTGGGACTCGGTCGAGCTGTCCGACGTGGCCGAGCGGATGGCCGGCCGCTGCGAGGGCCGACGCCTCTACTTCGGCAGCTGCTCGGTGCTGCGCGCCTCCGACGCCACGCTGCGCGAGTTCCTCGACATCACCGGCGCGGCGCTGATCTGCGGCTTCACCCGCGAGGTGGACTGGGTCGAGTCGGCCGCCTTCGAGACGGTGCTGCTCGACGTGCTCGCGAACGGGCAGCGGCACAACGCCGCCGAGGTGCGGATGCGCTCGGCGCACTGGGCGCCGCTCGCCGCGTACCTCGGTTTCCGGGTCATCTACGCCAACGGCCGTGCCTGGCGGCCGGCGGCCCGCCCGCGCGTGCCGGAACAGGTCACCGCACAGCGGGCCGCCGGCCGTCCGCGCTGAGGACCATCGACCGGGCTGGTAGAACCGAGGCATGGCACGCAGCATCGCGAAGAACACCCGGGTCGACCGGGACGCCCTGATCGAGTTCCTCCGCCCCCGGCACCAGGTCGTGCTCATGACCACCCGCTCCGACGGCCGCCCGCAGTCCTCCCCGGTGTCCTGCGGGGTGGACGCCGAGGGCCGGCTGGTGATCTCCACCTATCCGGAGCGGGCCAAGGTGACGAACATCCGCCGCGATCCGCGCGTGTCCGCGTGCGTGCTCTCCGACGACTGGAACGGCCCGTGGGTGCAGGTCGACGGCGTGGCCGAGGTGCTCGACCTGCCCGAGGCGCTGGAGCCGCTGGTCGAGTACTTCCGCAGCATCTCCGGTGAGCACCCGGACTGGGACGAGTACCGGTCGGCGATGGTCGCGCAGGGCAAGTCGCTGATCCGCGTCACCATCGAGTCCTGGGGTCCGATCGCCACCGGCGGCTTCCCGGCCCGGCTGGCCGGCTGACTCAGTACGCGACGGTGAACCGGGCGTTGCCGAACCGCGGATTCTCGATCTCGTCGACGATCGCCACGGCCAGGTCCTCGTAGGTGAGCACCGACCGGCCCTGCGCGTCGGTCACCGGCTGGTCGGTACCGGTCCGGTAGTGCCCGGTCCGCTCGCCCGGGTGGAACTCCAGCGGCGGCGGGGAGACGTACGTCCAGGTGACCCCGTCGGCGCTGGAGCGGTAGAACTCCAGCGCGTCGGCCTGGCCGTGCGCCGAGTCCCGGTACTCCTCCGGGAAGTCCGGCTCGTCCAGGTAGCGGGTGCCCTTCGGGGTGAGCAGCGTCGAACCGCCGCCGACGTGGATCACCCGGGGCGGATCGGGCAGCTCCCGCAGCGTGTCGACCAGCGTCCGCGCGGCGTCGCGCCACAGCTCCCGCTCGCCGCCGCCGATGGCCACCACCAGCACGTCCGCGTCCTGCGCCAGTTCGCGTACGCTCCGCGCCGAGGTGGCGTCGCCGGTCACCGTGCGTACGCCGGGTGGTAGATAGCCGACCGCCTCCGGACGCCGCACCGCCGCTGTGACCCGGTGCCCCCGCTCGACCGCCTCGGCCGCGATCCGCGATCCCGCCGTCCCACCGGCACCGAACACGACGATGTCGCTCATGCCTCACAGGCTAGGCAGCCCACCGGCGGGCGGCGGGGCGTTCCGCCGAACCGGCTCAGTCGACGATCGCCGAGTAGACGAGCTGGCGCAACTGGCTGCGCAGCGGGTACGTGCTGGACGGCATCAGCTGGGTGAACAGCAGCGCGGTGACCTCCTCCACCGGGTCCACCCAGAACGCGGTGCTGGCCAGGCCGCCCCAGTAGAACTCGCCGACACTGCTCGGCACCCGCGACGGCACCGGGTCCAGCACCACCGCGAAGCCCAGCCCGAAGCCGATCCCGTCGAGGATCGTCTCGGCGAAGCCGTCCGGGGAGAACGAGGCCAGGTCCCGGTCGCCGGGCAGGTGGTTGCGGGTCATGAAGCGCACCGTGCGGGGACCGAGCAGGCGCACCCCGTCCAGCTCACCGCCGCGCAGCAGGAACTGGGTGAAGCGGTGGTAGTCGGCCGCCGTGGAGACCAGCCCGCCGCCGCCGGAGTGCCACGTCGGCTCCGCCAGCGCGGCCCGGCCCACCCCGTCGGCGCGTACCGCCTGGCCGGTGGCCGGGTGCGGGGCGTACAGGGCGGCCAGGCGCTTCGCGTCCGCCGCGTCCACCCACCAGCGGGTGTCGGTCATGCCCAGCGGGCCCAGGATCCGCTCGGCGAAGAACGCCTCCAGTGACTGCCCGGAGATCACCTCGACCAGGCGGCCCAGCACGTCTGTGGAGACGCCGTAGTTCCAGCTCGTGCCGGGCTGGAACAGCAGCGGCAGCCGGGCCAGCCCGGCCGAGGCGGCGGCCAGGTCCGCGCCCGGCGGCACGCCCAGGTCGAAGCCCGCCGCCCGGTAGAGGCCGTCGACCACCGAGACCTGGGCGAAGCCGTACGTCAGGCCGGCGGTGTGGGTGAGCAGGTGCCAGATCCGGATCGGCTCGACCGCCGGCACGGTGTACGGCTTGAGCACCGAACCCCGGTCGTAGACGCGGACGTCGGCGAACTCCGGCAGCCAGCGGCTGACCGGGTCGTTCAGCTCGAACCGGCCCTCCTCCCAGAGCATCATCGCGGCGACCGAGGTGATCGGTTTGGTCATCGAGTAGATGCGCCACAGCGTGTCCGCCTCGACCGGCGTACCGGCCTCCCGGTCCCGCAGCCCGTACGTCGAGGAGTGGGCGACCTCGCCCCGGCGGGTGACGACGATCTGCCAGCCGGCGAGGCGGCCGTCGTCGACGTACCGGGCGAAGTGCTCGTCGATCCGCGCCAGCCGGGCGGGATCGAAGCCGACGTGGCCGGGGTCGGTGCTCACCGTGACGCTCACGACGCGAACCTACCCGCAGGTATCGCGGCCGGGAAGTGTCACTACTGTCGGTGGCATGCCCGAGCAGGTCGAGGACGTCACCTACCGCCAGGAGGACTGGTACGCCGAGGAGCTGGCCGACCGGCACTTCGTGCGGTGCGAGTTCTTCCACGCCGACCTGACCGAGGCGGTCAGCCGGGGCGCGGTCTTCACCGACTGCGTGTTCGGCAACGTGGCGTTCAACGCCTCCCGGCACACCGACTCGGCGTTCACCAGGTGCTCGTTCAGCAAGTGCAACCTGTTCGAGGCCGAGTTCACCGGCTGCAAGCTGGTCGGCAGCACGTTCGACCGCTGCGACCTGCGCCCGTTGCGGATCGACCGGGGCGACTGGTCCTTCGTCACGCTCGCCGGAGCCGACCTGCGCGGGGCGCGGATCACCGACGTACGGATGCGGGAGGTCGACCTGACCGGCGCCGACCTGACCGGCGCGACGCTGACCGGCGTGGACCTCTCCGGCGCCCAGTTGCACGCCGCCAAGCTGATCCGCGCCGACCTGCGCGGCAGCGACCTGTCCTCGCTCGACCCGACGGCGGTGCAGCGTTCCGGCGCGCGGATCGACGTCGAGCAGGCGATGGTGCTGGCCCAGGCGCTCGGCTTCCAGGTCGGCTGAGCCCGCCACTGACCACCCACCGCCCACCCCGGCGCGCGCCCGCCCACCCGCCCGGTGCGTCGGTGGGCGAGCCTGGGGAGATCTTGGAAGGAAATGGCCCCTATGGGGGCCTAATTCTTCCAAGATCTGGTTCAGGGAGGGGTGCGGCGGGGTGTCGCGCGTGGGAATCGCGCGGACTGATGCCCTTCTGCAAGATCGCGTTCTGTGTCATCCTCCCTACGGCGAGCCACGGGGCCGGGCCGCTCGCCGCCGGTGGCCGAGGGAGGGTCGGTGGCTGAGGACGACATCGCGCGGACCGGAATCCGGGTCGGGGGTTGGCTGCCCACGCCGGACGATTCGGCAGACGCGCCGGAGCGGCCCGCCGGTCCACGCCGCCTGCCCGGGGACGCGGAGCCCGCCGCACCCCGTTCGGCGGCCGACGGCGACCGTCCACCGGCCGACGCGCCCGATCCGGTGACCGTCCGCGATCTGGAACCGCCCGGTACCGCTGAATGGCCGCCGCCACGCACCGCCGGACCGCCGACGCCCGAGCTGCCCGCCTCAGGCCCGCTCCCCGCCGACGTGCCCGCGCCCACCCCACCCGCGACGACTCCGCTCGCGCCCGGCCCGCCGGCTCCTGGTCCGCTGGCTTCTGGTCCGCTCGCTCCGGGTCCGCTCGCCACCGGGGCAGGTGTACCGGCCGGGCCCGAGCCGCGACCGAACCCGCCCGGCGGCCGGGTGCCGCTGGTCGGGCCGGCTCCGATCGGGCTGCACCTGTCCGCTGCGTCGCCGGTTCGGGCGGGCGCCTCACACGATCCGGCCGAACCCGGCCCGTCGCACGAGGCCGACGTGGAGGCGAGACCAGGCCGGCACTCCGCCCCGGAGAGCATCCCGGCGCGACTCGCCGACCTGGCCGGCCGGATCGGCGTGCGGCTGAGCGTCGTGGGCCGGGCGGCGAAAGATCGGCTCCCCGCTTCGGGCCGGGCGGCGAAGACCCGGCCGAGCCCGATCGCCGGCCCGGCGCGTCGGCCCGCGCCCGATGCCCCGGCCACCCGGGTCGCCGCGGCCCGGGCCCGGCGCCGACGCCGGCGTGCCGTACTGGCGGCGGTGGCCGTGACCGGGCTGGTGGCCGCGCTCGCGTACGCCGCCCGGTCGCCGGGGACGCCGCCGCTGATCCGGGAAACCGCGCCGGTCGCGGCACCCAGCGAACAGGCGCCCACAGCACAGGCGCCCAGCGCGCAGGCGCCGCCCTCAAAGCAAGCAGCGGGTGAGCAGGCGCCGGTCACCGGTGACCCGGTGTCGCCCGGCGGTCCACTGCTCGACGTGGACCTGGTGCCGCTGCCCGGGACGGTGTCGCTCACCGCGCTCGGTACGCGGGACTGGCGGCACTGGGGCGGCTCCGGCGCGGACAGCTTCCATCGCAAGGCGGGCGGCACGGGTGAGATCCAGGATCCGGGCGGCGAGCGGCTGGAGCACAACGCGGGCGCCAGCGATCTCCAATGGACCGACGGCACGCCGACCGCCGCCCAGGAGGGCACCCGCGCGGGGGTCTTCCAGCGCGGCGCCGGCAAGAGCTTCACGCTCGGCGTGGCCGGGAGCGGGGAGCCGCGTACGGTCCGGTTGTTCGTCGGCACGTTCTCGGCCGGCGCGCGGCTGGACCTGTCGCTGTCCAGCGGCGGCGATCCCGCCGTCCGCGAGGTCGCCCTCGCCGCGGGTGACCGCTTCTACCAGTACGTCATCCGCTTCCGGGCGACGCCGGGGGAGCGGCTGCTGATCAGGTGGCAGGCCCTGACGGTGACCGGCGGGCAGAACGACGGGGTGGCGTTGCAGGCGATCACGGTAAGCTGAGCGGCCCGGTGGCCGGCCGTGAGGTAACGAACTGGAAACTCCCGTCGCTCGACATGTGGCGCGAACTCTCTTCCGGTGACACCGTGAAGCCCGTCACGCTCCGGTCGTATCGGACGGTGCGGTGACCGAAGTGGAGGGTGTGGTGGGCCAGGAGGACCGTCCGCGTACCGGCCCCGGATCGCATCGGCACGGCCTTCCGCGTACCCGGTCCGCGCTGCGCCGGCTGCGCCGTCGGCGGCGGTTGATGCTGGAAGGGTTGGCCGCGGTCCTCTGCCTGGCGGCGCTGGCGTTCTATCTCGGCGGGGAACGGCACGAGGCGCCGCGCGAGGAGCACGCCGGGTTGCCCGTCGCTCCGCCCGGCCCGGTCGGGTTGCCGAACGAGGCCGGCGAGACGGTGGTCAACCCGGGGCTGCGCCCCCGGCAGCGGCCGCCGTCGCCGAGCCCGTCGCCGTCCACGCCGTCGCCGTCGCCGCCGAGCGCGCTGCCGCCGACCGTCACGGTCACCCGCGCGGAGGTGCCCGCCACCGTCGACCTCACGGCCGCCGGCCCCACCGACTGGGTCCACTGGGGGCTCATCGGCGCCGACCGGGCGGTCCGCAAGCGGGGCGGCTCCGGTGAGATCCGCGACGAGGGCGGCCGGGGGCGGCGGGAGAGCTTCAGCAACAACCCGGAGGCGTACGCCTGGGGCGACGGCGCCCCTGTCGCCTCGGCGAGCGGCACCATGTCCGGCGTCTACACCTGCCACCGGGGCAGCGGGTTCAACCTGGCGGTGGCCGCCGACGGGAGCCCACGAACGGTGCGTCTGTACGCCGGGCTCTGGATGGCCCGTGGCCGCCTCGACGTGCGCGTCTCCACCGGCGGCCCGGTGACCACGCTGCGGATGGAGGATCCGCACACCGCGCTCACCACCGAGTTCACCGTCAGGTTCCGCGCCCCGCGCGGCGCGAAGCTGCTGCTGAACTGGACCGTGGAGGAGTCACTGGGCGACTGCGGCAACGTCAGCCTCCAGGCGGTGGCGCTGCGCTGAGCGGGGACAGTTTGTCCGTCGCCTACCCGGCCGGGCGTCGTAGGTTTCCGTTGCCACGTCCGACCATCCTCTGTGGAGGCCCGACCGATGACCGGCTCTGCCCCCGTCGTCCCCGCCCGCCCGCGTAGCGACGCCGACGTGCCGCGCGAGATCCCGATGCCGCCGTACGTGACGGTCGAGGACGTCCAGTTCGCGGTGCGGGCGGTGGTGGTGCACGCGCCCCGGACCTGGTCGGGTGGGACCGTCTGCCGCAACGACGCCGCCCGCACCCGTGCCGCCTGCACCGGTGGGGCCGGCGGGTGCTCACCCTGCGCGGGCTGCCGCCGGCCGAGATCGACGCGCTCGTCGAGCGGGGCGATCCCGGGGCCGGCCCGCGCCCGTACCGCCCCGGCGCCTGAGCGCCGGGGCGGCCCGGCCGGTCAGCAGAGCGCGGGCTTCACCCAGGAGCACTCCCGCCCCTCCGGCACGCGCGGCGAGTCCGGCGCGGTGGGCACCGTCCGCCGGGCGGTCGCCGTCTCCTTCTCGGTGTGCGCGGCAAGCGCGATCGCGATCTGGTCCTCCAGCCCCTTCACCGACGAGGTGAGGTAGTTGTTCAGCACGATCGAGAAGGCGAGCAGCCGCCCGTCGGCGTCGGTGACGTAACCGGAGAGCGCCGACGCCCCGGTCAGGCTGCCTGTCTTGGCGTGCACGTTGTTCGCGGCGGGCGTGCCGCCCATCCGGCTGCGCAGCGTCCCGCCCACGAACCGGTCCGGGTTGCCGGCCACCGGCAGCGCGGCGTACCAGGTGTCGAACCAGGGCTCGGAGCGGACCGCCGAGAGCAGCGTGACGAACTGGGCCGGCGGGACGAAGTTGCGCCGGGACAGGCCGGACCCGTCGCGCTGGCGCAGCGTGCCGGTGTCCACTCCGGCGTCGCCCACGTACCCGCTGATCGCGGAGAGGCCGGCGGCCCAGGTCCCGGAACCGGACAGCTGCCGGCCCAGTTCCTTCGTCAGCACCTCGGCGTGCCCGTTGTTGGAGAGCTTGAGGAACGGCACCATCAGGTCGGCCAGCGGCATCGAGTCGTGCCGGGCGAGCGGCTTGGCGGTGTCCGGGGTGGCGCTGCCGAGCACGGTCCGGCCGAGCACCCGTACGCCGTGCCGCCGCAGCGCGGAGCGGAACACGTCGGCGGCGTACCCGGTCGGTTCCCAGACGGTCACCCAGTCGCTCTCGGCGGCGTCGCCGACCGCGATCTGGCCGGTCACCACCACGGTGTTGCCGCCGTGCTCGCGTTCGAAGGAGATTGTGGTCTCGCCGTCGGCGACCGTCTCGGCCCGGTTGTCGATGCGCAGCCAGCCGTTCTCCGGCGTCATGGTGATCTTCGGGCGGGCTCCCTCCCGGGTGCCCGGCGCGGCGCGCACGATCACGGTGCCGGCGTCGTAGTCGGTGTCCGGGGCCACCGTGAGCGCGGACACCTGGGCGGCGTAGTAGTAGGGCTCGTCGTCCCAGGTCCAGTCCGGACCGAGCCGGTCGCGGTCGTACCGGGTGTCGTCGGCGACCAGGTCGCCCGCGACCACCCGTACGCCCGCCGCCGCGACCTGCTGGGCGAGCCGGTCGTAGTCGGCGGCGAGGATGGTCGGGTCGCCACCGCCGCGCAGGTAGAGGTCGCCGGAGAGCATCCCGGCGTGGCGCTGCCCGTCGGTGCTGACCTCGGTGGCGAAGCGGTGGCCCGGGCCGAGCAGCTCCATCGCCGCGGCCGAGGTGAGCAGCTTGGTGTTGGAGGCGGGGATGAGCCGGCGGGTGCCGTTGCGGTCGTAGAGCGTGCGGCCGGTGGTGGTGTCGACGACGACCACGCCCGCCTGGGCCCCGTTGAGCCGGCTGTCGGCGAGGACCGCGTCGATGGTGGCGTGCAGCCGGGTCTGCGCGGGGGTGGGCGCTTCGGCGGTGGCGGTGGTGGTGCCGGCGGTGGCCGCGGTGGCGACCAGCACCAGCACCGCCAGCGTCCGGGGGAATAGGCGACGATCCATGTGCAGATGCTGCCATGGAGATTTCCTGCGGAGAAGACTCCCGCGTGAAAGGTTATTTGCGGGGCCGGCGCGGACACCGCGAACGCGGGGAGTTCCCCGGCCGGGCCGGGGGAAACCCCTGTTCACCGGGGAGCGGCCGATCATCGGGTTCCGTTTGACGGATGACCGGGCAGCGGGCACGGTGGGGGTGAGGGCGGTGGAACGCCCTGCCTCCAGCGCGGCGAGAACCTGTTCCGCCCGCTTCCGGGTCGCGAGCCGACCGCGTGGGCCGTGTCGCCCGCGGAACCCGACATCCAGCCATGAGGAGTTCAGCCATGCTGACCATGACCGACAACGCCGTCCTGGTGATCCGTGACCTCGCCGCCCAGCAGGACGTCGCCGACGCCGGTGGGCTGCGCATCGCCGCCGACACCGACGCCGGTTCGCTCTCGATCGAGCTGGTGCCGCAGCCGGTGCAGGGCGACCAGGTGGTGGACACCGAAGGGGCGCGCATCTTCCTCGACTCCGACGCGGCCGAGCTGCTGAACGACACGTCGGTGGACGCGGTCGTCGACGAGGAGGGCGTGGTGCAGTTCGGGTTCACCGAGCAGGAGTGAGCTCAGCCGGCGCGCTGGTCCGGTTCCGGCCGGACCAGCGCGGCCAGCACGTGCGCCAGATGGTGCGAGGTGCTCCACGCGATCCAGTTGGCGGGTGAGCCCGCGCCGGCGCCCCGCCGCGCCCGCCGGACGACCTCGTGGTCGCCCCAGGAGAAGCCGGCCCCGGCCGGTGACCAGTGCGGCGCGGTGGTCAGCGTGCGGCACAGGTCGGCGAACCGGTCGTCGGCCCGGCCGCCGCGCCGCGACCAGCGGTAGACCCACCATGCCTCGTCGTCGGCCCAGCGCAGCGTCGGTGCCCGGTCGCCCGGCTCGTCCGCGTCCCGTACCGCGCAGCCCACGCCGTAGTCGCCGTAACCGAGGCGCAGGTCGGCCAGGCGCCGCCAGAGCGACCAGTCGTGGCGGTCCAGCCGGACCGGCTCGTCCACCGGTAGCCGGGACAGGGCCGGCGGCATCCCGCCGGCCGCCACCGTCACCGAACGCCAGGCGTGCCGCAGTGCCCACTGCGCGGCCCGCCGGAGCCGCGGTTCGGCCAGCCGGACGTCGGCCCGGCAGCACACGTCCCCAGCGTCGAGCAGCAGGTCGCACTGCTCGGGCAGCAGGCCGGTCACCCGCCACACCCGTTCCGCCGCCGCGGTGGCCGCGTCCGGTCCGGCGCGGTCCGGGCCGACCCGCAACCGGACGACCGCGTGGTGCGCCCAGGCCCGGGCCGCCGCGCCGTGCGCGGCCAGCCGCCGGTCACTGTCCGCGAGACCGATCACCGGCACCAGCGGTACGCCCCAGCGGACCGGATCGTGTTCCGGGGCGTCCGGCACCGCCGACACGTCGACCGCGCACAGCAGCCCGTCCGGCAGCCGGGTCAGGCCGTCCACGATGGACGGGATGCCCGCCGGGACGTCGAGGACCGGTGCGACGAGCGCGGCGGAGGCGTCGTCCAGATGGGCCAGCGCCTCCAGCTCCCCACGCCGCGCGGCCAGCACCGGACGGTAGACCGTCGGCCGACCTCGGAGCGGCACCATACTTCAGAGTAACCAGGGGGCTGCGCCGCGTCAGGCGCTAGCGGGGGAACCGGCGACAGGCCGTCCGGGCGCGGAGACGAGCGCACGGCGCCGCACGACCTCCGGTCGTAACGTCGCCGCGCTCCGGCCGTCTCCCGCCACCGCAGCCGTACGGCGGTACGCCGACGGGGACCTGGCTCGACCGGCCAGCACCGCACCGGTCTTGTCGGGAGCACATGCCCCTTCCGGAGGGAGCCAAACCCGCCGGGCGTGGGGAATTCCACCATCTGCCACTCCCGGCGTGGCGGGCGCGTGATCGGGGTATGAGCGAGCCATGGAGCATTTCACGATCGCGACAGTCGCCGAGAAGAGTCCCGACTTCCGCCGCGTGCTCTGGACCGGGGAGCACACCCAGCTGGTCATCATGACCATTCCGCCGGGCGGCGAGATCGGCGAGGAGGTGCACGAGGGCATCGACCAGATCCTCACCTTCGTCAGCGGCACCGGCGAGGCGCGGGTGGCCGGTGAGAAGAAGGAGGTCGTCTCCGGCGACCTGGTGGTCGTGCCGGCCGGCACGAAGCACAACTTCGTCAACACCGGACCGAACCCGCTGGTGCTCTACACCGTCTACGGCCCGCCGGAGCACGCCGACGGCGCGGTGCACAAGACGAAGGAGGAGGCGGACGCCGCCGAGGAGGCGGGCGAGGACGAGCCGCCCACCTCCTGAACCCCAGCCGAGCGGGGCGCCACGACCGCGCAGGTCAGACGGGCGCCCCGCTGTGCACCAGGCCCGGGTACTTGACGCCGGCCCCGGTGTTGAGCACCACCACGCGCTCCCCGGGCCGGATCCAGCCGCCCGCACGCAGGTGCCGGGTGGCGGTCAGGCACGCCGCGCCCTCCGGGCAGAGCAGCAGCCCCTCCCGGGCGGCGAAGTCACGCAGGTCGGTGAGGATCTCCGCGTCGTCCACGGCGATCGCGGTGCCGGCGCTCTCCCGCAGCGCGGACAGGACCAGCTCGTCACCGAGCGGGGCGGGCACCGTGATGCCGAACGCGACTGTGTGCGCGTCCGCCCACGGGGTGGCCCGGTCCTCGCCGGCCGCGAACGCCCGTACGATCGGCGCGCACCCGGTCGACTGCACCGCCACCAGCCGGGGCAGCCGGTCCTCCACCCAGCCCAGCTCGCGCAGCTCGTGCAGCGCCTTGTGGATGCCGATCAGCCCGACGCCCCCGCCGGTGGGATAGACGATCACGTCGGGCACCTGCCAGCCGAGCTGCTCGACGATCTCGTACCCCATGGTCTTCTTGCCCTCCAGGCGGTAGGGCTCGCGCAGCGTGCCGGCGTCGAAGATCCCGCCGTCCGATCCGGCGACCAGTTCGGCGATCTCCCGGCCCGCGTCGTTTATCAGGCCGTCGATGAGCCGCAGGTCGGCGCCGGCGGCGAGGCACTCCTCGCGGCAGATCGTCGGCGCGGCCAGCGGCATGGCGATCGTCGCGCCCATCCCGGCCCGCGCCGCGTAGGTGGCCCACGCCGCACCGGCGTTGCCGTTCGTGGGCATGGCGATCCGCCGCACGCCCAGCTCCCGGGCCCGGCTCACGCCCACCGACGCGCCGCGCGCCTTGAACGACCCGGTCGGGGTCAGCCCCTCGTCCTTGACGATCAGGTCCGCCACACCGATCTCGTGGCCGTACGCGGGCGCGCGCCACATCGGCGTCCAGCCCTCGCCCAGCGTCGTGACGCACCGGGGATCGGCCACCGGCAGCAGCTCGCGGTAGCGCCACAGGTCGGCCGGGCGCAGCCCGAACTGTTCCGGCGTGACGGTGGCGGCCACCGCGGCGAGGTCGTAGCGGGCCAGCAGCGGCGAGCCGCAGCCGCAGAGGTTCTGCAACACGTCGGCCGGATGTTCACGGCCGCAGCGCGGGCACTCCAGGTGCGTCAGATGCACGGTGGTCCTCAGCTCGCGTCGATGCTCAGCCAGTGCCGGCTGCGCCGGCCCGGCTCGTACGGGGAGTCGAGGCGTTTCGCCACCACTCCCGGGAGCCCCTGCTCACGTGCGGCCCGTAGGGCGTCCGCGCCGACTCCCGGGAACCACGGCGGAGTCTGCCAGTGCGGACCGGCGAGCGCCAGACCGTCGAGCAGGTCACGGCGTTGCGCGTACGGCACGTCGAGACTGGACATGCCCTCCAGCCAGAGCAGGTCGACGGCGAGGAACTGCCCGTCGCGCCGGGTCGGCGCGCGGACCCGCCCGGCCGGGTCGATCCGGACCAGCACGCCGTCGAGCACCGCCTCCGCCGGGGCCAGCGCCTCGGCCATCGCCCGCGCCCAGGGGTACGAGCCGGTGATCTCCGTGTCGTCGCCGTCGAGCAGCCGCAGCCGGCCGCCGGAGACGTACGCCATCGCGCGCACGCCCGCCCAGCGCGGCTCGTACCCCCAGGCGGCGGCGTCGCGTGGCAGCCGCCCGCCCTGCGCGGGGAGCATCGGGCGGACCAGTTCGGGCATCGGCGTCCAGCCCTCCGGCGCCGGATCGGTGCGCCTGATCATCCAGTCCCGGCCCCGGCCACCGGTGGCGAACAGGACGTACCGCCCCTTCGTGCGCTCGCCGTCGAGCACCACTATCACCTCGTCGTCGCGCCACTTCTCCGCGCGGTAGGTGCCGGTGTCGTGCACTGTCATGCGCCCGCCGCCGTACTCCCCGGCGGGGATCTCCCCGTGGAACGTCAGGTATTCCATCGGGTGGTCCTCGGTGTGCACGGCCAGGTGGTTGCGGCCCGGGTCGCGGGGCAGGCCGCGCGGGACCGCCCAGGAGGCCAGCACGCCGTCGTGCTCCAGCCGCAGGTCCCAGTGCAGGCTCCGGGCGTGGTGCTGCTGGATGACGAAGCGTGGCGCGCGCCGCGCGGACCGCTTCCGGCCCCGCACCCGCTCGGGCACCGGTTCCGGGGTACGCGCGGCGTCCCGTTTCCGCCGGTACTCCTCCAGCCGGTCCGCCATCCCCGCATCCTCCCCCAGACGTGCCGTACGCGCCGGGATGCCGGTGTGTGCGCGGCGAACCGGGGTAGAACGGGGGACATGGACCTCGATCAGCCCACCCTCCCGCTCGCCGGTGACGTCCGGATCCCGCTGCTCGGCTTCGGCACGTGGCAGGCCACCGGCGAGGCCGGGTTCCAGGCGGTGCTCGCCGCGCTGGACGCCGGCTACCGGCACATCGACACGGCCACCATGTACGGCAACGAGAAGGAGGTGGGCCGGGCGGTCCAGGAGAGCGGGCTGCGCCGGGAGGACGTCTTCATCACCACCAAGCTGCCGCCGGACCGGGTGGGCCGGGAGCGCGAGACGATCGAGGCCAGCCTGGCGGCCCTGGACACCGACTACGTCGACCTGTGGCTGGTGCACTGGCCGCCGTCCGCGCCCGGCGACAGCATCCCGGTGTGGCGGGAGATGCTTGCCGCGCGCGACGAGAACATGGCCCGCACGGTCGGGGTGAGCAACTACTCGACCGATCAGATCGACGAGCTGATCCAGGCCACCGAGGAGACGCCCGCGGTGAACCAGATCCGCTGGAGCCCGGCGCTGTACGACAGGCACACGCACGCCGCCCACCGGGACCGGGGCGTGGCGCTGGAGGGGTACAGCCCGTTCAAGGCCAGCGACCTGTCCGACCCGGTGCTGGTCCGCATCGCCCAGGCGCACGACGTGTCACCGGCCCAGGTGGTGCTGCGCTGGCACATCGACCACGAGATCGTGGTCATCCCGAAGTCGGTCACGCCGGAGCGGATCCGGGCCAACATCGACGTGTTCGGGTTCTCGCTGACCGCCGAGGAGATGCGCGACATCGACGCGCTCGCCGGCTGAGGCGTACCGGGAAGGGGCGCGGTCCGTCGCGGACCGCGCCCCCTCGTGCGTGGTGGTCAGCCCTGGGCGCAGGTGGAGCCGTTGAGGGTGAAGCTGCTCGGCGCGGAGTAGCTGCCGTTCAGCGTCGCCTGGTAGCCGAAGCTGGTCGACGCGCCGGGTGCCAGCGTGCCGTTGTAGCCGGCGTTGCGGGCGGTCACCGCCGAGCCGCTCTGGCTCACCGTCGCGTTCCACGCGTTGGTGACGGTCTGCCCGGAGGGCAGGTTGTAGTTGAGCGTCCAGCCGTTGATCGTGCCGGAGCCGGTGTTCTTGACTGTCACGTCGGCGGTGAAGCCGTTGTTCCAGACGTTGGCCGCCTTGTAGGTGACGGTGCAGGACGCGCCGCCCGACGGCGGGGGCGTGGTCGGCGCCGACGTGGTCGGCGGCGGGTTGGAACCCCCGGTGTTGACGCTCTGGGAGAACGAGTTCACCGCCAGCCCGACGCCGCCCTGCCACGGCTCGAAGCCGGCCTGGATGCTGGTCAGGTACCAGTCGCCTGTGATCGCGCCCCGGTTGCGGGTGTCGTTGATGAACGCCAGCGCGTCGAAGCTGAAGCTGGGGATGGCCGACGGCGCCACGTACGAGATGACGTTGTTGGAGCCGTTGCTGCCCCGCCAGACCTCCCAGGTCCGGCCGGCGATGCTGGCGTTGCCGACCACCGAGCCGATGGGCTGGATCGGGCCCTGCCGGTTGAGCCAGATCATGATCTCCATCTGGTTCACGCCGTCGCGCTTCGGCGACGGGTCGAGCCAGATGTCGTACGCGGCGTCGTAGATCGCGCCGCTGACGTAGTTGTAGCTGATGCTGGCCGGCGCGCTGCTGATGTTCTTCACCTGCACCGGGAGGTTCGTGCCGGGCGAGCAGTTGGTGTAGTGGCAGCCCACGAAGATCGACGGGTAGGAGACCGGCGCCCCGTTCGTCGGCGCGGAGCCGTCCGCGCGGGTGATGGAGAAGCCGGTCGAGGTGACGTTGATGCACTGCTGGGCACTGGTGCCCCAGCGGTTGTTCTGCACCACGTACTTGCCGCCGATCGTGGTCGAGCCGTACTGCTCGCAGATCTGGGTGTCGGCGGAGGCGGTGCCGCCGAGCGCGACGGCGACGAGGGTGCCGGCGGCGAGCAGTCCGGCCGCCGCGAGGGCCCTGAGTGGACGCTTCATGATGCTCCTTGGCTCGGCGCGGGAATGCGCCGTTAGGTCGGGGGTACGGGCGGGAGCGCTCCCACGGTGCAAGGAATACATTTACATGTCTGAAATCATTGCGCAAATGCGCCGGGGTCGTTAACGCTCCGCGTCCGCCCGGTGGCGCGGGGGAGGGCCCCGGCCGCGCCCTTCCCCCAGATGGGGGCGGGATTCCTGCCGGTGGGACGGGGTGTGCCGCCGACCGGCGGCCCGCGCCAGGGCGCACGGACACTTCCGCCACCTGGTTGCGGCGAGTAATGTCTTGCCTCCAACGCGTTCCGATCCCCCTCCGGAGGCGTACCCCGTGATGGGTGGTTCCCCCCTGCGCATCCTCGTCGTCGGCGCGGGCATCGCCGGCCTCGCCGTGGCCCGGGCGCTACGCCTGGCGGGGTTCCGGCCCGATGTCACCGAGCGGCTGCCGCCCACCGAGTCGACCGAGACCGGCCTCTACCTACCGGGCAACGCCGCCCGGGCGATGCGCCGGCTCGACCTCGACGGGCCGCTGCGCCCGCTCGGCCAGGTGATCCACCGGCAGCGCTTCCTCGACGCCGCCGGGGCGCCGCTGTGCGAGGTCGACCTCGACGCGCTCTGGGCCGGCGTGGGGGAGTGCCGGGCGCTGCCCCGGGCCGAGCTGCACCGGGTGCTGCTCACCGGCGCCGGCGGCGCGGTGCGCCACGGCGCCGAGGTGAGCACCGTCGATCCGCTGCCCGGCCGGGTCGCCGTCGGCTTCACCGACGGCACCGGCGGCGAGTACGACCTGGTCGTCGGCGCCGACGGGCCCCGCTCGGCGGTACGGACGCTCGCCGCGCTCGGCGGACCGCCACGCCCCGCCGGGCAGGTGGTCTACCGCGCCCTGGTGCGCGGCGGCCCCCGGATCGCGGACTGGACCGCCCTGCTCGGCCAGCGGGCCGGTTTCCTGGTGGTGCCGCTCGGCGCCGGACGGCTCCACTGCTATGCCGACGAGGCCGGCACCGACCTGCCCGCCGACCCGCTCGCCCGCCTGCGCGAGCTGTTCGGCTCCTACGGCGGCCCGGTGCCCGAGGTGCTGGCCGCGCTGGAGACCGTGCACGTGGAGCGCACCGAGGAGGTCGAGCTGGGGCGCTGGTTCCACGGCCGGGTGCTGCTCGTCGGTGATGCCGCTCACGCCACCGCGCCGACGTTGTCCCAGGGTGCGGCAATGGCGCTGGAGGACGCCGTCGTGCTCGCCGAGTCGCTGCGGGCCGCCGGCAGCGTCGAGGCCGCGCTGCTCGCGTACGAGAGCCGTCGCCGGCCGCGTACCCGCTGGGTGCGGGACCGGACCCGGGACCGCAACCGCACCCGCGACGTGCCGCCGGCGCTGCGCGACCCGTTGCTGCGCGGACGCGGCGGGCGGATCTTCCGGGAGCACTACCGGCTCCTGACCGGCCCCCTCTAGCGGGCCGAGATCGTAGCCGCCCACCCCACGCGGCGGGGCCACCTACCGGGGACTATCCTCCTTGCGGATGACGGCTGCGCCGATGACCAGCGCGCCGAGCGGGACAACCAGAACCGGAGGCCACTCGTGACCACCGTCGCACCCAAGCCGGTCGTGACCCGGCCCTGGCCGGTCCGCGAGCCGGTCAAGGGGTCGGCCCTCGCGCGGCTGCTGCGCACCACGGACGCGAAGCAGATCGGGATCATGTACATGGTCACCGCGTTCGTGTTCTTCATGATCGGCGGCCTGATGGCCCTGATCATGCGCGCGGAACTCGCGCAACCGGGCCTTCAGTTCCTGTCGCCCGAGCAGTACAACCAGCTCTTCACCATGCACGGCACGATCATGCTGCTGTTCTTCGCGACGCCGATCGTGTTCGCCTTCGCGAACTACGTGGTGCCGCTGCAGATCGGCGCGCCGGACGTGTCGTTCCCCCGGCTCAACGCCTTCGCGTACTGGCTGTACCTGTTCGGTGGCACGCTCGCCACGGCGGGCTTCATCGCCCCGGGCGGCGCTGCCGACTTCGGCTGGACCGCGTACACGCCGCTGAGCACCGCCGACCACGCACCGGGCGTCGGCGCCAACATGTGGGTCGTCGGCCTGGCCATCTCCGGTCTGGGCACGATCCTCGGCGCGGTCAACCTGATCACCACGATCCTGACCCTGCGCGCGCCCGGCATGACCATGTTCCGGATGCCGATCTTCACCTGGAACATGCTGGTCACCAGCCTGCTGGCGATCCTGGTCTTCCCGCTGCTGGCCGCCGCGCTGTTCGCGCTCGCCGCGGACCGCCTGATGGGCGCCCACGTGTACGACCCGGCGACCGGCGGGCCGATGCTGTGGCAGCACCTGTTCTGGTTCTTCGGTCACCCCGAGGTGTACATCATCGCGCTGCCGTTCTTCGGCATCATCAGCGAGATCATCCCGGTCTTCTCCCGCAAGCCGATCTTCGGCTACAAGGGCCTGGTCGCCGCCACCGTCGCCATCGCCGCCCTGTCGATGAGCGTCTGGGCGCACCACATGTTCGCCACCGGCCAGGTGCTGCTGCCGTTCTTCAGCTTCCTGAGCTACCTGATCGCCGTGCCCACCGGTATGAAGTTCTTCAACTGGATCGGCACCATGTGGCGGGGCCAGATCACCTTCGAGACGCCGATGCTGTTCTCCATCGGCTTCCTGGTGACCTTCCTCTTCGGTGGTCTCACCGGTGTGCTGCTGGCCAGCCCGCCGCTCGACTTCCACCTGCACGACTCGTACTTCGTGGTGGCGCACTTCCACTACGTGCTGTTCGGCACGATCGTGTTCGCCGTGTTCGCCGGCATCTACTTCTGGTTCCCGAAGATGTTCGGCCGGATGCTCGACGAGCGACTCGGCAAGATCCACTTCTGGCTGACCATGATCGGCTTCCACACCACGTTCCTGGTGCAGCACTGGCTGGGCAACGAGGGCATGCCGCGCCGGTACGCCGACTACCAGGCCGCCGACGGCTTCACCACGCTGAACACGATCTCCACGATCGGCGCGTTCATCACCGGTATCTCGACGCTGCCGTTCATCTGGAACTGCTGGAAGTCGTACAAGACCGGCCCGGTGGTCGAGGTCGACGACCCGTGGGGCCACGGCAACTCGCTCGAGTGGGCCACCAGCTCCCCGCCGCCGCTGCGCAACTTCGACCGCATGCCGCGTATCCGCTCCGAGCGGCCGGCGTTCGACGCGAAGTTCCCCGAGCTGGCCGCCGGGCAGAGCCTGGCCGGCCCGCCCGAGGGCGGCGCGAAGCCGCTGACCAGCGAGGTGAACGGTGGCGCCAGCTACCAGGAGGACACCGCGGGCAACCTCGACCAGCGCTGAGTACCGCGCAGCCACGTCGAACCGGGCGCCGCACTCCCTCACGGGGGTGCGGCGCCCGCCGCTTTCCCGGCCGGTTGCCCCGGCTGGTTGCCCCGGTCGGTTGTCTCCGTTGATCATGAAGTTGACGGCAGTTCGTGTCCGTTATGTCGCCGCTAACCTCATGATCAGCGGTGCGGGGGTGGAGGGCAGGCGCCAGCTCGGGGAAGTGGTGGTGTCCGGGCGCTTGGACCCAGCCACTTCCCCGTACTGGCTTCGCCCCGCTTCGAGGCGATGGCGGAGGGCTAGCGGGGAGCCAGGGCCAGGGCGGGGTCTGGAGTTGGGGTGGGGACCGGGGTGCGGCGGTGGCGCAGCTCTATCGGGAGCACCGCCACCGCCACCAGCGCGCCGATCGCACCGGTGACCACGAACCCCCACGCGGGCGCGGAGGCGTCGATCACCGCGCCGGCCAGCGGTGCGCCGAGCGCGATGCCGACCGTGACGGCGGAGCCGTGCAGGCCCATCGCCAGACCCCGGACGGAGGACGGGGCCAGCCGGCTGACCGCGTCGGAGGTGGACGCGATGGTGGGGGCGCAGAGCGCGCCGGCCGGAATCAGCGCCAGGCAGAGCAGCCACCAGTGCGACCCGCCCAGCCCCACCGGGATGGTGGTGAGGCTCAGCGCGGCCATCAGCGCCAGCGGGGAGAAGGAGCGGCGTACCGCGCCGTAGGCGAAGCCACCTGCCAGCGAGGCGACCGCCCAGGCGGCCAGCACGGCGCCGGTCCAGCCGACCTCGCCACCGGAGCGGAGCACTGCCACCACCGCGACGTCGGTGCCGCCGAGCACCAGGGTGGCGGCGAGGCTGACGGCCAGGACGGCCAGCAGGCGCGGGGTGAGCCACTCGCGGCGGTGCACCGGGCGCGGCGGCCCGGCCGGCTCGTCGGCGGCCCGGATCGGCGGGTCGAGCAGCCAGAAGCAGATACCGGAGGCGACGATGCCGGCGCCGACCGCCCAGAGCGTCAGGCGCGGCGTGACGGCGGTGGCGAGGGCCACGGCGAGCGCCGGCCCGACCATGAACGACAACTCCACCGCCATCGAGTCGAGCGCGTACGCGGGGCGGCGCTTCTCCGCCGGCACGAGCGCGGCGATCGACTGGCGGACCATCGAGAAGATCGGCAGGGCGAGCAGCCCGGCGAGGAACGCGGCAGGCAGCAGCACCGGATACGACAGCGTGGGCGCGGCGGACCAGAACAGCGCCTCGGCGACAGTGGTGAGCACCAGCACCGGCCGGAGCCCTCGGCGGTCGATGAGCCGCCCGAGCAGCGGGGCGCCGACCGCCGCGCCGACCGTCGACGCGGCGCCGACCAGGCCGGCGGCGCCGTAGCCGCGGCCCAGGTCGAGCACCACGTAGAAGGTGAGCGTCACCCCGGTGGCGGTGAGCGGCACCCGGGCCAGCACCGACACCAGCAGCAACGATCGGAGACCGGGCAGGGCGAGCGCCTCCCGGTAAGGCTTCAGATTCACGACGGTCCGTACCTCCGGCGCCATCCTGGGGCCGGGGTACGACACCCGCAAGCGATTACCGGGTCAAGCGGCGGTGATCACGGGCTCGCCGACCATCGTCACCCCGGCGCCGTCCAGCGCCCGCAGCGCCACGTCGAGCGTGTCCGGTGCGACGGCGGCGGTCAGGTCGAGCAGCACCGTGGTCCGGAAGCCCTCCCGGGCGGCGTCCAGGGCGGTCGCGCGCACGCAGTGGTCGGTGGCGATGCCGACCACGTCGACCCGGTCCACGTCGTGGCGTCGCAGCCAGTCGGCCAGGCACTCGCCGTCGGGGGCGTGGCCTTCGAAACCGGAGTACGCGGCCGCGTGCTCGCCCTTGTGGAAGATCACCTCGACCCGGTCGGTCGCCAGCTCGGGGTGGAACTCGGAGCCGGAGGTGCCGACCACGCAGTGCCGGGGCCAGGAGTCGACGTAGTCCGGCGGGTCGCCGAAGTGCGGGCCCGGGTCGACGTGGTAGTCCTTCGTCGCGACCACGTGGTCCCACCGCTCCGGCTCGGCGGCGAGCAGCCGGGAGATGCCGGCGGCCACCCCTGCCCCGCCGCCGACCGCGAGGGAGCCGCCCTCACAGAAGTCGTTCTGCACGTCCACGATGATCAGGGCGTTGGCCATCAGGGGTTCCTCCTCAGCTCGCGGGTACGACGGTCACTGGTACGGCCGGATCCCCGGCGGAGAGCTTGAGCCCCTCCCACGGGATGGAGATCAGGCACTGGCGCAGGTGGTCCCGGGACTCCTCCAGCGTGGGCAGCGTCTCCGGCTCGCCGGACACCACGTACGAGTGCTGGAGCAACCGGTCGTTGGGCTGCCGGTCCGGCACGCCCTGCGGCACGATGACCTCCTCGGTGGCGGTGCCGGTCGGCTTGTGCCGGCGGACCGCCACCTTCCGGCCGCCGATGGTGGCCTTGTGCTCGGAGCGCTTGACCACCGGCCGCCCCTCCACCTCGACCAGCTTGTAGACCAGTCCGGCGGTGGGCGCACCGGAGCCGGTCACCACTGCGGTGCCGGCGCCGTACATGTCCACCGGTTCGGCGGCGAGCGCGGCGATGGCGTACTCGTCCAGGTCGCCGGAGACGATGATCTTCGTCTCGGTGGCGCCGAGCGAGTCGAGCAGCTCGCGGGACTGCTGGGCGATCACCGCGAGGTCGCCGGAGTCGATCCGGACCGCCCGCAGCTCCGGCCCGGCCACCGCGATGGCGTTGCGGATGCCCTGGGCGATGTCGTACGTGTCGACAAGCAGCGTGGTGTCCTTGCCCAGCGTGGCGACCTGGGAGGCGAACGCGGCCCGCTCGTCGTCGTGCAGCAGCGTGAACGCGTGCGCGGCGGTGCCCGCGGTGGGGATGCCGTAGCGCTGCCCGGCGGCCAGGTTGGAGGTGAACCGGAATCCGGCCAGGTACGCGGACCGCGCCGCGGCGACGGCGGCCTCCTCGTGTGCCCGGCGGGAGCCCATCTCGATCAGGGCCCGCCCCCGGGCCGCGGTGACCATCCGGGCGGCGGCGGCGGCGACCGCGCAGTCGTGGTTGAGCACCGACAGCACGAGCGTCTCCAGCACCACGCACTCGGCGAACGTGCCGGACACGGTGAGGATCGGGGAGCCGGGGAAGAACAGCTCGCCCTCGGCGTAGCCGTCGATGTCGCCGGTGAACCGGTAGTCGGCCAGCCACTGCGCGGCGGGCTCGTCCACCACGCCGGTACGGCGCAGGAAGTCGATCTCCGCCCGGTCGAACCGGAAGTCGCGGATCATCTCGATCAGGCGGCCGGTGCCGGCGACCACGCCGTACCGGCGCCCGGCCGGCAGCCGCCGGCTGAACACCTCGAAGACGCAGCGTCGATCGGCAGTGCCGTCACGCAGGGCCGCGCTGACCATGGTCAGCTCGTAGTGGTCGGTCAGCAGCGCGGGACGAAGGGTGCTCACCGCTCCAGCCTAGAGTTCAGCCCGGATCCGCGCCGTCGTGCCCCGGCATCGACCGCGGAGCGGCCCACGAACTCGCCGCGTCCCTCCGGGCCGCCGACCGCCGGTCGCCGACGGTGGAGGGCATACGGACGACGACCTCCCACCCGCCCATCGACCCGGCACACCGATCGTTCCGGTGCGCGTACGTGCCGTCACGCAGAGAAGCTGAGTAATCTGTTCATTGCCCGTGAGTGTCCGATGTGTTGGTCGTCGGGTGGCCGGCACTCGTACTCTTCCGGCAATCCCTGCAATCGGGGGAAATCCCGCGACCGCCCCCCCTGGTCGCCTCACCGGGAGGCCACCTGATGACGCCAGGTCCGCTCCCCTCGGTCGACGTGCCCGAGCCGCGCCGCCGGGCCCAGCGCTCCGGACGGGTCCCGCAGCCGGCCCGGCCCGTGGTGACCACCGCCGGCCCGGACGATCCGAGCGTCGTGGTCGTCGCCGGTCCGGCCGGTGCGAACCGGCGCGAGCTGATCGCCGGCCTGCTCCGGGCCGAGGCCGCGACGCTCGCCGTGCCGCCGGGAAGCAACCTGCTGGTCCGGCACGCCACCACCGTCACCCGCGCGGCGTACGTCCCGGGCTACCGCCGGCCGCAGCTCTACGCCGCCGCCCCGCCGGCCGCCGCTTCGGCCCGGCCACCCCGGCGGGTCGAGCTGGGCCTGCCCGATCCGCTGCTGCGGCACTTCACGGTGGTCGACACCCCGGACACCGGCACGCTGGGGGTGGCCGGCGCCCGGGTCCTGCGCGACGCCGTCGGCCGGGCCGGCGCGCTGCTCTTCGTGATCTCCGCCGACCAGGCGTTCAGCGCGGCCGAGTTGCATCTGCTGGCCGAGGTGGCGCGTACCCGGGTCGAGGTGTTCTTCGCCGTCACGCCCGGCGTGACCGGCCCGCCGGGCGACGGCGGGCAGGCACCGGGCCGGGTGGCTGCGGTGCCGTCGCCCGGCCGGTCCGGGTCCACCGGCCGGCTCGACCCGGTGTCGGTCTCCACCGAGGCGCACCGCGCGACGTTGCTGGCCGCGGTCCCGGCGCTCGACCGGGCCCGGTGGTTCCCGGCCCGGCGGGCCGAGCTGCCGCGCCTGCGCCGTGCGCTGGTGGGCTGGGCCGACGAGGTGCGGCGCCGCACCGCCGGCCCGCCGGCACCGGACGGCGCGCCCGGCCGGGTGCCGGTGCCGGCCGGCGTCGAGCCGGGCGAGCTGGCCGACCGGATCGACCGCCAGGCCCGCGCCTGCGCCCACCGGATCCGGCAGCACCTCGCCCTGGAGCTGGCGAACATCCACCTGCGGGTGGTGCAGGAGATCGTCTTCGGGGCCGGTTGCGCCGGCCTTCCTCCGCTGCTCGACCGGGAGCTGGAAGCGCTGTCGCTGCTCGCCACCGCACAGTGCGACGAGGCCGTGCGGGACCTGGTCGACGAGGCCGCCGCCCGGGTCTTCGGCGAGCCGCCGGCCGAGGGCGTACGCCGGCGGATCATCCATGCGCTGCGGCGGGGTGTGGCCGACCACCCGGACGCCGCCGAGCTGGACCGGGTGCTCCTGGTGACCAGCACGGCGGGCGTCGCCGGGCTCACCGGTCCCGGTGCCCTGGACGCGCTGGCCGGACTGCCCGGCGCGTCGCGCGACGAGGTCCTCCCGCCGGTCGGCGTCGCCCTCAACGGCGGCTGCTGGCAGCACTGGCGGGCGCCCGGCAACGACGATCCGAACGCCGCCCGCTCCTGGGCCCAGCGCACGCTGCGCGAGGTCGAGCTCGAACTGTCCCGCGAGGTGTCCCGACGTTTCGAGGTGATCCGGCTCTCGCTGGGCACGGTGCTCGCAGATGCTGTCGACCACGGCATCCTGCTGGCCTGACGGGGCCGCCGGCCGGCGGCGACCCGGGCTCGCGTACGCGGCCCGGGCGGGTGACGACGACCGGCGCGCCGTTCCGGTTCATCGGTTCCCGGGATCCGGTGGCACGATGGGGGGCATGGCGGCTCCACAGGTTGCGCCGGTCGAGACGCCGGACACCGAAGAGGTGCCGGTCTCCGACCGGCCGTGGGTGACCATCGTCTGGGACGATCCGGTCAACCTGATGACGTATGTGACCTGGGTGTTCCAGAAGCTCTTCGGGTACAGCCGGGAGAAGGCGGAGCGGCTCATGCTGGACGTGCACCACAAGGGCAAGGCCGTGGTCTCCAGCGGCGCCCGGGAGCGGATGGAGCACGACGCGGCGCAGCTGCACGCGTACGGGCTCTGGGCGACGGTGGAGAGGTCATGAGCATGTTCCGCCGCCGGGGCGACCACTACGTGGCCACGTTCGCGGTCGACGAGGTCCGCGTACTGCGCAAGGTCGCAGGCGAGGTGGTCGGCCTGCTGACCGAAGGCTTCGACCACACCGACCCGGTGGTCGGGCGGCTCTTTCCCGACGTCTACCCGGACGACGACGCCGGCACCGCCGAGTTCCGCCGCTACACCGAGGGCGACCTGAAGACCGCCAAGATCGACCAGGCGGGCGCGATCCTCGCCGCGCTGCCCGACGGCGACGCCGGTGGCGAGGTACGGCTGGACGCGGAGGCGGCCGAGGCCTGGCTGCGCGCGCTCAACGACGCCCGGCTGGCGATGGGCGTACGCCTGGAGATCAAGGACGGCACCGACCTGGACGAGGAACTCGACGACGCGGTGGCCGATGACCCGGGTTCGTCCCGGGTGTTCCAACTGTCGGTCTACCGCTATCTCGGTTATCTCCAGGAGTCCCTGCTCAACGCGCTCATCGACTGAGTGGTGACGGTCGCCACCTCGCCGCCCGGGGTGACCAGGGGCTAGGCTGGCAGGCGTGCTGAGCATCGACCGGTCGATCATCGACGCGATCGTCGCCCACGCGCGTCGGGACCACCCGGACGAGGCGTGCGGCGTGGTCGCCGGCCCCGTCGGCAGTGACACCCCGACCCGGCACATCCCGATGGACAACGCGGCCCGCTCCATGACGTTCTACGAGTTCGACTCGATGGAGCAGCTGCGGGTGTGGCGGGAGATGGACGACCGTGACGAGGAACCGGTCGTCATCTACCACTCGCACACCGCGACGGAGGCCTACCCGTCGCGTACCGACGTCTCCTTCGCCGGCGAGCCGGGCGCGCACTACCTGCTCGTCTCGACCCGCGAGCCCGACACCGAGGAGATCCGCTCCTTCCGGATCGTCGACGGCGTGATCACCGAGGAGCCGGTGAAGATCGTGGATGCGGGCGTGGACCCGAACGCCGTCCAGTCCTACATGTTCGGGCAGAGCCCGGCGACGGTCGACTACGAGTGTTCCGACCGCTGACCTTCAGCGCCGGCACCTTCCTTTTCCCGTCACCTGGCACGATCCCGAACGAGGAGCACGAGACATCATGGCCATCGAGGTTCGCATCCCCACCATCCTGCGCAGCTACACCGGCGGCGCGAAGGTCGTCGAGGGCAGCGGCGACACGCTCGCCGACCTGCTCACCGACCTGGACTCCCGGCACGGCGGCCTGAAGGCACGCCTGGTCACCGACGCGGGCGCGCTGCACCGGTTCGTCAACGTCTACGTCAACGACGAGGACGTCCGCTTCCTCGGCGCGCTCGACGCCAAGCTCAACGACGGCGACAGCGTGACCATCCTGCCGGCCGTGGCCGGTGGCGCGTTCGGCTTCGCGGCCGCCGCGGCGATCGCCTCGCACGCGGTCTCCTCGCGCGCCGCCCGCTGAGGGGGCCGCGATGACGCGGTACGACAGCCTGCTCGACGCCTGCGGCGGCACGCCGCTGGTCGGCCTGCCCCGGCTCTCGCCGACGGTGCCCGAGGGGGCGCCGCCGGTGCGGCTCTGGGCCAAGCTGGAGGACCGGAACCCGACCGGCAGCATCAAGGACCGCGCGGCGCTGTTCATGGTCCGCGCGGCAGAGGAGGCCGGCCGGCTGCGTCCGGGTGACACCATCCTGGAGCCGACCAGCGGCAACACCGGCATCTCGCTGGCCATGGTGGCGAAGCTGCGCGGCTACCGCCTGGTCTGTGTGATGCCGGAGAACGTCTCCACCGAGCGGGTGCAACTGCTCCGCATGTACGGCGCGGAGATCATCTTCTCGCCGGCGGCGGGCGGCTCGAACCAGGCGGTCGCGACCGCCAAGCAGATCTCCGCCGAGCACCCGGACTGGGTGATGCTCTACCAGTACGGCAACGAGGCGAACGCCCGGGCGCACTACGAGACGACCGGGCCGGAGCTGTTGCAGGACCTGCCGGGCATCACCCACTTCGTGGCCGGGCTGGGCACCACCGGCACGCTCATGGGCACCGGGCGTTACCTGCGGGAGAAGGTCGAGGGCATCCAGATCGTGGCGGCCGAGCCGCGCTACGGCGAGCTGGTCTACGGCCTGCGCAACATCGACGAGGGCTACGTGCCCGAGCTGTACGACGCCGGCGTGCTGTCCCGCCGCTTCTCCGTGGGCACCCGGGACGCCGTGCTGCGGACCCGGCAGCTCGTCGAGGTGGAGGGGATCTTCGCCGGGTTCTCCACCGGCGCTATCCTGCACGCCGCGCTCGCGGTGGCGCACGAGGCGGTCCGCGACGGCCGCCGTGCCGACGTGGCGTTCGTGGTCTGCGACGGCGGCTGGAAATACCTCTCGACCGGCGCGTACGGCGGCACCCTCGCCGACGCGGAGGAGGCCCTGGAGGGTCAGCTCTGGGCCTGACGGGCCGATGGCCGGTCCGGTCGGTGGTTCGCCCGCCGGCCGGACCGCCGGTCCCGCCCGTCACGGACGCGTGTCGGTGTCACGTTGATGACAACTTCCGGCAGATGATTCTTGCTCGACCGGGCGACGCGTAGGCTGCGCAGCGTGGCGAGCGCGTCGGTAGAGATCATCGGCGGCGCCGCCGCTGGCGCGTCGACTACGCATGGTGAGATCGAGGCCACCGGATGAGACTGACCGTCCTTGGCTGCGCGGGCAGCTTCCCGGGTCCCGAATCTCCGTGTTCGGCCTATCTGCTGGAAGCCGAGGGCTTCCGGCTCCTGATCGACTTCGGAGCGGGCTCGCTCTCCACGCTCCAGCGCTACGTGGGGCTGCACGCCCCCGACGCCATCCTGCTCACCCACCTGCACTGCGATCACATGTTCGACGCCGTCAACTACGTCGTGGTGCGCCGGTACGCACCGGACGGCCCGTACCCGCCCCTGCCGATGTACGCCCCCTCCGGTGCGCCGGACCGGCTGGCCAGCGCGTACGGGCAGGAGGAGGGCTCGGTGGAGGACGTCTACCAGTTCTACGGCCTCCAGCCGGGCACGTTCCCGATCGGCCCGTTCACCGTCACCGTCGCCCGGATGAACCACCCGGTCGAGACGTACGGGGTGCGGCTGGAGCACGGCGGCCGGGTGTTCTGCTACTCCGCCGACACCGCGCCCTGCGACGCGTTGCTGCGCCTGGCCCAGGACGCCGACGTGTTCCTGTGCGAGGCGAGCTACATGGACGGCGTGGAGAACCCGCCGGACCTGCACCTGACCGGCCGGGAGGCCGGCGAGGCGGCCACCAAGGCGGGGGTGGGGCGGCTCCTGCTCACCCATCTCGTATCCGCCTGGGGCAGCGAGTCGCAGACGGTGGAGGCGGCGGCCGGGGCGTACGCCGGGCCGCTGGACGTGGTCCGGCCCGGCGCCTGCTACGACGTCTGAGACCGGCGGCGGCCGGTCCTCCTCGGCGGGCACCCGCGGGCGGTGCGCTCACCGCACCGCATAGGGTGCAGGCATGGCGCGACCTGACGGGCGGCAGCCCGACCAACTCCGACCGGTGACCCTGACCCGGGGCTGGAGCACCCACCCGGAGGGCTCGGTGCTCGTCGAGTTCGGCGCGACCCGGGTCCTCTGCACGGCCAGCGTCACCGAGGGCGTGCCCCGCTGGCGCAAGGGTTCCGGGCTGGGCTGGGTGACGGCCGAGTACGCGATGCTGCCCCGGGCCACGAACACCCGCTCCGACCGGGAGAGCGTCCGCGGCAAGGTCGGCGGGCGGACCCACGAGATCTCCCGGCTGATCGGCCGCAGCCTGCGCGCGTGCGTCGACCTCAAGGCGCTCGGCGAGAACTCGATCGTGCTGGACTGCGACGTGCTCCAGGCCGACGGCGGCACCCGTACCGCCGCGATCACCGGCGCGTACGTCGCGCTGCACGACGCGGTGACCTGGCTGGCCGAGCGCAAGGCGCTGGCCGGCAAGGTGGAGAAGGTGATGCACCGGTCGGTGGCCGCGGTGAGCGTCGGGGTGATCGGCGGCGAGCCGATGCTCGACCTCTGCTACGCCGAGGACGTCACCGCCGAGGTCGACATGAACGTGGTCTGCACCGGCACGGGCGACTTCGTCGAGGTGCAGGGCACCGGTGAGGCGGGCGTCTTCGCCCGCGACCAGCTCGACGCGCTGCTCGACCTGGGCGTGGCGGGCTGTCTGGAACTGGCCGACGCGCAGCGGAAGGCGCTCTCGTCATGAACAAGGTCCTGCTCGCCACCCGGAACCGGAAGAAGCTCGTCGAACTCCAGCGCATCCTGGACGGCGCACTCGGCGCGCACCGGATCGCCCTGCTCGGCCTGGACGACGTCGAGGAGTACCCGGAGCTGCCGGAGACCGGCCTCACGTTCGGCGAGAACGCGCTGATCAAGGCGCGGGAGGGCTGCCGGCGCACCGGCCTGCCGACCATCGCCGACGACTCCGGCCTGGCCGTGGACGCCCTCAACGGCATGCCGGGTGTGTTCAGCGCCCGCTGGTCCGGCCGGCACGGCGACGACCGGGCCAACCTCCAGCTCGTGCTCGACCAGGTCGGCGACGTGCCGGACGAGCACCGGGGCGCCGCGTTCGTCTGCACCGTCGCGCTGGTGCTGCCGGGCGGCAAGGAGCACCTGGTCGACGGCCGCCAGTCCGGCCGGCTGCTGCGCGCGCCGCGCGGCGAGGGCGGCTTCGGTTACGACCCGATCTTCCTGGGCGACGGGCAGGAACGCACCAACGCGGAGCTGACCCCCGAGGAGAAGGACGCGGTCAGCCACCGGGGCAAGGCGCTGCGGGAGCTGGCCAAGCTGGTCGCGAAGGTGCTCCCGCCCGCCTGACCGCTCCCGCCCCCCTGACCGCTCCCGCTCCGGCCGGGCGCCGAGCCGGCGCCCGGACCGGGCCGTTCAGCCGAGCGGGCCGATCTCCCGCTCGATCGCCGCGCGCAGCTCCGGGCCGCGTACCACCTCGCGCGCGGCCTCCATCAGCGGCGCGAGGAACACGTCAGGGCCCGGCTCGCCGATGGTGTCGCCGAGCGCGGCCAGCGCCGCCCGTCCGGCCGGTGACGGCGTCAGCGGCGCGCGGAGCTGAAGCCCGCGTACGGCCGCCAGCAACTCCACCGCGAGCAGGCTGGTCAGGTTGTCCAGCACGGTGCGCAGCTTCTTGGTGGCCGCCCAGCCCATCGAGACGTGGTCCTCCTGCATCCCGCTGGTGGGCAGCGAGTCGATCGAGGCGGGCGCGGCGAGCCGGCGGTTCTCCGCCACGATCCCGGCGGCCGTGTACTGGGCGATCATCAGCCCGGAGTTCACCCCGGCGTCGGGGGACAGGAAGGCGGGCAGGTCCCGGGAGCGGGTGACGTCCAGCAGCCGGTCCACCCGGCGCTCGGCGATCGCGCCCACCTCGGCGGCGGCGATGGCCAGGTAGTCGGCGGCGAAGCCGAGCGGCGCCCCGTGGAAGTTCCCCGTCGACTCGACGCGCCCGTCCGGCAGCACCACCGGGTTGTCCACCACCGACAGCAGTTCCCGCCCGGCCACCACCTCGACGAAGTCGAGCGTGTCCCGGGCCGCGCCGGCCACCTGCGGGGCGCAGCGCATCGAGTACGCGTCCTGCACCGCGTGCGCCAGGTCGTCGCGGTGCGAGTCCATCACCGCCGAGCCCTGCAACAGCCGGTGGATGTTCGCCGCCGACGCGGCCTGACCCGGGTGCGGGCGGATCGCGTGCAACTCGGGCAGGAACGGCCGCTCCGAGCCGAGCATCGCCTCGATGGCCAGCGCCGCCGTCACGTCCGCCATGGCGAACAGGTGCCGGGCGTCGGAGACGGCGAGCAGCAGCATGCCGAGCATGCCGTCGGTGCCGTTGATCAGCGCCAGCCCTTCCTTGGCGGCGAGCGACACCGGCTTGAGCCCGACCCGGCGCAGCGCGTCGGCGGCCGGGATGCGGTCACCGCCCGGGCCGAGCACCCAGCCCTCGCCGAGCAGCACCAGCGCGCAGTGCGCCAGCGGCGCCAGGTCGCCGGACGCGCCGAGTGAGCCGTGCTCGGGCACCCACGGCGTGACCTCGTGGTTGAGCAGGTCGACGAGCGCCTCGGCGACGAGCGGGCGGACCCCGGAGCGGCCGAGCGCCAGCGAGCGGACCCGCAGCAGCATCATGGCGCGTACCACCTCGCGCGGCATCGGCGCGCCCACCCCGGCGGCGTGCGAGCGGATCAGCGCGTGCTGAAGCTCGGCCCGGCGTTCCGGTGCGACGAACGTGTTCGCGAGCGCGCCGAAGCCGGTGGAGACGCCGTACACCGGCCGCCCGGCCGCCTCGATGCCGTCCACGATGGACCGGCTGGTCGCCATCGCCTCGGTGGCGGCCGGGTCGAGCACGACCTTGGCGGTGCCGCGGGCCACCGCGAGCACGTCGGCGGGGGTGATCCCGGTGGACAGGATGGTCACTGTGGTCATCGCGGCACTCCGTTGTGCAGAACCTGGCGGATCAGTGGCACCCCCGGCCGGTAGGCCAGGTGCAGGTGGGACGGGGCGTCGAGGACGACCAGGTCGGCCCGTGCCCCGGGGACCAGCCGCCCCACGTCGGTGCGGCGCAGCGCCGCCGCCCCGCCGGCGGTCGCGGCCCACACCGCCTCCGCCGGGGTCATCCGCATCTCGCGTACGGCGAGAGCGACGCAGAACGGCATCGACGACGTGTACGACGAGCCGGGGTTGCAGTCGGTGGCCAGCGCGACTGTGACGCCCGCGTCGAGCAGCCGCCGGGCGTCCGGGTACGGCGACCGGGTGGAGAACTCCGCGCCCGGCAGCAGCGTGGCTACCGTCTCCGAGCCGGCCAGCGCGTCGACGTCGGCGTCGGTCAGGTGGGTGCAGTGGTCGACGCTGGCCGCCCCCAGCTCCACGCCGAGCCGCACGCCCGGCCCGGGGCCGAGCTGGTTGGCGTGCAGCCGTACGCCCAGACCGGCGGCCTGCCCGCAGGCGAGGATCGCCCGCGCGTGGTCGGCGTCGAACGCGCCCCGCTCGCAGAACACGTCGATCCAGCGGGCGTACGGCGCGGCGGCGGCCAGCATCGGGCCGCAGACCATGCCGACGTAGTCGTCCGGGCGGTCGGCGTACTCGGCGGGGACCACGTGCGCGCCGAGGAACGTGGTGTCCGCTGTGAACTCGGCGGCGATCCGCAGCGAGCGGGCCTCGTCGGCGACGGTGAGGCCGTACCCGCTCTTGATCTCGACGGTGGTGGTGCCCTGCCGCAGCATCTCGGCGCGCAGCCGGCCCACTGTGGCGCGCAGGTCGTCGTCGGAGGCCGCGCGGGTGGCGCCGACTGTGGTGCGGATGCCGCCGCCGGTGTAGCGCTCGCCGGCCATCCGGGCGGCGAACTCGGCGGCCCGGTCCCCGGCGAAGACCAGGTGCGCGTGGCTGTCCACGAAGCCGGGCAGCACGGCCGCGCCAGCGGCGTCGATCCGCCGGTCGGCGGCGGGCGCGTAGCGGGCCGACCCGATCCAGGCCACCTGGCCGTCCTCGACCAGCAGCGCGGCGTCGCGCCGGATGCCCAGCGGGTCGTCGGGCCGGCCCTCGTTGGTGACCAGCTCGCCGATGTGGTCGACGAGCAGGCTGCCGCGCATCACGAATCCTCCTTCGCGGTCACCGCCGCGATCGAGTCCCGCAGCTCGGTGGGCACGTCGACGGTCAGGTGGCGGCCACCGGCCACCACGGGCCGGCCGTCCACCACGACGCTCGTCACGTCGGCGGCGGTGGCGGCGAAGAATGCGCCGACCGGCGGCACCCCGGCGGTGCGGGCGCTGTCCAGCCGTACCGTGACCAGGTCGGCGCGCTGCCCGACGGCGAGCCGGCCGGCGTCGCCCCAGCCCAGCGCGGCGTGCCCGCCGACGGTGGCGGCGCCGACCAGCTCGGCCGGCGTGAAGTGCCCCCGCCTGCGGGTACGCAGCCGCTCGTCCAGCTCGACCGCGCGAGCCTCCTCGAACAGGTCCACCACGGCGTGGCTGTCGCTGCCGAGGCTGAGCGGGCTGCCCGCGTCGGCCATCCGGCGGGCCGGGCCGATCCCGTCGGCCAGGTCGCGTTCGGTGGTGGGGCACAGGCAGACGCGGGTACGGCTGTCGCCGAGCAGCGCCACGTCGGCGGCGGTCGGGTGGGTGGCGTGCACGGCCGTGGTGTGCGGGCCGAGCACCCCGTGGTCGGCCAGCAGCCGTGCCGGGGTGCACCCGTGCGCCGCCCGGCAGGCGTCGTTCTCGGCCGGTTGCTCGGACAGGTGCACGTGCAGCGGCAGCCCGTTGCGGTCGGCCCAGCCGGCCACCGTGGCGAGCTGCTCGGCCGGGACGGCGCGTACCGAGTGGATGGCCGCGCCGAGCCGGACGTGCTCGTCGGACGGGCGGAACGCGTCCACCCGCGCCGCCCAGCGCAGGGCGTCGCCGTCACCGAAGCGGCGTTGCGGCCCGGACAGCGGCGTGCCGTCCACGCCCCCGGCCAGGTACGCGGTGTCCAGCAGCGTGAGCCGGATTCCGGCGTGCGCGGCGGCCTCCACCAGCGCGGCGGACATGGCGTTCGGGTCGTCGTACGGCGTGCCGCCGGGACCGTGGTGCAGGTAGTGGAACTCGCCCACGCAGGTGATCCCGGCCAGCGCCATCTCCGCGTACACGGCGCGGGCCAGTGCCAGGTAGGTGTCCGGGTCGAGGCGGGTCGCGATCGCGTACATGAGGCTGCGCCAGGACCAGAAGTCGCCGCGCCCGTCGTGGGTGCGCCCGCGCAGCGCCCTGTGGAACGCGTGCGAGTGGGCGTTCGCCAGGCCGGGCACGGTCAGCCCGGGCAGCGGGACCGCGTCGCCGAGCACCTCCACGCCGGCGGTCGGCGGGCTGTCGCGGCCCAGCGGGGTGACCGCTGTGAACCGCCCGTCGACGGCCTCGATCAGCACGTCCCGGGTGGGTTCGGCACGGTCGGGCAGCCAGGCGTACTCGGCCAGCCAGCGGGTCAGCGGCATGCCAGTTCCTCCAGCACCCGGGCCAGGGCGGCCACCCCGGCGGCGCAGTCGGCGTCGGTGGCCGCCTCGGCGGGGGAGTGCGACACCCCGGTCGGGTTGCGCACGAACAGCATCGCGGTGGGCAGGTGCGCCGCCAGCACGCCCGCGTCGTGCCCGGCGCCGGTGGGCAGCACCGGCGCGTCGAGCAGCGCGGCCAGCCGGTCGGCCAGCCCACGGTCGAACGCGACGAGCGGGGTCGCCGACTCCTGCGTGCAGGTCAGCGCCGTCCCGTCGCGGCCGGCCCGGTCGGCGGCCTTGGTGCGTACCGCCTCGACCAGACCGTACAGCGTCTCCGCCTCGGCCGCCCGCGCGTCCAGCCAGCCGGTGACCCGGGACGGGATCGCGTTCGTGGCGTTCGGCTCGACCGACACCCGGCCCACAGTGGCGTGCGCGTCGCGCAGCCGGGCCTCCTTGTTCGCCGCCAGCACCGTGAACGCGTAGGTGAGCATCGGGTCGCGGCGGTCGGCCATCCTTGTCGTACCCGCGTGGTTGCCCTCGCCGGTGAAGTCGAACCGCCACCGGCCGTGCGGCCAGATCGCGGAGGCCACCGCGACCGGCGCGTCCCGGTCGACCAGCGCGCGGCCCTGCTCGACGTGCAGCTCCACGAAGGCCGCGAAGCGGCCGAGCAGCGCCGGGCCGGCGCCCGCCGGCCGCTCGCCCAGCGCCTCGGCGAAGGTCGTCCCGGCCTGGTCGCGCAGCCCGGCCGCGCGGTCGACGTCGATCTCGCCGGTGAGCAGCCTCGACCCCAGGCAGGGTACGCCGAACCGCGCGCCCTCCTCCTCCACGAACGCGGCCACCACCACCGGCCGGTCCGGGGTGACGCCCGCGGCCCGCAGCTCGTCCACGGCGAGGAGCGCGCTGACGATGCCGAGCGGACCGTCGTACGCGCCGCCGTGCGGCACCGAGTCGAAGTGGCTGCCGGTGAGCACCGCGCCCCCGGTCTCCGGGTCGCCCCACCAGGCGAACAGGTTGCCGTTGCCGTCCTGCTGAACCGGCATCCCGCGGGCGTCGGCCTGGTTGTGGAACCACTCCCGCAGCCGCAACTCCGGTTCGGTGAGCGCGTAGCGCAGGTAGCCGCTGCTGCCCTCGTCGCGCCCGATCGGCGCGACCTCGTCCCACAGCTTCCGGAATCTGTTAGGAAGGGACCCTTCACATGCAGAATGCGTTAACAAGGGGCCCTTCCTTACTCGGCCATGGGGACGCGCACGCCGGTGCGCTCGGCTACCGCGCGGGCGTCGTCGTAGCCGGCGTCGACGTGCCGGATCACGCCCATCGCCGGGTCGTTTGTGAGCACGCGCTCGATCTTCTGCCCGGCCAGCTCACTGCCGTCGGCCACGCAGACCTGGCCGGCGTGGATGGACCGGCCGATGCCGACGCCGCCGCCGTGGTGGATGGACACCCAGGACGCGCCGCTGGCGGTGTTGACGAGCGCGTTCAGCAGCGGCCAGTCGGCGATCGCGTCGGAGCCGTCGGCCATCGCCTCGGTCTCCCGGTAGGGGCTGGCCACGCTGCCGCAGTCCAGGTGGTCCCGGCCGATCACCACCGGCGCGCTCAGCTCGCCGGAGGCGACCATCTCGTTGAACCGCACCCCGGCGCGGTCCCGCTCGCCGTAGCCGAGCCAGCAGATCCGCGCCGGCAGGCCCTGGAACGCGACCCGCTCGCCGGCCATCCGGATCCACCGGGCCAGCGACTCGTTCTCCGGGAACAGGTCGAGGATCGCGCGGTCGGTGGCCGCGATGTCGCGCGGGTCGCCGGAGAGCGCGGCCCAGCGGAACGGGCCCTTGCCCTCGCAGAACAACGGCCTGATGTACGCGGGCACGAACCCGGGGAAGTCGAACGCCCGCTCGTATCCGCCGAGCTTGGCCTCGCCCCGGATCGAGTTGCCGTAGTCGAAGACCTCCGCGCCCGCGTCCAGGAAGCCGACCATCGCCTCGACGTGCTTCGCCATCGACGTTCGGGCCCGGTCGGTGAACTCGGCCGGCTTGGCCGCCGAGTAGTCCCGGGCGTCGCCGAGGTCCACGCCCTCCGGCACGTACGACAGCGGGTCGTGCGCGCTGGTCTGGTCGGTCACGATGTCGATGGCCACGCCCCGGCGCAGCAGCTCGGGGAAGACGGTGGCGGCGTTGCCGACCACCCCGACGCTCAGGGCGCGCCGGTCCCGCTTCGCCGCGAGGGCCCGCTCGACCGCGTCGTCGAGCGAGTCGGCGATCTCGTCCAGGTAGCGGTCGTGCGCCCGCCGCTCCAGCCGGGACCGGTCCACGTCCACGACCAGGCAGACACCGCCGTTCATGGTGACCGCGAGCGGCTGCGCCCCGCCCATCCCACCGCACCCGGCGGTGAGCGTCAGCGTGCCGGCGAGCGTGCTCTCGAAGCGCTTGGCCGCCACCGCGGCGAACGTCTCGTACGTGCCCTGGAGGATGCCCTGGGTGCCGATGTAGATCCAGGAACCGGCGGTCATCTGCCCGTACATGGTCAGGCCCAGCGACTCCAGGCGGCGGAACTCCGGCCAGGTGGCCCAGTCGCCGACCAGGTTGGAGTTGGCGAGCAGCACGCGCGGCGCCCACTCGTGGGTGCGCATGACCCCGACCGGGCGGCCGGACTGCACGAGCATCGTCTCGTCGTCGCGCAGGTCGGTCAGCGTGCGCACCAGCGCGTGATAGGACGGCCAGTCCCGGGCGGCCTTTCCGGTGCCCCCGTAGACCACCAGGTCCTCGGGACGCTCGGCCACCTCCGGGTCGAGATTGTTCATCAGCATCCGCAGGGCGGCCTCCTGCGGCCACCCCTTCGCGGTGCGTGCGGTGCCGCGAGCGGCGCGGACGGGCTGGTGCATCTCGTACTCCTCTCAGCCGAGGAACAACTGGCGGCGGGCGGCGGACGACTCGAACGCCTCGAGCCGGCTCTGGGTCTCGGCCGGCGCGGCGTCGCAGATCGCCTGGAGCACCACCATGGCCAGCGTCATCGGTGCGGTGTGCAGGTCGAAGACCAGGTCGGCGCCGACGGCGGCGGGCAGCACCACCTGGGCGTACTCGGTGGCCGGGCTCACCGGCGAGTCGGTGATCGCCACGACGGTCAGGCCGGCGTCGCGGGCCTCGCGCAGCGCGTCCAGGGTCTCCCGGGGGTAGCGGGGCAGCACGAACGCGAGCAGCGCCGTCGCGCCGGCCGCGACGGCCTGGTCCAGGCGGTCGACGAGCATGCTGCCGCCGTCGTCGAGCACCCGCACGTCCGGGTGCACCTTCGCGGCGAAATACGCGAAGTATGCGGCCAGCGGCGCGGCGGCGCGCAGCCCGAGCACCGGCAGCGGACGGCTGACCGCCAGCAACCTCCCCACCTCGGCGACCCGGTCGGCGTCGGCGAGCTGCGCGGCGAGCCGGTCCAGGTTGTCCCGCTCGGCGTGCACCGCCCGTTGCAGCGCGTTCCCGGCGGTCGGTTCGGCCGGCTCGGTGACCGTGAGTTCCCGCAGGCGGCGGCGCAGCGCGGGATAGCCGTCGTGCCCGAGCGCCATGGCGAACCGGGTCACCGACGGCTGGCTGACGCCGGCCAGCTCGGCCACTTCGGCGGCGGACAGGTACGCCGCCGCGCCCGCGTGCCGCACCAGGCAGTGGGCGATGCGGCGCTGGGTCGGGGTGAGCCGCACGCCGTGGAACAGGTCGAGCAGGCGGTCGGGGGTGGCCGCACCGCTTTCATTCACACTGCGACTCTATGCATGAAAACTTTCAGTACGCAAGGGCGGCGCGACCGCAAAGAGATCTGATGAGCGTGCTCTCTGTACTATCCGCACGGCGGGTGAGCAGAGGAGTGGGGCATGCAGCCGGAAGGTCCGTACAGGTTCACCGAGGTGCTGGGGGAGTGCCAGGTCGGCAGGGCCTGGGCCGCACTCGACGGGCAGGACCGCGCGCTGACCGTCGCGGTGCTGGACGGCGCCGCAGCCGGGGACCAGCGTTGGCGCGAGGCGTTCACCAACGCGGCGAACGTGCTGGCCCAGACGCCCGGCGGCCACCGGTACGTCAACTCCGACTTCGCCGCCGGCCAGCCCTGGGTGGCGTACCCCTCCGAAGAGGACGGCGCCGCCGAGCGGCTGTTCCGCAGCCTGGGCATGGACTACCAGCGCATCGCCACCGCCGAGATCCTTCCGCCGCCCCCGCCGGTGTCCGCGCCGCCGCGGCAGGTCTCGTCGCCGCCGCAGTTGCCGTGGAGCCCGCAGCCGTGGGCGATGGCGCCGCAGCAGCCGGTCTCCGGCGCACCCGTGTCCGCCGGTGCGCCCGTCTCCGCAGGCGCTCCGGTGTCACCAGGTATGCCGGTGTCGCCGGGCATGCCGGTGCGGGCGATCCCGGCCCAGGCCGGCGCCTCGGACCCGCTCGTGGCCACCGGAGGGCCCCGGATCGCACCGGTCGCCCGTCCGCCCAAGAGCCGTACCGGCCTGTGGATCGGCGGCGTGGTCATGGCGGCGGTGCTGGCCGGTGGCGCCGGGCTGCTGGCCGGGCGCTCGCTCGCCGACGGAGGCGAACCGTCCACTCCGGTGGCCAGCACCTCGCCGGCGCTCTACGAGGCCACCCAGCAGTCGCTGAACAAGGCGAAGTTCGACGCCACGCTCATGCCGATCGCCGAGCCGTGGCTCGACGGGGTGGGCGGCTGCGCGATCAACACCGAGAAGAGCGGCCCCGGGCTCGCCGCGGGCGAGAAGCAGCATGTCTTCTGCCGCTACCTGGGCGTGTCGCTGCACTTCGCCGAGTACGAGTCGGCTGAGAAGAAGGAGGCGGCTCGCGCCTTCCGCCAGCAGATGGGCATCATCGGCCGTGCGCTCGCGCCGGGCATGCGGGAGGCCGGGCCGGCCGCCGGCGGTGTCAGCGGGGCGCAGGGCAGCTACGTCGAGTACGCCGGCAACGGCCAGGACGGCCGCCCGGTCTGCGGCATCTGGTGGGGCCGGGACAACGACACCAGCGCGATCTACATGGAGACGCCGTGCGGGGCCGGGCTCGGCGGCAACTGGGACGCGCTGCGCGACCTCTGGCAGCGCCACAGCTAGCGGACAGCCGCCCCGTTGGGCGGTGGCACCAGGCAGACGTCGCCGCCCTTGGTGACGCCCGCTGCGAGGTCGAAGCGGACCACACGCGCACCGCCGAACTGCCGCTCGGTGACCGCCACGCCACTGCCGCCGAGCCGGACGATGACGTCCCGGTTCGCGGCGTCGGCCCAGTCGGTGGCCTGGAACAGCCAGACCCGGGACCGGCCGGGCAGCAGCGTCGACACGGTCCGCCCCGGGCAGCCGCCCGGCCCGGCCGCGACCACGTACGCGTCGGCCGGCGGGCCGTACCACGCCTGGGCGTTCCACGAGACGGTGGTGGCCAGCACCAGGTCACCCGGGCGGCGCTTGTCGTCCAGGTGGCGCAGCGCGCCCCGGTAGTCGACCGCGTTGGCGCCGCCGCCCTGGGCGAAGGCCCGCGCCGGATGCACAGTCGCCACGACGGCGGTGGCCAGTTGCGGCACGGCGAGCGCGAGCAGCAGCACCACCCCCACCGCCCACCTGACCTGGGCGGGCAGGCCGGCGCGCTGTGGTGGCGGCGCGACGGCGAGCGCGGCGAGCAGCAGGCAGGCCGGCACCGCGTACAGCGCCAGCCGGCCGTTGAACGGGTAGACCGACACCGCCGCGCCGGCCAGCCCTGCTGCCAGCGGCGTGAGCAGCACCAGCACCGCGACGGTCGACAGCCGGCGCAGCCCGGCCGCCGTGCCCAGCACCAGCAGCGGTACGACGACCCATGCCGACCAGGCCACGAACGGCACGGTGGCGAGACTCCGGTACGTCGCCGCGAGCCATTCCACAGTGGCGGGCAGGTCGGTCAGCGAGTGGGCCGGGTAGATCGACTTTCCCCGCCAGTACGCGGCGAGCTGCTGATCGGCGAGCCCCGGCGCGAGGAACAGCACGTACACCACGAGCGCCACCACGGCCCAGGCCGGCGCCGGGGCGAGGAACCGGCCCAGGTCACGCCACCTGCTCGTCCACTGCCGGTCCCGGCGGGACAGCGCGTACCCGCCGATCAGCACGCCGAGCGCGCCGGTGACCGGAATGGACAACGTGCTGACGAACGCCGCGACCGCCGCGACCGACCAGAACACCGCCGACCCGGCCCAGGTCGGCCCGTTCCGGACGAGCAGCAGCGCGAGCCCGACCACGAGCGTGACGGCGAACGCCTCGGCGCTGTACTGCTTCAGCTCGTTGGAGTAGCCGATCAGGAACGGCGCGACGACGACCAGCAGCAGCGCCGCCAGCGCGGCGAGCGGCGGCAGGAGTCGCCGGCCGAGCCACGCCACGAGCGGCAGCAGCGCCAGCCCGAACAGCAGCGGCACCAGCCGCAGCGCCCGCTCACCGTCGCCGAACTGCGCGAACGCGAACCGTTCCAGCCACAGCCAGCCGGGCGGCGCCGACTGGCTGAACGCCAACGGCCGTAACAGGTCCAGGTAGCCGCGCTCCCGGATGTTGTGCGCGATGGAGAGCTCGTCGCTCCAGAAGCTGCGCGCGTACGCCCACTGCCGGATCCGCAGCACCGCGCCGAGCGTGACAAGCAGGCCCGCGACGGCCCAGTACGGGGACCGGCTCAGACGGTCCCACGCGACGGCGACGACCTCGGCGGGCGTGCCCGGCCGCGACGCCACCGGCGTCGCCGACGCGGGCGCCGTCGAGGGGGAGAAGGCCGGGCGTGTCACGGACACGGCGAGACGGTATCAAAGCCTCATTCACGTCAGCGGCCCCGCGACCGGCCTCGATCACTCCCCGGCATGGCCCGGAACGGACGGGACCGGCGGCACCGTCGTACCCATCGATCCGGCGGCCAGACGGTGCCGGCGGGCCGGCCGTGGCAGGCCGACCAGGAACTCCGGGAACATGCCGAAGAACGTCCGGGCGCTGCGCAGCTCCAGCGTGTGCGCCCGGGACCAGCGCACCGAGTTGGTCGCGCGGGCCCAGTGGTGGGTCCACCGCACGTCACCGAGCACCGCCACCGGCAACCCGTGCCGCCAGGCGCGCAGCCCCAGCTCGTGGTCCTCGTAGTAGAGGAAGAACCGCTCGTTCCACCCGCCCAGCGCGGTGACGTCGGCGGTCCGGCCGGCGACCGCCGCGCCCATCACCCAGGCGACGTGGCGTGTCTCGCCGGGCGCGGCCACCAGCCGGTACGAGTTGTGCAGCCGGGACAGCGGCCACACCTTGCGGTTGCCGAGCTTCGCCGTCGCGTACGGGAAGCCGCGCCCGTTCGCCTGTGGTGTGCCGTCCGTGGCCAGCAGTTGCGGCGCGACCAGCCCACCGTGTGTGTCCAGGTGCCGGGCCAGCGTGTCCAGCCCGTCCGGGTGCACCTCAAGGTCCGGGTTGGCGAACAGCACGTACCGGCCGGTCGCCTGGCGCAACGCGACGTTGTTGGCGCGGGCGAAGCCGACGTTCTCCGGTAGCCGGATCACCCGCGCGCCCAGCTCCTCGGCGACCGCAGCCGAGTCGTCGGCGGAGGCGTTGTCGACCACCAGCCACTCGTACGGTTTCGGGCCGCGCCAGCAGCGGCGCAGCGTCTCCGCCGAGTGGTAGGTGACTGTCACCACGGTCCACGGCTGTGCCGTCATCACGCCCTCCGAGCGGAAAGGTAGCCGAACAGGGACGCGAACCCGAACCGCCGCCCGGTCCAGCGGCGGCGGGCCGCCGGTCCTTCGGCCAGCCCGCGTCCGATGCCGCGCAGGAACGGGCGCAGCAGGCCCTGCCGGGCCCGCCGGGCGGCGAGCGCGAGGTGCGCCAGCGCGAGCACCGGCACCGCCACGAGCAGCAGCGGCCAGGTGAACGTGCGGGCGGCGACCAGCAGCCGGTTGCGGGCCAGCAGGAACGCCCGGAACCCCTGCAACCGGTCGTCGCCGTCCACGCTGTGCCCGCCCGCGTGCGGCAGCACCACGTCCAGCCCTCGGGTGCGCAGCCCGGAGGCGTAGAGCCGGAACGCCAGGTCGGCGTCCTCACCCCAGGCGAACAGGTGCTCGTCGAAGCCGCCGAAGCGCCGGTACAGCGCGGCCGGGAAGACCGCCGCGCCCCCGGACGGTCCGAGCGGCGTACGGCCGGCGGTGGCCCGCCTGTCGATGAACAGCGACACCGGGTTGAGGTCGATGCCCACGTACTCGCCGCCGTGCATGGCCAGGCCGACAGCGAGCGGGGCGTCCGGCTCGGCGGCGACGGCGGCGCAGATCCGGGCCAGCGCGTCGTCCGGCAGCCACACGTCCGGGTTCAGCAGCAGCAGGTGGCTCGTGGTCACCGTCGCCACCGCCCGGTTGCAGCCGGCGGCGAAGCCCGGGTTCGTGGTGTCGGGCAGGTACGCGTACCGGTCGGCGGGCAGGTGCCCGGCGATCACCTCGGCGCACCCGTCGGTGGGCCAGTTGTCCGCGAAGACGAACCGGACCGGCAGGTCACCGGCGCTGCGGACCCAGGTCGGCAGCGTCTCGGCGAGCATGCCGGCGGACCGGTAGAGGACGGTGACCACGGTGAGCCCGTCGAACGTCATGCCGCGCTCCTGCCCAGCCGGTGCAGCACCCAGAGGCCGGGCACCAGGCTCAGCCAGGTCGGATAGATCAGCGGATACAGCTCGTAGACGCCGAACAGTGCGAAGTAGACGACGAACGCCCGCGCCAGCTGCCCGGCGGGCGCCCGGGAGAACTCGAACCACCGCTCGGTCGCGCCCACCGCCAGCCCCAGCGCGGCCAGGAAGAACACCGCGCCCAGCGGGCCGTAGTCGAGTAGCGGGATGGCCACGAACGTCGCCGTGTTCATCAGGTACGGCTGGCTGAGCTGGGACGTCAGCCCGTACAGGTCCGCCTTGCCGACGATCGGCTCGACCCGGGAGCCGAGGAACGTCAGCGAGTACGTGCCGTACCGGGGTTCCAGGTGTTCCCGCTGCGACCAGACCCGCCCGAACGTCTCGGTGGACGAACTCAGCGACAGGTCAAGCGATCCGGCGCTGCTGGTCAGCGCGTTGCTGCCGTAGCGGGCCCGGAACTCGGTCTCGAACGCGCCGGTGCCGGCCATGGTGCGCTGCCCGCCGAGGAACACCGCCGCGCCGAGCGCCACCGCGCCGATCAGCAGCACCACAGGCGTGCGCGCGGCCAGGAACGACGCGGCCCGTCCCCGGGTACGCCGGACCGACAGCGCCGCGATCAGCGCGGGCGCGACGCCCACGAGCACCGAGTTCTTGCTCGCGCCCAGCGCCGCCCCGACGGTGAAGAGCGCGGCCAGCGCGTAGTAGAGCGGCAGCACCCGGCCGCGCGCGGACAACGCGCGCAGCAGCGACACCGCCATGCCGAGCGTCCACGCCTCGGACAGCAGCCCGACGACCAGGTTCGCCTGCTCGCGCAGCACCTGCCGGGCAGCGTCCGGGTTGTCGGCGAGCAGCGGCGGCACGGTGCCCCGGAACCGGATCGCCGAGGTCACCACGGCGACACCGAGCAGCACGAACAAGTACGTCAGCAGGCGGCGCTCGGACGGCCAGGACAGCGCCGGTCGGGTGCGGTCGCCGTCCTCGTCCCGCCTGTCGATCAGCCGCCGCCCGACCGCCCAGGCCAGCAGGAAGACCGTCACGTATCCGGCGAGCACCGGCAGCACCCCACGACCCGCCCAGGAGTCGTACGGGCCGGGTAGCACCCGCACGGCGAGCAGCGCGGCCGTCCAGACGGCGGCGCAGGCGGCGAGCGCCCACATCCGCAGGCGCGCGGCGAGCAGCGTGCCGACGGCCAGCGCGAGCGCGACGGCGATCCCGGCGTCGTGCGTCGCCAGCAGCAGCGCCGCACCGAGCGCGAACGGGATCCCGACCGACCAGAGGCGTCGCTCAGCGGCTGTCACTGGCGACCGTCCGGTACAGGTCGTGCCAGGCGTCCACGCACCCGTCGAACGAGTGCCGGTCCGCGTACCGCCGGGCCAGCTCGCGCCGCCGCCCGTCCCACGCGGCCGGGTCGGTGGCCGTCCGGACGGCGGCGGCCAGCGCCTGCGGCGTCAGCTCCGCCCGGTACGCGAGCACGCCGTCACCGGCGGCTGTCACCTCGGTCAGGCCGCCCGCGCCGGAGTGCACCACCGGCACCCCCAGCGACATCGCCTCCAGCGCGCTGCGCCCGAACGCCTCCACCCGGGACGGCACCAGCAGGCAGTGCAGCCGTTGCAGGAACGGCGCGGCGTCGACCCGCCCGACCAGGTGCAGGTTCGGCCGCTCCGCGACCTCGACGGCGCCGGCGCCGGCGACCAGGAACTCCACGTCGGGCAGCGCCGCTGCCACGTCCGCCAGCAGGTCGGCGCCCTTCTCCCGTTCCAGCCGGCCGAGGAAGCCGACCCGCACCGGGCCGTCCGGTGCGAGGCGGCCGGTGTCGGCCACCTGCGGCCAGATGGCGGGCAGCGGGTTCGGGATCACCCGCACGTCGCGGATCCGCCCGCGTACCCGAAGCTCGTGGGCCTCGAAGTCGGAGACCGCCACCGTCGCGTGCGGCCGCAGCCGCCGGAACATCAGGTCGATGCTGATGTTTGCCTGCACCGCGGCCTTGGCGCGCCACGTCTCGGCCGTGTCGCGGTACTGCCAGAGGCTGTTGTGCAGCGTCACCACCAGCGGCGTGCGGCGGCCCCGCACGCCCAGTCCGGCGCGGGCGTGCATCGCGGCGGAGAGCAGGTGCGCGCTCACCACGTCCGGCCGCAGCTCCTCGACGAGCGCGCGGATGCCGCGCGCGTACCCGAGGTCCACCCGCCCGGCCGCGCCCAGCGGACGCCACGGCACGCCCGCGTCCCGCAACGCCGCCGCGACCTCGTCGTCAGGGGTGGCGGCGACCACGTCGACGCCGCGGGCCGTGAGCGCCGGCAGCATCTCGATCAGGAAGCGCTCGGCCCCGCCGAGCTGCCGCCGCCCCGACCCGCCGGTGGTGCAGACGAACAGCACCCTCATCGGACGCCCATGCCTTCCAGGGCACCGCGGGCGATAGCCCGCCGCGCTGTCCCGCCGCCCACCGCCGCCCGGGCGAGCACCCCCAGGGTGTATGCGGAACAGGCCACTGTGCCCCGCCACCCGGCCAGCTCACGGCTGGCCCGGATGAACTCGCGGGTCTGCCGGCGGGAGATCTCCTCGGCCGCCCACCGGCGCTTCGCGCTCGCGTCGTCCTCGTGCGTGACCACGGCGTCCGGCAGGTACGCCAGGCGCAGCCCGAGCCGGCGCACCGCCCAGCACAGCCGCAGGTCCTCCGAGTAGAAGAACGACGACTCGTCCACGCCGCCGATCCGGTCCAGCGTCTCCCGCCGGATCGCCACGAACGGCCCGGAGAGCCAGTCGCCCCGCTCCGGCGGCGCCACGATCCGCAGCCTCGGGAACAGCAGGCTGAGCCCGGTGGCGTGCGCGACGCCGGTGCCCACCGTCAGGAAGCGGCCGGCGGCGGTCTGGTCCCGGCCGGCCGCGTCGAGCACCTTGGGGAACGCGGCACCCACAGTGGAGTCGTCCAGTTCGGCCGCCAGCCGCTCGATCGCGCCCGGCCGGACGAGAATGTCGTTGTTCGACAGCACCACCCGGGACCGGGTGCTGTGCCGCACACCGAGGTTCATGCCCTTGGCGTAGCCGAGGTTCGTCTCCGAGCGCACGTACCGGGCGCCCGTCTCGGCGCACATCGCCCGCAGCCTGTCGCTGATCTCGGAGGCGCTGCCGTTGTCCACCACGACGGTTTCCACACCCTCGGGGAGCGAGCGGACGCAGCCGTCGGTGCGCTCGAAGTCTTCCCAGGTCAACACGACGATTGAGACGTCCACCGCTAGGCCATCCGATTGACGAGGAGGTGCGTGGACCGCTGGAGTCGCTGCCGGGTGCGCAACGCGTAGACGCCGTAGGCGACAGACGACGCGACCGCGGCGCCGAGCGCGCCGGCCCACGGGATGAGCAGAACGTACAGCACCACCGACACCGACATGGTGACCAGGGCCACTGCTGTGGTGGCCTGCTCGCCCGCGCGCTTGAGCAGCGCCGCGCTCCACGTCTTGCCGGCCGACAACGCCAGCGTCCCGGGCAGCAGGAGCAGCCCGAAGATCCAGGCGTCGCGGTAGTCGGTCGCCAGCACGCCGAGCACCGCCAGGCCGATCACCGCGAGCGCGGCGATCGGCAGCGCCGACTTCACCACGTCGCGGCCGTGGTCGCGGATCGCGTCCGGGTCGCGTTCGGCCAGGATCCGCTGTGCCCGTACCACGGCGCCGGACTGCGCGAACTCCAGCGCCGCCACCGCCAGCGCGAACACGCCGAGCGCGCCCGCGCCGGCGAAGCGGGCCACCAGGACCTGGCTCAGCCGGTACGTCAGCATCTGCGCGCACACCCCGACATGCAGCCGACCCACCGCGAGCAGGTCGGCGCGGTACTCGGTGCGTCCCGCCGTCGCCGCCGGCCCCGGCCCGAACCGCCGCGCCCAGCCCAGCACCGCCACCCCGAGCACTGTCGCGGTGGCGACCTGCACGCCCAGCCACAGCACGCTCCACAGGCCACCGTCGAGCCGGTGCCCCAGCCAGAGCAGCCCGTACCCGGCCACCAGCACCGCGCCGCCGAGCGCCCGCATGGTGTAGACGAACCAGAACCGCTTGAGGCGCAGGCCGAGCGAGGCGGCAGTGTTGAACACGGTGAGCGCGCAGCCCGCCCCGATGCCGACCGGATGGCTGCCCAGCCCGGCCAGCGTGGTCAGCAGCGCCGCGGCCAGCGCGGTGAGACCGAGCGAGACGGCGAGGATGCCGGCGATCCACACCCGGCCCCGCGACATGATCCACCCGGCCGGCCGGGACAGCAGGAACGTGTCGACGGACAGGCCGCCGAGTGCCGCGCCCACAGTGGCGCTGACCATGTTCGCCGCGAGTTCGCCGCGCTCCGCCGCCGGCAGCGTCACCGACACCAGGGCGGCGAGGCCGGTCAGGCCCAGGGCGACCAGATAGAGACGCTCGGGGGAGACGATCCGCCGGAGCCGGCCTAACACCCGGCGCCCAGGCGCCGGCGCCGGCCACGAGCCGGCCACGCGGAATCCACTCGATCTTCCCCCGAGATGCGCGGATGTGTGCGGGCCTGTTCTACCCGACATGAGCGCCGCCGCGCAATGGACCCGGCGGGCGGGTACGCCCAGGGCTCCACCCCGCCGGTAGGGTGACGCGTCGTGGACCTCGCCCACTTCCGCGACACGATCGGCAGGCGGTGGCCGATCGTGCTGGCGCTGACGCTGCTGTGCGGCGCGTTCACCGGGGTCCTCGCCGAACGCCGGCCGCCGGTCTACCGGGCCGAGACCCAGATGCTCGTCACGTTCGTCGCCGAGAAGTCGGCCGAGCCCCAGCCCCGCCCGCCTGCGGACGAGGCGGGCCGGCTGATGCAGCGGCGGGTGAAGACGTACGCCACCATGATGAACACGCCCCGGCTGACGCGCCCGGTGATCGACTCGCTCGGGCTGCCGTACACCACCGACGACCTGGCCGGCCGCGTCGTCGCGTCCTCCACTGTCGACTCACTGGCGATCGACGTGGCAGTAACCGACCGGTCAGCCGGCACCGCCGCGGCGATAGCCGCGGCGCTCGCCGCCGAGCTGCAACGGATCGCCGAGCGCGACCTGCCGCCCGCCGGGCTCGGGCTCAAGGCCCACGTCGCCGTGGTCCGGGCCGCCACCCCGCCGGGGCGTCCGGAGCCGGTGCGGTGGCAGTGGCACGCCGCCGGTGGCGCGCTCGGCGGCCTGGCTGCCGGGGTCGGTGTCGCACTCGTACTCGGCTACCGCCGGGCCGGCACCCCGGTGGGCGCGGACGTGCGGACGCTCTGGACGACAGTCGTGCGCCGCCGCCCGGCCGGCGCGGCGGTGCCGGATCAGGCGAACGGCCGGGCGTCCAGCGCTGCCGTGAAGGAGCGGCAGGCGTCGTAGCCGGGCAGCCGGCCCGCCGCGCGTGCCTCGGCCAGGCGGGGGGCCGCCGCGTCCCGCTCGGACAGCAGCGGCGTCGTCGCCGGCCAGTCGATGCCGAGGACCGGGTCCAGCGGGTGCACCGTGTGCTCGGCCGCCGGGTTGTAGGTGGCCGAACAGAGATAGCTGATCGTCGCGTCGTCGGTGAGCGCGCAGAACCCGTGCCCCAGCCCTTCGGCCAGGTAGACGGCCCGCCGGTCGGTGTCGTCGAGGCGTACTGCCTCCCACCGGCCGTACGTCGGCGAGCCGACCCGCACGTCCACCACCACGTCCAGCACCGCCCCGCGTACGCAGGTGACGTACTTGGCCTGGCCGGGTGGTACGTCGGCGAAGTGGATGCCGCGCACCACGTTCCGGGCGGAGACGGAGACGTTGCCCTGCGCCAGCCGCAGCGGGTGGCCGACCGCCTCGGTGAGCCGGTCGAAGCGGTACCACTCCAGGAACAGGCCGCGCGGGTCGCCGTGCTGCTGCGGGGTCACCTCCCAGGCGCCCTCGATGCTCAACGGACGGATCTTCACGACGCGCTCCCCGAACCGGACCGCTCGGCCAGCAGGCCCAGCAGGTAGTCACCGTAACCGCTGCGGGTCAGCGGGTGGGCCAGCATCCGCAACCGCCCGTCGTCGATCAGCCCGGACCGCCAGGCGACCTCCTCGACACAGCCGATCTTCATGCCCTGGCGTTCCTCGATCACCCGGACGAACTCGGCGGCCTGCATCATCGACGTGAAGGTGCCGGTGTCCAGCCACGCGGTGCCCCGGTCGAGCACCGTCACCGTCAGCTCGCCCCACCCCCGGTACGTCTCGTTGATCGCGGTGATCTCCAGCTCGCCCCTGGCGCTCGGGGTCAGCTTGCGGGCGATGTCGACCACCCGGTTGTCGTAGAAGTAGAGGCCCGGCACCGCGTACCGGGAGCGGGGGCGGGCCGGCTTCTCCTCGATCGACAGCACCCGGCCGGCTTCGTCGAACTCGACCACGCCGTAGTCCTGCGGATTGGCGACCGGATACGCGAAGACCCGGCCGCCGGCCGGATCGCCGTGATCGGCGAGCTGCCGGCCGAGCCCGGCGCCGTGGAAGATGTTGTCGCCGAGGATCAGCGCCACCGACTCGGCGCCGATGAAGTCCGCGCCGAGCAGGAACGCCTGCGCGATGCCCTCCGGCCGGGGCTGCTCGGCGTACGCCAGGCTCAGCCCCCACTGGCTGCCGTCGTCCAGCAGCCGCTCGAACTGGGCGCGGTCCTCCGGCGTGGTCACCACCAGGATCTCCCGTACCCCGGCCATCACCAGAGTGGAGAGCGGGTAGTAGACCATCGGCTTGTCGAACACCGGCATCAGTTGCTTCGAGACGGCCCGGGTGATCGGCCAGAGCCGGGAACCGGTGCCGCCGGCGAGAAGGATTCCACGCACCCGCGGGAGACTACCCGCGCCGCAGCCGCCCCCGTGGCCCGTCGACGTGCCACGCCGCGCCGTCGGTGCGGCGTAGACTCCACGTCCCGTGAGGATCCTCGTCACCGGCGGCGCCGGCTTCATCGGGTCGGAGCACGTGTGGATGCTGCCGGGCGTCACCGGCGGCGACGCGACCGGCCACCGGTGACCCGGGTGCTGGTCACCGGCTCGGGCGGGATGCTCGGGCGGGACCTGCTCGCCGTGCTGCGGACCCGGCCGGACCTGTCGGTCACCGCCGCCGCCCGCGCCGACCTCGACGTCACCGACGCCCATGCCGTCCAGGACGCGGTGAGCGGGCACGACGTGGTGCTCAACGCCGCCGCGTGGACCGACGTGGACGGCGCCGAGACACGCGAGCGGGACGCCACAGCCGTGAACGGCGACGCGGTCGCCCACCTGGCCCGCGCGTGTGCCGGGTCCGGCACGCGCCTGGTGCACGTCTCCACCGACTACGTGTTCGCCGGGGACGCCACCGAGCCCTACCCGGAGGACGCGCCGACCGGCCCGGTCAACGCGTACGGGCGCAGCAAGCTCGCCGGGGAACAGGCGGTGGCCCGGCTGCTGCCCGAGACCGGGTACGTCGTCCGTGCCGCCTGGCTCTACGCCCCCCACGGGCGCAACTTCGTCACCACGATGCTGCGGCTGGCAGCTGAACGCGACCGGCTCGACGTGGTGGACGACCAGCGTGGCCAACCCACCTGGTCGTACCGGCTCGCGGAGCGCCTCGTGGCGCTCGCCGGCGCGGCGCTCGCCGGCGACGCGGCACCCGGGACGTACCACGGTACCGCCGCGGGTGAGACCACCTGGTACGGCCTGGCCCGCGCCGTCTTCGCCCTGCGCGGCCTCGACCCGGAGCGGATCCGGCCGACCACTACCGACCGCTTCCCGCGCCCGGCGCCGCGCCCCCACTACAGCGTGCTGGCGCACGGCCGGTGGGCCGCCGCGAAGCTGCCGCCGCCGGAGGACTGGCGCGCGGATCTGGCGCGGGCGCTGGCCGGCGACTGCGGCTAGCGGCCGCCGCCCCGGAAGACCTCGGTCACGGTACGCAGCACGATCTTGATGTCGAGCCAGAGCGACCAGTTCTCGACGTAGTAGTTGTCGAACCGCGCCCGGTCCGAGATCGGCGTGTCCCCGCGCAGGCCGCTGACCTGCGCCAGCCCGGTGAGCCCCACCGGGACGCGGTGCCGCATCGCGTACCTCGGGTACTCCACTGTGAACTTTTCCACGAAGTACGGCCGTTCCGGCCGGGGCCCCACCACGCTCATCTCACCGCGCAGGATGTTCCACAGCTGCGGCAGCTCGTCCAGCGAGGTGCGCCGCATGAACCGCCCGATCGGCCCGACCCGCTCGTCGTGCGCGATGGACCAGGTGGTCTGCGACTCGTGCTCGTCGGACGGGCGCATGGACCGGAACTTGACCACGTGGAACGGCTTGCCGTACCGCCCGATGCGCTCCTGGCGGAAGAACACGCCCCGGCCGCCGTCGAGGAACGTCGCGACGGCGCAGAGCAGCAGCAGCGGGCTCAGCGCCACCAGGGCGGTCACCGCGAACACCACGTCGGAGGCGCGCTTGAGCCGCCACCGGGGACCGGTGAGCGTGGTGTCGCCGATCTTGATGATCGGGATGGCGCCGATGTGGTCCGGGTAGCCGCCCTGCGACCGCGACCCCCACAGGCGCGGCACCGCCCACAGGTCACAGCGGGAACTGGCCGGGCGCAGCAGCGCCTCCATCAGGTCGGCCTCGGGACAGTCCGGGTCCGCGATCACCAGGACCTCGCACTCCAGCATGTCGACGAGCTTCTCCAGCTCGTCGATGGTGCCGATGAGCGGAAGCGAGCCGATCCGCGCCCGTGACCGGGCGTCGACAGCGCCGACGAACCGCAGCCCGTACTGCGGGTAGCGGCGCAACAGCCGGGCCAGCTCGCCGCCGATCGGCCCGCCGCCGATGACTATCGCGTTGTGCTCCACCCACCGGCGCCTGCGGGCCAGCAGGATGAGCCGGCTGTTCAGCGCCCGGCCGACGATCACCAGGCCGGCGGAGAGCGCGACGCCGCGCATGAACCCGCTGACGTGTGGCACCGAGTCGTGCCGCAGCGCCGCGATGATCGCCCCCACCGCGCCGGAGGCCAGCAGCCGGCCGCCGAGGCTCGGTAGTTCGTCGAGGATGCTGATGTGCCGCCGCGGCCGGTAGAGCCCGCCCGCGGCGAACAGGCCCAGGGTCAGCGCGGCGTTGAACAACGTGCCACGCCAGTAGTCCTGAGTCAGCAGCAACGGGGTGAGCAGCGCCGCGACGTCGATGGGCGCGGTCACCATCCAGGCCCGCAACCATCGGGTACGCGTCGACGCCCGCGACCCCGCGTACGGCAGCACCGTCGTGGTGTCCATGCCGCTGTCCATCGGCGCGTTCATGGCCGTGCTGGACGGCGGTGCGGGCGGATGCTCGTACGCCGGCAGGCGTGGCATTGTCGATCCTTCCCCGTGACGCCCCCGGTCCGGATACAGAGACCGACGGCGATCGCAGGATACGAGCGGCCCCGCCCCGCCGCCAGCACCGGCATGGCAGATCGACGTCCTACTTTCCGCTGACGGCGAGGATCTCGGGGACCGAGTCGCGGCGGACGGCGTCGAACAGCGTCTTCGAGCGCGCCGGATCGGGGAACACGACACTCTCGCTGCCGACCCGGCCCGTCCCCTTCACCGGGCAGGTGAAGAACGTCAGGTTGCCGCCGCGCAGGCCGCGCATCTCCATCGCGAGATCCACAAGCGACAGTGACTTGTCGACGGCCACCGAGTCGGACGTGGCGCGGACGAACGAGTTGAGCTTGGCCGGGTTGGTCAGCACGCCACCCGACGCGGCCTTGTCCAGGATCGCCTTGATCACCTGCTGCTGGTGGCGGATGCGCGCGAAGTCGCCGTCGGGGAAGGCGTGCCGCTCCCGCGCGTAGTCCAGCGCGGCGGCGCCGTCCATGGTCTGCCGGCCCTGCTTGAACGTCCGCGTGCCGATCAGCGAGTACTTCGTGGTGAAGCCTTTCTCCACGTCGATCTCGACACCGCCGAGCGCGTCGATGATCTCCTTGAATCCGGCGAAGTCGACCATCGTCACGTTGTCCACACGTACGCCGCTGAACTTCTCCACCGTCTGCACCATCAGTGGCACGCCGCCCCAGGCGTACGCGGCGTTGATCTTCGCGTCGCGGCCGCCGCGGCCCTCCTTCGACTTCGGGATCGCCGTCCAGGTGTCCCGGGGGATCGAGATGAGCTGGGCGCTCGCCCGGTCCTTCGGCAGGTGGGCCAGGATGATCGTGTCGCTGCGCGAGCCGCCGGTGCTCTCCGGGTCACGGGAGTCGCTGCCCAGAATCATGATGTTCATCGCGCCCTTGGCCTCGACCTGTGGCCGCGACTCCTCCGGTACGCCCTCGAAGGCGTCGACCCGCTCGATGGACTTGTCGACCGAGCGGTAGTAGAGGCCACCGGCCACTGCGGTGCCGCCGGTGAGCAGCACCGCGACGAGCAGCACGATCAGGGCGATCCGCCGGCCCCGGCGGCGCCGGGGCGCCTTCTCCTCCGCCGGCGCGCCCGGCTCCACGTCGGAGCCCTGCGAACGCGCGTCGGGGTCGGTGAGCTGGTGGCGATCGGACATGCCGCGATGCTACTGAGTCGCGTCGTACCGTGTGGACCCGCGCGGGAGCGTGTCGCCCCCGCCTGCGCGCCGCGCCCGGATTAGCTTTCGCTTAGCTCGCTTGTCCGGCGGCACGCCGGTCCGGCAGCATCGACCGGCGTGACCGACGGCACCCCACCCCACCCGCCGACCACCGGCGACGCGCCCGGATCCGCGGCCCCGGACGGCCGGCGCCGCACCGCCACCGGCCGCCACCGGCTCGCCGCCGCCGGTCTCGTCGCCGTCGCCGCCGCGGTCGCGGTGACCCTCGCGGTACGCGGTGGCGCCGCCCCCGCCTGCGCCGCACCGCCTCCGCGCGCCGCAATGGCACCAGTGGCCGCTCTCCCGCCCGGCGCCGCCCTGCCGGTGGCCGCCGCTCCGCCCGTCGGCGGCGCGACGCACAGCGGCAAGGCCACCTTCTACGACTCCGAGGGCGCCGGCGGCAACTGCTCCCGGCCCGCGGCGCCCACCGACCGGATGTACGTCGCGCTCGGCCCGGGCGAGTACGCCTCCGGCGCCTCCTGCGGCGGGTTCCTCGACGTCACCGGCCCGCGTGGCACGGTCCGGGTGCTGGTGATGGACCAGTGCCCCGAGTGCGCGCCGGGTCACCTCGACCTCTCCGCCGAGGCGTTCGCCCGGATCGCCGATCCGGTGCGGGGCGTGGTGAAGGTCACCTACCGCGCGGTGGTGAACCCGTCGCTGCCCGGGCCGCTCACCTTCCGGATGAAGGAGGGCTCCTCGCAGTGGTGGTTCGCCGTCCTGGTCGGCGACCACGGCAATCCACTGCGCTCGGTCGAGGTGCGGCAGAACGGCTCGTGGCGTACGGCGCAGCGGCAGGACTACAACTACTGGCTGATCGAATCGGGGGCCGGACCCGGCCCGTACGAGATCCGGGTCACCGACGTGTACGGCCACCGCGCGACAGCCGCCGGCATCCGGATGCTCCCCGGTCAGGTGCAGCGCGGCACGGCCCGCATGTACGGCGCGAAACCCGCAGCCCGCACCCCCGCCCCGAAGAAGCCGAGCCCCACACCCACCCCCAGCCGGACCCCCACCCCTTCCCTGACGACGACGCCTTCGTCCTCCAGCCCCGCCCCAGCCGGCACGGCCCCCCTCGTGCAGGCAGCCCCCGCCCCCTGCTCCTGACCCCGCCCCACCCTCGCCTCGCGTTGATCTTGCACTTGCGGCCCTCGTTCTGCCCTGGATGTGGCTTTTGCGGGGGCGGAAAGTGCAAGATCGACGAGGTGGGGTGGGGTGGGCGGCGGGGTCAGGGGAGGGGGAGCCACATGAGGATCTCGTCGCGGGCGTCGGTGGGGGACAGGCGCAGCGCGGCGGGGAGGCGGCCGACCTCGCGGTAGCCGAGGCGCTTGTAGAAGCCGTCCAGGCCGAGGCCGTCGCGGACCGTCACGTGCAGCGCCGCCAGGCCGAGCCCTCGGGCGATCCGCTCGGCCTCGCGCATCAGCGCCGCGCCGTGGCCGCGCCCCTGCGTGCCGGGGTGCACCATGACGCGCTTGAGCACCCGCCAGTGCGTCTTGAGGTGGAACCGGTTGTCGGCGATGATCAGGACCGCCACCAGTCGGCCGCCCTCGTAGCCGGCGAGCAGCCGGTCCGGCCCGTCCGCGATCTCGTCGAGCGTCGAGGTGGCGAGCGGGCGCACGTCGTCGGCCGTCACCGGGGCGACGAAGCCGACGGCGCCGCCGGCGTTCGTCACGTCCACCCAGAGCGCGACGATCTGTTCGCGCAGCTCAGGGGTCAGGTCGGGGTCGAGTACGAAGCGCAGGTCCACGCCCGTAATCCTGCGCGCGGCAGTGCGGCCGGGACCCGCGTTCGTGACCTTCGTGACAGTCGCCGTGGACGAATGGTAGGGCCGGCGGGATTCGAACCCGCACTGGTGCGGACCTAAACCGCATGCCTCTGCCGTTGGGCTACGGCCCCTCCATGGTGAACACCGTAGTCCTCCACGGCCGTTGCGGCCGACGCGGCGGGCGCCCGCGATCGGAAGCCGGGCGGAAGCCGGTCGGTGTCACAGCCTCCGGATCGTAGACCACATCCGGAGCCACCGAGGCCGGCCCGCCCGCGCGTACGGCTCAGTCGAGGCCGAGATCCCGGCGCAGCTTGGCGACGTGGCCGGTGGCCCGCACGTTGTAGAACGCCTGCTCGATCTTGCCGTCCTCGTCCACCACGAACGTCGAACGGATCACGCCGGTGACCGTGCGGCCGTACATCTGCTTCTCGCCGAACGCGCCGTACGCGGTCAGCACCGCCTTGTCCTCGTCGGAGACCAGCGGGAACGTGATGGCGTCCCGGTCGCGGAACCTGGCGAGCTTGGCCGGCTTGTCCGGCGAGACGCCCACCACCTCGTACCCGGCGGCCTGGAGCGAGGCGAGGGAGTCCCGGAAGTCACACGCCTGCTTCGTGCAGCCGGGCGTCATGGCGGCCGGGTAGGCGTACAGGATGACCTTGCGGCCGCGCAGGCCGGCCAGGGACAGCGTGCCGCCGTCGTCGGTGGGCAGGGTGAAGTCGGGGGCGGGGTCGCCGGGCTTGAGGCGGTCGGTCATGGCGCTGACGATACCGCCGGGCCGGTACGGCCGGCCGGCGGCGACGCGCGGGCGCGGTGACGGCCATCATGAGGTTGTTGCAAGATATTGGCAACAGCGCCTTCCTGGAAATACGCTGAGCGCGTGGACACCCTGGCGATGCACATCTCCAACGGGATCATCAACGGTCCGGTCGCCGCGATCTTCGCGGCTCTCGCCCTCGCCGCGCTCGCCTTCTGCGTGCTGCGGGGCCGAGCCGACCTCGACGACCGGCTGGCCCCGATGGCCGGTCTGGTGGCGGCGTTCATCTTCGCCGTGCAGATGCTCAACTTCCCGATCTTCACCGCCGGGGTCAGCGGGCACCTGCTCGGCGGCGCGCTCGCCGCCCTGCTCGTCGGGCCCTGGGTCGGCGCGCTCTGCGTCGCCGTGGTGCTGATCGTGCAGGCGCTGGTCTTCGGTGACGGCGGGGTGGCGATGCTCGGCCTCAACATCACCAACATGGCGCTTCTCGGCACCGCCGCCGCGTACCTGCTGGTCGCGCTGCTGCTGCGGGTGCTGCCGCGTACCCCGGCCGGGCTGGCGGTCACCGCGTTCGTCTCCGCGCTCGTCAGCGTCGTGGTCGCGTCCCAGGGATTCGTCTTCCAGTACTGGCTGGGCGGCACCACCGACCTCGGCGGTAACCTCGCCGGCCTGGCCGGCACCATGGCCTTCGCCCACCTGCTCATCGGCATCGGCGAGGGCCTGATCACCGCGACCACGGTGGTCACCGTCGCGAAGGTCCGGCCCGATCTGGTGTACGCGCTGCGCGCCCTCAAGCCGGCCACGCCGGCTCCCGCCGTCCCGGTCGCCGGAGGTGCCCGATGAACAAGCGTCACTGGCCGTTCCTGCTCGGCGGCCTGCTGGTGGCACTGGTGCTTGCCGGCGTGGTGAGCAACTACGCCTCGTCGCACCCGGACGGGCTCGACTCGTCGCTGCTCAAGGGCTGCACGGTGAACGCCGACGACGAGATCACCGGCGGCAGCTGCCCGGCCCAGCAGGCGAAGGACCACGAGCTGGCCGACAGCCCGCTGGCCGACTACGGCGTACGCGGGATCGGCAACGACTTCGTCTCCACCGGCCTGTCCGGCGTGCTCGGCGTGCTGCTCACCTTCGCGTTCGGCGGCGGCCTGTTCTGGCTGGCCCGCCGCCGCGGCCCCGCCCCGCCCGCCACGCCCGCCGCGCCCGCCACGCCCGCCGCGACCACCGCGAGCGCCGACGCGGCGGACGGGGCCGCGACCCCGTCCAGCGGCACCCGCTGAGCATGGGCGCCGGGCACGCGCACGTGCTCTACCGCGAGTCCGGCTCGCCGGTGCACCGCCTCCCGCCGGAGGTGAAGATCGCCGCGATGGTGCTGTTCACCATCGCGGTGGTGGCCACGCCCCGGGAGGCGTACTGGGCCTTCGGCGGGTACGCGCTCCTGGTCGCCGTGGTGGCCGCGCTGGCCCGGGTCGGCCCGCGCTGGCTGCTCAGCCGGGCGCTCATCGAGCTGCCGTTCGTGCTGTTCGCGTTCGCGCTGCCGTTCCTCGGCGCCGGGGAGCGGGTCGAGGTGGCCGGGCTCGCCCTGTCCGTCGACGGGCTGCACGGCGCGTTCAACATCCTCGCCAAGGGCACGCTCGGCGTACTCGCGTCGCTCCTGCTGGCGGCGACCACGACGACGCGTGACCTGCTGCTCGGCCTGGACCGGCTGCGGTGCCCGCAGATCCTCACCCAGATCGCCACGTTCATGCTGCGCTATCTGGAGGTGCTCGTCGGCGAGGCCCGGCGCATGCGGGTGGCCCGGGTGTCGCGCGGGGACGACCCACGCTTCCTGTGGCAGTTGCGCGGCTTCGCGGCCGGGGTCGGCACGCTGTTCCTGCGCGCGTTCGAGCGCGGCGAGCGGGTCTATCTGGCGATGCTCTCCCGCGGCTACACCGGCCGGATGCCGGCGGTGTGGCAGGGCGCGGGCGCGGCCACCGCCGGCCAGTGGGCGGCCGCCGCGACGGTGCCGGCGATCGCGGCCACCATCGCCGCCGTCGCGCTCGTCCTGCAATGATCGGGTACGTGCGGCAGCCACCCTCCCTGAACGTCGACGGCGTCCGGTACGCGTACCCGGACGGTCACGTCGCCCTGCACGGCGTGGACCTGACCGTGCCGCGCGGCGAGCGGGTGGCGCTGCTCGGGCCCAACGGTGCCGGCAAGACGACGCTCGTGCTGCACCTCAACGGCATCCTCACCCCCACCGAGGGCACGGTGAGCGTCGGCGGCCTGACCGTCACCCGCGACCGGGACACGCTGGCCGAGGTGCGCCGCCGCGTCGGCATCGTCTTCCAGGACCCGGACGACCAGCTCTTTCTGCCCACTGTCGCCGAGGACGTCGCGTTCGGCCCGGCCAACCTGGGCCTGCGCGGGGCCGAGCTGGCCGCCCGGGTCGACGAGGCGCTCGCGGCCGTCGGGATGAGCGAGCACCGGGACCGCGCGCCGCACCACCTGTCGTTCGGGCAGCGGCGCCGGGTGGCGGTGGCCACCGTGCTCGCCATGCGCCCGGAGATCCTGGTGCTGGACGAGCCGTCGTCGAACCTCGACCCGGCCGCCCGGCGGGAGCTTGCCGAGATCCTGCGCGCCCTGCCGGTGACGCTGCTCATGGTCACGCACGACCTGCCGTACGCGGCCGAGCTGTGCCCCCGCTCGGTGATCCTGGACGGCGGCCGGATCGTCGCCGACGCCCCCACCGCAGACCTCCTGTCCGACGAGGCGCTGCTGGCCGCCCACCGCCTGGAGCTCCCCTACGGCTTCGCCCCCCGCCCCTCCTGACCCGAGCCGTCCCCCCGCCCCACCCCCGTCTGCGGCGATCTCGCACTTTCTGCCCGGGCAGAAAGTGCGAAAGCCGCATCCGAGGGGCAGCAACTGCAAGATCGCGGGGCCAGACCGGGGGAGGGCGGCTCGGGTCAGGGCACGGGGGCTGGGTGCGGGGTGGGGCGGGCTGCTCTTGCGGCGGTGCGCAGGCGCAGCAGGCCGGCGGCGACCGCGCCGGCGCCTGTGGCCAGGCCGACCACCACCAGCACCCGGACCAGCACCGCCGGGCCGGCGGCCGGTGGGATCGCGCGGGACAGCGCGGCCAGGTTCGTCGCCCCGGCGAACAGCGTGAGGCAGGCGCCGGCGAGCGCCAGCACGAAGTCGGCGGCCGGGCGGCGGGCCAGCGCGTACCCGCCCGCGGCGAGCGCGCCGAGCCCGGTGAGCAGCGTCCAGATCTGCCCGGTGACCAGCTCGGCGAGCGTCCCACCGACGCCGGGAGCACCGGTGTCCAGCGCGCGGGCGACGGTGAGCGCCACAGTGGCGGCGCCGCCCACTGCGAGCAGCGCGCCGACCGCGCGCAGCGCCCGCACTCCGGCGGCGGTGCCTCCCGGCGCCAGCCCCGCCGCGCCGATCAGCAGGAAGCCCAGCGTGGCGGCCACCCACCAGGGGTACGGGTCGGGTGGCGGCACCCAGTCCAGCGTGCCGCGTACGGCTCCGGTGGTGTCACCGGCGCGCAACGGCACCGTCCAGTCGCGTACCCGGTGTTCCCGGTCCGGGTCGGCGGCGACGGCGGCCGGCGGGGCGTCGTCGCGCCACAGCGTGCGCTGGTCGTGCCAGCGGGCTGTCGGTCCGTCGTCGATCCGGCGCCAGTCCGGCGCGGCGGCCGGGTTCGCCTCGGCCCGCAGCCGGGTCTCGCCGGCCAGCGTCCGGTTCAGGTACGTGGCGGGGGAGCGGGTGTTCTCGTACACGCCGCCCGGGCCGATGCGCAGGTACGGTTCACCGGAGTAGCCGAGCACCGTCACGTCGGCGGCGGTGTCGTTCGTCAGCTCCAGCCGCGCGCCGGCCTCCACCATGCGTGCGGTGAGGCCGGGGCGGTCCGGGTCGACGCCGCTGATCGTGGCGCGGTAGTCGGTGCCGTCGGGCGCGTCCGCGCCGTGTGCGGCGGCCGGGCCGGCGAGTGTGAGCAGTGCGGTGGCCGCGACGGCGAGCACCAGCGCGGCCCGGCGCAGGGGTGCGATCACTTGCCGGCCGCCTCCACCGCTGCCTTGATCCCCTCGGGGCTGCGGTCCTGGAGCTCGCTGCCGTTGACCTTGATGGTCGGGGTGCTGGTCACGCCGGACTTGCTCGCCTCGTCGGTGACGTGCTCGGTCCACGACCGGTACGTGCCGTCGGAGACGCAGGACGCGAACTCGTCCCGGTTCAGCCCGACGCCCGCGCCGATGTCGACGAGTTCGTCGTTGCTGAGCCCGGCGCCGCCCTCCGGCGGCTGCTTGGCGAAGAGCTGCTCGGTGAACTCGCGGAACTTGCCGCCCTTGGCGGCGCAGCCGGAGGCAGCCGAGGAGCGGGTCGAGTATTCGGTGGTGGAGAAGCGGTTGAGGAACGCGACCGGGTGGAACACCAGCTTCGCCTTGCCGTCGGTGACGAGCTGGTTGAGCGTCTCGCCGTTGATCTGCTGGAACTGCTTGCAGGCCGGGCAGAGGTAGTCCTCGTACAGGTCGATGGTGACCGGTCCGGTGCCCTGCACGATGCCGGTGCCGGCGTCGTTGGCCCCGGGCGGGGCGGTGAACTCGTCGGACTTCTGGCTGGAGTAGGCGGCCCAGCCGATGCCACCGGCGATGACGAGCACCAGCACCGCGGCGATCGAGGTCCAGAGCGTCCGCTTGCGCCGCTTCTCCCGGGCGATCTGCTCGCGTACCACCCGGGCCGCGTCCCTGCGCCCCTTACGACTGCTCATCGTCGTCCTCCACCGTGTCGTCGCCCGCCAGCCACCCGTCCACCGAGAACGGGGTGCGGGGCCAGATCAGCAGGAACCCGGCGAGCGCCAGGAACCCGATGTCCCGGAGGATCTCCGGGAGGTAGCTGGGGGTCTGGCCGGCGGCGAGCTGGCCGCCGCTGCCGAAACACCCGCAGTCGATGGCCAGGCCACGGGCCCAGGCCGAGGCGATGCCGGCGACGAAGACCACCAGCAGCGCCGCGGAGACGCCCGCGCCGACCCGGGTGGCCAGCCCGACGAGCAGCAGTACGCCCAGGGCCAGCTCGACGAACGGCAGCGCCGCGCCGATCACGGTGGCCACGTCGTACGGCATCACCTGGTACGCGTTCACGGCCCGGCCGGAGGCAGCCAGGTCGCCGACCTTGGTGCCGCCGGCGATCAGCCACACGGCGGCGAGTCCGAGGCGGGCCGCGACGCCGAGCCAGGGGCGCAGGGCGTGCCAGCCGCCGGCCCGGGGGGAGGGGGAGGGGGTCACAGTCATTCGTCGTCCGAGCGTCACGAAAGGTTCCCGCTATCCGGCCAGCGTGTCGCCGACGGCGTCGACCAGCTCGTCGCGGGCCCGGGCCACCCGGGAGCGGATGGTGCCCACCGGCACCCCCTCCACGTCGGCGGCCTCGGCGTACGACAGGCCGAGCAACTGGGTGAGCACGAACGCGGAGCGCCGCTCGGCGGGCAGCCGGCGGACCAGGTCGGTGGCGCCGAGCTGGCCGGCCGGGTCCGGGTAGGGGCGGTCGGTGGCGGCCTGGGCGGCGAGCCGCGCGTCGAGCCGGCGGCGGCGCACCACAGTGCGCAGGTGGTCGGCGCAGGCCCGCCGGGCGATCCCGAGCAGCCAGGTACGCACGCTGGAGCGGCCCTCGAAGCCGGAGAGCGCCCGGAACGCCCGCAGGTACGTCTCCTGCGTCAGGTCGTCCGCGCTGTCCGGGTCGACGAGCGCGGCGGCGAAGCGCCACACCTCGGCCTGGGTGGCCCGGACGAAGGCGGCCTGCGCGTCGCGGTCCCCGTCGCGGGCGGCCAGCGCCCAGCCGGTGGCCGCGTCCCGAGCGGCGTCGGGGCGGTCGGCGGCGGTGTCGCGCGGGCCGGGGATCACGTCACCCGAGGTTACGCGGCGTACCCGGACGGGACAGGGTCCTTCGACCCATTCCGTGGTCCCGCACACGCCGGGAACTTTTTCCCGCCGCCGTCCGACTACCCACCCATGACATCCGAGCAGGCCCGGCGTGGCGCGTGCCGTCGAGGCGGCCGCGCGCTGGGCCACGCCCACCGGAGACCGGCTCGCCGGACCCGGCCCGGTTCGGGAACCATGGCGGCATGACTGCTGCCGTACGCCGCCCGTCCCGGGTCGTCGCCGCCCGCTCCGGTGCCGTCGCCGGGCTGCTGCTCCTGCTGGTCGCCCTGCTCCTCGTCCCGGCCACCCCGGCCGCCGCCCACGCGGTTCTGGTGAGCAGCAGCCCGGCCGCCTCCGCCGTGGTTCCCGAGGCGCCCGCGCAAGTGGTGATCACGTTCAGTGAGGGCGTCCGCAAGGTGCCGGGGAAGGTGCGGGTGATCGCCCCCGACGGCTCGCGCGCCGACCGGGGCGAACCGACCTTCCGGGGCGCCGAGGTCACCATCCCGGTGGACCCCTCCGGGGGGCGCGGCACCTACCTGGTGAGCTACCGGGTCATCTCGGCCGACAGCCACCCGGTCTCCGGCGCGTTCACCTACTCGGTCGGGGCGCCGTCCGAGCCGCCCACCGACAGCGGCTCGGACAACCGGGCGAACCCGGTGACCGAGACCGCGGTGAAGGTGGCGAAGTACGCCGGCTACGTCGGGTTGCTGCTGCTCGTCGGTCCGGCGCTGGTGCTGGCCGCGCTCTGGCCGGGCCGGCTCTCCCGCCGGGGGCCGGCGCGGCTGGCCTGGACCGGGCTGGGCCTGCTGGCGGTGGCGACGGTGGCCGAGGTGTGGCTCCAGGTGCCGTACGTCAACGGCGGCGGCCTGTTCGACGTGACCGGCTCCGGCCTGGGCGACGTGCTGGGCAGCGCCTACGGCACCACGCACCTGGTCCGGCTGGGCCTGCTCGCCGCCGCCGCGTTCCTGCTCCGGCCGCTGTTCGCCGGTCCGATCGGCCGTACCGACGGGATCATCCTGGCCGTCCTCGGCGGCGCGGCGCTGTTCACCTGGCCGCTGGCCGGGCACGCCGCGGCCTCGCCCGCGCCGGCGGTCTCCGTGATGGTGGACGCGGTGCACCTGGGCGGCATGGCGGTCTGGCTGGGCGGTCTGGTCATGCTCGCGGTGTTCCTGCTGCGCAGGGCCGACGAGCGCGAGCTGGACGCCATCCTGCCGATCTGGTCCCGGTGGGCCGCGCTCGCGGTGGCCGCGCTGCTGCTGGCCGGCACCGTGCAGGGGCTCATCGAGGTGGCCAGCCTGGGGGCGCTGTTCGACACCACGTACGGCCGGCTGCTGCTCGCCAAGATCGCGCTGTTCGCGCTGGTGATCGGCGTGGCCGCGTACTCCCGGGCGTTGGTGCGGCGGCGGGTGGCCGCCGGCCGGCCGGGCGCGATGCGGCGGGCCGTGGTGGCCGAGCTGGTGATCACGGCGGTGGTGCTCGGCGTGTCCGCGACGCTCGTGCAGACCACCCCGGCGCGCACCGCGACCGCGAATGTCGCCGGTGCCGAGCAGGGCTACTTCTCCGCCACGCTGAGCAGCCCGATCTACTCGCTGGAGGTCCAGTTCGACCCGGCCGAGACCGGGAACAACACGCTGCACCTGTACGCCTACACCAAGGACAGCCGCCCGCAGCCGGTGCAGGAGTGGAAGGTGACCGCCGCGCTGCCGTCGGCCGGGATCGAGCCGATCGCCGTCCCGCTGCTGCCGTTGAGCGACAACCACGCCACCGGCGAGGTCAACCTGCCGGCCCGAGGCGACTGGCAGTTGCGCATCACCGTCCGTACCACCGACATCGACCAGGCCACGGTGACCGCCACCGTGCCGATCAAGTAACGGAAGGTCCCCCCATGATCCGTCTCCGGCGTCCCGCGACAGTCGCCGCGTTGACCCTCGCCACCGTCGCCACGGCCGTACTCGGCCTGGCCGGGCAAGCCTCGGCGCACGTCACGATCAACCCGGCCGAGGGCACACAGGGCGGCTACGGCCGGTTCGCGTTCCGGGTGCCGAACGAGAGCGACACGGCGTCGACAGTCAAGGTCGAGGTGAACCTGCCGGAGAACGCCCCGGTCGGCTCGGTCTCCACCATGCCGGTGCCGGGTTGGACGGTGGCGGTGGAGAAGCGCAAGGTCGACCCGCCGATCGAGGTGCACGGCAGCCAGCTCACCGAGGCGGTCTCCAAGCTGACCTTCACCGCCGCGCCCGGCGGCGGCGTGAAGCCGGGCGAGTTCCAGGAGTTCCCGGTGTCGATGGGCCCGCTCCCGCAGGCCGACACGATGGTGTTCAAGGTGCTCCAGACGTACTCCGACGGCAACGTCTCCCGGTGGATCGAGGAGCCCACGCCGGGCGCGGAGGAGCCGGAGAACCCGGCGCCGGTGCTGAAGCTGGCCGGGGCGGCGCCCGCCTCGCCGGGCGCGAGCGCGCCCGCTGCCGCCGCTGACGACGACGATGACGACGAGGACTCCGGCGTGGCCACCGCCCTCGGTGTGGCGGGCCTGGTCGCCGGACTGGGCGGCCTGGCCCTGGGCGGTCTGGCGTTCGCGCGTACCCGGCGGGAGCCCGCCGCGACGTCGTAGCGAACGTGAGCGACGCACCGGCCCGGCGGACCGATCCGCCGGGCCGGTTGCCGTCCCGGGCCGGTGCTGCCGATATCCGGCGGTCGGCCGACGCGCGTCGGTAAGGTCGGCCGGGTATTCGGCTACCGAGAGGGACGACGCGAATGCGTTTCGTACGCACGATCGCCGGCATGGTGTTGCTGGCGCTTGGGGTTCCGGCGCTGCTGGCGGGCGGCGGCCTCTGGTTCGCCGCCCGGCACGCCGGCCCGGACGGCGGGTTCGACGCCCGGTTCGAGCCGGTCCGCACGCCCGCCCGGGCGGTGCTCGTGACCGACGTGGACGCGTTGCTGCGCGCCGACGCGCCGCTCGCCCGCACCGGTCAGGTCCGGCTGAGCCTGACCGCGCGGGACGACGGCGGCCCGGTCTTCCTCGGCCTGGCCCCGGCCGACCAGGTGCGACAGTGGCTGGCCGACGTCCCGCACAGCACCGTGCGCCGCGTCGCCGTCACCCGGGGCCCGCTACCTGTCGACCTCGACCCGGCCACCGCCGGTGCCGGCGACGTCGCGCCGATGACAGAGCCCTTCTGGGTACGCCAGGGCGTCGGCTCCCTGGAGTGGAGCCCGGCGGAACTGGCCGACCGGTCGTTGAGCCTGGTCGTGCTGCGCGTGGACGGTGCGGCCGGCCTCGACCTGCGGATGCGTGCCGAGCTGCGGGCCGGATGGTTCCCCGGGCTGGCGTGGGCGCTGCCGGCCGGCGGGACGCTGCTCGTGGTCCTCGCCGTCGTGCTGCTGCTGCGCCCGTTGCGGCCCCGTGAGGTGGTCTTCGTGGTCGAACCGGACCAGGTGCCGGTGCTGGCCGGTCGCCTCGGCGTCACCTCGTTGAGCGGGCTGGGCCGGCAGCCGGGCCCGGCGTCGCGCCCCGAGCGGCACCTGGTGGCAGTGGGCTCCGGGTGCGGCGGGCGGGGCCGCGCGGCGATCGCCGCACCGCCCGGCCGGTGCGAGGACCACGAGGACTGACGCGGAGAACCCGAACGGCCCTCCGCGCTGCCGACGCGGAGGGCCGTTCTCACCGGGGGATCGGTGCTACCTGGGAGAAAACTGAGGTAGTTGCGACCAGATTAGCGCTTATCGCCATTTGTTGCGAGATGTGTCCGTTCAGTCCGGGTCGTCGGCGACGCGTCCCGGTGATGACGGATCGGGAGCACCGCCAGCAACAGCAGGCTGAGCAGCACGTACAGGTTGCGGACGACGAAATCGACAGGGTCGTCGGTGTGCACGATGGCGGTGCCCCAGTCCTGGAACGACACCAGGCCGTACACGATCGGCAGGCCCACGACGGCCGCCAGCGCGAAGAGGCCGCCGCGACGGCGGGCCCCGGCGGGCGTCGCCGGATCGGCGTCCAACGCCGCGTCGACGAGCACCACCACGGCGGGGATGAACCAGTACAGGTGGTGGATCCAGGTGATCGGGCTGACCAGCCCGCCCACCAGGCCGGTCAGGGTGAGACCCACGAGCGCGTCCCCCGCCCGGGCCGCGCGCGCCGCCCGCCACAGGCCGAACGCGGCCACCGCCAGCGCGAGCAGCAGCCACGGCAGCCGGCCCGCCTCGGCCGTCGGGGACAGGCGGCTGAGCAGTCCGAACAGCGACTGGTTGCCGGTGTAGTCGGTGCGGCCGACCCGGTCGGTGGTCCACAGTTCGTGGGTCCAGAACCGCCACGAGTCGCCCGGCGCGAGCGCCGCTGCCAGCAGCGTGGCCACCGCGGCGGTCACCGTGGCCACCGTCGCCGCCCGCCACTTGCGGGCGGCGAGCAGGTAGAGCACGAAGATGCCCGGGAAGAGCTTGAGCGCCGCGGCCAGCCCCACGCCCACACCGGCCCAGCGCCGACCCTGCGGTACGGCGAACAGCAGGTCACCGAGGATCAGCACCACGAGCAGCATGTTGATCTGCCCGAGCGTGAGCGTCTCCCGGGTGCTCTCCATCGCCAGCACCAGCAGCACGGCGACCGTCAGGCCGAACCCGCGCGGGAGGTCGTGGCGCCGCAGCACCGGCAGCACCAGCCAGCGGGTGGTCACCACCACGGCGGCCACGGTCAGCACCGCGAACGCGGCGACAGCCACACCGAGCCGCAGGTACCCGAACGGGGCCAGCAGCAGCGCCGCGAACGGCGGGTAGGTGAAGTAGAGCGCGCCCTGCACCCGGTCCGGCTGGACGTAGTCGTAGAGCGGATGCCCGGACGTCCACCAGTCCATCGCCGACATGTAGATCTTCTGGTCGTAGAAGTTGTGCCGCAGGTTGGGCAGGTAGAGCGCCGGCAGGATCGCGACGAGCGCCAGCACCGTCAGCACCCGGCGGGCCGTACGCGCGCCCGCGCCGTCACGGGCGACGGCGGGTGAGGCGACGGGTTCGGCTGGCACGCAGGAAACCCTAGCGGTCCACCTCGGCCGCCGGGCCGAGGCGCGGGCGGGTCGGCGGCGCGTAGTCTGTCCCGGTGGCTGATCTTCTCGTCTGGATCGACTGTGAGATGACCGGGCTCGACCTGCGGCGCGACGCCCTGATCGAGGTCGCCGCGCTCGTCACCGATCCCGACCTCAACGTGCTCGGTGACGGCGTCGACGTGGTGATCCACGCCGACGACGAGGCGCTCGACGGCATGCCGGAGATCGTGCGCACCATGCACGCCAAGTCCGGGCTCACCGAGGAGGTACGCCGCTCCACGGTGACGCTGGCCGAGGCCGAGGACATGGTGCTCGACTACGTGACCAGCTACGTGAAGGACCCCCGCACCGCGCCGCTGTGCGGCAACTCGATCGCCACCGACCGGGGTTTCCTGGCCCGCGACATGACCCGGCTCGACGCGCACCTGCACTACCGGATGATCGACGTGTCCTCGATCAAGGAGCTGTGCCGGCGCTGGTACCCGCGGGTGTACTTCGGGCAGCCGCAGAAGGGCCTGGCCCACCGGGCCCTCGCCGACATCCGGGAGAGCATCCGCGAGCTGGAGTACTACCGGCGGACCGTGTTCGTGCCGCTGCCGGGCCCGGACGTCGAGGCCGCGAAGGCGATCGCCGCCCAGCTCTAACGCCCGCGCCGAACCCGGTGGACGGGGCCGGCCGGAGTGTGGCTATGATTAGTCCGCGCACCGCCCCGGGCGACCGGAGCGGCGAGCATGGTGGCTGTAGCTCAGTTGGCAGAGCACCGGGTTGTGGTCCCGGTTGTCGTGGGTTCAATTCCCATCAGTCACCCCAAACACGAAGCCCCCTCCTCCGGGAGGGGGCTTCGTCGTGTGCGGGGTCAGGGGGTCGGCTCGACGCTCGGAGTGCCGGCGTCCGGCGTGGTGTCGTCCGACGGCGGCTCGTACGGCAGGGCGCTGCCCTTGACGTACTCGTCCCAGCTCATGTTCCAGTCGGTCCAGCCGTTGCCGTTCTGGAGCTTGCGCTCGGTGCCCTTGACGGTGATCGGGTCGCCGAGGCGGGTGTTGGCGAACAGCCAGTTGCCGTCCTTCATCGAGACGTTCACGCAGCCGTGCGACACGTTCGATCGGCCCTGCACGCCCTCGGACCAGGGCGCGGCGTGGATGAACTCGCCGCCCCAGGTGAGCCGCTGGGCGTAGTCGATCTCGGTGCGGTAGCCCTCCTCCGGGCCCAGCTCCTCCATGGTGTCGAAGACCGTGTGCCGGAGCTTCTCCATCACCACCATGGTGCCGCTGGAGGAGGGGGTGCTCTTCTTGCCCAGGCTCACCAGGATGGTCTTGACCACCTTGCCGTCACGCGTGACTGTCATCCGCTTGGTGCGGTTGTCGACAGTCATCACGAACGACGGGCCGATCTTCAGGTCGACGCTGAGGTCGGACCGGCCGTACCAGCCGCCGCCCAGCGGCAGGCCGCCCGCCTGCACCTTGTAGCTGACGGTGCTGTTGGGCTTCCAGAACGTCTTGGGCCGGTAACGCACCTCGGTCGGGCTCACCCAGTGCCAGATGCCCTCCTGGGCCGGCTTCGCGGTGACTGTCATCCGGCGCTGGATGTCGTCGCGGTAGTCCTCCGGGATGGCCCGGCCGAACTTCACGATCAGCGGCATGGCCACGCCCACGACCTGGTTGTCGCCGAGGAAGCTGGTGACCCGGATCTGCTTGGCCGGCTTCGCCATCGTGGTGAACGTGCTGGTGGCGGTGGCGGGCTTGCCGTCGTCGCCGGTCGCCGTCACGGTCGCCGTGTACGTCTGCCCGTACTCCAGGGCCGAGGACGGCAACCAGCTCTTGCCGTCCGAAGCGAGCGTGCCGTCGACGACCTTGCCGGCCGCGTCCTTCAGCTCGACAGTGGTCTCCTGCGCCTCGGTCGTGGTGAAGGTGACGCCGGTGGACGCGGGCACGTCCTTGGCGTCGGCGGCGGGCTCGCTGATGGTGGCCGCCGCCTTCGGGGCCTTCTCGCCGCCGTCGCTGTCGCCGCCGCCCTGCCAGCTCGACGGCTTGTCGCCGCCACCGCTGGTGCAGGCGGTCAGGGCCATCGCGGCGGCGAGCAGCCCGGCCGCCAGCGCACGGCGGCGCCCGACGCGTCGGGCGCTCACGCCCCGGATCGGTTCGTCCTGGCCAGCTCGCATGACTCCCTCACAAGGTGATGCCGTTCCCCGTCGTCTCTGGTCAGACGCGCCGGAGCGGGTACGCGTTGCCGGACGTGAACCGGAACACCCCGCGCGGGTGTAACGATTCCATGAGCGTCCGACGCTTCGTCGGAGGTGGCGTGTCCGACCACGTTACGCCGGTCAGAACGGCGCCGGCTGTCCGCCCTGCGGAACGGGCAGCGCGCTGCCCGCGACGAACTGCGACCAGCTCATGCTCCACGCGGTCCAGCCGTTGCCCGGGGCCAGGCGCCGTTCGGTGCCCTTCACCGTGATCGGGTCGCCCACCATCGTCTTGCCGAACAGCCAGCGGCCGTTGGCCATCGACACGTTGACGCAGCCGTGCGAGACGTTGCGGCGCCCCTGCACGCCCTCGGACCAGGGTGCCGCGTGGATGTACTCGCCGCCCCAGGTGATCCGCTGGGCGAAGTCGATCTCCGTGACGTAGCGGTTGGCCGGGTCCGGCTCGCTGCGGGTGTCGAAGACGGTGGACTCCTTCTTCTCCATCACCACCATCGTGCCGCTGGAGGAGGGGGTGCTCTTCTTGCCCAGGCTCACCGGCAGCGTACGGATCACCGTGCCGTTCTCGGAGACCGTCATCTGCTTGGTCGCGTTGTCCACGGTCATCTCGAACGCGCGTCCGATCTTGGCGGTGGCGCCGCGGTCGATGTTGCCGTACCGGCCGTTGCTCAGCGGGATCCCGGCGAGCGCCAGCCGGACCGTGATCGTGGTGCCGGTCTTCCAGTACTCCGGGGCGCGGTAGTACGCCTGGGTGCCGTTGTCGACCCAGTGCCAGGCGCCGGGCTGCGGCGGGTCGGTCTGCACGAACATGCGCTTCTGCACCGCGGCCCGGTCCTTCTTCGGGATGCCGGGGGAGAACTCGGCGACCACCGGCATCGCCACCCCGTAGGTCTTGCCGCTGAACATGTAGAGGCCGGAGCCGATCATCGACTTGGGCTTGGCCATCGTGGTGAACGTGCTGGTGCCCTGGTAGGTCTGGCCGTCCTTGCCGGCGCCGGTGACGGTGGCCGTGTACCTGGTGCCGTACTTGAGCGCGGCCGACGGCACCCAGCTCGACCCGTCGCGCCGCATCCGCCCGGCGACGGCGGTCCCGTCGGCCGTGGCGAGCACCACCTTCGACACGGTGCCGCCGCCGGGGATGCGGGCGCTGATCTCGGTGCTGACCGGCCGTGCGTTCGCGCCGTCGGCCGGGCTCACCGTCAGCGGCGGCGCGGCGGCACTGTCGCTCGGCGAGGCGCTCGGGTCCGCGGGCGCGGCGGACGAGACGCCGCCGACCTGCTGCTGGCCGGGCACGAACTCCGGCGCCTTCCCCTCGTCGTCGCCGCCGCACCCGGTCAGTGCCAGCGACGCCGTCAGGACCAGGGCGCCCACCGTCGCCCCGGCCCGCGCGAACCTGCCCATGCCCACCCCTGTCCTCGCGTGCCTGGCGGACATCGTGCCGTATCGACGCTCCCGTGCCCGCCCCCGCGCCGGATCAGATGGCCGTTTTGGCCGCTTTCGCCGGTTAAGCTCGTCCGAAGGGTGGACCCCGGTATCGGATTGGAACCCGCCTCGGCGGGCGTGCTAATCTTCTTCCCGTTGTCAGCGAGCGCCGCTAGCTCAACTGGCAGAGCAGCGGACTCTTAATCCGCGGGTTCGGGGTTCGAGTCCCTGGCGGCGCACCAACGATCAAGGCTCCGACCTGGTGGTTTTCACCGGGTCGGGGCCTTTTTCGCGTACGCCGAGAGTGGGTGGTGGCTCGGTGGGTGCTCGGGAGCCGTTGGACCGGGCCGGTGTTGCCCGGACTGAACGCGGGTCTCGTGTACATCCGGCGCGCACCGCTGGTTCTTTTCCGGGCTTGATGGGGCCGGGCGTGTCCGGGGCGCGTCAGGCCAGAGCTTCCGGGGCGCGCCGCCGCCACCACGCGCTGAAGAGGGTGACCACGTGCGTCTTGATCTCGTCCGTGATGATCTCGTGCCCGTCGCCCATGAGCGGCCGGACGGCGTGCTTGTAGACCTCTGGATGGTGTTCGACCGAGGGGCAGGTGAAGATGGCCAGCATCCTCAAGACGCGCAGGGTGTCTGTTCCGAGGAGGGGAAAGTGAGCCTCCAGCAGCCTCGCCAGGGCTGACCACACCTTGTCCACGACAAGGCGGATGACGGCGTCGGTCACCAGCCGGGGCAGCCCCGAATCGAACCGCCGCGACAACGCGTCGGTGATGAACTGCTTGGCGGTATCCGTCAGCAGTTCGACGGTCTTGTTGATCTTTTCGATCAACTGGATCAGGGCCACCAGCAGGCCGCACCATGTGTGATCAGCCAGGCGCTTCTTGACCTCCCTGGCGTCAGCCTTATTCCGGACGAGGCTGTCTATGCCGGCTGAGATCTCGTCCCACGGGTTCTCCATGACCTGGTGGGCAAGGGTGTCCATCCGGCCAAGGTCTGATGACATCGATGTTGGCTCAACATCGCGTGGCAGTCGGCCGTTGATTCTGGTTCGGCCGTCGGCGGCCCACAGGTAGTCGGTGATGTCCAGGCGTGCGAGGTCAAAGTAGATTTCCCGGTTGTGGGCGTTGAACTTCTGGCGCCCGGATCGTCTGTCTTCCTCCACCTTCTCCTTGAGTTCACGCCGCCGGTCGTCGCGCTTCTCTGGCCGGTCGGCGGCCAGAGATGTCCATCCTTGCCAGCCGTGTTGGGAGCCCCCGCAGCCGGAGCATGTGCAGCCCGGCCTCTGGGCGTTTGCGCAGTTGGCTCTGTGGGTGTTGGTCATCATCCGCAAGTCGCCGCCCGGTCGTTTGCGCTCAATGTGACTAGCCAGTGACTCTATGTCAGGCAATGATGGATGCCAATGGATGTGTGGCTGGGTCGGGGCAGCTCGACTCGGGGCCTCCACCTTCTGCAGGCGTTCTGCCTGGTGGGAGCCTATAGACCTGCTTCATCCGCTGGGCTGCGACGGATTATTGATAGACGGCTCTTTCCTCATCTGCATCACTCGCTTCCATCCCAGACCGGCGACAAGGCTCGGGCTGGACAGGTCATGGCGCTCCGGAGGCTGCGCTGATCCCGGGAGGGGACACGCTGAGGGCTCATCGTGGGTCTTCCGGATGCCACCCCGAGCGTCGACTCTGGTTGGGCTGTCGACTCGACCGTCATTGACTTGATGTGTTGGCGCGGATGCGTTGTGCTGTCGGGTGGTCGTCGTCCGATCGGAGGTGATCGTGGCCGCGCAGGTGGATCCCGAGTGGTGGAGTTCGGGGCTGTGGAACGGCCGACCGATCAGCGAGTTTCTTCAGCGGCGCGACATCACTGCGGTCTTCCGCTTCCTTCACGCCCGAGGCGTGTCCTACGGCAGGATCGCCGCTCTCGTAGGCCTCTCGCCTCACCGCGCTACGGAGATCGCCAAAGGCGTCCGGCAGGTCACGGCGTACGAGGTGCTGGAACGGATCGCCGTGGGTCTTCACATTCCGCGTCCGGTCATGGGGCTCGGCCGCGCCGAGGACAGCGCTATGCCGCGTGACGTCAGCATCGAGACCGTGGCCGGTGAAGCGGATCGGTCGCCTGCCCGTATGGGGAGCAACGAGGCCGGAGGTCTGGTCAGACTCCGTCTGGGACTGGACGAGGCTCTGGCGGCGTCGAGTGTCGCCCCTCGGCAGCTTGAGCTGATCGAGCAAAGCGCTGGCGAGCACCTGCGGGTCTATCCCTCGGCTTCGCCACAGACGATGCTGGCGCTGCTGGCGGCCGACTGCCGAGAGGTGCAGATGCTGTCGTTTCGGCGCCAGCCGGCGGCGGTCCAGGCCCGGCTGTCCGGGGTGGCGGCGCTGCTGGCGACGATGTGCGCTGACGCGTTGATGAGGCTTGGGGATGTTGCCGAGGCTCGACGGTGGTACGGCACAGCGATCCACGCGGCGGACGACAGCGGGGAGGCTCGGTTCAGGGTGCTCGTGCGGGCCCAGGCGGCGATGCTGCCGTACTACTTCGGGGATCCCGCCCAGACCGTCGCTCTGGCTGATGCGGCTCTGGCGGTCACTCCGGCCGCATCGTCGTCGAGTGCCCTGGCGGCTGCGGGCAGGGCGCGTGCCCTGGCCAGAATCGGTGCCACCGAGCAGGCGCGGTCGGCCGTCGATCAGGCACGCCGGCTGTTCGATCAGGCTGGCGACGAGGACACCGACGTGGCGTTCAGGTTTCCGGCGAAGCGGCTGCTGTTGTACCTCTCCGGTGCGTACACCTGGCTCGGTGACACGGTGGAGGCGTACCGGGTTCAGGACGAGGCGTTGCGGCTCTATGGCACGGCTCCGGCCGTGCCGATCGATGCGGCGCTCATTGCCCTGGACCGGTCGATGTGTCTCGCGCGGGATCGGCGGGTGACCGAGGCACTGGTAACCGCGCGTGACGCGGTCGCGGACCTGCCCGAGACGCAGCGGACGGAGATCATCCTGACCCGGGCCAGCGACGTGTCCACGGCGATTCCTGGAGAGAGCCAGCGGGGTGAGGTCGCCACCTTGACGGACTACCTACGGGCCTGCCGCGAGCGCGCCCGTAGGCTTGGGACCACAGCCGCACTCGGTCCCTAGGAGCCCCATGTTCGTCGAGGCGCGCACTCGGCCGGTGCTCGCCGAGGTATGTCGTCTCCTCGGCTACCCCGACTCGGACGCGGCTCTGCTGCGGCACCACACCAACGCCGTCTACGCCGTCGGGGACGTCGTCATCAAGATCGCCCCTGGCGACCAGGACCTGAACCGGGTGCGCGCGATGGTGGCCGTGGTCGACTGGCTGGTGGACCGAGAGTTCCCCACGGTCGGCCTTCACCCGGGCCTGTCCCAGCCGTTGGAGGTGGGCGGGCACGCCGTCACTGTCTGGCAGCGTCTGGATCCCGCACACGACCATCCCATCACCGTCTCCGAACTCGGAAGCCTTCTCCGGGATCTGCATTCCCTGCCTGTTCCGCAGCTGCCATTGCCCGTGCTGCGGCCGATCCATGGGATCGAGCTATCCGTGACCCGTTCGGAGATCCTGAACGGCAAGGAACAGGATCTGCTGCTGGGCCGGCTCGAGACGCTGGCCGCCGGCTGGGAGGCGATGCGGTTTCCCCGTGGCACGAGCCTGATCCAGTCAGATCCGCAGGTTCGCAACGCGCTCCGGCGTTTCGACGGTACGCCCGTACTCGCCGACTGGGACGGCGCCGCCCTTGGGCCCCGCGAGTGGGACATCGCCACGGTCGCTGTCCACTGCCGCCGGTTCGATCCGCCCGGCTCCGATGCCTTCGCCAACTTCACCGCCGCCTACGGCTGGGATGCCACCTGCTGGCCGGGGTTCGAGGAGCTGTGCCAGCTTCGCGAGCTGCAGATGATCGCTACCAACGCCCGAAAGTCCCGCCCCGGGACCGAGGCCGCCGACGAGGTGCACCACCGGATCGCAGGACTTGTCCACGGCGGGCCGGAACTCCGCCGCTGGCACATCCTCTGAAATGAGTCTTGTAGGGACGGCGTAGTACCGCCTGTCCTCCTCGCATCGGTCGGGGCCGACCACAGCGAGGCCCACCGTGGCCCACCACGCTGGGTCTGTCTCGCGCCCGTGCCGCCCGCGATCGTGGACGTCAGGAACACGTCGGCGGAACGGTCCAGGACGATCCTGATCCCATGGCGCCGACGGGTCAGCGGCAATGTCACGCCAGGGAGAACCAGATGGACGTGTCGATCGGCGACAGGTCGGAATGCGACCCGACGCACCGGCAAGTGCTCGCGCCGGGCACTCCGTCGACCGTACGAGTGACTCCCCGTTCGCGTACCGCCAGCGAGGCTGTGTGGGCGGGTGACCGGCGGTCTGCTCCCCGCCGCTGGCCGACGGCGGTGGGCTTGCCGGTACGCCGGCAAGCTCACCGCACTCAGGCGGCGGACCCGAGCGGGGGCCAGCCATGACCGTTTACCTCTCGCGCAACGCGACGATGGGCGACCCGCCAAGAGGCCGCCCGGCAGCGGCTCAAGCGTTGCGACCGGCGTCGGTCGATCCGCCTCTGCTGACGTACGTCTGGCAGATCGTTTTCGAGCGGCAGACGCGGGAGCGTGAGGCTCGATGAGCAGCGACCGGGGCTTCTACGCGGAGATCGGGACGCCTGCGCCCCTGGCGCATCTACGGTTGCGTCCGCTGGCGCGGTCGGTATGACGGCCCCTAACGAGCACTCCCTGCCGCACGTGCCGATGCGGCCACTGTGGCTGTGCCGACGGTGCGGCCAGCCGTGGCCCTGCGGCGCGGCGAAGGTCGCCCTTCTGACGGAGTACAGGGACAGCCTGGTCAGTCTCTTCCTCTATCTGGCCAGCTGCCTGCATGACGCGATCGACGATCTGCACCAGCTCCGGCCCAGCGACACCGGCAGCACCGCCCATGTCTTCGACCGCTTCCTCGGCTGGCCAGCCCGGCACACCCGCTCCTACCGGCTCTCCAGCAGGGCTTCTTCTGATGATGAGGAGGAATCTTCATGAGCAGCACCGACGTCATCAATGTGCCGCCGCAGACGGTCCGGGTGAGGGTCCCGGCAGGAGCGGCGCATGCACTCTGCCAATTGGGGCCGACACGTAACGGCACCATCTCGGCCACGGTGGAGGTACTCGGCCGGCGGATCGAGATCGAGACGCCGGAGGACGGCCCGGTCCTCTTCCCGACCGACGTGGGGCTCACGTTGCTGAGCGCGCTGAACGCCAACCCCGGCCTGCCTCTTTCGGGTGCCCGGGTCTTGGACATCGGGTGCGGCTCCGGCCTGTACACGGTGGCCCTGGCCTCGGCGGGCGCGGCACATGTGACCGCGTTGGACGTCAATCCGGCATGTGCGGAGGTGACCCGCGACAACGCGTCCCGCAACGGCATCTCACCCGCCCAGGTGGCCACGATCGTCGGGGACCTCGCCGAGCTGGCAGTCCCCGAACCCTGGGACCTAGTCGTTTGCAACCCTCCGCACTTCCCACACGATCCGGTGTACGCCGTCGACGACGGCATTGAGACCGCGCTGGTCGGTGGCAGTGACGGGCGGGCGTTGTACGACGTCCTGCTCGCCCGCCTCGACGAGCTGCTCGCGCCGGGCGGGACGCTGCTGCTGACGCACTCCTCCTTGACCGACATCCCCCGCACTCGCCAGACGCTACGACGAAGCGGATACGAGTGCCGCACTGTGCAGATCTGCGAGCTGGACATCCCCTTGCGCCGCTACGCGATGCACCGCGACGTGCTGCTGTCGCGGCTGTATCCGCTCCGGGCCGCCGGACGGGCAGCATTCCGTGGTCTCCGGTTCGAGGTGCACACCCTCGCCGCCACCCGCATCGATTCCCTGGACGGATCAGGTGAGTGACATGAACCAGTTCGTGACAGACGTCGTGGTGGCAGGCTCCGGCCTGCTGGGGCTCGCCACCGCGTTCGAGTTGCTCAGCCGGGACCTGGACGTCACCGTGGTCGGACCTCGGACCGGCGACCACGCAGGGCAGGCGTCCCGGGCCGCCGGCGCGATGCTCACCGTCTTCAGCGAGGTCGAGGCGAGCCACGATCCCCAGCGGGTCAGCGTCGAAGTTGGCGAACGGTTGGCCGCCCGGACCGGGTACGATGCCTGGCTGGACCGCGTCGGTACGGCCAGCAAGCAGACGGTAAGGCTTGTCCCGGGCGTGTGGGTGATCGGCAACGGCTACGGGCCGGATGACGCCGCGAACCTCCGGGCCATCGCGAAGGCCGCCGAGGGCCACGGGTGCCGCGCCGAGTTCGCGTCGCCGACCGCCGTTCCGGGGCTGGCACCCCAGGTGCGAGCACACGAAGCACTATGGCTGCCGGACGAGGCGAGCGTAGACCCGGCGCTCCTGGTCGAGGCGCTGGCCACGGTGCTGAAGGCCAATCCCCGCTGTCGGTGGCTCAACACCACCGTCACCACCGTCAAGGAGCGCGGCGAGCATCTGGTCGTCAACGGGGCAGACGGCAGCACTGTCCTGGCCGCTCATCTGGTCCTCGCTGCCGGGGCCGGGACAACGGGTCTGCTCGCCCCTGCGCTTGCCGAGCAGGTCGACGCCCCTCCGCTGCGGTCCGGGCGAGGCGTGTCGCTGCTTGCCCGCGTCCCGTTCTCGTTGCCCGCTGCCGTGCGAACCCCGAACCGGGGCTTCGCCTGCGGCAGCCACATGGTCCCGCGCGGCGACGGCACCATTTACCTGGGCGCGACGAACCGGCTCTCCACCGAGCCCGACTATGGCCAACCAGCCACCCTGGACGAGATCGCCACCTTGATCCACGATGCGGGCGCCGAGCTCAACACCACGATGCGCGAGGCCGGGCTGGTAGAGGTCCGGGTCGGGCACCGGCCGGTCACTCTCGATCACCTGCCGCTGTTCGGCCGCACCGGCCACCCGATGATCCACCTCGCGACCGGCACCTATCGGTGCGGGGTGCTGCTGGCCCCGCACGCCGCTGTCATCGTCGCCGACGGGATCACCGCTCCCGGTTCGACCTCCGCCCATCCCTACAGCCCTCGGCGTGCGATGCATCTACCGGCACTCGACGACCTCATCGGCGGCGCGACCCGCGGCCTGGTGGACATGTTGTGTCAACCGGGTGGCAGCCTCCCGCCCGGAACCCACGAGATGCTGGAGCGATTCATTGGGGCGGCGTTGCACGACATCGCCGCCGGCACCTCAGCCAGGGCGGTCGCCGTCCGTCGGCTCTGGCAACGTGCGCCGATGGCCGAATGCCTGCCGCTGCTGCTCGACGCCGCCGGGAGGATCCGATGAGCCCGCACGCTCTGGCCCAGCAGACAGCGGCCCGGCAGATCCTCGCCGAGATCAGCGGTCACGCCGCCGAAACGATCATCGCCTCCACGCGGCTGTCTGATCTCGGCCTGGACTCGCTCGGCCGGCTCACCCTCGCCGTGCTGCTGGAAGAACGAACCGGTCGTCCAATGCCCGACGACGAGCTGATTAGCGTCCGGACCCTGGACGACCTGGAGCGGCTGCTGAAACCCGCGGAGCGTTCGGCATGACCAAGACGCCAGCACCGACACCCGGGCTTACGGCGGACACGCCCTTCATCGCTGAGTCGGCTGAGGTCGCAGACGCGGCCTGTGTCGGCGCACGAACCAGGATCTGGCACCACGCTCAGGTCGACGGGGAAGTCCGGATCGGTGAGGACTGCGTACTCGGCAAGGGCGTTCATGTGGCCTCGGCAGCGGTCATCGGCAACCGGGTCAAGATCCAGGACGGATGCGGAGTGTACGGGGCTGTCCTGGAGGACGGCGTGATGCTCGCCCCCGGCGTCTACCTGCTCGAGGACTTCGCACCTCGAGCTGTCAACCCCGCCGGCCACCTGAAGGGCCGCGACGACTGGCGGCGGGAACCGGTGACGATCCGCTACGGCGCCACCGTAGGTGCCAACGCGGTCATCGCCCCAGGCGTCACCGTCGGCCGATACGCCATGGTCGCCATCGGCACCGTTGTGGGACATGACGTGCCGGACTACGGCCTCGTCATGGGCAACCCGGCCCGGCAGATCGGCTGGGCCTGCAGATGCGGACACCGCCTCGACGACAACCTCACCTGCCCCGCCTGCGGGCGGTTCTACCGCCAAGGATCGAACGGCTTGTCCCTGGCTGCGTAACCGCCGCCCACCACCGCCGACTGTCCCGCCCGTGCCTGCTCAGCCACTTCCTCTGCTGAAGGAACGTCACATGAACGAAGTTCGCTATCGTGTCCGCCCCGCTGGCCCGCTCAACGGGACCGTCGTCGTGCAGGGCGCCAAGAACGCGGCCCTGCCCATGATCGGTGCCGCGCTGCTCGCCCGACGCGGTCAGACGGTGCTGCGTAACGTTCCCGCGATCACCGATGTCCAGCACGCCGTGGACCTCGCCCGGCTTCTTGGCGCTCAGGTCGAGTACCACCCGGGCGACCGACTGCTCGTCATCGACGCCACCGAGATCACCAGCTCACGGCTACCAGCCGATCTCACCCGCCAGTTTCGGGGCAGCGTCTTGTTCCTTGCCCCGGTGCTGCACCGTCGAGGCGAGGTGATCTTCGAGGGCGCCGGCGGCTGCGCCCTCGGCACCCGAGGGCTTGACTTCCACTACCGGGGCCTGGCCCGCCTCGGCGGACACATCGAGGAACACGGCACCACGATCAGCATCAAAGCCAGCAACCTGCGCGGGGCGGACCTCTACCTTGACACGCCCTCGCACACCGGCACCGAGAACCTCGTCATGGCCGCAGCCCTGACGCCCGGCCGGACCGTCATCGAGAACGCCGCGCTGGAACCCGAAGTTCTCGACGTAGTCGCGATGCTCACCGCCATGGGCGCCCAGATCACCGGCGCAGGAACTGGCCGCATCACCGTCACCGGGGTCGACGAGCTCAACGCGGTCGAATACAGGATCATGCCGGACCGTATGGACGCCGGCGTGCTCACCATCGCGGCTGCCATCACCGGTGGCGCGATCAACCTCGTCGGTGGCGCCGTACTGGATCACCTCGGAGTCGCCGCGCACAAGTTTCATCAGATGGGCATCGAACTCAGCGCCGCCGGGGCGGTCACCAGCGTCATCCGACCCGGTCAACTGCATCCGATCAACGTCATCACCGACACCCACCCCGGGTTCGCCACCGACCTGCAGCCTCCGCTGATGGCCCTCGCCACCCAAGCAGCCGGGACAAGCTACTTCCGTGAGCGCATCCACGACGCCCGCTACGCCCTCGCCGGTGAGCTGACCAAGCTCGGCGCGGACCTCACCGTCGACGGCGAAAAGGCCGTGGTCCACGGTGGTAAGCCGCTGCGCGGCGCCAAGGTCATCGCCCGAGACCTGCGGACCGGCATTGGTCTCGTGCTGGCCGGACTTGTTGCCGACGGCGAAACCGTCATCGGCAACGGCGCCATGATCGACCGGGGCCACGCAAACTTGACCGGCCGTTTCACCGCTCTCGGCGCCGACATCGCCCGCGAGGAGTTCTGACGACAGGCTTGCTGAGCGCACACAAAGCCTCCTACCGTGCCAGGCTGTCCTCGGCTGAGGAGCGCCAGTTGCAATCCAGTGGCAGGCCGCCGCGACCATCGCCGCCGCCGAGGCCATCCTCGCCTCGGCGGCAACTGGTAGCTCCGTCGCGCCTGAGCTGCTACGCGCACCGCGCCTACGCCTCAGCCCGGCTGACTATCTGTTCGAGATCGCGACTCCATCCTCAAGGTAGACACCTCCCTGCCCGATCGCGGCGAGAGCCGCGACAATCCGCCGAGCCAACCGAGGGATCAACACCCCGCCCAAGCGCTCCGGCTCGACGAACTCGAAGCCGTCCAACTCGTCCGGGCACAGCCGCATCGCCGCGACCTGGTCCGCCGTCAGAACCCCGCCGTCGAACAGGAACATGAGCCCGCCGTCCCAGGGCGGGCTCGCTGGCACCCAGTCGACGCACAGCAGCGCTCCCGCCGGTATCGACAGACCCAACTCTTCCCGGATCTCGCGGGTGCAGGCGTCTGCCGGGGACTCGTCCGGCTCCACGGTTCCGCCGGGAACTTCCCACACGTCCTTGTAGGCCGGGTGGACCAGCAGCACCCGGCCGGCCTGGTCGCGGAGGATCACGCCGGCCGCCGCGCGGACCCGCGTCACGCTGGCGATGTAGGACAGGTCCGCTTTGGTCTGCGTCTCGGCCACGCGACCGACCCTACGGGCTCGCCCTTGGCGCATCGCCCGTTCCTGAAGGAAGACGCGGCAACGATCCCCCTGCGTGGTTACTTCGGGTAATCATCGTTTCGGTGTGTGGCGTTGCGTCATCGAGTCGGCCTGGCTTTGGTCTTGGGCCTCTGACGGATCGACGCGCAGTACGCGCCGGACCGTTTGAGGATCACCGGGCTGCCGGGCGACCGGCGCGAGGATGTGGTCGCGGCCGGCCGCCGGCACGGTTACCTGACCGTCGTCACGTGGGCGGAGGAACGGGACGCCTGCGAGGCGGTCCTGCTCGCCGGCGCCGCGGACGGCATGCCGGTGACCGGCGCCTACCGGCCGGGTGACGGCGACGGGCCGTGGACCAACGTGCCGGCGCGCGCCTCCCGGCACGCCACACTCCAGGCGGAGGTACGGGAGTACCTGCGCGCCCGGCTGCCGGACTTCATGGTGCCGGGGCTGCTCATGGTGCTCGACGAGCTGCCGCTGTCCGTGAACGGGAAGGTGGACCGGTCCCGGTTGCCGGCTTTGACCGGCACGGTGCCGGCCGGGAACCGCGGTCCGCGGTCGGTGCGCGAGGAACTGGTCTGCGGTGTCTTCGCGGACGTGCTGGGTGTGCCGCGGGTCGGCATCGACGACGACTTCTTCGAGCTGGGTGGCCACTCGCTGCTGGCGACCCAGGTGGTCAGCCGGATCCGAGGGCTGCTGGGCCTGGAGGTGTCCCTTCAGGACCTCTTCGACGCGCGGACGCCCGCGGGACTGACGGGCCGGCTGGGCACGGCAGACCGGGTGGCGCTGGGACGGCGTACCCGGGACGGTGTGGTGCCGCTGTCCTTCGCGCAGCGGCGGCTGTGGTTCGTGCACCGGCTTGAGGGTGCGAGCGCGACCTACAACGTGCCGCTGGCGCTGCGCTTGTCGGGCGAGGTCGACGCGGAGGCACTGGGGCTGGCGGTCAACGACGTGGTGTGCCGGCACGAGCCACTGCGATCCACAGTGGTCGAGCGGGACGGCGAGCCGTTCATGGTGGTGACGCCCCCGGGGCCCGGCCTGGTCGGCCTGGCCGTCGGCGAGGGGGATCCCGGCCACGCGTTCGACCTGGCCGCGGAGTTCCCGATCCGGGCCTGGCTGTCGCGGCGGTCGGCGACCGAGCACGTGCTCCTGCTGCTGATCCATCACATCGCGGCGGACGGCTGGTCGCTGCGCCCGCTGCTGGCCGACCTGGCGCTGGCGTACGAGGCACGTCGGGCCGGCCGGGCGCCGGTGCAGGAGCCGCTCCCGGTGGAGTACACGGACTACGCGGCGTGGCAGCGGGACCTCCTCGGCGACACGGGAGATCCGGACAGCACGGCCGGCGCGCAGTTGTCGTACTGGCGGACGGCGCTGACCGGCATGCCGGAGCGGCTCGCGCTGCCCACCGACTACCCACGGCCGCTGGAACTCGGCTACGCGGGCGGCACCCACCGGTTCGTCATCGGCCCGGACCTGCACTCACGCCTGGTGGAGTTGGCGCGGGAGACCCGGTCGACGTTGTTCATGGTGGTGCAGGCCGCGTTCGCGGTGCTGCTCTCGCGGCTCGGCGCGGGCACGGACATCCCGATCGGCACGGCGGTCGCGGGGCGGTCCGACGAGAAGCTGGACGATCTGGTCGGCTTCTTCGTGAACACGCTGGTGCTGCGGACGGACGTGAGTGGCGATCCGAGCTTCCGGGAGCTGATCGGCCGGGTGCGCGAGACGGACCTGGCGGCGTTCGCGCACCAGGACCTGCCGTTCGAGCGCCTGGTCGACGCGGTCTCCGCCGACCGGGCCGCCGGGAACAACCCGCTGTTCAACGTGATGCTCGCGCTGGACAACAACGCCGGCCTCGACCTGCGGCTGCCCGGCCTGCGGACCAGTCCGGAGCCGCTGCCGAGCGGCATCGCCCGCTTCGACCTCACGCTCGGCCTGAGCGAGCGGGTGCTCGGCGACTTCGGCACGGACGGCGTCGAGTGCAGCATCGAGTACCGCACCGAGCTGTTCCGCCCGGCGACAGTGGAGGCGCTGGCGGCCCGGCTCCTGATGATTCTGCGCCAGGTCGTCGTGAAGCCCGACCTGGACGTGAGCGCGCTGGAGATCCTCACACCGGCCGAGCAGGCCTGGACGGCCACCGGCGGGGGTGCCGCGCCGGATCCGGGCTCGTCACACACGGTCGCGTCGCTGTTCGAGGCGCGGGTGGCGGCCGATCCGGACGCGATCGTGGCAGTGGCCGGGCCGGTCACCCGCACCGCCGCCGAGCTGAACGCGGCCGCGAACAGGCTCGCGCGGCTGCTGGTGGCGCGCGGTGCCGGCCCGGAGACCGTGGTGGCCGTGCGGCTGCCGCGCGGGATCGCGCTGGTCGAGGCGCTGCTGGCGATCGCTAAGGCGGGTGCCGCGTATCTGCCCATCGACCCCGGCTACCCGGCCGCGCGGATCGCGTACATGCTCGACGACGCCGCGCCGGCGCTGGTGCTGACGCGCGCGGCGGGGACGGAGACGCATCCGGTGCTGGACCTGGACGATCCCGGGGTACGCGCCGAACTGTCGAGCGCGGACGACACCGATCCGCGCGTGCCGTCGCATCCGGACCACCCTGCCTACGTCATCTACACCTCCGGCTCGACCGGCCGGCCGAAGGGCGTGGAGGTGCCGCACCGAGGCGTCGTCAACCTGGTAGCCGGCTCTCGGGAACGGCTCGGCCGGCTGGGCGAGAACACGCGCATGCTTCAGTCGGCCTCACCCAGCTTCGACACCGCGTACTGGGAGATGTGCGTGACGCTGCTGGCGGGCGGCCAGGTGGTGCTGCCCCCGGACGACGCCTGGAACGTCGCGCAGGACCTCGCGCCGCTGGTCGCCGCGCACGCGGTCACCCACCTCGCGGTGCCGCCGTCGGTGCTGGCAGCTTTCCCGGACGACGCGCTGCCGGACGGCACGACGATCGTCATCGGCGGTGAGCCGTGCCCGCCGTACCTGCTGCAGCGGTGGGCGGGGCGGTGCCGGGTACTGAACGCGTACGGGCCGACCGAGGCCACGATCGCCGCCACCGTCGGTGGTCCGCTGAGCCCGGACGGTGGCGCACCGATCGGCACGCCGCTGCGCGGGGTCCGGGTGCGGCTGCTCGACGCGCGGCTGTGTCCGGTGCCGGTCGGCGTGACGGCCGAGCTGTACTTGGCCGGGACCGGCGTGGCGCGCGGGTACCGCCACCAGCCGCGCGCCACGGCGGAGCGCTTCGTCGCCGACCCGTCCGGCCCACCCGGCTCCCGGATGTACCGGACCGGTGACCTGGCCCGGCTGCGCGCCGACGGGCAGCTCGAGTTCGTCGGGCGGGCCGACGAGCAGGTGAAGGTGCGCGGCTACCGGATCGAGCCGGGCGAGATCGAGGGCGTCCTGCAGGAACACCCCGGGGTCGGACAGGCCGCCGTGGCTGTCCATCGCGGCACCGCCCAGCACATCGTGGGGTACGTCGTGGCGGTGGACGGCCGTCCGGACCCGGCGGAGCTGCGCGCGTTCGCCGCGCGCTCGCTGCCCGGCCACATGGTCCCGGACCTCATCATGTTCCTCGACGAGCTGCCCTCATCGCCGAACGGCAAGCTCGACCGGTCCGCGCTGCCGTCGCCGGAGTTCGCTCCGGCCGGTCCCGGGCGGGCGCCGCGTACACCCGCCGAGACCGCGCTGCACGAGGCGTTCGCCGAGCTGCTCGGCGTACCGCAGCTCGGCATCGACGACGACTTCTTCGCGCTCGGCGGCGACAGCGTCGGCGCGATCCGGCTCAGCGGCCGTGCCCGCCGGGCCGGGCTGGTGCTCGCGCCCGGCGACGTGTTCCGGCACCGCACCGTGGCCGGGCTCGCGGCCGTTGCCACGCCCGCGCTCGCGTCCGTGACCCCGGACGACGGCACGGGGCCGATGCCGCTCACTCCGGTCATGCACTGGCTGCGCGAGCTGGGCGGTCCGACCGCGCGCTTCCACCAGTCCGCGCTGATCAGGGTGCCGGCCGGCACCGGGCAGGAACGCCTCGACCGGATGCTGCGCACTCTCACCGACCGGCACGACGCGCTGCGTCTCCGCCGCCGGGACTGGACGCTGGAGGTACGGCCGGTCGGCGCAGCACCGATCGCGGTGGAGCGGGTCGATGTGCGAGGGCTGCCGGATGCGCGGCGTGCCGAGGTGATCGCCGAGAAGACCGGCCGGGTCGTCAGCGTGATGGATCCGGACGAGGGCCGGACCGCGGTCGCGGTCTGGTTCGACGCTGGCCCGGACGAGCCCGGCCGGCTCTTCCTGGCCGTCCACCACCTCGCGATCGACGGCGTCTCCTGGCGGATCCTTCTGGAGGACCTCGCCGGTTCCGCCGACGCTGTGCCTCCGGTGGCCACGTCGTTCCGCCGGTGGGCGCACGTGCTGTCCGAGGAGGCGCGGCGTCCGGAGCGGGTGGCCGAGCTGCCCTACTGGGCAGGCGTGCTCGGCGGGACGGCGCTGTCACCGGAGTGGACGCCGACACCGGACCGGGACACGACCGGCACGCTGCGGCACCTTACCGTCGAGCTGGGCCCGGACGTCGCGGAACCACTGCTCGGCGTGGTGCCCGACGCCTTCCGATGCGGTACCGAGGATCTGGTGCTGACCGCGTTGGCGCTTGCCGTCCGGAGCCGCCGGACGTTCGGCGCCGTGGCGGATGCGGGCCTGGTCGTGGAGTTGGAGAACCACGGGCGCGGCACGATCGCGGGCACCGACGTCAGCCGGACCGTGGGCTGGTTCACCAGCACGTACCCGGTGCGGCTGGACGCCGGGGCCGGACGGGACCCCGCCGACGCCGTCAAGCGGATCAAGGAGCAGGTGCGGGCCACGCCCGGCGACGGTCTCGGATTCGGGCTGCTCCGCTATCTCAACGCCGACACGTCCGCCCGGCTCGCCGCGCTGCCCGCGCCCCGGATCGCGGTCAACTACCTGGGGGTATTCCGCATCGGTGAGCCGGCGGACTGGGCGCTCGACGCGCTCGGCGGCGCTGCCGACCCGGAGCTGCCGGCCGCGCACACGCTCGCGCTGAACGTGATGGCGGAGGACCGGCCGGGCGGCCGGGTCCTACGGGCGACCTGGACGTGGCCGGCCGCGCTGCTGACCGAGGACGCGATCCGGTCGCTGGCCGGCGCGTGGCAGGACCGGGCCCGGAGCCTGGCGGAGCTGGGCGGGGACGACGGCGGGTTCACGCCGTCCGATCTGCACCTCGCCGGGCTCGACCAGGCGCAGATCGATCATCTTGAGTCGATGTGGAGGTCGCCGCGGTGAGTACGTCCGGAATGATCGACGTCCTTCCGCTCTCTCCGTTGCAGGAAGGGCTCTTCTTCCAGCACCTCTATCACCGGGACGGCCCGGACGTCTACGTGACGCAGCTCGTCCTCGAGCTGTCCGGCGACCTGGACCGCGCGGTGCTGCGTCGCTCCTGGGACGCGGTGCTGACCCGGCACCCGCATCTCGGCGCCGCGTTCGTCCACGAGGGACTCGACCGCCCGGTGCAGATCCTTTCGCGCGGCGTGGTCACGCCGTGGCGGGAGACGGACCTGACCGGCGCCGGCGAGGACCTGGACGCGGCCCTGACAGCGGAGCTGGACGCGGACCGGTCCCGGCGGTTCGCGCCGGCGGAGCCGCCGATGATCCGTCTGCTGCTGGCCCGCACCGGGCCGGCCCGGCACCGGCTGGCCGTCACGAGTCACCACATCCTGATGGACGGCTGGTCGGTGCCGATTCTGGTACGCGAGTTGCTGACGCTCTACGCCGCGGGCGGTGACCCGGCCGCGCTCCCGCCGCCGGTGCCGTACCGGGCCTATCTCGCCTGGCTCGCCGGCCGGGACACCGAGACCGCGGCCTCGGCCTGGCGGGCGACGCTCTCCGGCGTCGACGAGCCGACGCTGGTAGCCCCCGGCGGCATGCCCCCGGCGACTCCCCGGCAGACCGGCACACTGCTCGGCGCGGAACACACGGATGCGCTCGTACGGCTGGCTCGGTCGCTCGGCGTCACGCTCAGCGACGTGGTGCAGAGCGCCTGGGCGGTCGTACTCGGCGCGCTCACCGGCCGGGACGACGTGGTCTTCGGCGTGGTCACCGCGGGGCGCCCGGCCGAGATCGCCGGCATCGACGAGCTGCCAGGGCTGTTCATCAACACGGTCCCGGTCCGGGTGCGCCTGTCCCCGCGAAGCACGCTGAGCGAGGTGCCGGCGCGGCTACGTGGCCAGCGCCTCGACCTGGAACCGCACGAGTTCCTGTCGCTGGCCGAGATCCAGGCCGCGGCCGGCGTCGGCGAGCTCTTCGACACGGTCGTCGTCTTCGAGAACTACCCGTCCGGCGACCTCGGCGCGGAGGCGGGCGGCCTGAGGCTGACCGGCGTGCACGGCACGGACGCGACGCACTATCCCTTGATGCTCGCGGTGGTGCCCGGTGACCGGCTGCGGCTGCGGCTGGACCACGTGCCGGGACAGCCCGCCGGCGACGTGCTCGCCGCGCTGGTCTCCGTGCTCACCACGATGACAACGGAGCCGGAGAGGCGCCTGGGCCACGCCGACCCGTTCGGCGGGCAGGGCCACCGGCTGCTGGAGGAGCGCAACGGCACCGCGCACCCGGTGCCGCAGACCAGCCTCACCGGGTGCCTGGAGCAGGCCCTTCGCCGCTTCGGCACGGACGTGGCCGTGATCGACGGCGACCAGCGGCTCACCTACGGAGAGCTGGACCGGCGCTCGGCGGCGCTGGCGGCCGAGCTGGCGCGACATGGTGCCGGACCGGAGCGTGCGGTCGGACTGCACGTGTCGCGTTCGGCGGCCCTGGTGGTGGCGCTGCTCGCGATCGTCCGGTCCGGTGCGGCGTACCTGCCGCTGGACCCGCAGTATCCGGCCGAACGGCTCCGCTACATGATCGACGAGGCCCGTCCGATCCTGGTGCTGACCGACGGCGAGCCGCCCGCCGGCACGCCGGCACTGCACCTCGCGGACGTTCCGGCCGCCAGCCGGGCACCCGCACCCGCACCCGCCGACGACCCGGCCTCCATCGCGTCGATAATCTTCACCTCCGGATCGACCGGTGCGCCGAAGGGCGTGGCAGGCACGCGGGCCGGGCTGCTCAACCGGCTCACCTGGTTCGCCGAGCTGCAGCCGTTCGCCGGCAACGAGGCGCTCCTCGCCAAGAGCTCGATCAGCTTCATCGACGGCACGGTCGAGATCCTTCAGACCCTGGTGCACGGCGGCCGGGTGGTGATGGCCGACGCCGCCACCGCTGTCGACATGACCGCGCTGGCCGATCTCGTCGCCCGGCACGAGGTCCGGGTACTCACCGCCGTACCCAGTCTGCTGCTGGCCCTGCTCGACGAAGCATCCGCCGGCCCGCCCGGCCGGCTGTCGTCGCTGCGCCTGGTGCTCAGCAGCGGCGAGCCGATGCCGGCCGAGCTGCCCGACCGGCTGGCCGCGCAGAGCCCGGAAGCCCGCCTGGTCAACTTCTGCGGGTGCACCGAGGTGAGTAGCGAGAGCCTGTTCGCGTTCTGCGACGTCCACGACCGATCCATCGGGACGCCGTTGTGGAACAACCGCGCGTACGTGCTGGATGGCGCGCTGCGCCCGGTGCGCGGCACCGGGGTGGCCGGGGACCTCTATTACGGCGGCGCCGGGGTCGGGCGCGGCTACGTACGGCGGCCGGGCGCGACCGCGGAACGGTTCGTCGCGGACCCGTTCGGCCCGCCGGGAGCCCGCATGTTCAGGACGGGCGACCGGGTCGCCTATCGGCAGGACGGGAAGCTCCTCCACCTCGGACGGTCGGACGGCCAGCTCAAAGTACGCGGCGTGCGCGTCGAACCGTCCGAGGTCGAGGCCGCGCTGACCCGGCATCCGGCGGTCGCGGCGGCCGCCGTCGCGGTGCGGCGGCCGTCCGGCGGTGATCCGCTGCTGGTCGGCTACGTGACGCCGGCCTCCGGCGCGGTGCCGGACCCGGCCGATCTTCGCCGGTACGTCGCCACGCTGTTGCCGCCCGCGCTGGTGCCGAGCGTGCTGACGGTGCTCGACCGGCTGCCCCGCATGCCCAACGGGAAGGTCGACCGTCGCGGGTTGCCGGATCCGGGCCCGGGGACGACCGCGGTGTCCGCGCCGGCCGGACCGCGCGAGCAGGTCCTCTGCGAGCTGTTCGCGGAGGTGCTCGGCCTGCCGACGGTGGGACCGGCCGACGACTTCTTCGGCCTGGGCGGCCACTCGCTCCTGGCGACCAGGCTGATCGCACGGATCCGGTCCGCACTGGGCACCGAGGTGACGCTGCGCAGCCTGTTCGATACGCCGACCCCGGCCGGGCTCGCCACCCGCCTGGGCGACGCCGGCCGCGACCCGCTCGACGTGCTCCTGCCGCTGCGGGACGTTTCCGGCCGTCCGCCGTTGTTCTGTTTCCACCCGGCCGGCGGGTTCAGCTGGTGCTACACCGGCCTGCTGCGACAGCTGCCGGCGGACCAGCCGATCTTCGGACTGCAGGCGCGTGGGCTGACCGATCCGGCGCGGGTCGCGGACAGCGCCGACGACATGGTCGCCGAGTACGTCAGCCGAATTCGGGCCATGGGCGCGCCTGGACCGTACTCGCTGCTCGGATGGTCGCTCGGTGGCCAGCTGGCACACGCGGCCGCGGCCCGGCTCCAGGCCGAGGGCGAGAAACCCGGCCTACTCGTCATGCTCGACTCCTATCCGCCGGAGACGCTGCCGGAAAGCCCGCCGCTGGACCGGCCGGAGATCCTGCGCCTCGTGCTCCGCGAGTACTTCGGCGTGGAACCGCCGGCGGGCGCACCGCTCGACACCGCGGCGGCCACGGCTCTGCTGCGTGCCGCCGGAGTCGCGGACCTCGGCGAGGCGCACGTCGAAGCGGTCGCCCGCATCCTGCCGGCCGCGTCGGCGGCGGCCCGCGCGTACCGTCCGCCGGTCTTCGACGGGGACCTTCTCTTCTTCCGCGCGACCCGGGGGTGGTCCGGTCCGCCGCCGGATCCGCGCGCCTGGCACCCGTACGTGAGCGGTGGCATCGAGATCCACGAGGTGGACACGACGCACGGGCGGATGACCCGCCCGGCAGAGCTGGCGCGGATCAGCGCCGTACTGCGGCCCCGGCTGCCCGGGACCGCGTGACCGTTATGAGAGGGGCACTGATGACCAATCCGTTCGAGGACCCGGACGGCGAGTACCTCGTGCTGGTAAACGATGAGAACCAGCACTCCCTGTGGCCGTCGTTCGCGGCACTGCCCGCGGGCTGGACGGTGGCCAGGACGGCCGGAACCCGCCAGGAGTGCCTGGACTTCGTCGAGGAGTCCTGGACCGACATGCGGCCCCGGAGCCTGGCCGAGTCGATGCAGAGCCCGGAGCCGCGGTGACGTACGGGCCGCAGGATCTGGCCGATCCGGGGCTCTACCGCTACGGCGAGCCGGAGCGCCTCTGGGCCCGGATGCGGGAAGCCGGGTCCGTGCAGTGGATCGACCGGCGGGGCCTGGAGCCCTTCTGGGCGGTCCTCGGCCACACCGCCGCCGTGGCCGTGCTCCGCGATCCCGCCCGGTTCTCCTCCGCCGGTGGCATGCGGCTGGACGACAACCCGGCCGCGGTGCGGTCCTCGGCCAACCGCATGCTGATCGTCACGGACCCGCCTCGGCACGCCCAACTGCGGCGTCTGATGAACGCCGCGTTCACGCCCCGCATGGTCGCCCGGCTGCGTGACACGATGCGCGCGACCGTGCGGATCGTGCTCGACGAGGCGCTGGAGCGGGAGACCTGCGACCTCGTCCGGGTGGCGGCCCGGCTCCCGGTGTCGGTGATCTGCGACCTGCTGGGCGTGCCGCCGAACGACTGGGACTTCATGCTGGACCGAACCATGACCGCGTTCGGCCACGGCGACCGTGGCGCGGACCCGGCCGCGATGGCACAGGCCCACACGGACATCCTGTTCTACTACGCCGAGCTGGTCGAGCGGCGCCGCCGGGAACCGGGCGAGGACGTGGTCACCGCCCTGGTCAACGGCCGTGTGGACGGCGAGCCGCTCACCGATGAGGAGATCTACCTCAACTGCGACGGCCTCGTGTCCGGCGGAAACGAGACCAGCCGGCACGCGACTGTCGGCGGTGTCCGGGCACTGATGGACCGTCCGGACGAGTGGGCGCGGATTGCCGGCGGGGATGTGCCGGTGGACACGGCGGTGCGGGAGATCCTGCGTTTCACCAGCCCGGCCATGCACGTCGCGCGGGTCGCCACCACCGATCTGGAGATCGAGGGGACACGGATCCGGGCCGGCCAACGCGTCGCGGTGTGGCTGGCCGCGGCGAACCGGGACCCACGGGCCTTCGACCGGCCGGACGTGCTCGACACCGGCCGGTCACCGAACCGGCACCTGGCGCTGGCTCCTGGGGAGCACTACTGCCTCGGCGCCGCGCTGGCCGAGATGGAGCTGACCGTGATGTTCGAGGAGCTCTGCGACCGGGTGCGCCTGCCGGAGCCGGCCGGCCCGGCCGTGCGACTGCACTCGAACCTGATCTGGGGCTACGAGTCGATGCCGGTGCGGCTGCGGGCTCGCCGTGCCCGGACGGCCGCACCGGCACCACTCAGTGGTCCCGCCCGGGCCGGGGAGCCGGGATGAGGTTGAGCGTCGCGGCACGAACACCGGCCTGGAAGCGGGACGAAACGTCCAGCTGGGCCATGGTCTCCGCGACGTACCGCCGGTAGGTGCGGACGGAGACGCCGAGCTTGCGGGCAGCGGTCTCGTCCGTGTATCCGGCGTCGAGCATGGTCAGCACGCGGACGAACCAGTTCTCGGTGTCGCTCGCTTCACCGGACTGGCCGGTGAAGCGAGCGGCGACGGACAGGTCGACCGCACGCTCGAACATCGCGTCGAAGAGCGTCGCCATGGAACGCACCACGTGCGACTCGCGGACGATCAGGAAGCGAGGCACCCTGTGGTGGTCGCTGCGGAGGAGCACCATCTCGCCGTCCAGCACGGCGAATCGGGGCAGCCGCCGATCCACGGTGCGGGCCCGCACGTGCTGTGCCAGCATCTGTTCGAGGGACTCGTCCGTGCCGGACAACCGGGCGATCATGTCGGCGTCGACAAGCGCGTGGACGGACGCGGACTCCTGGAGCAGCGAGTGCTCCAGCGGGCCGACCGACACTTCGCGCCCGGCAGCCGCGAACCCGGCGATGTAGTGGATGTGGGGCGACCGGCCGGCCTGCCGCGCCAGGTAGTGGTGCATGATGGCCGCGGTTTCGGACTCGGAATACAATGCCTCTACTGTCGATGAGTAGGGCCGGCGTGTTCCTTCGTGAACGGCAAGCGCTTTTTGTATGAGAAGCTTCGCATCGACGAGCATTGTTTCAATGCTGCTTGAGCTGCACGGATTGGCCGAAAAATCTTGGCGAACGCCAACATCCATTGCGCTACCCCCGTAGCAAATCGACGCCAATGGCTATCGTTGCGCGCTTAACGAAGCCTGTCAAGCCGTTAAGCAGGGTGTGGGACGCAAAGTTATTTGAACTCTTGACAATCATCGCGCGGAGGGTCCCGGCGACTTTACCGTCGGTGTCAAGTGCCTGCTAGACTCGGTCGCGAGCGTGGAGGTGGACTGATGAACGGCGAACCGGCAGGTAGCAATGGCCTCGTGGACGACAGGCCCGCTTGGGGCGAGGTGTCGACCGCGGTTCATGTGGCCATCGTCCGTCAGCTCGTGTGCGACGTCGGGGCACGCCTGCTCGATCCGCTCGACCGGCTGCTGGGGACGGACGGCGACGATCCACCCGGTTCCTCGGCGCTTCGCCGGCAGTTGGAGATCGCCGCCGAGGTGTGGGCGGCGCAGGTGCTCGGCCCGGACGAACGGCTCGCCGCCGAGACCGTCCGGCGCCTGACCGCCGAGATCTACCAGTCCGGCGACGTCTTCGCGCCGCCGTTCGAGTGGTGGCGCACGCCGTTCGGGGCGCTCGTGGCGCGCCGGTTCGGCCATCCGTCAGCCGAGGCGGTCTCGCTGACGGTGGCGAGCGCGATGCTCGGCATCACCCGGCAGGGCGTCCATGATCTTGTCAAGCGCGGCAAACTGCGGCGGGACGAGGCGAGCGGCGGCGTCCTGGTGAGTTCGGTCCGGGATCGCCTCACGCAGTTGTCGGAAGTCTTGTCCTACGAGGGCTGATGGGATTCGGATGGCATTGACGGGACTTCATCCGGAGTTCTCGGGAGATGATTGGGGTCGCCGAGCCACGGCTGTTCTGGAAGCCGATCGGAACGTCGAGAAAGCGACGCCCCTGATTCGTCTACCCTTCCCCGGCGAATCGTCTGTGGCGATTTTCGTGAAAGATGAGTCGGCTCGCCCCACCGGAAGTGTGAAATACCGCTTCGCGCGCAGCCTGTTTCTTCACTCGCTCTCCCGCGGCGTCATCCGTCGGGAGACGCGGCTGGTGGAGGCGACCAGCGGGAACATGGCCGTCGCGGAGGCGTACTTCGCCCGGGTGCTGGGGCTGCCGTTCACCGCGGTGGTGCCCGCTAAGTCGTCGCCGGACCGCATCGACCGAATCTCCGAGCAGGGTGGGGCCACCTACCGGGTCGACCCGCCGTTGGCCGTGTACGAGAACGCCGAGCGGCTGGCCGGAAAGTGGAACGGGTACTACCTGGACTGCCTGGCCACGCTCGGTCCGGCCATCGACGCGGACCTCGACGACGGCATGCCCGGCCTGCCCGACGAGATCCTGCGCGACTTCGCGGCCCAGGGCCGACCGGAGCCCGCGTGGATCGTCACCGGCGCCGGCACCGGGGCCACCTCTCGCGCGATCGGCCGCTACCTGCGCCGGCACGGGCACGCCACCCGGCTGGCGGTCGTCGACGCGGAGAACTCGGCGTATTTTCCCGGCTGGGCCACCGAGTGCCGGGACTACGCGACCGGAATGCCGTCGCGCATCGAGGGGATCGGGCGGCCGAGGTTGGAGCCGGCCTTCAATCCCGACGTCGTCGACCTGGTCATTCCGGTGCCGGACGCGTCAAGCGTGGCCGCCATGCGAGTCCTCGCCACGGCCGGCGGCGTGGCGGCCGGGCCGTCCACCGGCGCCTGCCTCTGGGGCGCCTGTCACCTGGCGAACCGTATGAGTCAGGCGGGCGAGTCGGGGGCGGTGGTCATCGTGGCCGCCGATGGTGCCGAGCCGTACCGTCGCTCCTACTACGACGACGAGTGGGTCGCCGGAAAGCGCTGGGACCTCACCGAGCCCACGCTACGCCTGAGGCGTTTCATGCGGACCGGGGATTGGGACGACTCCCGATGAGACCGGTTTGATGAGAACCCCTTCTGCGCCGCCTGTTCGCTGATACCCATGGTGAGCTCGACCCGCGTCCAGGAGGGCGCACAGCGTCGGCGATGACCGGTGCGAAGCACCCATGGCGTTCCACCGAGGTGCGGCCGGGTGGCGCCTTCGGGATACTCGCGGCCAGGGAGGGACAGTGCGCGCTGCACCCGCCGGCAGCCCGGACACGATCCTCGTCTGTATCAGGGGCAACTCGGGTTCGGGCAAGAGCAGCATCGCCCGCGAGCTACGACGCCGGCACGGCCGGGGCTGCGCCCTCGTCGAACAGGACTATCTGCGCCGCGTCGTCCTGCTCGAACGGGACAAGCCCGGCGGCGTCGCGCCCGCGCTGATCGAGCAGACCACCCGGTTCGCCCTCGACCACGGCTGCCACGTGGTCCTGGAGGGCATCCTGTACACCGGCCGCTACCGCGACGTGCTGACCTCGCTGCGGGACGGCCACCGGGGGCGATCGCTGTTCTGCTACCTCGACGTGTCGCTGGCCGAGACGCTGCGCCGGCACCTGACCCGCCCACAGGCCGGTGACTTCACCGCCGAGCAGATGAGCGGCTGGTACGCCGCGCACGACGTCCTGGGCTGGCCCGGCGAGCTCGTCCTCCCGGAGAGCACCGGGCTGGAACAGGCGGTCGAGGCCGTCGCGGCGGCTGCCGGGCTGCCCCAGGCCGGGTGCGACGACGACAGGCGTTAGGCGATGTCACTTGCCCTTGCGGTTACCACAGGGGGCAGTCTTTGGTCATGTTGTCGATCAGCGAGTTCAGCCAGATGTGCCACCTGTCGCCGCAGGCGCTGCGCTTTTACCACGCCGAAGGGCTGCTCGTGCCCGCCGAGGTCGACGGCCGGACCGGCCACCGCTCGTACGCCTTCGACCAGGTGGAACGCGCGATGCTGATCACCCTGCTGCGGGACACCGGGATGAGCGTCAAGCTCGTCCGGCGGGCCCTCGACGAACCGGACCAGGCCCTCGCGCTGCTCGACCGGCACAGCGACGAGGTCGCCCGGCAACGCCAGGCGCAGGCCGACGCGATAGCCGCCGCCCGCGCGGTCTTCGAGGCGCAGCCCGAACCGCGGTCGCGGCACGTACCGGCGGTGACTGTGGTGGCGCGGCTCGTGCCCGGCACGCCGCTGGGCCGGGACACGCAGGAGTGGGACCGGGCCGAGGAGGTCATCGCGTCGGCGGCGGCCGGACTGGTCACCACCGTGCGGCAGGCCGGCGTCACCTGCCTGGGCGAGCCGTGGCGGACGCTGGCGCTGGAGACGCCGGACCAGGACCGGCGCGTGCTCGACGGTGTCGGGCCGTTCTGGACGGTCAAAGTCGCGGTGGAGGGCACCCCGGAGACGCTGCCGCCCCTGCCCGCCGACCTGATCGTGCGGACGCTGGAAGCCCACGACGAGCTGTCCATCTTCATGCCGGGCCGCAACACCATGGCCAAGTACTGCACAGTGGTCCTGCGCCTGCTCGACGCCGTCCCGCCCGACGGTGACCGGTTCGTCGACCTGGCACGCCTGCGTCAGGAGGTCCGGCCGGACGGCGTACTGAGCAGCGCGCCGGTCGAGCGACGACCGGCGTGATCGAGCGTGCCGCCGTCAAGGGCGTGGTTCCGCGTTCACCCGCTGCGCCTGCACCCTCCTCCTGAGGGCATCCACGATCCGCCGGCGGTGCCGGTACTGCCCGGCCCGTACGGCGATCGAGGCCGCCACCGCAGAGTGCACCGCGACCCAGAGGCCCCCGGCCGCCGGATGCCAGGGGTGCAGGTGATCCCGGACCGCGCTCCGGGCGTCGGGGTCACCGCTCCAGTCGTGGCCCGCCGGACTGAACCGGTACTCGAACCACACCAGGGCGGTGACGAGCACCGTTCCCACCACCGCGCGGACGATCGTGCCGCCCTGGCCCTGTCGCACCTCCCGTTCGGAGGGCACGGCGATCAGCACCAGCGCCAGGTTCAGCAGGACGAAGACAATCATGACTACGATCGCGCTGCTGCGGTACGCGGCCACGAGATCCGGCAGGCGCGCATCGCCGGACGGGAGAGCGGCGTAGGCGGCGGACGTGGTGAGCGCCACGCCGCTCCACCACAGCAGCGGACCGAGGAGCGCCATCAGGGCCAGGAGAACCCATCGACCGAAGGCCATCGCCGCAGTCCAGGTGGCGAACCCGTCCCGGTCCGTCCGCGAATGCGGTCCCTCACCGCGCCAGCCCGTCACCGGGACTCGGCGAGCCGCTTGAGGTTCAGCAACTGCCGGCGGGCCATCACCAGGTCACCGAGGCATCCGCCGAGGGCGATCACCGGGTTCGTCCGCATCACGACCTTGAGCAGCAGGCGGGTGCCGCCCCCGGTTTCCGGCACCAGGACGTACGACAGCACCGCGCCCATGATCTCGCCGGTGAAGTGCCGCCCCGGTTCGACCGCGAGGACCCGGCCGCGCCGCCGCCCACCCGCCGTGGTGAACGGCTCGCCCACCACCGGCTCGGGAAGGCCCACCAACCGTCGCGGTGAGCGGCGGCCGAGGTTGTCGATCCAGTCGTACGAGTAGGGCGCGAGGCGGACCTGGCCGACCCACTGCCACACGGCCGCCGGTGACGCGTCCACGCTCACCCCGCGCCACGCCCGCAACGTGGGTGCGGGCACGATGTCGTCGCACGGGTAGCGGCGCAGCGTCTCCTCGTCGGACACGCCCCACCGGTCACCGAGCATCGGCCCGGCCGAGCACCAGCGTGGTCCGCAGGTCGAGCACGACGGTGCCGCCGAACTCGTCCACCAGCCGGTCCAGCGCGGCGATACCGCGTCGCTGTTGCTCCGGGGTACGCGACAGGTACGGCCCGAACGTGCGCATCAGCGCCAGGTAATGCTCCTTGTCCAGCGGCAGCTCCCGGCGGAACACCTCCCGGCGTACGTCGTCGAACCGTCCGCTGTCGAGGACGTCCCGGTGGAACCAGTCGACGGGCCGCTCCCGGACGGTAGGGTCGACGGATCGCAGCGCGGCCCGTACGGCGGCCTGCTGGGCGGCGTCGGCGTAGTCGAAGCGGTGCCCGAAGACGGCGAGGGTGCCGCCCGGCGCCAACGCGCGCCGGGCATGCGCGTTGCGGGTGGCCGGGTCCAGCCAGTGCCAGGCCATCGCGCAGGCGAGCACGTCCACGCCGCCGGCGGGCGGCGACCACCGTTCGAAGGTCGTCGCCTCGATGCGGGCGTCCGGGAATCGTTCGGCGAGCCGGGCCGCCATCCGCGGATCGGGCTCCACGCAGGTCAGCGGCGCACCGAGGCGGGCCAGCACCTCGGTGCCCTTCCCGGTGCCCGCGCCGACTTCGGCCACCGACGCCGGTGTGCCGCCGTGGTAGGCGAGGATCGACTCGGCGATCTCCGGCGGATACCCGGGGCGCACACGCTCGTACAGGTCGGCCACCGTGCCGAAGACATCCATCACCGGCAGCATACGGCTCCGACCGGCCTCCGACGGACCCCGCGGAGGCCGGCCGTCCGCCGGTTCGGCCTCACCAGGTCAGGGGCAGGGTACCGAGGAACCGGGTGAGCGCCCCGGCGAGCAGCTGGTCGTCCCGCCGGGACGGGTGCCAGTCGCAGCCGAGCTTGTCCAGGCCCAGGGCGTTGTCGTCGTAGTAGAGCGAGCGGACGCGGGTGTCGCCCGCCTCCGTGCGGGTCCGGACGACCTGCTGGACCGAGGCGGCGAGGAGGGTGCCGGGGAGATCCGGGTAGGTGAGCACGATGAACGTGTCCGGGCCGTACCGGGTCCGCAGCTTGTCGAGGAAGCCCAGATACGCGTTCCGGAAGTCGGCGGCGAGTTGCTCGGCGGTGGTCCACCGTTCGCCGGCGTTGAGCGCGGTGGAGAAGTCGTTGATGCCGAGGCCGACGACTACCAGTTGCGGTTTCCAGGTGCCCGGGTTCTGCCACACCGTGCTGTTCCACAGTGCCTGCAGGTCCGTCTCGTAGTAGGTGCGGAAGGTGTCCGTGCCCTGGCCGTTGTAGTTGCGGACCATGCCCAGGCCGGACCAGGCGATGAGCTGGTAGTCGGCGTTCAGGCTCTGCGCGGTCAGGGCGCCGAACGTGACGTCGGCGTTGGAGTTGCGTGTGACGCCACCGTTGCCGGTGCAGTCGCGGGTCGTCGACATGTTGCCGTAGCCGGCCGTCCACGAATCGCCGATGAACTCGATCTGGCGGCTGCGGGCGGCGGGCCGGGCCAGGATCGCGCCACCGGGAGCGGCTACGAGACCACCGAACTCGCCTGCGGCCCACGGGCTCTCGGTGCGCTTGACGAGCCGGACGGTGTGTTCGGCGTCGGCGAGGTTGCGGACCCAGTAGGTGGTCTGTCCGGGGGTCACGAGCGTGGCGACGGTCGCCCCGTCGACCTGCACGGCGTAGTCGTTCTGGGCGTCGTTGAGGACGATCCCGACGCCGGTGCCACGGAACCGGCCCTCGAAATAGATGCCCGGCCAGGTGTACTGGACGCCGGTGCCGACCGTCCGCACCCGTCCCACCGTGCGCGTCTGCTCCAGCACGCCGGCCGGCGGCGGGCTGGTGGGCGGCGCGCTGGTCGGTGGCGGGCTGGTGGGCGGCGCGGTCGTGGGCGGCGCGGTCGTGGTGGGGGCCGGGCGACCGGTGCACGGCACGCCGTTCAGCGTGAAGTCGGTAGGCGCCGGGTTCGACGCGTTGTTCCACGAGCCGCCGAAGCCGAACTGAGTGGTGGCTCCGGTGCCCAGGCCGCCGTTCCAGGCGGCGTTGGTGACGGTGACGCGTCCGGCGGACTGGGACACGGTGCCGTTCCATGCCTGCCCGACCACCTGCCCGGCGGTGAACGACCAGGTCAACCGCCAGCCGGTCAGCGGGTCGCCGAGGTTGGTGACGTCCACGTTCGCGCTGAAGCCGCCCGGCCACTGACTGGTCACCGTGTAGGCGACCCGGCAGCCGGCGGCGGCCTGCGCGGAGACCGCGGACGTGAGTGCGGCGGCCACGGCGACGGCGGCTGCGGTGAGCACCGCAGCGGCCGACCGGAGCCGGGTACGCGTGAGTCGCATCTGTGCTCCTTGGGGATGTGCTGGGTCAGCGCCACGTACCCGGTGCTCGCGGCGGCCATCGAGGGCGCGGCGGTGACGGCCACCCCGGAGGCCACCGCGGTCAGGAGGGTGGCGGCCGCCGCCAGCATCATCCGGCGACGCGAAGGTCGGGTCGGGGCAGCCGCCGGTCCGCATCGTCTCGGCGGTGCGCTGGCGGCGATGTCCTGTCGGTTGTCACGGTCGATCGCCCAGTGGCCAGCCCGGCTCCGGGTCAGATTATGCCGCCAGACTTCGACAATGGTCAATCACTTCGCGGTCGCTGGGTGACGGTTCGCAGCCCTCGCCGCGACGTCCGGAACGTGACCACCCCCTGCGTGCCGGGTTCGACGCGCGGGCTGCTAACGTTCCGTCCCGTTGTCGGTGAGCGCCGCTAGCTCAACTGGCAGAGCAGCGGACTCTTAATCCGCGGGTTCGGGGTTCGAGTCCCTGGCGGCGCACGGACGAGCAAGGCCCCGCCCCGGTTCACACCGGGTCGGGGCCTTCTCCATCTCCGGCTCGGGTCAGACAAGGGCGGCGGCCAGCAGGGCGAAGGCCGCGATGATGATCGCGACCCGGACGTAGTGCAGGCGGTCCCAGCGGTTCATCTGCTGCTTCCAGTCGGCGGGCCGGTTGTCCGGTGTCCACGTCTTTCCCCGGTTGTTGATCGGCACGAGCAGCAGGGCCGACATGAGCACGCTGACGATCAGCAGCACGCCGGCCGTGACGGCACGGCCGTTCCCGTGGTGGCCCCACCCGGCGGCCGCCCAGATCGCCACGAGGACGAGTGCGGCGATGTACCAGAACGGCATCACGGCCCCGAGCATCCGGCCGCCGTGCGCGCGACCGAGTTGGCCGCCGTCGCCGGGGAGGGCGTTGAGGATCCGGTTGAGGACGAAGGCGACGGCGAACTCCACTCCCACCATGACGCCGACGACCACGAGGGTGAGCACCTGGAGTGCGCTGAGCATGACTGGCTCCCTGGAATCTAGTGACGCTAGATATTGAGTCGACGCTAGCACTGTCGATGCTCTCCTTCCTAGCGGTGCTAGAATCGGATCGTGTCCGTACAGCGACGTAAGGAACGGGAGCGGGCGGAGCGGGAGCGTCTCATCGTGGCGACCGCCCGCGAACTGGCCGAGCGGCAGGGCTGGGACGCCGTCACCACCCGCCGGCTCGCCGAGCGCATCGAATACAGCCAGCCGGTCCTCTACAGCCACTTCCGCGGCAAGCGCGAGATCATCGGGGCGGTCGCCCTCGACGGCGCCGCCGAGATGGCGGCGGCACTGCGGGCGGCGGCCTCCGCCGCGGACGGCCCGCGCGCCAGGGTGGCCGCGCTCGCTCGCGCCTACCTCGACTTCGCCGCGCGCAGCCCGGCGGTCTACGACGCCATGTTCCAGCTCGACGGCGGCCTGGCATTCGCGGAGGCGGACACACCGGAGCCGCTGAAGGACGCCTTCGCCGCCCTGTCCGAGAGCCTCGGCGAGGTCGCCGGGGAGGGCGTCCACCCCGGGCTGTTCACCGAGGTGTTCTGGGCTGCCCTGCACGGGCTGGCCACCCTGACCCGGGCGCGGCGACTGCCGCCGGAGGACACCGAGCGCAGGATCGAGCTCCTTGTCGACCGGCTCGCCGTGCTCTGACGCCTCCGGTTCCGGCGGCCCTCAGTAGTCGATGTTGATGGCGGCGATCTGGCGGCTGCCGTTGGAGACGATGGCCGGGCCGGCGAAGCGGGAGCTCGCGTACGTCAGCGCCGTCTTGTGGCCCGGACTGTTGAACCACGCCTCGATCATCTGCTCCGGTGTGGCGGTGCCGGAGGACGCGAACAGCACCTCGTGCCCGCAGTGCGTCAACCCGCTGCCCGCGTTCAGGTTCTGCCGTACGCATGCCTCCGCGTCGCGGTGCTGCGCCGCGCCCAGCTTGACCTCGGTCAGGCCGAGCGCGCGACGCCGCTCGTTGAGCAGCACCAGCAGTCGCCGTTCCGCGGCGGACACCCCCGTCGACGTGCCGGCGGCCTTGGACGGCGACAGGGTCGGCTTCGGCGACCTGGACGGTTTCACCGACCTGGCGGGGCTCGGCCGCGCGGTGGTCGGGGACGGCTCCACCGCCGTCGAGGACGGCTTCACCGCGGTCGGGGAGGGCGTGAGCGCCGGTGTGGCGGTCGCGGCCGAGGGCTGCGCGGCTGCCGCGCTCGCCGGCTGCCGGTTCGGCTCGTCCGGATAGTTGGCGAGGACGAGCCCGCCCCCGCCGAGCACGGCGACGGCGGCCACGACGCCGACCATGGTCTTGGACACCGGGAGCGCCGACCTCGCTCCGGCGCTAACGACGTGCCCGCCGGGCGGGGAGGCCTGGGACCGGGCGGCGACCGCCTGCACGGTGTGGCTGACGTCCGAGGCGAGCGCGGCCGGGGGAGGGGTGAGCGCCAGGCCGGCCAGCAGTCGCTCGGCCGGAACCAGGTCCGAGGCGGCGTCCGGGCAGTGCGGGCAGTCCCGGATGTGGCGGGCGAACCGCTTGCGCCACACCGGCTCCGGCCGGCGGTCCCAGCCGGCGGCCGTGTCGGCCAGGCCGGCGCAGCCGGGCCGGGCGGTGAGGGCCCGCACCACGAGCCGCGCGGTGTCCAACTGCGCCTTCATCCGGGACACCCGGACGGTCACGTGATGAGGGGCCAGGTTGAGCGCGTCGATCAGGTCGGCGCGGGTGAGGTGACCGGCCTCGACCAGCCACCACAGCGACAGCAGGCGGCGGTGGTCGTCGTCCAGCCAGCGCGTGGCCAGCACGACCTCCCGGCGCTGGTCGGAGAGGCGGAGCTGGGTCAGCGTCAGGTCCTCGAAGTCCGAGCGCGGGTCGATCACGTTGTCGATGTCCTCCGGCGGCGCGGGCGTGGTGGGGCGGCGCTGCGCGTGGGTGCGGATCTCGTTCATGGTGACGGCCACCAGCCACGAGCGGAAAACCTGCGGCTCGCGTACGCCCGGCAGACCGCGGACGACGTTCAGCATCGTGTTCTGCACCACGTCGTCGACGTCGGCCGACCGGTTCAGGGCCCGGCCCACGATGTTGTAGACGAGCGGCAGACAGTGCGAGACCAGCTCGTCCATCGCCGCCCGGTCGCCGCGTCGAGCCGCGTCGACCACCGCCGACATGCCGGCCCTGCTCGGGTACGCGGAATAGGACACGCTCACCACCTGCCTCACGGAAACGATCTCGTACAAGGTGGAGACTGTCCGGTACGCGGTCAGGTCACACAAAATGCGTGCGGTGTCGGAGGAGAGCGCTATCTTCTCCGCCATGCCATTGATCACAGTCACCGACGAGGTCGTCGGAGCGCCGAGTGGACCGGCGTGGACCATCGAGGTCTTCGAGGAGGAGCTGCGGCTCGACGAGCTGATCCGGAGACGCGTCTTCCTGGAGATCGCCGAGTCCGGCGTGGACGCCGACCCGGAGGAGCGCACCCGGACGACGCTCGACGCGTTCAGCCGCAACGCCTTCGTGGTGCTCGTCGACGACCGTCAGGTCACCGCCCTTGACGAGAAGATCCGCCTGCACGCCGGATCCCGGGTCACCTTCCTCAAACTCGTCCCGCTGGTGGGTGGCTGAATGACGACGTACGACCCCGAGTCGGCCCTGCACGATGTGGCCGCCACCGCCAAGAAGTGGTGGGGCCCGAGCGCCGAGAACCTCAACGAGACCGGCAAGCAGCAATTCGTCGACCGGGTGGTGGCGGTGTGCGGCTGGGCGCCGGCGGGGACGGCTCCGTCGCTGCTCGCTGCGCTCGAAGATCCGCACGGGCCCTACGATCTCGCTGCGCCGTTGGTCGAGCTGCTGCCGGAGGCCACCCGGAAGGTCGAGTCGGTCGCCGCCGCCGTGGCCGACCTGACCGGCGACGACGCGGATCACGACAGGCGGGTCGCTGCCGCCTCCGCCCTGATCGACAGTCTGCCGGACCTGCCGTACCAGCACGAGAAGCCGTTGGACCGGGCCCGGGGCGAGGCGTGGCGCCGGACGACAGAACTCCTGGCCGCACAACCGGTGCCGGTGCGGCAGGTGGTGTTCGACGCGCTCACGGTGCCGGGGGAGAAGAGCGACGGCCGGGGCAAGCTGATCCGTGCCGCGCGCTCCGGTGGCGGGCTCGACGGCGCCGTCTGGCTCGATCGGCTCGGTGGTCAGGCCTGGCTGGGATTCGGTTACTGGAGCTCGCAGCTCCAGGGCTTCACCTGGGAGTCCATCAAGGCGACAGAGGCGGCCGGGCGTACGCATCCGGCGGCGCTGGCGGCCTGGCGTCGGACCCGGCTCGAACGTTCGCTGAGCGACATCAGCGACGAGGCCGACCGGATGTGGCCGATCCCCAACGTCGGTGAGCAGTGGGCCGACCGCGCCGTCGCGGACATCGAGGCGATGCCGGCGGATCGCCGGTCCGCGTGGGAGGCGCTGCTGGTGCACTGCCCGGTCGAGGTGGACAAGGCGAAGCCGACGGCCGGTTGGCGCAAGCAGGCCCGGTCGCTGCTCGACGCGGTGGGCGTGGACGAGTTCACCGCCCGGCTCGACGACTGGCTCCCGCTCGTCGGGCAGGCGCGCAGCCTGCCGCTGCGCATGACCACATGCTGCCCCGGCCACATCAAGGACATGCCACCACGGATGATCGACCGCTACAACGTCGGGCTGCTGTGGGGCCTGATCTGGACGCGGGCGATGTGCCCGCCGTCCGAAGTGACCCTGCGCAGCCTCGGCCAGATCGCGGAACGGGCCGCCCGCAAGATCTCCGGCCACGGCCCGGCGAGCCCGAAACTGGCGAACGTAGCGGTCGCGGCGCTCGTCGACACCGATCACCCGGCCGCCCTCGCCCAGCTGGCCCGGTTGTCCTCGCGGCTGACCTACAAGAGCACCCTGCGCCTGGTGGAGAAGGGGCTGGCCCGGCACGCCGAGGCGCGCGGCATCAGCCGGGAGGACGTCGAGGAGATGGCCCTGCCCGGCTTCGGGCTGCCGCTGGCGGACAAGCTGGGCGACTGCTCGTACGAGCTGGAGGTGCGCGGTGTCGACGCCGTAGTGGTGTGGCGCAACGCCGACGCCAAGGTGGTCAAGACGCCACCGGCGCAGGTGCGCAGGGACCACGGCGACGAGGTGAAGGAGCTGAAGGCGACTGTCGCCGACGTCGCCGCGACGCTCGTCGCCACCCGCGACCGGCTGGAAGGGCTGCTGCGGCGGGACCGTTCGTGGACCGTCGAGCAGTGGCGCGAACGGTTCCTGGACCATCCGCTGGCCCGTACCCTGGCCCGGCGGCTCGTCTGGACCGTCGACGGCGTCGCCTGCTGCTGGGCCGGTGCGGCGCTGCGAACAGTGGACGACACCGTGTTCGAGCCGGCCGACGACGCTACGGTCCGGTTGTGGCATCCGGTGCTCGACCCCGACGCGGTGGGGCCGTGGCGCGACTTCCTCACCCGGCACGGGATCACCCAGCCGTTCAAGCAGGCGCACCGGGAGCAGTACCTGCTCACCGACGCGGAGCGGGCCACCGGCACGTACTCCAACCGGTTCGCCGCGCACATCGTGCGTCAGCACCGGCTCAACGCGCTGCTGTCCCGGCGCGGCTGGTCGTACGTGCAGCACCGTAACGACGGGGCCTCGTACAACCTGCCCCGGCTGGCACTCCCGGACTGGGGGCTGCGCGCCGAACTGGGTGTCGCCGGGATCGAGCACCGGGACGACGACCTCGTCTTCGACACGATGGGGACCGACCAGCTGTTCTTCATCAGGGGAGAGCGCCTGCCGGTTCCGCTGGTGGAGGTTCCGCCGGTCGTGCTGAGCGAGGTGATGCGCGACGTCGACCTGTTCGTGGCCGCCGCCGGGGTCGGATCCGACCCGGACTGGTACGACGGCGGCCGGGCGGGCCGGCATCGCGACTACTGGGCGCAGAGCAGCTTCGGCGAGCTGGCCCCGACCGGCCGGACGCGCCGGGACGTGCTGGCGGAGCTGATCCCCCGGCTGGCGATCGCCGGCCGCTGCACTGTCACCGACAGGTTCCTCGAGGTACGCGGCGACCTGCACACGTATCGCATCCACTGCGGCTCGGGCAACATCCTGATCGCCCCGGACGAGCGGTATCTGTGCGTCATCCCGGACTCGGCGAAGGTGAAGGAGCCGGAGATGTTCCTGCCGTTCGAGGGTGACAGCCGGCTCACCGAGATCATCAGCAAGGCGTTGCTGCTGGCCGCCGACAAGAAGATCAAGGATCCGGTGATCCTGCGCCAGCTGTGAGGCGGCCGGCGGGCGCCGGGCACAGGATTCAGCTCGGCGCCCGCTTCGGCAGCAGCAGCTCCTCGTGGTCGAGTTCGCGTTCCAGCACGCGCAGTTCCTCGTCCGGCAGCCGGCCGGAGTCGCGCCACCGCAGCAACTCCTCGCGCTGCGCTTCGAGGACGGTCCGGCGGACCCGCAGCGCCGTCTCGTACTCCGGTGAGGTGGGCAGCTCCGACGATCCGCTCTGCTCGATCAGGTCGAGCCGCCCCCGGTAGCGGGCCAGCCGGGTCTCCAACTGGGCGCGCGTGGTGTCGACGGCGACCCGGCTGTCCGGTTCCTCGGTGGCGACGGTGTCGAGGCGGGCCAGCGCGGCCTCCACAGCGGCCGAGCGGGCCTCGTTGCGTACCCGGGCCTGGTCGGCCTCGTTGGCGCGCAGGCCGAGCATCCGCACGAGCGGCGCGAAGGTCAGACCCTGCCCGACCAGCGTCACCAGGACCACCACGAAGGTGCAGAACAGCAGCAGGTCACGGTCCGGGAAGGGGTCTCCGTCGCGGGTGGTCAGCGGCAGCGTGAAGATCGCGGCGAGGCTGATCACGCCGCGCGTACCGGACCAGCTCAGCGCCACCACCTCACGGGCGGTCAGCCCGCGGGCGTCGCGGTCGACGCCGCCGTGCCGCCGTGCCGCGTCCGGCTCGTCGGTGTCGTCCTGTTCGGAGACGCCACCGAGCCGGGTGTGCAGCGAACGGGGGAGCCACTGGGTCAGCACCAGCCAGGCCGGGCGCAGGAGCAGCACCACGCCGACCGACACGGCGACCGCGATGATGATGGTCGACGTCTCGTACTGGCGCAGGCCCCGCACGACGGCGGGGAGCTGCTGGCCGATCAGCAGGAAGACGAAGCCTTCGAGGAGGAAGTCGACGAGCCGCCACACGGCGTTGGTCTGGAGACGGGCGGCGCCGGACCCGAACTGCGGTGTCTGGTGGCCGACGATCAGGCCGGCGACCACCACGGCCAGCACGCCGGAGACGTGCAGCGCCTCGCCCAGCAGGTAGGCCACGAACGGTGTCGCGAGCGAGATCGCGTTCGACAGCAGCGGGTCCGCGGTGAGCGGGCGGAGCAGCCGCTTCGCCCGGGCGACGACCACGCCCACCGCGATCCCGCCCGCCGCCGCCAGCACGAACTGCCCGACCGCGGCGTGGAACGAGAACTCGCCGCCCACCGCGGCGGCGACAGCGACGCTGAGCATGGTCAGCGCGGTGGCGTCGTTCAGCAGCCCTTCGCCCTGGATGATCGTGACCATCTTCGGCGGCAGGTTGACCCGCCGGCCGACAGCCAGGGCGGCGACCGGGTCGGGCGGGGCGACCGCGGCGCCGACGGCGATGCCGGCCGCCAGCGTCGCGCCGGCCACGAACAGGTGGAACCCGACGCCCACGAGCAGTCCGGTGAGCAGCACCAGCACCACCGAGAGGCTGACCACGATCCGCAGGTTGCGGCGGATGTCGAGCAGGGAGGAGTCCAGCGCGGCGCTGTAGAGCAACGGTGGCAGCACGACCATGAGCACCAGCTCGGGATCGAGGCCGACGTTGGGGCCGGGGAGCAGCGCGTACGCGATGCCGATGAGCGGCAGGAGCGCCGCCGCCGGCAGGCCGGTGCGGGCCGCGATCCACCGCACGGCGATGACGATCGCGACGGCGGCGAGCACGAACAGCAGCGTCGAATGGGTGCTCACCCCGACCGACCCTACCCGTTTTCGCGAGCGTCGTTCGGTGGGGTGGGGGCCGGGGCGGCGAGGCGTTGACCAACCCGTGATGTGAACGCTAACATGCAGAACGTTCGATAGACGCGTGTCTATCTGGAGGTGGGTCGGTGTCCAGCAGGATGAGCCGAGGACATGTGGCGTGGCGACGGATGGCGTCGGCGGCGGTGGCCGCGATGGTGACGGCGCTCGCGCTGACCGTCCCCGCCGCGCCGGCCCGGGCGGCGACCGCCCTCACCGTCAACGGCGCCTCCGGCGGGCGCGCGCTCGACGGGGTCGGTGCGGTCAGCGGCGGCGGCGGAAACAGCAGACTCCTGATCGACTACCCGGAGCCGCAGCGCAGCGACATCCTCGACTACCTGTTCAAGCCGGGTTACGGCGCCGCGATGCAGCTGATGAAGGTGGAGATCGGCGGCGACACCAACTCCACCTCCGGCGCCGAGCCCAGCCACGAGCACACCCGGGGCGGCGTGAACTGCAACCGGGGCTACGAGTGGTGGCTGATGGAGCAGGCGCGGGCGCGGAACCCCGCCATCGCCCTGGTCGGTCTGGCCTGGGGAGCGCCCGGCTGGATCGGCAACGGCAACTTCTGGTCCACCGACTCGATCAACTACCTCGTCGGGTGGCTGGACTGCGCGGCGACGCACGGGCTGACCATCAACTACCTCGGCGGGTGGAACGAGAAGGGCTACAACACCACCTGGTACAAGAACCTGCGCTCCACGCTCGACTCCCGCGGCTACGGCAACGTGAAGATCGTCGCCTCGGACGACTTCGGGTGGGGCGCCGCCGACGACTCGCTGCGGGACCCGGCGTTCGCCAACGCGGTGCAGGTCTTCGGCAGCCACTACGTCTGCGGCTACCGCAGCGCCCAGACCAGCTGCCCCAGCTCCGCCAATGCGATCTCCACCGGCAAGCAGCTGTGGGCCAGTGAGAACGGCTCCGACGACTACAACGCCGGCGCGCCGGCCCTCGCCCGGGGCATCAACCGCGGCTACCTCGACGGCAGGATGACCGGGTACATCAACTGGCCGGTGATCGCCGCCATCACCCCCAACATCCCGTGGGCGACCACCGGTGTGGCGGTGGCGCAGCAGCCGTGGTCCGGCGCCTACTCGATCGGCAAGAGCACCTGGGTGATGGCGCACACCACCCAGTTCACGGCGCCGGGCTGGCGCTATCTCGACTCGTCCAGCGGCTACCTCGGGGGCAACCGCGGCAACGGCAGCTATGTCTCGCTGAAGTCCACAAACAACAGTGACTGGAGCACGGTCATCGAGACGCAGGACGCCGGCTCGTCCCAGCAGCTCGACGTCACCGTCACCGGCGGGCTCTCCGCCGGCACCGTGCGCGTGTGGGCGACGAACCTCAGGTCCAACAACAGCGCCGACCACTTCGTCCGGGGCGCCGACATCACACCGAACGGCGGGCGCTTCTCGCTCACCGTCCAGCCCGGCTACGTCTACAGCATCACCACCACGAGTGGGCAGGGCAAGGGCACGGCTGTCAGCCCGGTCCAGGGCACCCTGGATCTGCCGTACCGCGACAACTTCGACAGCTACGCCACCGGGCGCGAGGCCCGGTACCTGATGGACCAGCAGGGCTCGTTCGAGATCGTCGGCTGCGGTGGCGGCCGGACCGGACAGTGCGTCCGCCAGATGTCCGAGCAGGCGCCGATCTACTGGACGTCCGGCCAGGCCGAACCGTACGCCCTGCTGGGCGATCTGACCTGGCGCAACTACACGGTCTCCTCGGACGTGCTGCTGGAGAAGCCCGGCTACGCCCAGCTCATCGGCCGCGGCAACACCTACAACCACCAGGGCCCGCAGAACCTCAACGGCTACTACTTCCGGGTCACCGACGGCGGGGCCTGGTCGATCCGGAGCAACAACACCAGCGGCAACTGGCGCACCCTGGCCAGCGGCAACACCGCGACGCTGGGTACCGGACGCTGGCACAACCTCTCGTTGAAGCTCAACGGCAGCACCCTCACCGCGGCGATCGACGGCACCACCGTCGGCACCGTGTCGGACTCCGCCTGGGTGGCCGGCCAGATCGGGTACGGCACCGGCCAGGGCGTCACCGCCCAGTTCGACAACCTCGCGATCACGCCGGGCGACGGTTCCAGCGGCCCGACCGGAGAGGTGCGCAGCGCGAGCGCCAACCGCTGCCTCGACGTCAACGGCGCCAGCCAGGCCGACGGCGCGGTCGTGCAGATCTGGGACTGCAACGGTGGGCCCAACCAGCAGTGGACGGTCGGCACGAGCAACCAGCTCACCGTGTACGGCAACAAGTGCCTCGACGTCCCGGGCGCCGCGTCCGGCAGCCGTGCGCGGATCATGACCTGCACCGGCGGCAGCAACCAGCAGTGGCGGCTCAACGCCGACGGCACCATCGTCGGGGTCGGCTCGGGTCTCTGCCTGGACGTCAACGGGCAGGGCACCACAAACGGCACCGCGGTGCAGATCTGGACCTGCAACGGCGGCAGCAACCAGCGGTGGGTGCGCGGCTGACCCGCAGGGGTGGAACCTCGATCGCATCGTCAACCGAGGGTTGACCGCCACACATCGTCAACCTATGGTTGACGCATGGAGGAGACCGAACCGCACAAGATGACCCATCCGGTACGCCTCGACGACCTCATCGACGGCATCAAGAAGGCACACACCGACGCGCTCGACCAGCTGGCTGACGCGGTCCTCGTCGCCGACCACCTGGGCGACGTCGCCGACCACCTCATCGGGCACTTCGTCGACCAGGCCCGCCGCTCCGGCGCCTCGTGGACGGAGATCGGCCGCAGCATGGGCGTGACCAAGCAGGCCGCCCAGAAGCGTTCCGCCGCCAAGGCGGAGACCGCCGCCACGCTCGACCCGAACTCCGGGTTCGGCCGGTTCACCCCACGCGCCCGCAACGTGGTGCTGGCCTCGCAGGAGGAGGCGCGGGCGGCGGGCAACGCCGAGGTCGCCCCGGGACACCTCGCGCTCGGGCTGCTCGCCGAGCCGGAAGGGCTGGCCGCCGCGACGATCGTGGCCCGGGGCGTACCCCTGGAACGGCTGCGGGAGGCCGTCACCGCGGCGCTGCCGGCGAAGGCCGATCGGGTTCCGGACGTCATCCCCTACGACGCGCGTGCCAAGAAGGCGCTGGAGCTGACGTACCGGGAGGCGCTGCGGATGGGCCACAACTACATCGGTACGGAGCACATCCTGCTCGCCCTGCTGGAGGAGGAGGGCGACGACGGGGTGCTGCGCGGGCTCGGCCTGGAGAAGCCCGCGCTGGAATCGGCGTTCGAGGCGGCGCTGGCCGAGATCACCCGGAAAGGGGCCTGACCCCGCGCCGGGCACGCGTCACGAGGGCGCGTGCCCGGGAGGCGGGGTGTCAGGCGGCGGTGGGGAAGCCGTACCGGGCGGCGTGCTCCGGGTCGGCGGGGTCGACCTGGCGGATGCCGGCGTCGGCCAGGCGCTTGTTCACCTCGTCGAGGTGTTCCCGGACCAGCCGGGCCTCCTCCTCGGTGACCCGGCCGCGATGCGGGCGCCCGGCGTGCTCGATCGTGCCGTAGTCGATCTTCTCGGTGGTACGGCGGGCCTTCGGCGGCTTGACCCGCTCGGCGGTACGCAGCAGTCGCGCCATCGGCACGTCGGTCGCCATCGCGTCGAACTCGCTCGCGGTCAGCACCACGCGACGCGGCTCGCCGTGGCCGTGCCGGTCGTGGATCTCCACCACCGCGACGTCGAGCGCCGCGTCGTCGATGCTCTCCACCTCGACCGGGGTGGCGTCGAGCTGCACGGGGCCGGCGACCAGATCCGGATGCTCCAGGACGACGACCTTGACCACCTCGTCGTCGGGGCTCAGCACCCGGCCGGTGAAGTCGGAGACGTGGATCGTCTTCTTGCCCATGCGCGGAGCTTCTCCTGTCGTAGGCCGGAAATCGGACCACAAGACGCTACCGCACAGGTGTGCGAAGGCCGGTACGCCGCCCGGGCCGGTGTGTCGTCGCCCGCCCTTTCAGAGCGGGGTCAGGCCTTGCCGCGAGGCGGCGGCCGGCTGGGCGTTCACCTCGGCCCAGGAGGTGGCCCGGTCGCGGCGCTCACGGTACGCCGGCTGCGCCGGGAATCGTCCGGCGTCCGCCGCAACCCGCCAGCCGCGCTCCGCGTCCTGCTGGAATCGGTCATTCGGTTCGTGAGGCATGACCACTACCGTCCCAGAGAAACTTGTACATGTATGGAAATGGATGTGACGCAGGGTCGATGCCTTCGGTTCCGCGAAGCGCCGGAATCCTGCGGCCGGTGGCGGAAGCGGGAATCGGCACCCGTCGCTGGCGTGCCGACCCTCTACCCATCGGCCGCGCGTCTCAACCCCGGTGCGATCGGCCGATTCCGCGGGCACGGGCGCGGCGGCACGGCGTACCATGATCACTATGCTCGACCGGCGGGTCTTCCTTCATCTGGCGACCTGGTTGGGACAGTGGCCGGCGGGCCCCGGGCTGCACGTCGTCCGGTCCTACCGCCGCGCCCGTCCGGCCTGGGACGGGCGGCTGCGCCCAGCCGTCGCGGTGACGGCGGACGGCAGCACCGTCCTCTCGGTCGCCGCGGACCGGGTGGAGGCGGTACGGGCGCTGGTGCGTGACCGGCCGATCGGGGAGTGGCTGCCCGCTCTGCCGGGCGCGGTCGGCACACCCGAGTTCATCGCGCACACCTCGGTCCTGCGCTGGTGCACCGACCCGGCGCCGCTGCCCGAGGTGGGCGAGTGGGTGCCGCCCACGCTGCCCGGACTGCCGCCGTGGCTGCGGCTGTTCGACCGGGAGGTGCTCGTGGTCCGGGGCGCTGACGGCGCGTACCGGGCCGGCGTGGGGATCAAGCGGCACGACGCGTACGGGCACGAGCTGGCGGTGGGCACGGTGCCGGCGGCGCGCGGGCGCGGCCTGGCCCGGCGGCTGGTCGCGCAGGCCGCGCGCCGGGTGCTGGACGAGGGGGCGATCCCCACCTATCTGCACGACCCGGGAAACGCCGCGTCCGCGCGGGTGGCCGAGGCGGCCGGATTCCCGGATCGGGGCTTCACCGCGTTCGGCGTCTTCCCCCGTTGAGCCGGTGCTGCCGCCGAGCCGGCGGATTCCCGCTGACCGGTCCGGCGCGGACCGTGGATCCCGGGCCGGATCCACGGTCCGCAGCTTTCCTCCCAGGCCCCGGCATCGGTAACGCTATGTGCTAGAGCCGGTGGTGAACAAGGGGTGCGTCGCTGTCCGGTAATGGACTCTCACCTGCGGGATCGTCAGTCACTGGGTCAGTCGGGTCAGTGACGCAGCGTGCTTATCAGGGCGAGGGTCTGGCGGGTGACCGGGCGCAGCACGCGCAGCCGCGACAGCGCCACCAGCCGGTCCACGAGCGGCACCACGCCGTCGATGAGCTGCCGGGTCTTCACCTGCCCGTCCGAGCGGTCGTGCACCCAGTAGAGCACCACCCCCATGTAGCCGAGCCAGAGCAGCTCGGGCAGGGCCTCACGCAGCTCGGCGTCGAGCTTGGCGGTGGAACCGGTCAGCGCCTCACGGAACAGCGCTATCGACATGTCCCGGGGGGCCGACGACTCGGCGGAGAACGGGCTGAGCGGGGAGGTCGGCTCGGCCGCCGTCTTGAAGAAGGCGCCAGCGAACGCGTGGTACGGGCTCAGCACGTCGATGCCCGCGTGCAGCACCCCGGCCAGTCGCGGGCCGAAGTCCCGTTCCCGGGCGAGCACCGTGTCGGCCGCCGCCCGGTGCTCGCGCTGGGTGCCCGCGTAGAACTCCTGGACCAGGTGCTCCTTGGAGTCGAAGTAGTAGTAGGCGTTGCCCACCGCCACGCCCGCCTCCTGGGCGACCGCGCGCATCGTGGTGCGCGCGTATCCGCGCTCGCGGAACAGCCGCATCGCGGTGTCCAGGATCAGCTGGCGGGTCTGCTCACCCCGGGCCGTCGACCCGCTCGCAGCGGTCGTCGGCACACTCTGCTCGGTCATCGTCGTCACCGTATCCCGGTTCCCGGATCCGCTCGCGGACCGCGGAGGCGGTCGCCACCACCCGCCGGGCCAGCGGCAGCAGGTGCGGGCGGGCCAGCCGCTCGGCCGTGCCGCGATGTTCGGCGAGCGCCCAGAGGCAGGCGAACCAGGCGCCGTCGCCGCGGTAGACCGCGCCGGTGTCGGCCACCACCGTCAGATCGCGCAACGTGGCGTCGTGGTCCAGCCCGGGAAAGCGCCGCCGGGCCTCGGCGGACCCGGCCGGCACGAACTCCAGCGGTACGAGCTGGGCACGCGAGGCGAGCCACCGCTTGGCGGCCCGGCACATCGGGCAGCCCGCGTCGTACAGGACGGTGAACCAGCGGATCCCACCGGCCCCGTGCCCGGTGGGATCCTGCTGGTGCCCGCCCGCGGCGGACGTCACCGGGCCGGCGGGTTCGGCCCCGCCGGTACCGGTCCGCCCTGCGGCGGGAGCATTCTGACCGGCGGCAGCGGCGGGTGGGTGGCCTGCTGGCGCAGGCGGCCGCGCCGGTATCGGCCGAGTGCGAAGACGTTGAAGAAGTGCAGCGCACCCAGCACCAGCAGGACCAGCCCCACCTTCATGGAGAGCTGCTCCAGCGCCTGGCTGGTGTCGCCGACCGGGTCGGACTCCTTCATGGCCACCGTGACGTAGCCGAGGTTGAGCAGGTAGAACCCGACCACCAGCAGGCTGTTCACCGCCTCGGCCAGCCGGCTGTCGGCGAACACGTCCTGCAGGAACACCAACCCGTTGCGGGACAGCGCCCGCGCCACCCAGATGGTCAGACCGATGCTCACCGTCAGGTAAGCCAGGTACATCCAGACCTTCGCGTCCATCCCCCGTCGCCCCTCTTGAACGTGTTCAAATTCAGGGCCTGAGCGTACGACATATTTTGAATGCGTTCAATAGTGCGGCCCGCCGTTCGGGAAACAGCGGGCCGGGAGTGGGGAGTGGGTCAGGCCGTCAGGCGGAGCACCTCGGCGGCGGCCCGGCCGTTGGCGTGGCTGGCGCCGTGGGTGGCGACGAAGGCGCGCGCGCCCGCCGGCCGCCACGCACCAGGCCAGCCCATCTCGACCACCGTCACCTGATGCGTGGCGGCCAGCGCCTCGACCAGCTCGCGCGCGCCGGGCAGGCGGTGCAGGTGTCGTCCGACGAGCACGATCGGCCGGTCACCGGCGAGCCGCCGGACCTGCTCCGGGTCGGTCTCGCCCGCCACCGCGCGGGCCTGCTCGACCCCGGCGGCCAGGTGCGGGCCGAGCCCCCACGGCACCCGGCCCTCGGCGATGGTGGAGGTGGCGTGCACCTGCACCACGAGCGGCGCGGTGGCGCGGGTGAGGTCGCCCTCGACCCGTACCGCCCGCAGCGCGGCGGCGTAGCCGAGGCCCGCGACGGCGGGCGGCCGGGCGGCGGCGGGGCCGGTGGCGGCGGCGAGCGCCGCGGTCCGGCCGGCGGCCTCCTCGACCCGCTCACGCGCCAGCCGGCCGTCGCCGATCGCCGCGACGATCTCGGCGGCGACCGACTCGACCAGTTCGGCGTCCACCCGGGCGCCGACGCAGAGCAGATCCGCGCCGGCGGCCAGGGCCCGGACCGCGCCCGGACCGACCCCGCCGGCGGCGAGCACCGCGCCCTTCATCTCCAGCGCGTCGGTGATGACGGCGCCGGTGAAGCCGTACTCGACGCGCAGCAGGTCGTGCAGGACCGCGCGGCTGAACGTGGCCGGGCCGTCGCCGGTCAGCGCCGGCACCCGGATGTGCGCTGTCATCACCGCGCGGACGCCCGCGTCGACCACGGCGGCGAACGGCGGCAGGTCGCGTTGCCGAAGGACCGACGGCGGCACGTCGACTGTGGGCAGTTCGTGGTGCGAGTCGGCGACCGTGGCGCCGTGCCCGGGGAAGTGCTTGGCGCAGGCGGACACGCCCGTCGACTGGAGACCGGCGACGGCGGCGGCGGAGTGGACCGCCACCCGTTCCGGGTCCGCCCCGAACGAGCGGGTGCCGATCACCGGGTTCTCGTCGGCGGTGTTCACGTCGACAGTGGGTGCCAGGTCGACGGTGATGCCCAGAGCGGCCAGTTCCGCGCCGATCGCCGCGTACACCTGCCGGGTGAGGCCGGGGTCGTCCACCGCCCCGAGCGCGGCGTTGCCCGGGTACGGGCTGCCGGTGGCGTGCGCCAGCCGGGTGACGTCGCCGCCCTCCTCGTCGATCGCGAGGATCACGTCGGAGCGGCCGGCGCGCAGCGCCGCGGTGGACGCCGCCACCTGGGCCGGGTCGTGGATGTTGGTGCCGAACAGGGTGTGCCCGGCGAGCCCGTCGGCGAGCAGGTCGACCGCCCAGTCCGGCGGGACCGGTCCCGGGTACGCGGCCAGCAGCGTGCCCAGCGCGAGCCGGCGCAGTCCTGGATCCAGACCCACGAGTATCCCCTTTCCCTGCCGGGTCGTCCGACCGCTGCGGACGGGGGCGGCCGATACGCTAACGGGCACCCCTCGGCAGGCGTTTTGTGGTTAGAAAACTTTACTGAAAATTGAGGACGTTGGCATGAGTGCGACCCGGCTGCCCGGCACCCCCCGACTCCTGCGGGCGCTCAACGATCGTGCGGCGCTGGAGCTGCTGCTCGAACGCGGCCCGCTGACCCGGGCCCGGATCGGTGAGCTGACCGGGCTGTCCAAGGTCACCGCGTCCCAGCTCGTCGAGCGGCTGGAGGAGCGCGGCCTGGTCGCCCGGGTCGGCGAGCAGGCCGGCGGGCGGGGCCCGAACGCCCAGCTCTACGCCGTCCGGCCGGGCAGCGCGTATGTGGTGGGCGTGGACGTGGGCGCGGAGCGGGTGGTGGCGGCCTGCGCCGACATCACCGGCACCGTGGCCGGCCGGGTCGAGCAGTCCACCAAGGACACCGACGACCCGGTCGGCGTGGTGCACAACGCGGTCGTCCAGGCGGCCAGCAGCGCCGGGGCGGAGCTGTCCGCCGTCCGGCGCGTCGTGCTCGGCACCCCCGGCCTGGTCGACCCGCAGACCGGCGACATCACGTTCGCGTTCAACCTGCCGCGCTGGCACAGCGGCCTGCTCGCCGCGCTCCGCGAGGACCTGGACACCCCTGTCGTCTTCGAGAACGACGTGAACCTGGCGGCGGTGGCCGAGGCGCAGTCCGGCGCGGCCCGGGGCACAGCCGACTTCGTGCTCGTCTGGGTGGACGCGGGCGTCGGCCTGGCGATCATGCTGGGCGGGCGGCTGCACCACGGCAGCAGCGGCGCGGCGGGCGAGATCGGCTACCTGCCGGTGCCGGGCGCACCCATCCCGCGCGACGTGTCCAAGCGGGCCAAGCCGGCGTTCCAGCAGCTCGTCGGCGCCGACGCGGTACGCGCGGTGGCAGCCGAGCACGGTTTCGCCAGCCCGGACGCGGCGGAGCAGGGCGTCGCGGCGGCCCGGGCGGCCGAGGTGGTACGCGCGGCCATCGCCGCCGGCACCGCCGGTGGGCCGATGCTCGACGAGCTGGCCCGGCGGCTGGCGCTCGGTGTGGCGAGCACCTGCGTGGTGCTCGACCCGCCGCTCGTGGTGCTCGCCGGCGCGGTCGGACAGGCCGGCGGCGCGGCGCTTGCCGAGCGGGTGCAGCACGAGGTCGCCGCGATCACGCTGGTCCGGCCCCGGGTGGTGACCACCGGGCTGACCGAGGAGCCGATCCTGCGCGGCGCGCTGCGTACCGCGCTGGACGCGGTGCGTGACGAGGTGTTCGGCTCGACGGTCGGCTGACCGCGTCGTGCACCCTGGCGCCATGTGAAGGAATCCTTCATCATGGCGTCAGGGTTCGCAAGGAGTTGCCGGGTCGGGGCGCCGTCCGTCTGTCAGATCAGGTCGCGGCGGCGGAACACGGTGAACGCCGCCGTCACCAGCGCGCCGGTGAGCCCGAGCAGCACCACCAGCCCTGACGGCCAGGTCAGCGTGTAGGAACCGTCGCAGTAGCCGGAGATCCCGGGACCGCAGGAGTTGTTGTCCCAGAGCCGCACCTCACCGGACAGCCACGCCGTCAGATAGCTGGACAGCATGTACCGGTCCGGCCGGCCCACCTGAAGGATCTGGAACACCAGCCTCGCCCCCAGCTCCCACACCACCACGTACGCGGCCACCGTGCCGAGCGCCGCCGAGGTGTGCCGGCCCAGCGTGGCCACGGCGAACCCGAGCGCCGCGGCGAGCAGCACCAGCACCAGCCCGCGTACCCAGATCGCGGCGAGCGACGGCCAGAAGTCGCCGCTGGTACGCCCGACCAGCCCGGAGGCCTGGCCGATCAACCAGAACGCCCCGAGGTACGCCACCGACGCCAGCACCGACAGGCCGAGCAGGCCGCCCAGCAGCGTGCCGAGCTTTGTGGCGAGCACCGTCTGCCGCCGGGGCCGCCACAGCAGCAGGTTGACCACCCCGCCCGAGGTCAGGTCGGCCCCGATGTAGGAGGCGCCGACCAGGAACCCGAACAGGGTCAGGAACGCGATCAGGAAGTAGAGCAGCGGCTCGGCCTCCTTGGCGAAGACGAAGACGCCGCTGAGGTAGTCGGCCGCGCTCGGCAGCTCCTCGATCTGCGCCGGGTCGATCTGGGCGCAGTCGCGCGGCAGGTAGTCGTTCTCGCTCGGCGGGAGCGAGCCCTCCCGGATTCGCAGGCAGCGGTCGTACGTCATCTCCATCTGGCGGACGCTCTCCGCCGCCTGCGCCTGGGCCCGGCTCAGCTCCGCCGGGCTCGGCCGGTGCGAACCGGCGAGCGTGGTCACCACGGTCACCGCGAAGGCGACACCCAGCAGCACCACCATGAGCTGCACGAAACGCCGGGCGGCCAGCCGCTCCAGCTCGGCCCGGACCAGGTTCACGCGTCCACCTCCCGGATCTCCCGGACGTCGAGATCGATCACTCCGTCGCGCGGTGGCGCGCCGTCGACCTGCCGTGGCACCGCCACGTGTTCGTCGCCGCCGGTCAGCTCCAGGAAGACGCTCTCCAGGTCCGGCCGCAGCGGGACCAGCTCGCGTACCCACACGCCCTGCTCGCCGAGCGTCCGGCTGATCGTCTCCGGATCCACCACACCGGTCACCACCAGGTGGTCCGGCTCGACGGACACCGACAGGCCAGCCCGGCCCAGCACCTGCCCGGCCTGCTCCGGGGCGGCCACCCGTACCCGCCACTGGTGCTTGTCGAAGCCGGCCAGCACGTGCGCCACCGGCCCGTACGCGACCCGCCGTCCCCGGCTCACGATCGTCACGTGGTCGCAGATCAGCTGGATCTCGGCGAGGATGTGGCTGGACAGCAGCACCGTCACCCCGGCCTCGGCCAGCGACCGGGTCAGGTCGCGCATCTCCCGGATCCCGGCCGGGTCCAGCCCGTTCGCCGGTTCGTCAAGGATCAGCAGTTCCGGGCTCTTCAGCAGGGCCGACGCGACCGCCAGCCGCTGCTTCATGCCCAGCGAGTAGCCCTTGACCCGCTCGTCGCCCCGCTCGCGCAGCCCGACCTGCTCCAGCACCTCGTCCACCCGGATGGTCGGCACACCCCCGGCCAGCGCCAGCAGCCGCAGCGTCCGGCGCGCGGTGAAGTTGGCGAAGAACTGCGGGCTCTCCACGATCGCGCCGACCCGCCCGGACACGTCCGGCAGGCGCTCGGGTGACTCGGCGCCCAGCACGCGCATCCGCCCGGCGTCCGGCCGGACCAACCCCAGCAGCGCGCGCAGCGTGGTGGTCTTCCCGGACCCGTTCGGCCCCAGGAAGCCGTGCACCTGACCCGCCTCGACCAGCATGTCGAAGTCGTCGACGGCGATCCGGCGGCCCTGACGCAGCGTGTGGAACGTCTTGCGTAGACCGGCGATCTCGATGACCGGGCTCATCCGCGCTCCTCCCGGCAGCGGTCGGTCATGGGTGTCCTTCCGGAAGCGGTGACCAACGACACGGCGCCCCACCCTATGGCGGCGGCGCCGCCCGTGGGGGGCGCCGGGCCGGGTGCGTGATTGGATGGAGCGGTGACTGGTGACCTGATCCCCGGCGCCCCGGGCGCCCTCGCCCCCTCGACCGTGGACGCGGATCTGGTGGTCAGCCTCGACGGGGTCGGCGTCAAGCGTTCCGGCACGGCGCTGGTGCACGACGTCGACTGGCAGGTCGAGCTGGACGAACGGTGGGTGGTGCTCGGTCCGAACGGCGCGGGCAAGACGACGCTGCTCAATCTGGCCGCCGGGCGGCTGCACCCGACCAGCGGCGTCGCGCACGTGCTCGGCGAGCGCATCGGCCGTACCGACGTCAACGAGCTGCGTACCCGCATCGGCCTGTCCACGGCGACGCTCGCCGAGCGGATCCCCGCCGAGGAGCGGGTCGTCGACGTGGTGGTGACCGCCGCCTGGTCGGTGGTCGGCCGCTGGCGGGAGAGCTACGACCGCACCGACGAGGCCCGCGCCGCCGCGTTGCTGCACCAGCTCGGCGTCGGCCACCTCACCGGCCGCGTGTACGGCACGCTGTCCGAGGGCGAGCGCAAGCGGACGCAGATCGCCCGCGCGCTGATGACCGACCCGGAGCTGCTGCTGCTCGACGAGCCCGCCGCCGGGCTCGACCTGGGTGGGCGCGAGGACCTGGTGGCCCGGCTGGCCGAGCTGGCGTACGACCCGGACGCGCCGACAATGGTGCTGGTCACCCACCACGTCGAGGAGATCCCGCCCGGCTTCACCCACGCGCTGCTGCTGCGCGAGGGCGGCGTGGTGGCGCAGGGCCTGCTCGCCGACGTGCTCACCGCCGACAACCTGTCGAAGACGTTCGGCCTGCCGCTGGTGGTCACGCGGTCCGGCGACCGCTGGGCCGCCCGCGCCGCCTGAGCGACGGGACGAAACAGTGCCGCAGACCCGGGTCGCCGTCGTCGGCAGCGCCAACATGGACCTCGTCGGCATCGGCGCCGCGCTGCCCCGGCCCGGCGAGACCGTGCTGGGCGACGACTTCGTCATGCTGCCCGGCGGCAAGGGCGCCAACCAGGCGGTCGCGGCGGTACGCGCCGGCGCGTCATGCGTCTTCCTCGGCGCGATCGGCTCGGACTCGTTCGGGGTGACGCTGCGGGCCCGGATGACAGCCGCCGGCGTGGACACCGGCCACCTGCGGGTGGTCTACGGCCCGTCCGGCGTCGCGCTGGTCATGGTCGGCGGCGCGGGGGAGAACGCCATCCTGGTCACCCCGGGGGCGAACGCCGCGTTCACGTCGCTGTCCGCCGACGAGCTGTCCGCCGTACGCGACGCCGACGTGCTTGTCGCGCAGCTGGAGGTGCCGGTCGAGACGGTGACCGAGGCGGCGCTGGCGGCCCGGTCGGCGGGCACCCGGGTGGTGCTGAACGCCGCGCCGGCCCGGCCGGTGCCGGCCGAGCTGCTGGCGGCCACCGACCTGCTCGTGGTGAACGAGCCGGAGGCGCAGGCGCTGACCGGCCGGGGCCGGGACGAGCCGGCGGCGCTGCTGGACCTGGTGCCCCGGGCGGTGCTGACGCTCGGCGGCGACGGCGCCTGGTACGTCGACCGGGACCAGCCGGCGACACACGTGCCGGCGGTGCCGGTGGACGTGGTCGACTCGACAGCCGCCGGGGACGCGTTCACCGCCGCGCTCGCGGTGGCCTGGGGCGAGGGGCGGGACCTGGCCGACGCGGTGCGCTGGGCGGCGGCCGCCGGTGCGGCGTGCGTACGCAAGCTCGGCGCCTCGGTGGCGCTGCCGCACCGCGCGGAGATCGACGAGCTGTTCGGCGAGTGTTAAGAAGGGTCCCTTCCTCTACCGGAGGCGTTAAGAAGGGGCCCTTCCTTACACCTCGTCGGTGCGGCGCTCGCCGCGACGGCGCAGCATGCCGAGCCCGGGGATGCCGGCGACCGCGAGCTTGAGGTCGCGTGTGACGTCCAGCAGGTCGTGCAGGTCCGGGCCGACCCGGTCGAGCGTGGCCAGGATCGGCAGCACGTCCGAGGTCAGGTGCTGCTTGAGCTTCGGCAGCTCGTCGACGAGCCGGATCGCGGCGGTGACCTCCTCCGGGCTGAGCTGCTCCACGAAACGCGCCGCCATCGGCGCGGCCCGGCGCAGCGTCGCCTCGTACGCGGACAGCAGCTCGTTCGCGACGCCGGTCGCCTTCTCGGCGGTGGCGAGGGTGCCCGCCGCCCGCGCGGTCACCGTCTCCGCCTCGGTCACCACACCGGCCGCGCTGCGGGCCACCCGGTCGGCCTCGCCGACCACTGTGGCCGCCGCCTCGGAGACCCGCTGCGCCTCGCCGACCACGACAGTCGCGGCGGCGGCCACCTCGGTCGCCGTGTCGATCGCCGCGGTGGCGGCGGCGCTGATCACCGCCACCTCGCGGACCGCCGTCTCGGCGTCGGTGAGCACCCGGTCGGTGCGGTCGAGCGTGCCCTCGATCCGGTCCACCACCCCGTTGATCCGCCGCAGCAGCGCCTCCACCTCGTCGAGCACGGCGAACGCGCGGGCGGGCACCGCCGCGAACGCGCCGGCCGAGCCGAGCGCCTGGTCCACTGCGGTACGGGTGAGGCCGAGCACGGCGCCGGGCCGGGGAAGAGGGATCGCCATGGCATCCAGTGTGCGGCGTCGGGGCCAGTGCCGCCCGGCGGCGGCGAGGCGGCGAAGGTCACGCCGGACCCTCGGCGGAGCGTAGGGTGCCGGCATGCCCACCCCCGGCCCGGCGTCGCGGCGACTGCTCGCCTGCGGCGTGGTCGCGCTGCTCGCCGTCCTCCTCGGCGCGCTGCTCCTGGCCCGCGCCGACGCCGGCCTGAGCACCGGGCGGGCGACGGTGGCCGGGGTGCCGCTGACCGAGGTCCGGGCGGACGGGGTGGGCGGTGACCGGCGGCCCGGGGTGGTGATCGCGCACGGCTTCGCCGGGTCCGCCCGGCTGATGCGGCCGATCGCCGACTCGGTGGCCCGCCAGGGCGGGATCGCGGTGCTGCTCGACTTCGCCGGCCACGGCGCCAGCCGATCCCGGCTGCCGGGCGCCGGGCGGGACGACGAACGCACCCGGGCGCTGCTGCGGCACGACCTGGACGTCGCCGTCGCGTGGCTGCGCGGGCGTCCCGGCGTCGACCCGGACCGGATCGTCCTGGTCGGGCACTCGATGGGCGCCGGTGCGGTCACCCGGTACGCGGTGGCGCATCCGGAGATCGACCGGACCGTGGCGATCTCGCTGCCCGACGGCGGCGACGTGCCGGCCGGGTGGCCGGGGAGGCTGATGCTCGTGGTGGGCGGGCTGGAGTTCGCCGGGTTCCGCCAGGCGGTCGACGAGGCGACGCGGGACGCGCCACCGGGCACCCGCACGCGGGTGGTGGCACCCGGCACCGAGCACGTGTCGGTGCTGTTCGCGCCGCGTACCCACGTCGCGGTGCTGGACGCGCTTCCGCGTCGTACCGGCGGTCCGCCGCCGGCCCCGACGACCCGGCCGGGTGCCGCAGCCCTGCTGCTGGCCGGGCTCGCGCTGGGCTTCGTGCCGCTGGCGGCGCTGCTGCCGCGCCGGACCGGGGCGGGTGCCGGCGGTCCGCGCGCCGGTGCGGGTGACGGCCCGGACACCGGCCGGTGGCTCGCCGCGACGGTGGCGGCGGCCGGGCTGGCCGCGGTGCTGGCCGCGCTCCTGCCGACCGCTCGGCTGCCGCTCGCCGTTGGCGGATACGTCGCGGTGTTCCTGCTGCTCACCGGCGTGCTGCTGGCTGGCGCGCGGCACCTCGTGCGCCCCGCACGGCCCGTCGCGCGGCGACCGGCGGACGCGAGCGCCGCAAGAATCGCCGTGGTCGCCGTCGTGCTCCTCGGGTACGCGGTGCTCGCCGTCGCGTTGCCGATTCACCTCGGTCTCACCTCGTCCGTGCCGGTCGGGGCCCGGTGGTGGCTGCTGCCGCTGGTGACGCTCTGCTGCCTGGTCTTCCTGCTCGGTGCGCAGCGGCTCGCCGACGGCGACGGCGTCCGCTACGCGGCCACCGGCGGGATCGCCGTGCTGGTGCTGGCCGTCGCGGCGGTGCTCGGACTGGCGCCCGGGTTCGTGCTGCTGGTGGTGCCGCTGTTCGCGGCGCTGGTGGCCTGGCAGGCGGCCTGGGCCGCGGTGCTGCGGCGACGGGCGGCGCCGTGGTGGCTGCCGCCGCTGGTCGGGGCGGTGGTGCTGGCCTGGCCGATGGCGACCACGCTGCCGCTGGCCTGACCGACGCCGTCTATCTGCTGTCGGTCTGCTGCTCCACGGCGCGTTGCACGGCCCGGTAGATCTGCCCGAACCGCAGCGCGTCCGGCGTACGGACCAGCATCGTCTCCCGGCCGTGGTGCTGCACCCAGAGTTCGTGCACCCGGTTGCCGCGTTCGTAGGAGCGGTCCAGCCAGCCGAGCGGCACTTCCAGGAACGGGGTGAGTGCCAGGCCCACCACCACGAACGCGGCCAGGATGATCAGGGCCAGTTTCCACTCGCCCCGGTCCTGCGCGGACCAGGCCAGCGAGAGCACGCAGACCACGGCGACCAGTGGTGGCAGCGACAGCAGCAGGACCAGCACGCCCCGGCCCAGCACCCGTCCCCGGACGGCGAGTGTGGTGGTGCCGCGCGCGTGCCAGACGTAGGTGACGTCGGCGAGCGCGACGACCTGCCCGCCCGCGTGGATCGCCTCCGAGGTGACCTGCACGGCGTCGTCCCGGTAATAGAGGACCATGAATCAGCCTAACCGCGCGTGTCGATGCCGGCGACGCGTGCGCCGTAGGCTGCTGGGCATGACGGACCGGAACGGGGCCGGAACCGGCGGCGACGAGCAGGCGCGCAACGTCGAGGTGGTCAAGCGCTACCTGCGCACCTTCGTCACGAAGGACCTCGCCGAACTGGCCGAGGTAGTCGACGAGGACGTGGAGATCTACGGATCCGGCACGGCGGTACGCGGCCGGCGCTATCCCGAGGCCGCCGTCTCCTCACCCGGCCTGACAGTGCTCGACCAGGAGATCCGGGAGATCTTCGCGGCCGGGGACCGGGTGGTGGTGTCGCTGGCGCAGACGTACCGGCGGGACGCGACAGGGGCGACCACGGTGCAGAGCGCCTGCAAGATGTACCGCCTGGCCGGTGGCCGGATCGTGCAGTTCTGGGGTGAGCAGGACACCTACGGCCTGCTGCGCGGGCTCGGCCTGCTGCCGGACGGACCGATCACGTTCTGACCGGAGGCGGGACGACCCGGCGCGGCGGGCAGGCTCTCCATGGCGCGCTGCACCGCCCGGTAGATCTGCCCGAAGCGCATCGCGTCGCGGGTGTGCAGCAGCCGCACCGTCTGACCCCGCCACTGGGCCCACATCTCCATCTCCCGGCTGCCCCGGGCGTAGGAGCGGTCCAGGTGCTCGAAGAGGAAGTCGGCGAGCGGCCCGACGGCGAGGCCGACCAGCACCGAGACGCCCACGATGGCGATGGTGACCACCGCCGAGCGTTGCAGCCACACGGCCAGCCCGATGCCCAGCACGGCGGTCACCAGCGGCCCGGCGAGCGCGGCGCCGATCGCGCCGCGGCCGGCGAGCACCCGCCAGGACCGGTCGCCCTGCCGGTGCCACACGGTGGCCAGCTCGGCCAGCGGGTAGCTGCGCCCGTCCACCCGTACCGCGGTGGAGGTGACCTGGACGGAACGGTCGTCGTAGTAGGTGATCATGGCCTCACTCCCGGTGGCGGGCCGGCGGCGACTGCGGCGCGGCGACCTGGGAGCCGCCGACACCACACTGTCTACCCCAACGAGGCGAGTCGTAAGGTTGGCACGCGACTTCGACGAGGAAGTGAGGGCAGCGTGGGCGAGTTCGTCAGGCTGGAAGTGAAGGACGGCATCGGCACCATCCGGCTGGAGCGGCCGCCGATGAACGCGCTCAACACCCAGGTGCAGGAGGAGTTGCGCGCCGCCGCCGCCGCGGCCACCGCCGACGCCGAGGTCCGCGCCGTCATCGTGTACGGCGGCGAGAAGGTCTTCGCGGCCGGTGCGGACATCAAGGAGATGGCCGACATGTCCTACGTGGACATGGCGGAGCGCGCCGCCGACCTGTCCAGCGCGCTCGGCGCGATCTCCCGCATCCCCAAGCCGGTCGTCGCCGCGATCACCGGGTACGCGCTCGGCGGCGGCTGCGAGCTGGCGCTGGCCTGCGACTGGCGGATCGTCGCCGAGGACGCCAAGCTCGGCCAGCCGGAGATCAAGCTCGGCATCATTCCGGGCGCCGGCGGCACCCAGCGGCTGGCCCGCCTGGTCGGCCCGGCCCGCGCCAAGGACCTGATCATGACCGGGCGGATGGTCGACGCCGCCGAGGCACTGCGGATCGGCCTGGCCGACCGGGTGGTGCCCGCCGCCGAGGTCTACGACGCCGCGGTGGCGTACGTGAAGCCGTTCCTGACCGGGCCGGCGCAGGCGCTGCGCGCGGCGAAGGCGGCCGTGGACGCGGGTCTGGACATGGACCTCACCTCGGGCCTGGCCTGGGAGAGCCAGCTCTTCGCGGCGCTGTTCGCCACCGACGACCGGCGCGAGGGCATGGCCGCGTTCGTGGAGAAGCGCAAGCCGGGCTTCACCGGCCGCTGACGCGAGATCTGTTCACATCCGCGCTACCGGCCAGTAGCGTGACCCCGGTCGGTCGATGAAGGGGAATGGCATGACGGAACGGGTCGAGGGCCACGGCGGCGATCTGGCGCTCGCGGCACTACGCGCGCACGGCGTACGGGAGATGTTCACGCTCTCCGGCGGGCACGTCTTCCCGCTCTACGACGCCGCGCACAAGGCGGGCTTCCCCCTCTACGACGTGCGGCACGAGCAGTCCGCCGTGTTCGCCGCCGAGGCGGTGGCAAAGCTCCAGCGCCGCCCCGGCCTGGCCGTGCTCACCGCCGGCCCCGGCGTCACGAACGGCGTCTCCGGCCTGACGAGCGCGTTCTTCAACGCCTCGCCGGTGCTGGTGCTCGGCGGCCGGGCCCCGCAGTTCCGCTGGGGCTCGGGCAGCCTCCAGGAGATGGACCACCTGCCGCTGGTCGCGCCGGTCACCAAGCACGCCGAGACGGTGTTCAGCGCCGACGACATCCCGCGCGCGGTCTCGGCGGCACTGACCACCGCGCTCACCCCGCACCGCGGCCCGGTGTTCCTGGACTTTCCGCTGGAGGCGGTCTTCTCCGTCGGCGACGCCGACCTGCCGGCGGTCACGCCGCCGGCGCCGATCGAGCCGGACCCGGACGAGGTGGCGAAGGCGGCCCGTCTGATCGCCGGCGCGTCCCGGCCGGTGATCATCGCCGGCTCCGACGTGTACGCGGGCGACGCGGTCGAGGCGCTTCGTGCCGCCGCCGAGTCGCTGCGGGTGCCGGTGTTCACGAACGGCATGGGCCGGGGCGCGCTGCCGCCGGAGCACCCGCTCGCCTTCGCCAAGGCCCGCCGGGTCGCGCTCAAGGGCGCCGACGTGGTCGTGGTGATCGGCACCCCGCTGGACTTCCGGCTCTCCTTCGGCGACTTCGGCGACGCCCAGGTCGTGCACGTCGTGGACGCGCCCAGCCAGCGGGCCGGGCACGTCCAGCCGGCCGCCGCGCCGGCCGGTGACCTGCGGCTGGTCCTCGGCGCGTTCGCCGACCACGCCGGTGACCGGGCCGACCACGCCGACTGGATCGCCGAGCTGCGGACCGCCGAGGACGCGGCGAAGGCCCGCGACGCCGAGGAGATGGCGGCCGAGACCGACCCGATCCGGCCGGCCCGGATCTACGGCGAGCTGCGCAAGGCGCTCGCGCCCGATGCCATCACCATCGGGGACGGCGGCGACTTCGTGTCGTACGCCGGGAGGTACCTGGAGCCGGCCCAGCCCGGCACCTGGCTCGACCCCGGCCCGTACGGGTGCCTCGGCACCGGCATGGGCTACGCCATGGGCGCCCGGGTCAGCCACCCGGACCGGCAGATCTGCGTGCTGATGGGCGACGGCGCGGCCGGCTTCTCGCTGATGGACGTGGAGTCGCTGGCCCGGCAGAAGCTGCCGGTGGTGATCGTGGTCGGCAACAACGGCATCTGGGGGCTGGAGAAGCACCCGATGCGGGCGATGTACGGCTACGACGTGGCCGCCGACCTCCAGCCGGGGCTGCGCTACGACAAGGTGGTCGAGGCGCTCGGCGGCGCGGGCGAGACGGTGGAGAAGGCCACCGACCTCGGGCCCGCGTTGGGGCGCGCGTTCGACTCGGGCGTGCCGTACCTGGTGAACGTGCTGACCGACCCGGCAGACGCGTACCCCCGCTCGTCGAACCTGGCCTGAACACGACGCGTGCGGGCCGTCGGCCGGGTGACCGGCGGGCGGCCCGCGGCGCGTGTCAGACCTCGGGGCGGTCCCTGTCGTCCGGGCGGCCGCGCAGCTCCTCCTCGCGGCGGCGCAGGTCCTTCTCCCACAGCCGCAGCCGTTCCTCGTCCTCGCGGCGGGACCGCTCGGCGAGCGAGGCGAGGAACTCCGGGTCGTCGTCGGGGGCGAGCGGGCGGCGAGCCGGAGCGGGGGTGCCGGCCGTGCCGGCGACGCCCGCGATCCCGGCCGGGCGTTCGCGGCCCACCAGGAACCAGGCGATCGAGCCGACCAGCGGGAAGAAGAGAATGATCAGCACCCAGATCATCCGGGGCAGCGCCTTGACCTTCTCCTCGTCGGCGGAGAGGCAGCTGATCAGCGCGACGACGGCAAGGACGACCTGAGCCAGGAACAGCAGCACGAAGAGGCGGGGCATGCCCCATGATGGCTCACCCGGACACGTCAGTGCACCCCGCCGAGCACATGCGCCACGCCGAGCACCGCGAGTCCGGCCGCGCCGAGCGCGGTCAGCGGCACCGACCAGCTGTCGAGCCGGCGTGGCCCGGTGCCGGTGGCCCGGTGCCACGTCACCACCAGCACGGCGAGCCAGATCACCACCGCGACCCCGGTCAGTGCCGCGTCCACGGCCCGGCCGTGGAAAGCCGGCCGGAGCTGGAGCAGCAGCACCGCGGTGAGCGTGAGCAGTGTCCGCCGCCAGGCCAGCCGGGTGCGTTCGGGTTGCAGGCCGGGGTCGCGGGTCACCCCGCGCCGCCCAGCAGCACGGCCGCCACCAGCACCAGCGCGCCGACCGCGACGACGAGCGCCAGGACGGCCGGGAAGCGGGACGCGGGCAGCTCCTCGTTCAGCCGCATGGCGCGTTCGGTGCGTGCCCAGTGGTCGACCGCCCGGATCGAGACGGTCGCGCCGAGCAGCAGCAGCGCGACGGCGAGCGCCTCGCGCAGGTGGGCCAGGCGCAGCGGCGGGAGGAACTGCGCGGCGGCCAGCCCGCCCGCCACCAGCGCGAGACCCGTCCGCAGCCAGGCCAGGAACGTCCGTTCGTTCGCCAGCGAGAAGCGGTAGTCCGGCGGGGTGCCGACCGAACGCAGCTCACCCTGGTCGAACCAGCTCTTGATCGACTCCCACACGCTGCCGATTATCCGCTTTACCCCGCGCCTAGCCTGGGTGGATGACCGATCTTGACGCGCGCGGGCTGCGCGACGCCTACGACGCCCAGATCCGACCGGAGCTGCCGGACCCGCTGCCGGACGGTGTGACGGTGGAGCGGGACGGCCCGCTGTTCCGCGTGCTCGGCCTGGACCACCGTGGCTTCCTCACCTACCGGACGCTCGACGGCCTGGCCGGTGCCGAGCTGGACGCGCTGATCGCCCGGCAGGTCGAGTTCTTCCGGGCCCGGGGCGAGTCGGTCGAGTGGAAGCTCGCCGGTCACGACGAGCCGGCCGACCTGGGCGACCGGCTGCGCGCGGCCGGCTTCGTGCCGGAGGGCCAGGAGACGGTGGTGGTCGGCCCGGTCGCGCCGCTCGCCGCCGCCGTCCCGGTGCTCCCCGAGGGGGTACGCCTGCGCGAGGTCACCGGCCGGGCCGACCTGGAGCGGATCGCCGCCATGGAGGAGGAGGTCTGGCAGTCCGACCGCAGTCACCTGGTGTACGGGCTGGCCCGGGAGATCGAGGCCGACCCGCAGTCGATCACGATCGTGGTGGCGGAGGCGGGCGGGACGGTGGTCAGCGCCGGCTGGGTCCGCTACCAGCGCGGCACCGGCTTCGCCAGCCTCTGGGGCGGCTCGACGCTGCCGCGGTGGCGCCGGAAGGGCGTCTACCGGGCGCTGGTGGCGTACCGGGCGCGGCTGGCGCAGCAGCGTGGCAAGACGCTCCTGCAGGTGGACTGCTCCCCGGACAGCCGGCCCATCCTGGAGCGGCTCGGACTCGTTGCGGTCACCACCTCCACGCCGTACGTCTACACTCCGTGATCATGGAACGGTTGACGGCGGACGAGCGGCTCACCCTGAAGACCGGTGCGTTCGGGGCCGTGTTCCTGGTCTCCAACGCCGTACCCGGCGTGCTGGCCATGGTGCGGGAGAGCTTCGCCGCCTCGGGCGCGCTCGCCGAGGTGGGGGGCGTGGTCAAGGAGGCGCTGACCACCGGTCCGCTGCCGCAGATCCCCCGCGACTCGGCCCTGGAGGTCGAGTCGGTGGTGCTGCCCGCGCTCGGCCGGTCGGTGGAGATCCTGCGCACCAAGTCGCCGGGCGACGTCGAGACGTACCGCTCGGTGGTGCTGGCCGCGGCGGAGCGGGTGGCACTGGCGCACCGGGGGATCGAGCCGGCCGAGGCGGCGGCGATCGAGAAGATCCGGCAGGCGCTGAGCGAGGCGGCCTGACGGTCGTGAGTTGCGTCACTCCGGGCCGCCGGGGTGGGCATGCTACTTGCGGGTAACATTGCCTCGTGGGGAAGTGCACAGCAACCCGCGGTTGACCCACGTTGCGTCACGCGGGAGGCTGCGCCCGTGACCGGGCGAGTGATCGCTACACCAAACAGGAGGGTCGTCGAAGCGCGATGAACATCGTCGTACTCGTCAAGCAGGTGCCCGATTCGGGCGCGGACCGCAACCTGCGTTCTGACGACAACACCGTCGACCGCGGTTCGGCGAACAACGTCATCAACGAGATGGACGAGTACGCCATCGAGGAGGCGTTGAAGATCAAGGAGGCGCACGGCGGCGAGGTCACCATCCTGACCATGGGTCCGGACCGGGCGACCGAGTCGATCCGCAAGGCGCTCTCCATGGGCCCGGACAAGGCCGTCCACGTCGTCGACGACGCCCTGCACGGCTCCTGCGCGGTGGCCACCTCGAAGGTGCTGGCCGCCGCCCTCGGGCAGCTCAACGCCGACCTGGTCATCTGCGGCGCCGAGTCGACCGACGGCCGGGTCCAGGTCATGCCGCACATGATCGCCGAGCGGCTGGGCGTCGCCGCCCTGACCGGCGCGCGCAAGCTCACCGTCGACGGGGCGAACCTGACCGTCGAGCGGCAGACCGAGGAGGGCTACGAGGTGGTCACCGCCTCGACCCCGGCCGTGGTCTCCGTCTGGGACACCATCAACGAGCCGCGCTACCCGTCGTTCAAGGGCATCATGGCGGCCAAGAAGAAGCCGGTGCAGACGCTCTCCCTGGGCGACCTGGGCGTGGCCCCGGCCGAGGTGGGCTTCGACGGCGCCACCAGCGCCGTGGTCGAGCACTCCAAGCGCCCGCCGCGCTCCGGCGGCGAGAAGATCACCGACGAGGGCGAGGGCGGCGTGAAGCTGGTCGAGTTCCTCGCCACCGAGAAGTTCGTGTGAGAGGTCTGGGACATGTCTGAGGTTCTCGTCGTCGTCGAAGCCACGAAGGAATTCGGCGTCAAGAAGGTCACCCTGGAGATGCTCACCCTCGCCCGCGAGCTGGGCACCCCGAGCGCCGTCGTACTCGGTGGCGCCGGCGCCGCCGAGGCGCTGAGCGCCAAGCTGGGCGAGTACGGCGCGGAGAAGATCTACGCCGCCGAGGGTGAGGAGATCGACGGCTACCTGGTGGCCCCCAAGGCCACAGTGGTCGCCGAGCTGGTCAAGCGCGTCCAGCCGGCCGCCGTGCTGCTCGCCTCCTCGCAGGAGGGCAAGGAGATCGCCGCCCGCCTCGCGGTCAAGCTGGACAACGGCATCCTGACCGACGTGGTCGGCCTGGCCGCCGACGGCACCGCCACCCAGGTGGCGTTCGCCGGCTCCACCATCGTCAAGTCCAAGGTCACCAAGGGCCTGCCGCTGGTCACCGTCCGGCCGAACTCGCTCAACCCGGCCCCGGCCGCGGCCACCCCGGCGGTCGAGCAGCTCACCGTGTCGGTCACCGACGCGGACAAGCTCGCCAAGGTCGTCGAGCGGGTCGCCGAGCAGAAGGGCTCCCGCCCCGAGCTGACCGAGGCGTCGGTCGTCGTCTCCGGCGGTCGCGGTGTCGGCAACGCCGACAACTTCAAGCTGGTCGAGGAGATGGCCGACCTGCTCGGTGGCGCGGTCGGCGCGTCCCGCGCCGCGGTCGACTCCGGCTACTACCCGCACCAGTTCCAGGTCGGCCAGACCGGCAAGACGGTCTCCCCGCAGCTCTACGTCGCGCTGGGCATCTCCGGCGCGATCCAGCACCGGGCCGGCATGCAGACCTCGAAGACCATCGTCGCGGTGAACAAGGACGCCGAGGCGCCGATCTTCGAGCTGGCCGACTACGGCGTGGTCGGCGACCTGTTCAAGGTCGTCCCGCAGGCCGCCGAGGAGATCCGCAAGCGCAAGTGAGCGTCGCGTGCGAGAAGGCCGCCGCCCGGATCACCGGGCGGCGGCCTTTCCTCGTGGGGAGCTGATCGGCGGGCCGGGGAGCTGAGCCGGCCCGCCGATCAGCCCGTCAGGGTGCCCCTCAGCAGGCTGTCGCCGGAGTGACGGGCGTTGTTGTCGTACTGCTCCGCGCTGATGTCGACGACGGTGTAGGTGCGCAGGTCGATGTTGCCGGGGATCGGCAGGAGAGCGTCCCCCGAACCGTTGCTCAGCGTACCCACGGAGAGCATCTCCATCGTCTTCGGATCGATCAGCCAGACCTCGTAGTACCCCGGAACGCTCGGGAGATTCGCGACGTGCAGATGCAACCGGTTGTCGCCGAGCACCCGGGCGTCGCCGGAGGCGTCCTTCGGCGTCGACCCGAACGCCGCGAGCGGCGCGCTCGCCACCACCTGCGGCTGGGGATCGGCCTGCTCGCCGCCGCCGCCGAGCACCGCTGCGGTGCCGGCGACGCCGATCACCGCGGCGGCGGTGGCGGTGACCGCTGTGGTCGCCCAGGCGGGCCAGCGCCGGCTGCGGCGCGAACGACCTGCGACGGCGGGTACGGCGGCCCGCTCCACCGGGTCGGCCGGGCGCGGCAGGCGCCTGTCGGTCAGCGCCGGCAGTTCCTCGGCGGCCCGGATCTCGGCGACGATGCCCTGCCAGATGTGCTCCGGCGGGTCGGGCAGGTCGGCCAGGCCCTGGGTGCCCGCGCCGAGCCCGGCGACGTGCTGGAGCGTCTCCATCTCGCCCCGGCAGTGGTCGCAGGTGTCCAGATGGGTGGCCTCACCGTCAGCCGCCTCGCTCTCACCGAGCGCCAGAAAGACCAGCCGGTCGTGGTCCAGGTGCTGCACCGTCCACCTCCCATCTGCGTTTCAGGCTCTGCATGCCGCGTCTGATGTGACTCTTCACCGTGCCGAGCGGCACTCCGGTCACGGCCGCGATCTGCTGGTGTGTCAGGTCGTCGTAGAACGCCAGCTCCAGCATCCGGCGCTGGTCGTCGGGGAGCCGGGCCAGCTCGTCGGCGACCACCAGCCGGTCGACCACGGTGTCCGGGTCGGGGCCGGTGGAGACCGGCTCGGGCAGTTGCTTCACCGTCTCGACCACCCGGGTCTCCCGGGCCGCGGCCCGGATCCGGTCGACCACCTTGCGCCGCCCGATCCCGAGCAGCCAGCCGACCAGTGAGCCCTTCGCCGGGTCGAACGTCTCCCGGCCCAGCCAGGCGGCGACGAACGTCGCCTGGGTCACGTCCTCGGCGTCGCTGCGGTTCACGAGCGTCGTGGTGGCCAGGTGCAGCACCGCTCGGCCGAACCTGTCGTACGCCTCTCGCAGGGCGGCCTCGTCGCCGTCGCGGAACCGGACGGCGAGGTCGTCCTCGCCCGGCGGTTCGGGGCCCTGCCTCGCCGCCGTCACCGGGCGGCTCGCCTTCCGTGGGGCATGCCCGACTGTAACTCCCACAGCCCCCGCCCCACTCTCCCGGTGTGTCGGTCACGACCCTCGTCACCTCTCCTTCGTCGCCGGAGGGTCCGGCGGATGCGCCCGGAGACGGGAAAAAGAAATCCGATCCGGGCGCATCCGGGTGCGACGGAGCCGGCGTAACCCGTTCTGCAAGCCAGGCCTGACGAATCAGCATCAACCACCAGGAGGCAGACAATGCAGTACGCGATGTTCCGTCGGGTCGCCGCGGGCGGCGCGGTGGCCGCCCTCACCTTCGCCGGCGTCGGCGCGGCCACCATGAGCCCGGCCTACGCCGCCTCGTCGAAGGTCTCCGTGGTCCACGGCATCCCGGACACCCCTGTCGACGTGTACGTCAACGGCGAGAAGACGCTTGACAACTTCAAGCCCGGCGACGTCGCGGGCCCGCTCACCCTGCCTGAGGGGGAGTACGACATCGCCCTGACCAAGCCGGGTGAGGCGATCGACAAGGCGATCCTGAAGGTGGACGACGCCGAGGTGCCGGGCGGGGCGAACATCAGCCTCGCCGCGCACCTGAGCGCCGACGGCAAGCCGCGGATCACCCCGTTCGTCAACGACGTGTCCAAGGTGGGCGCCGGCAAGGCCCGGCTGATCGTCCGGCACACCGCCGCCGCCCCGGCCGTCGACGTGCGGGCCGGCGGCACGCCGGTCTTCGAGGACCTGACCAACCCGAAGGAGGCCAAGGCGGACGTGGCCGCCGGCTCGGTCAAGGCGGACGTGGTGCTCGCCGGCACCGACACCGTCGCCATCGGCCCGGCCGACCTGAACCTGAAGGAGGGCACCGCCACCATCGTCTACGCGATCGGCTCGGCCGAGGCAAAGAACCTGAGCGTGGTCGCCCAGACCATCAACGGCCTGCACTCGGCGCCGGGCGGCGTGCCCAGCGGCACCGGCGGTCAGGCCGGCACCGGCGTGGACACCTGGTGGTACGTGCTGGCCGGGGCCGGCGTCCTGCTCCTGGTCGGCGGCTCGGCGCGGGTGGCGGCAACCGCCCGGGCCGGTCGCCGGTGACGGTGCGCAACCGCGGGGCGCTGGCGGCGATGGCCGCCGGCGCCGCCGCGCTCACCCTGGCGGGTGTGGTGGCGTGCGGGTCCGGCAGCGCCGAGGACGTCGGTGGCGACGAGGTGACAGCGTTGTCCGGCGCCACGCCCACACCCACACCGGCCGCTGCGGCGAGCGGCGGCGGATCGGTCCCGGTGAACCCGGGCACGCTGCCCGCCGACAACGAGATCGTGCCGCCGGTGAAGCTGAGCATCCCGCCGATCCGGGTCACCGCCACTGTCAACCCGGTGGGCGTCAACGAGCGCACCGACGAGTTCGAGGTGCCGCCCAGCGTGGACCGGGTCGGCTGGTACCGCTACGGCCCGGGCCTGGAGGCCGGCGCCGGGTCGGTGGTGATCGCCGGGCACGTGGACAGCGCCGAGCAGGGCAAGGGGGCGTTCTTCCGGCTGCGTGAGCTGGACCAGGGGGACAAGCTCACCGCCACCGGCTCGGACGGCCGCGAGCGCGCCTACCGGGTGGTCGCCCGCGAGGAGTACCGGAAGTCGAAGATCCCGCTGGAGCGGTACTTCGCCCGCGACGGCAAGCCCCGCCTCACGCTCATCACCTGCGGCGGGCCGTTCGACGCGAAGACCCGCAGCTACCGGGACAACATCGTGGTCACGGCCGTTCCCGCGTGATCGTGGCCGTTCCCGCGTGAGCGGGCCGGACCGCCCCGGGTGGGACGGGGCGGTCCGGCCCCCGGCTCCGGGTGCGCAGGCCGTTAGGCTGAACCGTGATGGCATACCTTGATCACGCGGCGACGACCCCGATGCTGGACGAGGCACTCGAGGCGTACGTCGCCGTCGCCCGCGAGGTCGGCAACGCGTCGTCGCTGCACGCGGCGGGACGCCGGGCCCGGCGCCGGGTGGAGGAGTCCCGTGAGCGGGTGGCGGCCGTGATGGGCGCCCGCCCCTCCGAGGTGATCTTCACCGGCGGCGGTACGGAGAGCGACAACCTCGCCGTGAAGGGCATCTTCTGGGCCCGTCGCGCCGACCGGGCCGAGCGGGTCCGGGTGGTCTCCAGCGCGGTCGAGCACCACGCCGTACTGGACGCGGTGGACTGGCTGGTCGAGCACGAGGGCGCGCGGGCCGGCCGGCTTCCGGTCGACGCCGCTGGGCGGCTCGATCCGGAACGGCTGCGCGCCGAGCTGGCCGAGCACGGCGAGCGCGTCGCTGTGGTCACCGCCATGTGGGCGAACAACGAGGTGGGCACCGTCCAGCCGGTGGCCGCGCTGGCCGCCGTCGCCGCCGAGCACGGTGTGCCGTTCCACACCGACGCCATCCAGGCGGTCGGGCAGGTGCCTGTCGACTTCGCCGCCAGCGGTGTGTCGGCGCTCACCGTGACCGGGCACAAGCTCGGCGGGCCGACCGGCGTGGGCGCGCTGCTGCTGGCCCGCGACGTGGCGGCCACCCCGCTGCTGCACGGCGGCGGCCAGGAGCGCGACGTGCGCTCCGGCACGCTCGACACGGCCGGCATCGTCGCGTTCGCTGTCGCCGTCGAGGCCGCGGTGAAAGGCCAGCAGGAGTACGCCGCACGCGTCGCCGCGCTCCGCGACGAGCTGGTCGAGCGGGTGCGGCAGGCGGTCCCCGAGGTGATCTTCAACGGTGACCCGGCCGACCGGCTCCCCGGCAACGCGCACTTCTCCTTCCCGGGCTGCGAGGGCGACGCGCTGCTGCTGCTGCTGGACGCCCAGGGCATCGCCTGCTCGACCGGCTCGGCCTGCTCGGCTGGCGTGGCCCAGCCCTCGCACGTGCTGCTGGCGATGGGCGCCGACGACGACCGGGCCCGGTCCTCGCTGCGCTTCACGCTCGGGCACACCAGCACCGGCGCGGACGTGGACGCGCTGATCGCCGCGCTGCCCGCCGCGGTGGAACGGGCCCGCCGCGCGGCCGCTCTGCGTACGCCCCGCTGACCCGGATACGCTCGGTGAGGACGAGGGGAGTGGGCCGGTGAGGGTTCTGGCGGCGATGTCGGGCGGGGTGGACTCCGCCGTCGCGGCGGCACGGGCGGTGGAGGCCGGGCACGACGTGACGGGCGTGCACCTGGCGCTGGCCCGCAACCCGCAGACGTACCGCACCGGCGCCCGGGGCTGTTGCACGCTTGAGGACTCCCGGGACGCCCGGCGGGCCGCCGACGTGCTCGGCATCCCGTTCTACGTCTGGGACATGGCCGACCGGTTCCACGAGGACGTGGTGGACGACTTCGTGGCCGAGTACGCCGCCGGGCGTACCCCGAATCCCTGCCTGCGCTGCAACGAGAAGATCAAGTTCGCAGCGGTGCTGGACCGGGCGGTCGCCCTGGGCTTCGACGCGGTGGTGACCGGCCACCACGCCCGGCTCGGCCCGGACGGCCTGCTGCGGCGCAGCGTCGACCTCGCCAAGGACCAGTCGTACGTGCTGGCGGTGCTGACCCGCGCGCAGCTCGACCGGTCGATCTTCCCGCTCGGCGACTCGACGAAGGCCGACGTGCGCGCGGAGGCCGCCCGGCGCGGCCTCGCCGTGGCCGGCAAGCCCGACTCGCACGACATCTGCTTCATCGCCGACGGCGACACCCGAGGCTTCCTCGCCGAGCGCCTCGGCGAGGCCCCGGGGCAGGTGGTGGACGCGCTCACCGGCGCGGTGGTGGGCAGCCACAGCGGCGCCTACCAGTACACCGTCGGGCAGCGGCGCGGGCTGCACCTGGACCGCCCGGCGCCGGACGGCCGGCCGCGCTACGTCCTGTCGATCACCCCGACCACGAACACGGTGACGGTCGGCCCGGCCGAGGCGCTGGAGGTCTCCGACGTGCGCGCCGTCCGCCCGGTGTGGACCGGCGGGCCGCGCCCGGAGGGGCCGGTCGAGTGCGAGGTGCAGCTGCGGGCCCACGGCGACGTGGTGGCGGCCGCCGTCGAGGTGGACGCCGGCGGCCTGCGCGCGTCGCTGCGCCGCCCGGTCCGGGGCGTCGCCGCCGGTCAGGCGATCGTGGCCTACCGGCCGGACCCGGCCGGCGACGTGGTGCTCGGCTCCGCCACCATCACCGCTGCCTGACCGGCGACGGGCAGCGGATAGGCTGCGGCGGTGACTGAGCAGGCGTGGCCCTGGCCCACCGGTGCGGCGACGGGGATCGGGTCGCTGCCCGGCACCGACATCGCCGAGGCGCAGCGCATCGTGCTCGGCGAGCTGCCCGCCCTCCCGCACCTGCCCGAGCTGCCCGCCCGGGGGCCGGGCGCGGACCTCGTCGGCCGCACCGCCGGCCTGCTGGTCGAACTGCCTGTCGAGTTGTACGCGGCCCGCTGGCGGATCGCCCCGCGCCCCGGCCGGGATCTGCGCCGCGCCCGTGACCTGATGGAACGCGATCTCGACCAGCTCGCCGAGCAGGCCGAGGAGTACGCCGGCCCGGTGAAGGTCCAGGCCGCCGGCCCGTTCACCCTGGCCGCCGCGCTGGAGCTGCCGATCGGTGGCCGGATGCTGCGCGACCCGGGCGCGGTACGCGACCTCGCGGGCTCACTCGGTGAAGGGCTGCGCGGGCACGTCGAGGCGGTGACCCGGCGGCTGCCGCGCGCCTCGGTGCTGCTCCAGCTCGACGAGCCGTCCCTGCCGTCGGTGCTGGCCGGCCGGGTGCCCACCGAGAGCGGCTTCGGCACCCACCGCCCGGTCGAGACGGAGGTGGCTCGGGCGCTGCTGCGTGACGTGATCGAGGCGGCCGGCGTACCCGCGCTCGTGCACTGCTGCGCGCCGGACGTGCCGTTGGAGCTGATCCGCTCCGCCGGGGCGGTGGGCGTCGCCCTCGACCTGTCGCTGGTCACCCAGATCGACCCGCTCGGCGAGGCGATCGACGCCGGGCTCGGGCTGCTGGCCGGCGCCGCGCCGACGCTGCCGCCGCCGTCCGGCCGGGCGCCGACGTCGGCCGAGGTCGCCGACCGGGTCCGCCGGGTCTGGGACCAGCTCGGCTTCCCCCGCCGCCGGCTGGCCGAGCAGGTGGTGGTCACCCCCGCGTGCGGCCTGGCCGGTGCCACCCCGGGGTACGCCCGCGCGGTGCTGACCGCCTGCCGCGACGCGGGCCGGCGTCTCGCCGAGGACTGACGTTTTTCCGTCGTACCCGCCGGGCACGATGACCGGCATGATTGGACGACTGCGTTCCACAGTGATCGACTGCCCCGATCCGCGTGCGCTCGCCGCCTTCTACGCCGAGCTGCTCGGCCTGCCCGTGGTGGAGGAGAACTCCGACGGCGACGAGTGGGTGGTGCTCGGCGGCCCGCCCGGGCACCAGCCGCGGGTGGCCTTCCAGAAGGCGCCCGGCCTGCGCGCCCCCGACTGGCCCGACCCGGCCCGGCCGCAGCAGCTCCACCTGGACGTGACTGTCGACGACATCGAGGCGGCCGAGAAGGCGGCGCTGGCGCTGGGCGCGCGGCGGCTGCCCGGCGAGGGGGAGGGCTTCCGGGTCTACGCCGACCCGGCCGGCCACCCGTTCTGCCTCTGCTGGGACTGATCTTCCGCGACTTGCGCGGCGGAGGCATGATCACCGGCGTGACCGCCTCCACCGCCACCGGCCGCGCCGCCGGTTCGCTGTTCGGCCTGGCCTACGGCGACGCCCTGGGCAAGCCCACCGAGTTCCTCACCGTCACCGAGATCGTCCGGCGCTACGGCCCGGCCGGTCCGCGCGAGCTGACCGGCGATCCGGCCCTGGTCACCGACGACACCCAGATGGCGTTGGCCGTGGCGTGGGCGCTGCACGACGCGCCCGCGTACACGGCCGGGGCGGTGGAGCCGCTGCTGCGGCAGCGCTTCGTCGACTGGTCGGTCAGCCCGGAGAACAACCGTGCCCCCGGCATGACCTGCCTGCGGGCCTGCGCCGAACTGGCCCGGGGCACCCGCTGGCAGGAGGCCACCGTGGCGGGCTCGAAGGGCTGCGGTGCGAACATGCGTGTCACCCCGGTCGGGCTGCTCGACGTCGACCTGGACACCATGGCCGGGCTGGCCCAGCTCCAGGCCGGTCTCACCCACGGCCACCCGACCGGGCTGGCGGCCAGCGAGCTGACCGCGTACGCGGTCCGGCTGCTGCGCGACGGCGCGGCGCTGCCGGAGCTGCCGGGCCTGCTCACCGAGCGGGCCCGGGAGCAGCGCACCGTCTACCGGGACGACTGGCTCGGTGACCTGTGGCAGCGGTCCGGCGAGAGCAGCGCGGCCGGGTTCGTCGCCCAGGGCTGGGACGACTGCCTGCACGTGCTGGGCCGGCTGGAGGCGGCGCTGGCCCGCCCGGACGACGGCGGCGACCCGTGCCGGTTCACCGGCGAGGGCTGGATCGCCGAGGAGGCGCTGGCCACCGCGCTGCTCTGCGCGCTGCGCCACAGCGACGACCCGGTCGGCGCGCTGGCCCGGGGCGCCACCACCGCCGGTGACTCGGACTCCATCGCCGCACTGGCCGGCGCGTTCGTCGGGGCCGCGTACGGCACGGCCGCCTGGCCTGCCGGATGGGCCGGCCGGATCGAGTACGCGGGCCAGCTCACCGCGCTCGCCGCCGCGTTCGAGGGGGATACGCCCGGCGCGGGGTGACACGGCGGCGATCGGGGGGATCGCCCGCGTGGCGCGCAACCGGTCCGGGTTCCGGCAGTCGTCGACCGACACGGCGGTTTGCCCGGGTTCGTCGCGGGTGCGGCCGGGCCGGGGGCGGCTCGCTCAGCCGGTGAGGTGGCTCAGCCGGCGCACACCCCGCCACAGGTCCGGGTCGCAGGTGCCGGCCCGGTCGGCGAACGCGTCGAGCGGCACCGGGATCGGCTCGCTGACGTCGAGGAAGCTGTCGTGGTCGGCGTCCGGATCCCAGTCCCGGGTCGGGATCGGCAGGTGGTCGTCCCGATCCGACTTGTCCTGGCTGGTGATCTTCAATACCTCGGCGTCCCCGCCGTCGACCCGCAGCACCAGGCAGGGGCGCACCTTCGAGCCGGTCCCGTCGGCGTAGGGCACGTCGGCCCACCAGATCTCCCCGGGCCGGGGCTCGTCCCGGTCCGCCCGCCCGGCCGCACGTGGCCGCGGCGGCGCCGCGGTGCGGTCACCACGTGACCCGGCGCCGGCCCGGTCGCCGCGACGCGCGCCGCCGGGCCGTCCACCACCGGGCCGGTCGGTGCCGGTCCGACCGCCGCCCGGTCCGCCGGTCCGGCTGCCACGACCGGTGCCCGGCCGCCGCCCGTCGGACCGGCCACGTGTCCCGGCGGCGCGTTCGGCCGCCCGGCGGCGCCACTCGTTCCACAACCAGCCCGCCGCGACACAGGCCACGATCACCAGCGCCCAGATCACCCCGTCGCGCATCCGCCGCCCGCCTCCCGACCGTTGCCGCCCAGTGCCGCCGACGCGATCGTCGCACGCCGGGGGCCGCCCCGCCCGGGTGGCGCGACGCGTGCCGGTCCGCCCTGCTCGGCGCGGGTGGCCGGACGACTGTCAGTCCCGACCGCTACGGTTCTCGGGTAGCACCGACACGGGAGGTCGACAGCGGTGTCCGAAGGCGGCGGCGTGTCCGAAGAAGTGGTTCCCACAGCGGCCGACGCGGCCCAGGAGGCGGCGGCGGGGGCCGAGCCGACCCCGGCCGCGCGGGAGCGGCACGCCACGCTCAGCCAGGAGCTGACCGAGCACCAATACCGCTACTACGTGCTGGACGCGCCGACCATCACCGATGCGGAGTTCGACAGGCAGCTGCGGGAGCTGGAGGCGCTGGAGGCGGAATACCCGGCGCTGCGCACCCCCGACTCGCCCACCCAGCGGGTCGGCGGCACCTTCTCCACCGACTTCACCCCGGTCGCGCACGCCGAGCGGATGCTCTCGCTCGACAACGCCTTCGCCGACGAGGAGCTGGCCGCCTGGGCCGACCGGGTCGAGCGTGACGCGGGCGGCCCGGTGCCCTACCTGTGTGAGCTGAAGGTCGACGGGCTCGCCATCAACCTGACCTACGAGAAGGGCCGGCTGGTCCGCGCCGCCACCCGGGGCGACGGCCGCACCGGCGAGGACGTCACCGCCAACGTGCGCAGCATCAAGGGCGTGCCGGCCCGGCTGACCCCGGCCGACGGCTTCCCCGACGTGCCGGAGTTCCTGGAGGTGCGCGGCGAGATCTACTTCCCGGTGGCCGCGTTCGCCGACCTGAACGCGAGCCTGGTCGAGCAGGGCAAGGCGCCGTTCGCCAACCCGCGCAACGCCGCCGCCGGCAGCCTGCGGCAGAAGGACCCACGGGTGACCGCCTCCCGCCCGCTGCGCCTGGTGGTGCACGGCATCGGCGCCCGCACCGGCTACCGCCCGGCCGCGCAGTCCGAGTCGTACGCGGCGCTCAAGGCGTGGGGACTGCCCACCAGTGACAGGTGGAAGGTGGTGGACGACCTGGCCGGAGTGGCGGAATACATCGCCTACTACGGCAAGCACCGGCACGACGTCGAGCACGAGATCGACGGCGTGGTGGTCAAGGTCGACCCGGTCTCCATCCAGGGCCGTCTCGGCTCGACCAGCCGGGCGCCCCGCTGGGCGATCGCCTTCAAATACCCGCCCGAGGAGGTCAACACCAAGCTGCTCGACATCGACGTCAACGTCGGGCGCACCGGCCGGGTCACCCCGTTCGCCGTCCTCGAACCGGTCCGGGTGGCCGGTTCCACTGTCGCGCTGGCGACCCTGCACAACGCCCGTGAGGTCGAGCGCAAGGGCGTGCTCATCGGCGACACGGTGGTGCTGCGCAAGGCCGGCGACGTGATCCCCGAGGTGCTCGGCCCGGTGGTCGAGCTGCGTCCGGCCGACGCCCGCCCGTTCGTCATGCCGACCACCTGCCCGGCCTGCGGCACACCGCTCGCGCCGGCCAAGGAGAGCGACGTCGACATCCGCTGCCCCAACGGGCGGGCCTGCCCCGGCCAGATTCGCGAGCGGGTCTTCTACCTGGCCAGCCGCAAGGTGCTCGACATCGAGGTGCTCGGCGAGAAGGGCGCGGCGGCGCTGCTGGACGCCGAGATCATCACCAACGAGGGCGACCTGTTCCAGCTCGACGCCGAGCAGTTGAGCCGGTCGCCGTTCTTCGTCAACAAGGACGGCAGCCTCGGCAGCAACGCCACCAAACTGCTCGACAACCTCGCCGAGGCCAAGGAACGCGACCTGTGGCGGGTGCTGGTGGCGCTCTCCATCCGGCACGTCGGCCCGACCGCCGCGCAGGCGCTCGCCCGGCACTTCCGCTCCATCGCGGCGATCGAGACCGCGGGCGAGGAGGAACTGTCCTCGGTGGACGGCGTCGGCCCGACGATCGCGGCCAGCCTGAAGGAGTGGTTCGCCGTCGACTGGCACCGCGAGGTGGTGCGCAAGTGGGCCGAGGCGGGCGTACGGATGGCCGAGGAGGCCGCCGACGAGGGTCCGCGACCGCTCGACGGCGTCACAGTGGTGGTCACCGGCACGTTGAGTGGGTTCAGTCGCGACCAGGCGGCCGAGGCGATCCAGGCCCGGGGCGGCAAGGTGACCGGCTCGGTCTCCAAGAAGACCGGTTTCGTGGTGGTCGGCGACAATCCCGGCTCCAAGGCAGACAAGGCCGCCACCCTGAAACTGCCGATCCTCGACGAGGACGGCTTCCGCGTTCTGCTCGACTCCGGCCCCGACGCCGCCCGCGAGGTGGCCCGGGTGGAGGGCTGACGGGCTGGTCACGGCGAACGCCGGCGGATACCAAGTTAATTACGACTACGACCGATTCGTGACTGTCGTGTCGGGGAAACCGCCTCGGAGGGCGTTTCATTGGCGTACGACGCGTGACGGCGCGCGCCAGGACGTTCCCCGGGAGGTGCGATGGAGACCGGCGATCCGCGTAACTCCGTCCCGCCCGGGCGGAGCGGGCCGTTCTTCGGCTTCGTCGGCGCGATCGGCGCGGTCGCCCTACTGGTGTCGGCCGTGCCGCTCGTCAGGCTCGCCGACCGGCTGACCGAGCTGCCGGCGGCCTTCTGGACCATGGCGGCGCTCGCCGTCGCCTGCGACGCGCGCCCGTTCGTCCCGCCCGGCCGGCGGCAGACCTCGGCGGTGTTCCCGTCGACCTGCTTCACCTTCGCGATCCTGCTCGGCTGGGGCCTCGGTCCGGCCGTCGCGGTGCAGGCCGTGGCGGTCGCGGTCAGCGGCTGGCGGCTCGGGTACGCCCCCTGGCGCACCGGCTTCAACGCCGCCCAGTACGCGTGCGCGCTCGCCGCCGCGTACGCAGTCACCCGGCTCGGCCCGGGCGAGCTGTTCGACGACGGCGGGCTGCGCTGGACCGACGTGGCGGCGGTGGGTGGCGCGACGGTGGCCTGGTTCGTGGTCAACTACGGGCTGGTCAGCTCCGCGGTCCGGTTGCGCTTCGGGGACCGGTGGTGGCCGAGCTTCCGCAGCGGCCTTGCCTACGAGCTGCTGGCCACCGGTTCGCTGCTGCTGCTGGCCCCGGTCCTGGTGGCCGCCGCCCGGGCCAGCGCGGCGTTGATCCCGCTGGTGCTGGTGCCGCTGTTCGCGGTCTACCGGATGGCCCGGCTCTCCGACGAACGGGAACATCTCGCCGACGTGGACCCGCTCACCGGGCTGCCCAACCGCAAGGCGCTGCTGACCGAGGTGGCCGAGCAGGTGCACCTGCACGGCGAGCGGGCCGCCCGGGGCGCGCCGGACGCGCACCTGGCGCTGCTGCTGCTCGACCTCGACCGGTTCAAGCACGTGAACGACGCGCTCGGGCACGCGGTGGGAGACCGCCTCCTGGTCGAGGTGAGCGCCCGGCTGATGGGCGCGGTCGGCGGCGGCGACATGGTGGCGCGGCTCGGCGGCGACGAGTTCGCCATCGTGGTGCCCCGGCTCACCGACATCGACCAGGCGCGCGAGCGGGCCGACCGGGTGGTCGCCGCGCTCGCCGAGCCGGTGCCGCTGGACGGGCTGCCGCTGGACGTCGGCGGTGCCATCGGCATCGCGCTCTACCCCGACCACGGCGAGGACTTCGCGACCCTGATGCGCCACGCCGACGTGGCCATGTACGACGCGAAGCACCGCAACGACACGGTGGCGGTCTACGCGCCGGAGTCCGACCACAACTCGGCCGAGCGGCTGAGCCTGCTGGCCGACCTGCGGCGGGTGCTGGAGTCCGGCCCGTCCGCGTCGGCCGGGGAGACGGTGGGCGTACGCGGGGGTGACGGAGCGGCGCTGGAGCCGGCGCTGCCGGGCGCGCGACCGGCCCGGGCCGAGCGGCCGTCGCGCAACCAGCGCCCGGCGCGCGACGGAGGCCGGGGCGGCGGACGGGCGGGCGGGGGACGGTCCGGCGACGGGTCGAACCGGTGGCTGCGGCGCCGCCGGGACCGCGCGCAGGAGCGGCACGAGGACGACCTGATCGAGCGCATCCTCACCGGCGCCGACCCGATCCGCCGCCGGGCCGCTCCCGGTGGCGCCGCCGCCGGGCCGGTGGTCACGCCGTTCGTGGTCGGTGGCGGGGAAGCCACGCCGGACCGTGCCGACGGGACCGACGCCGCGCACGACGCGCAGGTGGCCGTCAGCACCGGTGCGCCGGGCGTCATCGGGCCGACCGCGGACGGGAGCGCCGCCGGCGGGCCGGAGGAGCAGGCCGGGCACCCGGGCGAGATCACCATGTACTACCAGCCACAGATCGCCATCGCCACCGGCGAGGTGGTGGGCGTCGAGGCGCTGCTGCGCTGGCGGCACCCGCGCCGGGGCATGGTCGACCCGGGCGAGCTGATCCAGGTCGCCGAGCAGAGCGCGGTGATGCGGCTGCTGACCCGCCGCGTGGTGGACGACGTGGTGGAGCAGCTCGCCAAGTGGTCGGCGGCCGGGCTCACGTTGCGTGCCGCGCTCAACGTCAGCGTCCGCGACCTGCACACCGGCGAGATCGCCGACCAGATCGCCGACCGGCTGACCCGGTACGGCGTGCCGCCGCAGCGGCTCCAGGTGGAGATCACCGAGGGCGCGCTGATGGCCGACCCACGGCGGGTGCTCGCCAGCATCACCCAGTTGCACCGGATCGGTGTCGGCATCGCGCTCGACGACTTCGGCACCGGCTACTCGTCGCTGCAACACCTGCGCCGGCTCCCGCTGTCCGAGGTGAAGGTGGACCGGTCGTTCGTCCTCGGAATGGCCGAGGACCCGGACGACGCGGCGATCGTCCGCTCGATGATCGAGCTGGCCGGGGCGCTCGGGCTGCGCGTGGTGGCCGAGGGCGTGGAGGACGAGCGCACCTGGCGGCTGCTGCACGCCGCCGGCTGCGACGTGGCGCAGGGCTGGTTCCACGCCCGGCCGATGCCGGCCGAGGACCTGGTGGCCTGGCTGTCCCGCTACCGTCCGGTGCGCCCGGCCGAGGCGGGCAGCCGTGGAGCTCCGGCGCCGGAGGGGGAGTCGAAGGCGTCGTCGTGACGGCGGGACAATAGACTCGCTCCGGTCACCGCGCGTCATCGAGCACGCCCGTACGCGCGGCCGGCCCACCGCCAGACGTCTCAGGACAGCCACGAAGGGGGCACCGATGGCCGCCATCTCCCGCGAGGAGGTCGCGCACCTCGCGCGACTGTCGCGGCTCGCCGTCACCGAGGAGGAGTTGGACACCTTCGCCGGCCAGCTGGATGTGATCCTCCAGTCGGTCGCGCAGGTCGGCGAGGTAGCCGCGGCGGACATCCCGCCGACGTCCCACTCCGTGCCGCTGACGAACGTGCTCCGCGAGGACGTGGTGCGGCCGGGCCTGACCCCGCAGGAGGCGCTGTCGGGCGCCCCCGACGCCGAGGAGCAGCGGTTCCGCGTCCCGCGGATCCTGGACGAGGATGTGGCCTCATGAGCGAGCGCAGCGGGAGTGCCGGCATGACCGACCTGACGAAGTTGAGCGCCGTCGAGATCGCCGGGCTGGTGGCGAGCGGCGAGACCTCCGCCGTCGAGGTCACCCAGGCGCACCTGGACCGGATCGGCGCCGTCGACGACCGGGTGCACGCGTTCCTGCACGTCGACACCGAGGGTGCGCTCGCCGCCGCGCGGTCGGTGGACGAGCGTCGCGCCGCCGGTGAGGAGCTGGGCCCGCTGGCCGGTGTGCCGGTCGCGGTGAAGGACGTGCTCACCACCAAGGGCGTGCCGACCACCGTCGGGTCGAAGATCCTGGAGGGCTGGCGCCCGCCGTACGACTCGACGATCGTCGAGCGGCTGCGCGCCGCCGGCACGGTGATGCTCGGCAAGACGAACATGGACGAGTTCGCGATGGGCTCCTCCACCGAATACTCGGCGTACGGGCCGACCCGTAACCCGTGGGACCTGGAGCGGATCCCGGGCGGCTCGGGCGGTGGCAGCGCGGCGGCGCTGGCCGCGTACGAGGCGCCGCTGTCGATCGGCTCGGATACCGGCGGCTCGATCCGCCAGCCCGGCGCGGTCACCGGCACCGTCGGCGCGAAGCCCACCTACGGCGGCACCTCCCGCTACGGCCTTGTGGCGTTCTCCTCGTCGCTGGACACCCCCGGCCCGTGCGCGCGTACCGTGCTCGACGCCGCGTTGCTGCACCAGGTGATCGGCGGTCACGACCCGCGCGACTCCACCTCGATCCCGGCACCGGTGCCGGACGTGGTGGCCGCGGCGCGGCTCGGCGCCACCGGCGACCTGACCGGCGTGAAGCTCGGCGTGGTCACCGAGTTCACCGGTGAGGGCGCGGAGCCGGGCGTGATGGCCGCGTTCCGCGAGTCGGTCGAGGCGCTGGCGAAGCTGGGTGCGGAGATCGTCGAGGTCTCCTGCCCGCACTTCAAGTACGCGCTGCCGGCGTACTACCTGATCGCGCCGAGCGAGTGCTCCTCCAACCTGGCCCGGTTCGACGGCGTCCGGTTCGGCCTGCGGGTCGGCGACGACGGCAACCGGTCGCTGGAGGAGGTCATGTCGCTGACCCGCGAGGCCGGTTTCGGCCCCGAGGTCAAGCGCCGCATCATGATCGGCACGTACGCGCTCTCGTCGGGCTACTACGACGCCTACTACGGCCAGGCGCAGAAGGTCCGCACCCTGATCACGCGGGACTTCACCAGCGCGTTCGAGCAGGTCGACGCGCTGATCTCGCCGACCACGCCGTTCGTGGCGTTCCCGATCGGGTCGCGCACCGCCGACCCGTACCAGATGTACCTGGCCGACCTGTTCACCATCCCGACGAACCTGTACGGCGGTCCGGCCATCTCGGTGCCGTGCGGCCTGTCCGACGGGCTCCCGGTCGGCTTCCAGATCATGGCGCCGACCATGGCCGACGACCGGATGTACCGGGTCGCCGCCGCGCTGGAGAACGCCGTCGGCACGCTCACCCCGCCGACGCTCTAGAAACCGGGGGTACGGAGGCGGGCCACCCGCCTCCGTACCGACACGGTGATCACCGAACAGCGGATTGCCACCTGTCACTGGCACTGGTCGAATAGGATTCGAGGCTGCTGGATCGACTGGACTACGGTCCGCTGGCGGATGCGAGCGGCTCCGATCGAGACCTGGATGTGCGATGGGGACACTTCGCCCGGTCATGGCCCTGACGATGGCCGTCGCGCTGCTGCTGGGTGTCGCCCAGCCGGCCACCGCGCAACCGGTCACCGCCGCCACCGAGACCGTCACCATCACCTCGGGTAAGCCCCGGTCGGTCATGGTCATCGGGCAGGTCTACGCGATCCACACGGTCGAGGCGACAGGCGGGACCGCGCCGTACCGGTTGTCGGTGGTCTCGGGCAGCCTGCCGCCGGGGATGCTGGTGGTGGGTACGTCGCTCGGTGGCGCGCCGACCACAGTCGGCACGTACACGTTCACGCTGCGGATGACCGATCAGAACGACCTCTTCGACGAGCAGACGGCGACGATCGAGGTACGCCAGCCGAAGGTCGTCATCACGTCCGGCAAGCCCCGGTCTCCCATGTACCTCGGCCGGGTGTACGCGATCCACACGGTCGAGGCGACAGGCGGCGCCGCGCCGTACGGGTTGTCGGTGGTCTCGGGCAGCCTGCCGCCGGGGATGCTGGTGGTGGGTACGTCGCTCGGCGGTGCGCCGACCACAGCCGGCACATACACGTTCACGCTGCGGATGACCGACAAGAACGGCCTCTTCGACGAGCAGGACGCCACCGTCGTCGTCGCCGTGGCGGCGACCGCCTTCACCTCCGGCGAACCGCCCGCCGCCACAGTCGGTAAGCACTACTCCTTCCGGTTCACCGCCGACGGCGACTCGGACATCGTGTTCGCCCTGGCCGCCGGGGCCCTGCCGGACGGCCTCACCCTCGACGAGAAGGGCCGGCTCAGCGGCACACCGGGCAGCGCCGGCACGTTCACCTTCACCGTCGCGGCGAAGGGGCACAGCACCAGCGCCACGAAGCAGGTGTCGCTGACCGTCGCCGCCCGGACCCCGGGCACCCCGACGGCGACCCCGACCGGCTGGACGCCCGCTCCGACCGACCCGACGGCCACGCCGACCGCGAGCGATCCGGCCGCCACGCCGTCGGAGGGCAGCCCGGCGACGCCCCAGCCGACGCCGTCACCGTCGAAGGCCAGTGGCACGTGGCTGCCGGCCACCGGGCCGGGTTCGCCGCTCGTGCTGCTGCTGTTGAGCGTCGTGGCCTTCTCCGTCGGCGGCATCCTGCTCGTGCTGGCGTACAACCGTCGTCGGACCTTCACCCCACCCGAGTGACGCCCGGGCCGGGCCGGGGCGTCGGGGCGGTCCACGCGGTGATCTCGAAGCCCGGCAGCGGGGTGGCCGGGCCAGCCGATTAGGCTGGAACGGTTCTGTCCGGATCGCGCCTGGAGCTCAGATGACGACGACACTGCCCGCGTACGACGAGGTCGTCGCGCGCTTCGAACCGGTGATCGGCCTGGAGACCCACGTCGAGCTGGGCACGAACACCAAGATGTGGTGCGGCTGCCCGACCGACTTCGGCGGCGAGCCGAACACCCGGGTCTGCCCGGTCTGCCTGGGCCTGCCCGGCTCGCTGCCGGTGGCGAACAAGGCCGCCATCGAGGCGACCATCCGGATCGGGCTGGCGCTGAACTGCTCCATCGCCGAGTGGTGCCGGTTCGCCCGGAAGAACTACTTCTACCCGGACATGCCGAAGAACTTCCAGATCAGCCAGTACGACGAGCCGCTGTGCTCCGACGGCTACCTGGACGTCGAGGTGAACGGCGAGCTGGTCCGCATCGGCATCGAGCGGGTGCACCTGGAGGAGGACACCGGCAAGACGCTGCACGTCGGCGGCGCCACCGGTCGCATCCACGGCGCCACCGAGTCGCTCGTCGACTACAACCGGGCCGGCATCCCGCTGGTGGAGATCGTCACCAAGCCGATTCCCGGCACCGGCGCGCTCGCGCCCGAGGTCGCCCGCGCGTACGTCGCCGAGCTGCGCGACGTGATCCGCTCGCTCGGCGTCTCCGACGTGCGGATGGAGGAGGGCTCGCTGCGCTGCGACGTCAACACGTCGCTGAACCGCCCGGGCGAGGAGTGGGGCACCCGCACCGAGACGAAGAACGTCAACTCGCTGCGCTCGGTCGAGCGGGCGGTGCGCTCGGAGATGCTGCGCCAGGCGTCGGTGCTGGAGGCCGGCGGCCGGATCACGCAGGAGACCCGGCACTTCCACGAGGACACCGGCGACACCACGTCGGGCCGGTCCAAGGAGACCGCCACCGACTACCGGTACTTCCCGGAGCCGGACCTGGTGCCACTCGCCCCCGACACCGCGTGGGTGGCCGAGCTGAAGGCCGCCCTGCCGGAGCTGCCGCGCCTGCGCCGCAAGCGGATCCAGCAGGACTGGGGCCTGTCCGACCTCGACATGCAGTCCGTGGTGAACGCGGGCGCGGTCGAGCTGATCGAGGCGACTGTGGCTGCCGGCGCGACCCCTGCGGCGGCCCGTAAGTGGTGGCTGGGTGAGCTGTCCCGCCGCGCCAACGAGACCGGCGTGGAGCTGGCCGACGTGGGCGCCACCCCGGCTCAGGTCGCCGAGCTTCAGGGCCTTGTCGACGCGGGCAAGCTCAACGACAAGCTGGCCCGTACCGTGCTGGAGGGCGTGGTGGCCGGCGAGGGCTCGCCGACCGAGATCATGACCAACCGCAACCTGGAGGTCGTCTCGGACACCGGCGCGCTCACCGCCGCCGTGGACGAGGCGATCGCGGCCAACCCGGCCATCGCCGACAAGATCCGCAGCGGCAAGGTCGCGGCGGCCGGCGCGCTGGTCGGCGCGGTCATGAAGACCACGCGCGGCCAGGCGGACGCGAAGACCGTCCGCGAGCTGATCCTGGCGCGCCTCGGCGCCTGACGTGCAAGGAAGGGCCCCTTCTTAACGCCTGGTGCATGGGAAGGGGCCCTTCCTAACGCCTCACCCCACTCACGGGGCGTCAACGGCGACGCCCGGATGGAGTCACCGTGAACCAGCACGACCTCGACGTCCTCGACGAGATCCAGCGCCGGGTGCTCTGGCTCGCCACCCGCATCGTCGACGCGGCCAACCACGACCGCGACACCGGTGACGGGGTGAAGGTCGGTGGCCACCAGGCGTCGAGCGCCTCGCTGGTGACCGCGATGACCGCGCTCTGGTTCCAGCACCTGGACGCCGAGGACCGGGTCGCGGTGAAGCCGCACGCCTCGCCGGTGTTCCACGCCATCCAGTACCTGCTGGGCAACCTCGACCGGTCGTACCTGCCGAAGCTGCGGGCACGCGGCGGGCTCCAGTCGTACCCGTCGCGGACCAAGGACCCGGACGAGGTGGACTTCTCCACCGGCTCGGTCGGCCTGGGCGCCGCCGCGCCGCTGTTCGCCGCCGTCACCCGCCGCTACGTCGACGCGCACTTCGGCCCGCGCCCGCACTCCCGGTTCGTCGCCCTCATCGGCGACGCCGAGCTGGACGAGGGCAACATCTGGGAGGCGGTCGCCGACCCGGCCACCACCGGGCTCGGCAACGTGATGTGGCTCGTCGACTTCAACCGCCAGTCGCTGGACCGGGTCGTCCCCGGCATCCGGATCAACCAGTGGCGCGGCCAGTTCGAGGCGGCCGGCTGGCACGTCGTGGAGGTCAAGTACGGCCGTCGGCTCGCCGAGGCGTACGCCCGGCCGGGTGGCGCGGCGCTGCGCGACTGGATCGACCGGATGCCCAACGAGCAGTACCAGTCGCTGTTCGGGCTGGCCGGGCCCGCGCTGCGCAAGCAGTTCCTGGACGGCGCCCCGGCCGAGGTGGCCGCGTTCGTCGCCGACATCGGCGACGACGAGCTGGGCCCGCTCGTCACCGACCTGGGCGGGCACGACGCGCAGGCCATGCTCGACGCGTACGCCCAGTGCGACGCGGTGACCGACCGGCCCAGCGTCGTGTTCGCGTACACGGTCAAGGGCTGGGGCCTGCCCATCGCCGGCAACCCGCGCAACCACTCGGCGCTGCTCACCACCGAGCAGGTCGACGCGCTGCGCGCCGCGCACGGCCTGACGCCGGAGACCGAGTGGGACCGCCTCGACCCGGCGTCCCCGGCCGGTATCCGGGCCGGCGAGCGCCGGGAGGCGCTGTCCCGCCCGCCGCGCGAGCGTGCGCTGGGCGTCACCGTTCCGGAGACCACGAGGGTACGCGCGAACAAGCCCGTCTCCACCCAGGAGGCCTTCGGCCGGGTGCTTGTCGACCTGGCCCGCGATCCGCAGGTCGCGCCCTACCTGGTGACCACCGCGCCGGACGTGGCCACCTCGACCAACCTGGCCGGGTTCATCAACAAGACGGGCGTGTTCGCCCCGACGGAGCAGCGTTCCTGGACCGAGGACCGGATGCTGCGCTGGACCGAGAGCCCCGCCGGGCAGCACATCGAGCTGGGCATCTCGGAGATGAACCTGTTCCTGCTGCTGGGCCAGCTCGGCCTGTCCTGGGACCTGTCCGGTCAGCCGCTGCTGCCGGTGGGCACCGTCTACGACCCGTTCGTGCTGCGCGGTCTGGACGCGTTCCTCTACGGGACGTACTCCGGTTCCCGGTTCGTGGTGGCCGGCACCCCGTCGGGCATCACGCTCGCCCCGGAGGGCGGGGCGCACCAGTCCACCATCACCGCGTCGGTCGGCCTGGAGCTGCCGGGGGTGACGTTCCTGGAGCCCGCGTACGCCGGCAGCCTCGACTGGCTGCTCTGCGACGCGCTCGGGCAGATCGCCGGTGGTGCCGCACCGGCCGCCACAGCCGCGCCGGCCGAGGACGGGGCGTACTACTTCCGGCTCAGCACCCGGCCGGTCGACCAGGCGCCGTTCGAGGCGGCCCGGGCGCGGCTCGGGGACGCGGTGCTGCGGCGGCAGGTGGTGGCCGGCGCGTACCGGCTCGTCGACGCGCACCAGGCGTACCCCGATCTGGCTGATGCCCCGGTCGTGCAGCTCGCCGCCTCCGGCGCGGTGCTGCCGGAGGTCCTGGCCGCCGCCGCGGAGCTGGCGGAGGAGGGCGTGGCCGCGCACGTGGTCGACGTGACCAGCCTGGACCGGCTCTACCGGGCGTGGCAGCGGACGCTGCGCCAGGGTGTGCGGACCGCTACCGTGCCGAGCGTCCCGGGCGCGCTGCGGTCGGCGTTCGCCGACCGGGTGCCGGTGGTCACCGTGCACGACGCGGCCTCGCACGCGATGGCCTGGCTCGGCTCGGCGGTCGGCGCCCCGGCGGTGCCGCTCGGCGTGGACGAGTTCGGCCAGTCCGGCAGCGTCCGGGAGCTGTACGAGCTGCACGACCTGCTGCCCGGCAGCATCGTCAACGCCGCGCTGGCCGCGATCGCGCTGCGCTGACGGCTCGCGCCCGGTCGGTCGGCTCGCTGGCTCGCCAGCGCGCCGGCTCGCGCCCAGTCTGTCGGCTGCGCGGCTGCGCCGGCTCGCGACGACGGCGGGTCGCTGCCGGCCGGTCCGGGTGGCACGACAGCCCGCTGCCGTAACGGAAGGTCATAAGCGATTTCGGTTGCGGAAAGTGACTGCCTCTGCGGTCGGAGGTATGGCCTCGTGCCGCCTTTGCTCTGCAGCCAAATCCGCAGCACCACCCTGAGCTGGGGCGGAATGGATCGCTCGCTGCTCTGCACCCATCCGCGCGGTGACTCTCGGTGCCTGCCGCGCCGATGGGTGCAGAGCAAAGGCGGCGGTGGGGCATCCCGGTGCCGGACGGCTTCATGACGCGCAGTGACCGGGTGTCACGCGGCAGGGCGCCCGGCGTGGCCGCGAGGAAGGCGAGGATCCGGGACGGTCAGCTCGTGGGGGTGGGGCTCAGGGTGGTCGTACCCGGCGACGGCGACTCGGAGGGGCCGCGGGTGGGGGTCGGGGTGACCGGCACCTGGTCACCCTTTGCCGGGTCGCGGATGACGTGCCGCTCCAGGTTGACCTGCGACTGCCCGGTGCCGCCGACTGTGATGTCGTCGTACGCCTGGAGCAGCTTCTGCTGGTCGAAGTAGAGCACCGTCATGGTCAGCGGAGTCGGCTTCTCGCCCTCCAGGCCGCGCAGCCCGGCCCCGCCGGTCGAGCCCTGCACCATCAGCGTGGTCGGCTGCTTGCCCTCCACCTGCGGCAGCTTCGACACCTGCCGGGAGTGGGTGTGCCCGGAGAGCACGAGCGGGCAGGTGCCGGAGAGCGGGCCGGCCGAGGCGGGATCGTGGATGAGCGCGATGTCCACCTTGCGCGGCGACTTCTCGATCGTGGCGGCGAGCTGTTCGCCGGCGCCGATCACCTGGTCGGCCACGGCCGAGGTGAGGCCGCTCCCGGCCGGTGAGGTCTCCTTGTCCGGGGTGAAGCGGGGGTCGCCGAGGCCGGCGATGGTCAGCCCGCCGACTGTGGTGACGGAGTTGTTCAACACGATCGCGTTCGGCTGCTGCGCCACCGCGGCGGCGGTACGCGGCGAGTCGTGGTTGCCGCGGATGAACACGTACGGCTTCTTGAGCAGGCCGATCGAGCCGACGAACGACGCCTCCGGCTCGCTGCCCCAGTCGGTCATGTCGCCGGTGTCGACCACCACGTCGATGCCGAACTGTTCGACCACGGTACGGATCAACTGCCAGCCGGTCGGGTTGAGGTGGATGTCCGACACGTGCAGCACCCGGGTGGTGCCGGGCGACGGCTGCACCACCGGCAGCGCCGAGACGGTCGTGTAGAGCTTGCTGACGTTGCCGACCAGCCGCTGGAGCTGCTCGGCGTACTTGGTGTAGTCGTTCGCGATCCGCCGAGCGTCACCGACGATCGCGGGCGCGTTGACGAGCAGGCCCTCGTACCGGGGCTCCTCGATGGCCTGCGGGCGCAGGGTGCTCGCCGCCGTCCCGAGGCTGCCCGCCGTGATGACGAGCGCCATACCGCCGGCCCACGCGGTACGCCGGACGTCCCGGAAGACGAGCGCCGCCAGGATCAGCGTGGCCAGCACCACCGAGGCGAGCGTACGCAGCCCGAGCCGCATCACGCCGTCGCGGACGTCCTGCACCGCCGACTGGCTGGCCCGGCTGATGCTGGCCGGGTCGTCGAGGAGCGCCTCGGTGCGCCCCTGGTCCAGCGAGCCCACCTCGACGGTGAGGTACGCCGGGCCGTCGTGGCTGTCCAGCAGCAGCGCGCCCAGGGGAGGGATGTCGACGGTGGTGCCGCCGCTCAGTGACGGGCTGAGCTTCAGCTCGGCGCGGAACGGGCCGATGTCGGTGCCGACGTGGCCGCCCGCGTACGTGCCGATCACGATGCCGCCGAGTGTGACAGCGAGCAGAGCCAGCACGACACCCAGCCGGCGCAGCCGGTTACCGGGCCGCCACGCCGTCACGCGGCGGGCACGCCCGCGCTCCGGAGACGTCTCGTCCCCGGTGCGGTGCTGTTCGTTCTCGTGGCCGTCCATGCTGAGATCCTGACCTGCCCCTTGCGCGATCTTGACAAACCCGCCCGGCCCGGATCAGCTCCGGCCGGCGCCCCCGTCGGCGAACACGAGTCGCAGGATGCGGTCGTCCTCGGCGGTGGGGGTGCCCCTGCCGTCCCGGTTCGAGGTGCTCACCCACAGCGAGCCGTCCGGCGCCGCCGCGACGGCCCGTAGCCGACCGTACCGGCCGGTGAGCAGGTCGCGTGGCTGACCGAGGACGGTGCCGTTGCCGGCCAGCTCCACCAGCCAGAGCCGCTGGCCGCGCAGGCAGGCGGCGACGAGCACGCGGTCCGCCGCCGCCAGGCCGGAGCAGGACGCGTCACCGGTGGGCCACTGCGTGATCGGGTTCACGTAGCGCTTGTCGTCGCCACGCCCCTCGACCCGGGGCCATCCGTAGTTGCCGCCCTTGTTGATCTGATTGATCTCGTCCCAGGTGTTCTGGCCGAACTCCACCGCGTACATCTTCTTGTCCGGCGTCCAGGCGAAGCCCTGGACGTTGCGGTGGCCGGTCGACCAGACCGGCGACCCGGCGGTGGGGTTGCCCGGCGCCGGCTTGCCGTCCGGGGTGATCCGGAGGATCTTGCCGCCGAGGCTCTTGGCGTCCTGGGCGTTCTCGGTGCGCCCGGCGTCCCCGGTGCTCGCGTAGAGGTGGCCGTCCGGGCCGAAGCCCAGCCCGCCGCCGTTGTGCGTGCCGGACTTCGGGATGCCGGTCAGGATCGGCTTCGGCGCCTGCCCGAGCTGCATCTTCGCGATCCGGTTGTCGTTCTCGGCGGTGTAGTAGACGAAGACCGTGCGGTCCCGCTCGTACGCCGGGGAGACCGCGATGCCGAGCAGGCCGCCCTCGCCGCCGGCGGCGACGTCCGGCACGGTCTGCACCGGCCGCACCGCCAGGCCCTCCGGGCCGGACTCCGGGCCGACCTGGAGGATCCGCCCCTTGTCCCGCTCGGTCACCAGCGCGCCGCCGTCGGGCAGGAACGCGATGCCCCACGGCACCTCCAGCCCCTTGGCCAGCACCGTGGCGACCGCCTGCTGGCCGGCCCCGCCGGGACTCGCGGTGCTCGACGGTGTGGGCAGGTTGGGCGGGGCGCCGGCCGGATCCGGCTCGGGCTCGCCGAGGGCACAGCCGGCGGCGCCCAGGAGCAGCGCCGCGCAGGACGCCGCCAGCGCCGTCCGGAGGCGGCTGACACGGGGGTACGCAAGACGCGGGCTCACCCGCCCCAGCCTAGCCGTGTGGACCGGCGAACCGGGCGCGTCGCGCGGACGGCGGCCCGTACCCGGCCCGTTCGGGGGAGTGCTGTTCAGCCGGCCCGCAGCGCGAGCAGGGCGACGTCGTCCTCCCGCTGGTGTGCGGCGGCGAGCAGCCGGTCGCAGAGCAGGTCCAGCGAAACGCCCGGCCCGGCGGTGCCGAGATGGGCGAGCAGCTCGGCCTGCCCCTCGTCGATCGGCTGGTCCCGGCGCTCGATCAGCCCGTCGGTGTGCAGCAGCAGCGTGTCGCCGGGAGCCAGGGTCAGCGTCCGGCCGGTGCGCCGGGGCGGGCGGGCCAGGCCGAGCAGCGGCCCGCGACCGTCCGCCACCGCTACCGAACCGTCGGCGCGGACCAGCAGCGGCGGCGGGTGTCCCGCGTTGCACCAGGAGACCACCAGCCCGCCGGCGGCCGGGCGGACCCGGGCCAGCACGGCGGTGGCGACGGTGGGCACCCGCAGCCCGCCCATGGCCCGGTCGAGGTGGGTCACCAGGTCCTCCACCGGATCGTCCCGCCCGTACGCGTTGCCCCGCACCAGGTTGCGCAGCTGGCCCATGGTGGCCGCCGCCTCGATGTCGTGCCCGGCGACGTCACCGATCGCGGCGACCACCTCGCCGTCGGGCTGGACGAAGGCGTCGTACCAGTCGCCGCCCACCTCGACCCGGTCGGCGGCCGGCAGGTAGCGGGCGGCCAGTTCCATCCCGGGCACGGCCGGCAGGCTCGGCAGCATGCTGTGCTGGAGCACCTCGGCGACGTGGCGCTGCTCCCCGTAGAGGCGGCTGTTGCCGACCGCCTGTCCGGCGCGTACCCCGATGTCCTGCGCGGTGCGCAGGTCGCTGGCGTCGAAACCGCGCCGTCCGGGCCGGTTGACCAGCGTGACCGCCCCGATCACCCGGTCCCCGACGGCGGTGATCGGCACGGTCAGGTGGGAACCGATGCCGAGCCGGTCGGCGAGCGGCACCAGCTCCGGGCGTGTGGTGCCGCGCGCCACGTCGTCCAGGTCGGCCGTGGCCCGCACCGCCGGCCGCCCGGTACGCAGCACCGACCGGATCTGCGACTCCGCGCTGAGCCCGGTGGTCAGCAGCCCGGCGAAACGGGTCACGTCGGCCGCGCGCTCGGCGTCCCGGTGCAGGCCGGTGACCGTGCGTGGCCGGCCGGCCGGGTCGACGAGCGTGATCAGGCACCAGTCGGCGAGCAGCGGCACCATCGCGCGCCCGAGCCGGTCGACGGCGGTGGCCACGTCGAGCGTGCCGCCGAGCATCTCGCTCATACCGGCCAGCATGGCGAGCCGGTCGTGCGCCTCCTCGGCGCGGCGGCGCGCCTCCTCGGCACCCCGGACCGCGATGCGCAGCCGCAGCTCGGAGGAGCACGCGGCGGCCAGGTCGGCGAGCGTACGCAACTGTTCCCCGGTCCAGGCCCGGGGCTTGCTGTCGATCGCGCAGAGCGAGCCGAGCACCCGCCCGTCCAGGTCGGTCAGGGGCATGCCCGCGTACGCCACCACGCCCAGGTCCTCGACGGCCAGGTTGAGGCGTACCTGGGGGGAGAGGCGGGCGTCGGGCAGCACCAGCGGCATCTCGACGTCGACGACGTGCTGGCAGAACGAGTGGGTCAGCGGCGTCTCCCGGCGGGCCGCCCACGGCTCCGGCAGCCCGGTCGCGCCGGGGAAGAACTGACGGTCGGCGTCCACCAGGGAGACGAGCGCGACGGGCACGTCCAGCAGGTCGCCGACCAGCCGGGCGAACCTGTCGAACGCCTCGTCCGGTACGGCGTCGAGCCGGGTCTCGTCGAGTGAGCGCAATCGGTCGGGATCGGCGAGCGCCGGAATCGGCACGGACACCCGTCCCCGGCCGTCCTCGCTCATCGCCACCGCCCTCGGCAAGCGGAACACCCGAGCGGCATCCCGCTCTCGGTTATACCCCGCTGGGCCGCCACTCCATTCCCGGCGCGGTGTTCGTCACGGGTCACGCCGCGCCGGCCGGCCCGGGGCCGATATCGTCGGCGGTCGTGAAGGCATGGATCCCGCACCCCGAGGGCCGCAGACTGCTCGGCGAGCTGCCGCCCGGCGTCACCGTGGAGGTGCTGGACGACCCCCGGCGGCTTCCGTCCTCCCCGGCCGGGATGCGGTTCTGGGTTCCGCCGTTCCTGTCCGGCCCGGACGCCGGCGCGCTCCTGGCCGAGCTGCCCGACGTCGAGGTGGTGCAACTGCTCTCCGCCGGCGCGGACGCCTGGGCGGGACGGATGCCCGACGGCGTGACGCTCTGCGATGCCCGGGGCGTGCACGACTCGCCCACCGCCGAATGGGTGGTCGCCGCGATCCTCGCCTCGCTACGCGGGTTCGCGCCGCTGGCCCGCGCGCAGGCGCGGCGCGAGTGGGCGTACGACGAGGTGGCGCCCACCGACGAGCTGGCCGGCAAGCGGGTGCTGATCGTCGGCGCGGGCTCGATCGGCACCGCGGTACGCGATCGGCTCGCCCCGTTCGAGGTGAGCTTCACGCTGGTGGCCCGTACGCCGCGCCCCGGCCAGGGCGTGCACGGCGTCGACGAGCTGCCGGCGCTGCTGCCCGAGGCGGACGTGGTGGTGCTGCTGGTGCCGCTGACCGAGCAGACCCGGGGCATGGTCGACGAGCGTTTCCTCGCCGCGATGCCGGACGGCGCGCTGCTCGTCAACGCCGCCCGCGGTCCGGTGGCCCGCACGTCGGCGCTGGTCGCCGAGCTGGCCTCGGGTCGCCTGCGCGCGGCGATGGACGTCACCGACCCGGAACCGCTGCCCGCCGACCATCCCCTGTGGGAGCTGCCGAACGTGCTGCTCACCCCGCACGTCGGCGGCTCCGTACGCGGACTGCTGCCGCGCGCGTACCGGCTGGTGGGGGAGCAACTGCGCCGGTACGTGGCCGGGGCGGAGCTGACGAACCGGGTGGTCGACGGCTACTGATCCCTGCTCACCGATCGGCTTCGGCGTCCGGTAGCTCCTGCCCGGTGACGGCGATCAGCCGGGGCAGTTCGGTGGCGCGTACCGCCGGCAGCACCACCACCTCGCCGTCGTCGAGGCGGGCGACGGCCCGTCCCTTGCGATCACCTGCGAGTTCGGCGACCCGGTTCCACGGCACCCGGCGCTGCCCGGCGAGCGCCCGCAGTCGCAGCTCCCGGGCGTCGGCGTCGGTGCCGGCGCGCCACGCCCAGACCACGACGGCGAGCGGCACGAGCAACACCCAGAGCAGCCACCAGCGGGCACTGGCCACTGGAAGCGCGCCGATGGTGGCGACGATCGCGGCGACCAGGATGGCCTGGTTGTGACGGAAACGTACGGTATCGGCGCGGCTCACCCCCCGATGATCCCACCCGCCCAGCCCACCCCACCCCGCGGGCGTCCCCACCCCCGTCCGAGCCACCCCCCGTCCGAGCCACCCTCCGTCCGAGCCACCCTCCGTCCGAGTCCCCCGCCGTGCGAGCCACCCCGTCCGAACCGCTCGCCGCACCGCGTAGCCGGTGCCCACCGACGATCTTGGTACGGCTCCGCCCCTCCCGGGGCGGTCCGATACCAAGATCTGCGCGGGTCGGAGATCTTGGAAGCGTTGGGCCTCTTGGGGGGCCGTTTGCTTCCAAGGTCTGGTGGGCCGGGGGGATCGGCGGGAGTGAGCGGCTTGCAGGCGATCGTGAGCCGGCACTGCGGAGGGGCGGTGTGACGGATGTCACTGGCTGGGTGACGTTGCTGGGCGCTTCCGGGATCGTTTCTAGGCGTGGCCGCAGTGGTCCCCGCCGATGCGCCCCGCCAGCCCGCACGTCGTACCGCGTACCGCAACCGCACCGCCCCCGTGCCCCCTCACGAAGGCGACCGCCGTGCCCGTCCCCCCTCCCGTCGCCCCCCGTCGGCGATCAGCCCTGCACGATGTCGCCGTGTCGCTCATCGGCGCGGCCTTCCTCCTGGCGGGCGTCGCCGGTGCCCTGCCCGGCCCGGCCGCCGCCGCGCTCGCCGTCGCCGGAGGCTTCGCGCTCGCCTGCGTCCGGCTCGCCTGGCTGGCCGGAGCCGCCGCGCCGGCCGACCATCCCGCACCTGCCGACGGTCCCGCAGTGACCGGCCGTTCCGCGCCGAACGGCTTGCCTGCGCCGACCGGCCGTTCCGCGCCGAACGGCTTGCCTGCGCCGACCGGCCGCCCCGCGTCGAACAACCTGCCCGCGTCGAACGACCAGCATGCGCCGACGGATCGGCCCGTGACCGGGCGGCGGGCTCGCCGGGCCGCGCTGTCGCGCCGGGTCGCCGCGTTCCTGGACGCCGCCGTCCTGGCCGCCGGGCTCACCGTGGCGGTGCTGCCGCTGAGCGCCCCCGCGCACCGGTTGCCGATCGCACTGGCCGGGCTGTCCCTCACCGGTCCGCTGCACGTGGCGGCCCTGCTGCGCCTGCCCGGCCGGTCGCGGCTGTCCGGTCCGGAGCTGGTGCGCCGTACCGTCGACGTGCTCGCGCTCGGCGTCAGCCTGGTCTTCGCGGGCTGGATGCTGTTGCCGGGCGGCCCGGTCCCGGCCGTCGCCGCGACCGCTGCGACGGGCGGCGCGGTGGTGCTCGCCGTGCTCACTGTGGTGGCGGTCGCCGAACGCCGCCGCCGGCCGGGTGCCGCGCGCTGCCACGCCGGGGCCGCGCTGACAATCGGCGGGTTGACGCTACTTGTGGTGCTGCTGGCGTACGACGCGCCGGACCGGGCGTTGCCGGTCGTCGCGGCGCCGCTGGTGGCCGGGGCGCTGCTCACAGTCGCCGGTGTCCGGCGCACCTCGGGCGGGGAACGGCCGGATCGGGACGTGGCGTCTGCCGCGTGGCCGCGCCTCACGGCGCCGGCCGGGATCGCCGGGCTCGCCGCCGGGATCCACCTGGGCGCGGCCGGGGAGTTCAGCACCGGCGCGATGGCACTGGGGCTGGCCGTCATACCGCCGATCATGGTGGGTGAACTGCTCGCCGCCGCCGACCAGCGCCGCCGGGTGCAGCGGCTCGCCGCCCGCGAGGCGTGGTTGCGGCGCCGGCTCGGACCGGCCGCCGGGACGGCCGGGCCCGTGCTGCTGACGCGCGCCGATCTGGTCCGGGTGATGGCGCACCGCAGCGGCGGCGCGCTGCTCGTCGTCGACCTGCACGGTACGGGCGGCGCCGTGCCGGACGGGCCGGTGCTCATCGAGGCGGCGCGTCGCCTGCGGGCGGGCTCCGAGACGCACGATCTGGTCGCCCGGCTCGGCGACACCGAGCACGCGGTCCTCACCGACCTCGGTCCGGTGCTCGCGTACGCGCTCGGTCTGCGGCTGCTGGCGGCGCTGGCCGAGCCGTACCCCCGGCCCGGCGGGGTCGTCCGGCTGGGGGTGAGCGTCGGGCTGGCCGAGACCAGCGGCGGCGATCCGGAGGACGTGCTGCGCCAGGCGGACCTGGCCCGCCGCCGGGCGGCGCAGCTCGGCCGGGACCGGGTCGAGTGGTACGACGCCTACCTGGAGGAGCAACTGGTCCGCCGCCTGGACCTGGAGCGGGAACTGCCCGGTGCGGTGGCGCGCGGTGAGCTGGACCTGGTCTACCAGCCGGTGGTGGCGCTCGCGGACCGGATGCCGGTGGGCACCGAGGCGTTTCTGCGCTGGCGCAGCCCGGCGCTGGGCACGGTGCTGCCGGCCGAGCTGCTGCCGGTGGCGGCCGATCTCGACCTGACCGGTGAGATCGGGCGGTGGGTGCTGGATCGAGCTTGCCGCCAGCTCGCGGCGTGGTCGGACGGCGGTCGCGAGCTGTGGATGGCGGTGAACGTGACGCCGCGGGAGCTGGCCGCGCCGGACTTCGTGGCGCGTACCGCCACCGCGCTGGCCGCTTACGACGTGGTGCCGGACCGGCTGGTGGTGGAGGTGTCCGAGCCGGTGGTGGGCGCCGAGCTGTCCACTGTGGTGCCCCGGCTGGCCGGTCTGCGGTCGATCGGCGTGCGGATCGCGCTCGACGACTTCCGGGCCGAGCACGCCTCGCTCGCGCAGCTGCGCCGGTTGCCGATCGACCTGATCAAGGTGGGCCCGCACCTGGTCGGCGCGGGCGGGGACGGGCAGCGCCCGCTGATCGACGTGGTGGCGAACCTGGCCGACCGGCTCGGGGTGGAGCTGGTGGTCGAGGAGCTGGAGTCGGAGGGGCAGGTGGCAGGTGCGCGCCGGGCGGGCTGCCGGTACGGCCAAGGGTTCGCGCTGGCCCGCCCGGCGACCGCCGAGCGGGTCGAGGCGTGGTTCGAGGAGTACCCGTCCACCACGCGCTGAGCTGAACCGGTTCAGCGAGCGCTCGTACGCGGTGGGGCGGTGCTGCCGCGCGGCGTGAGGTGCGCCGTCTCGTCCTGCACGGCGGCGGCCGGCTCGCCCGCGATGACCGCGAGGAGCCGGCGGGCGGCGTGCGCGCCGTACGCCGGGATGTCCCGGCCCAGCGCGGTGAGCGGCGGGTGCACCAGCCGGCAGAGCGGCGAGTCGTCCCAGGCCACGATGGACAGGTCGCCGGGCACGCTCAGGCCCATCTCCTGCGCCACGGAGAGCCCGGCGATCGCCATCACGTCGTTGTCGTAGATCACCGCGGTCGGCCGGCCGGGGGAGCTGAGCAGCCGCCGGGTGGCCCGCGCGCCCTCCTCCCCGGTGTAGTCGGACGAGACGGTGGCCGCCTCGTCCAGCCCGAGCCGGCGGCACACGGCCGTGAACGCCTCGGTGCGGATCTCGGTGTGCAGCAGCGAGGGCAGCCCGCCGACCCGGGCGACGCGCCGGTGGCCGAGCGCGACCAGGTACTCCACGGTCTCGACGAGGGCCGCAGCGTCGTCGGCCCAGACGCTCGCCAGGCCGCCGGTGTGCCCGGGCCCGCCGATCACCACCGCCGGCAGTTGCAGTTCCTCCAGCGCCGGCACCCGCCGGTCGTCGGTGCGCAGGTCGCAGACGAGCACGCCGTCCACCCGGCGCTCGGCCCACCACCGCCGGTAGACGGCGATCTCGGCGTCCTGGTCGCTGACCACCTGGAGCGTGAGCGCGTACGAGCGGGCCGACAGTTCGGCCTCGACGCCGCTGATGAGTTCCATGAAGAACGGCTCGATGCCGAGTATCCGGGCGGGGCGGCACAGCGCCAGCCCGACCGCCTTGGCGGTGGCGCCGGACAGCGCGCGGGCGGCGCTGCTGGGACGGAACCCGATCTCGGCGGCGATGGCGAGGATCCGCTGCCGGGTCGCCTCGGAGACCCCGGGCTGGCCGTTGAGCGCGTACGACACCGCGCCCTTGGAGACCCCGGCACGCCGGGCGACGTCGGCGATGGTCGGCCGCTTCACCGAAGCGTTCCTCCACTGTGTCCGGCCCTCGCGGGCACTTGCGGTCGCCGGATCACCGGCGTCTGGTGACGCTACTGCACGCCGCGCCGGGCCGGGGTGCCACCGGTGGTGGCGGCGGGCGGCCTACGGCGCTCGCCGCTTGCGCGGTTCAGCCTAGAGGGCCGATCGCCGGCCGCCCTGCCGTGAACGGCCGAACCACCGTGGTGAGCGGCGGTGAGATTGCCGGACGAGAACATCGGTAACCGCCCGTTGACAGTCATGAATGAGGACCGTACGGTGGCGTCACTTATCCGGTTCAGTCAACGTTCCTCGATGTCGGGAGCGTTCCCATTTGGCGCGGAGGATGAGATGAGACGGTCCTGGACGCACCTGGCGCGGGTGGCCGCCGTCGGTGCCGTCAGCCTGGTCATGGTCGCCGCCTGCAGCGGCAGGAGCACCACCGGCGGCTCGGACTCGGCCGGTGGTCAGGTGACGCTGAAAATCAACTTCTGGGGCGACTTCGGGCTCCAGGACCTGAAGGCCAAGTACGAGGCCGAGCACCCGAACGTCAAGATCCAGCTCAACTCGGGCGAGTACAACGCCCAGCACGAGGACCTGCAGAAGAAGCTCGTGGCGGGCAACGGCGCGCCGGACATCGCGGCGATCGACGAGGGCTTCATGGTCCAGTTCCGGAGCCAGTCGGACAAGTTCGTCAACCTGCTCGACAAGGGTGCCGGCTCCTACGAGAGCAAGTACCTGCCCTGGAAGTGGAGGCAGTCGCTGTCGGCCGACGGCAAGACGCAGATCGGCCTCGGCACCGACGTCGGCGGCCTGGCCATGTGCTACCGCACCGACCTGTTCAAGGCCGCCGGCCTGCCCACCGAACGCGACAAGGTGTCAGCGCTCTGGCCCACCTGGGACAGGTTCATCGAGGTCGGCCAGCAGTACACAGCCACGACGAAGAAGAAGTTCATCGACGCCGGCACCAACCTGTTCAACCCGATCCTCGGCCAGCAGCCGGTCGGCTTCTACGACGAGCAGGACCAGCTCCGGATGGAGCAGGGCCCGAAGGTCGCGTTCGACTACACGGTCAAGGCCGTGGGCGCCGGGCTGTCGGCCAACCTGGTCAGCTTCCAGGCCGACTGGGACAAGGGCTTCACCAGCGGCGCGTTCGCGGTGCTCGCCTGCCCGGCGTGGATGCTCGGCCACATCAAGGACACCGCGCCCGGCACCCAGGGCAAGTGGGACATCGCCGCGGTACCCGGTGGCGGCGGCAACTGGGGTGGCTCCTTCCTGACCCTGCCGAAGCAGGGCAAGAACGTCGACGAGGCGTACAAGCTGCTGACCTGGCTGGTCGCGCCGGAGCAGCAGATCGAGATTTTCAAGAAGGTGGGGAACCTGCCGTCGCAGCCGGCGCTCTACACCGATCCGGCCATCGCCGACTTCACGAACCCGTTCTTCAACGACGCCCCGGTGGGCCAGATCTTCCCGAAGATGGCGCAGGGCCTCACCCCGCAGTACCTGGGCCGCAAGAACGGCCCGACCCGGGTGGCTGTGGAGAACGTGATCCGGCGGGTGGAGAACAAGTCGCTCAAGTCCGACGCCGCCTGGTCCGAGGCGGTCAAGGAGGCCGAGAAGGCCGCCAAGTCCTGACGTGTCAGCGGTGGCGGGGCGGCCCGGTCCGCCCCGTCGCCGTCCGATCTCCCGGCCCTGGAGTGAACAGATGTCCAGCACCCGTGCCGCGCCCGCGCCGCCCGGCCGCCCACCCGCGCGCAAGCCCGGCCGTACCGGCGCCGGCGACCGGCGGATGAGCTGGCGGGACCGGCTGTACCGCTTCGACATGCGCTACATGCCGTACCTGATGATCGCGCCGTTCTTCCTGCTCTTCGTCGTGTTCGGGCTGTTCCCGCTGCTGTTCAACGCGGTCGTGTCGCTGCGCAACTACCGGCTGGACGACCCGACGCTGCCGTACTGGGCCGGCACCGAGAACTTCAGCCGCCTGTTCGCCGACGAGGACTTCTGGAACGCCCTGGTCAACACGTTCGGCATCTTCCTGCTCTCCACGGTCCCGCAACTGCTGCTCGCGCTGCTCGTCGCGTCGCTGCTCAACCGCAAGCTGCGGGCGCAGACCTGGTGGCGGGTGGGCGTGCTCCTGCCGTACGTGACACCGATCGTGGCCTCGACGATGGTGTTCAGCGTCTTCTTCTCCCGCGACTTCGGCATGGCGAACTGGGCGCTCGGCCTGCTCGGCGTCGGCGGCCCGGACGACCCGATCGACTGGCGGGCGGACAAGCTGCACGCCTGGATCGCCATCGCCACCATGGTCAACTGGAAGTGGATCGGCTACAACGCGCTGCTCTACCTGGCCGCCATGCAGTCCATCCCGCGCGACGTCTACGAGGCGGCGGCGATCGACGGCGCCGGGCAGTGGAAGCAGCTCTGGCGCATCACCGTGCCGATGATCCAGCCGGTGGTCCTGTTCACCGTCATCCTCTCCACCATCGGCGGGTTGCAGTTGTTCACCGAGCCGATGCTGTTCGACCCGAACGCCCAGGCCGCGACCGGCGGGCCGGACGGCGAGTGGCAGACCATCGCGCAGCTCATCTACAAGGTCGGCTGGAAGGACCTCAACCTCGGCTACGCCGCCGCGATGTCCTGGGCGTTGTTCCTGATCATCCTGGTCGTCGCCGGTCTCAACTACCTGCTGACGAACCGACTCTCCGGAGGCCGCCGGTGACGACGCGACGCGTGGTGGCCCGCGCGCCACAGGACACCCCGGCCGGGCTCTGGACCTACCTGCTGCTCGCGGTGAGCATGCTGTTCGCCGCGTTCCCGCTCTACTGGATGTTCGTCATCGCCACGAGTGACGACGAGGCGCTGGCGAAGCTGCCACCGGCGGTGATCCCCGGCGACCGGTTCCTCACGAACGTCGACGAGGTCTTCTCCCTCCAGGACGTCTACTTCGCCGCGTCGCTCGTCAACAGCGTGATCGTCTCGGCGGCGGTGACCGCCTCGGTGCTGTTCTTCTGCTCGCTGGCCGGCTTCGCCTTCGCCAAGCTGCGTTTCCGGGGCAGCCGTGCGTTGATGCTGTTCGTGGTGCTCACGCTCACAGTGCCCAACCAGCTCGGCATCGTCGCGCTCTACATCGTGATGGGCAAACTCGGCTGGAACGGCACGCTGCTCGCGGTCATCGCGCCCGGCCTGGTCACCGCGTTCGGCGTGTTCTACATGCGGCAGTTCATCGTGAACACCGTCCCGGACGAGCTGATCGAGTCGGCCCGGGTCGACGGTGCCACGACCATGCGGGTGTACGCGACGATAGTGCTGCCCGCGATCCGCCCGGCGCTGGCGGTGCTCGGCCTGCTCACGTTCGTGGCCACCTGGAACGACTTCCAGTGGCCGCTGATCACGCTGAGCGGCACCGACTACCCGACGTCGATGGTGGCGGTCTCCGACCTGGCCAGCGGCAACTACGTGATCTACCGGCGGGTGCTCGCGGGCGCGTTCATCGCCACCGTCCCCCTGCTGGTCATGCTGTTCGTCGGTGGACGTCAGATCGTCCGCGGAATCATGGAAGGCGCGGTGAAGTCGTGAGCCGTCGAACGCTGCTGCACGAGGGGTGGACGCTGCGGGCCGAGCGCGGCCCGGCGGTGCCGCCGGAGATCGCCGGGGCAGCGGTGCCGGCCACGGTGCCCGGCTGTGTGCACACCGACCTGCTGGCGGCCGGGCTCATCCCCGACCCGTACCTGGACGACAACGAGAACCGCCTCGCCTGGATCGGCCGCACCGACTGGGCCTACGAGACCACGTTCGCCTGGCAGCCCGGTGACGAGGACCGGGTCGACCTGGTCTGCGCCGGTCTGGACACGGTCGCCACAGTGACGCTCAACGGCGTCGAGGTCGGCCGCACCGAGAACCAGCACCGCTCGTACCGCTTCGACGTCCGCGCGCTGCTGCGCCCGGACGGCAACACCCTGGCCGTACGCTTCGACTCCCCGTACCGGTACGCCGAGGCGCACCGGTACCGGCTCGGCGACCGGCCGAACGCGTACCCGGAGCCGTTCCACTTCATCCGCAAGACCGCCTGCAACTTCGGCTGGGACTGGGGACCGACCCTCGTCACCGCCGGCATCTGGCGCGACATCGGCCTACACGCCTGGTCCACCGCCCGGCTCGCGTCGGTGCGGCCGCTCGTGACGGTGGCCGGCGGAGTCGGCCGGGTCGAGCTGTGCGCCGAGGTCGAGCGGACGTCGGACGAGCCGCTGACCGTCCGCGCCGCCGTCGCCGGGGTCACCGCCGAGGTCGCCGTACCGGCGGGGGAGCGGACCGCCGTCGTGACGCTCACCGTCGCGGACCCCGCGCTGTGGTGGCCCATCGGGTACGGCGACCAGCCGCGCTACGACCTCGACGTGAGCCTGCTCGGCGCCGACGGCCGGGAGCTGGACACCGCGTCCCGGCGGATCGGGTTCCGCTCGGTACGGCTGGACACCACGCCCGACGCCCACGGCACCCCGTTCGCCCTGCACGTCAACGACGTCCCGATGTTCGTCAGGGGCGTCAACTGGATCCCCGACGACGCGTTCCCCAACCGGGTCACCCGCGACCGCCTGGCGCGGCGGTTCGCGCAGGCGGCCGGCGCGAACGTCAACCTGCTGCGTGTCTGGGGCGGCGGCCGGTACGAGTCGGACGACTTCTACGACCTCGCCGACGCCCTCGGTCTGCTGGTGCAGCAGGACTTCCTGTTCGCCTGCGCGGCGTACCCGGAGGAGGAACCGTTCCGCACCGAGGTCGAGGCGGAGGCGCGCGAACAGGTGACCCGGCTGGCCGGGCACCCGTCGCTGGTGCTGTGGACCGGCAACAACGAGAACATCTGGGGCTGGCACGACTGGGACTGGCAGGAGCCCCTTGCCGGGCGCACCTGGGGACGCGGCTACTACCTGGACCTGCTCCCGGCGATCGTCGGCGAGCTGGACCCGACCGTCCCCTACTGGCCGGGTAGCCCGTGGTCCGGCAGCGAGGAGCTCCACCCCAACGACCCGGCGCACGGCACCACGCACATCTGGGACGTGTGGAACACCGACGACTACACCCGCTACCGGGACTACGTGCCCCGGTTCGTGGCCGAGTTCGGCTACCAGGCGCCGCCCGCGTACGCGACGCTGCGCCGGGCCCTCTCGGACGATCCGCTCGCGCCCGACTCGCCCGGCATGGCTCATCACCAGAAGGCGGCAGACGGGGACCGCAAGCTCCGGCGCGGGCTCGACGCGCACCTGCCACCGCCAGCCGACTTCGACGACTGGCACTACCTCACCCAGCTCAACCAGGCCCGCGCCATCCAGCTCGGCGTCGAGCACTTCCGCTCGCACCGGCCGGTCTGCGCCGGCACCGTCGTGTGGCAGCTGAACGACTGCTGGCCGGTCACCTCCTGGTCGGCGATCGACGGCGACGGCCGCCGCAAACCCCTGTGGTACGCGCTGCGCCGCGCCTACGCCGACCGGCTGCTGACGGTGCAGCCGCGCGACGGCGGGCCGGCGCTGGTGGCGGTGAACGAGACAGCCGACGCGTGGACCGGGCCGGCCACCGTCACCCGGCTGACCCTCACCGGGGAGCCGAGGGCGAAGACCTCGGTCGACCTCGACGTCCCGGCGTACTCATCGGTGGTGCTGGCGCTGCCGGCGGAGGTGGCACGGCCGGACGACGGCCGGGCCGAACTGCTCGTCGCGGACGCCGGGGACGGCGCGGAGCGGGCGCTGTGGTTCTTCGCCGAGGACCGCGACGTGCGGTGGCCGAGGGCGGAGTGGGACGCGAGCGTCGAGCCGGTCGACGGCGGATGGCGGGTGCGGGTGACCGCGCGGACGGTGCTGCGCGACCTGACGCTGTTCCCTGATCGCCTGGACCCGGCCGCGCGGGTGGACCGGGCCCTGGTGACGCTGCTGCCGGGGGAGAGCGCGACGTTCGTCGTGCACGCGCCCGGCCCGCTGGACGCCGACGCGCTCACCCGTCGCCCGGTGCTGCGCTGCGTCAACGACCTGGCCTGAGACGGCCATCCCCCCATCTCCATCGATTTGAAGATTTCTGCAAGTGTTAAAGTCTTCAGAGTCGTCGGAGGTGTGTCATGTCGGTGCCGCTGTACCAGGCCAAGGCGGAGTTGTTCCGGACCCTCGGGCACCCGGTCCGCATCCGGGTGCTCGAACTGCTCCAGGACGGGCCGTTGCCGGTACGCGACCTGCTCGCCGCCATCGACGTGGAGGCGTCGAACCTCTCGCAGCAGCTCGCCGTGCTGCGCCGGGCCGGCATGGTCACCTCGTACCGGGACGGTCCGCTGGTGATGTACGCGCTCAGCACCCCCGACGTGGCCGACCTGCTCGCCGCCGGGCGGCGCATCCTCGGCGCGGTCCTCACCGACCGGGACGCCCTGCTCGACGAGCTGCGGGCCTCCGGGACGGACCGGTGAGCGCGGCGGCGGTCCTCCGCGCGAGAGACGTCCTCCGGCAGGCGGGCCAGCTGTTCCGTGGGCTGCTGCCCGGCCGGGCCGACTGGGCCGCCGTGCGCCGCTCACCCCGGCGCGACCTGCTCGCCGGGCTCACCGTCGCCGTGGTGGCGCTGCCCCTGGCGCTCGCCTTCGGCGTCACCTCCGGGCTCGGCGCGCAGGCCGGCCTGGTCACCGCGGTCGTCGCCGGAGCGGTCGCGGCCGTCTTCGGCGGCTCCAACCTTCAGGTCTCCGGCCCCACCGGGGCGATGACAGTCGTGCTCGTGCCGGTGGTGCAGCAGTTCGGCGCCGGTGGCGTGCTGATGGTCGGCGCGCTGGCCGGGCTGATCCTGATCGCGCTCGCGCTGGCCCGCCTCGGCCGGTACGTCCGCTACCTGCCCGCCCCGGTGATCGAGGGCTTCACCGCCGGCATCGCCGTGGTGATCGCGCTGCAACAGGTGCCCGCCGCCCTCGGCGTCGCCGGGGCACACGGCGAGAAGGTGTGGGCGGTGGCCGCCGACGCGGTCGCCCGGTTCGCCGCGCAGCCCCGGCCCGCCGCGATCGTCGTGGCGCTCGGCGTGGCCGCGCTGATGCTGCTCGGCGGCCGGTGGCGGCCCGCCGTGCCGTTCTCCCTGGTCGGGGTGGCCGCCGCGACGATCCTCGCCGAACTGGCCCCGATCGACCTGGCCCGGATCGGCGAGCTGCCACAGGGGCTGCCCGCGCCGTCGCTGGACTTCGTCGACCTCGGCGCGCTGGGCGTGCTGCTGCCGAGCGCCCTGGCAGTGGCCGCGCTCGCCGCCCTGGAGAGCCTGCTCTCCGCGACGGTGGCGGACGGCATGACCGTCGGCGAGCGGCACGACCCGGACCGGGAACTGTTCGGCCAGGGCCTGGCCAACCTCGCCTCCCCGGTCTTCGGCGGCATCCCGGCGACCGCCGCCATCGCCCGTACCGCTGTCAACGTGCGCGCTGGGGCGTCCTCGAAGCTCGCCGCGCTCACCCACGCGGTCGCCCTCGCCGCGATCGTGCTCGCCGCCGCCCCGCTCGTGGGCCGCATCCCGCTGGCCGCGCTGGCCGGGGTGCTGCTCGCCACCACCATCCGGATGGTGGAGGCGGCCTCCCTGCTGGCGCTGATGCGGGCCACCCGGGCCGACGCGGTGGTGCTGGTGCTGACGTTCGCCGTCACTGTCATCTGGGACCTGGTGACGGCTGTGGTCGTCGGTCTCGCCGTCGCGGTCGTGCTGGCGCTGCGCGCGGTGGCCCGCAGCGCCAAGCTGGAACAGGTGCCGCTGGACACCGGCGAGCACAGCGACGAGGAGCACGCGCTGCTCGCCGAGCACATCGTCGCGTACCGGCTGGACGGGCCGCTCTTCTTCGCCGCCGCGCACACCTTCCTGCTGGAGCTGGCCGAGGTGGCCGACGTGCGGGTGGTGATCCTGCGGATGTCCCGCGTCTCCACCATCGACGCCACGGGCGCCCAGGTGCTCGGCGACGCCGTCGCCCGGCTGCGCGCCCGGGGGATCACCGTGCTGCTCTCCGGCATCACCCCGGGCCACGACCAGGTGCTCAGCACGCTCGGCGTCGCCAACGAGCTGCGCCGCGAGGGCCTGGTGTTCGCGGACACCCCGGCCGCCATCCGGTACGCCCGGGGTGTCGCCCTCGCCGCGAGCCCGGCCTAGGCTGCGGTCGCGCCGGCGCCCGCCTCCGCCCGCGCCTGCGCGCCTGCGCCTGCCTGCTTCCGCGCGCCTGCGCCTGCCCCGGCCTGCTTCCGCACGCCGAAGGCGATCAGGTAGCCGAGGATCCAGACCTCGCCCACGGTGGCGGGCACCACCAGCAGGTCGCCGGCGATGCCGGCGCCGGGGGCGAGGTACGCGACGAACGTCATGAGCACGTAGCCGACGCCACCGGCGACGAGGATCCAGCCCAGCGGCCGGGGCAGCCAGCCCGACCGGAGCACGCACCAGCCCATCGGCACCAGCCAGAGGCCGAAGAAGAGGCCGCCTACCTCCCACAGGTTCCCGCTGACCAGGTAGAGCAGCTGGACGGTGTCGGCGTCGCCCGGCCCGCCGGTCGCGACCCGCAGGGCCGTCCCGAGCACGGCGGCACTGCCGAGGATCGCGACGGCGTTCACCAGCCCGAAGGCGGCGATGCTGCCCGCGGCGGTGCTGTCGACAGTACGGAACAGGCGGTAAAACCAGACGGCGGTGAGCGCCTGGGTGAGGACGACCAGCAGTTCGAGGGCGATGCCGGCACGGGCCAGCGACTCGTGGGCCACCAGGTTGGCCAGTGTCGCGCCCGCGTCGTCGGCGTCGAAGAGCATCGGCCGGACGGTGAGGAACCCCAGCGCGCCGGTGACGGCGAGCCCGAGGTAGAACAGCCCGGTCACCCGGGCGGTACGGATCAGCTGTGGCATGGCGGCTCCTTGGGGGTGATCGACGGTCCGTGACTTGTTGCCTTACGTCGTAAGGCCAACCATACGTTGTAAGGTCAAGGGAGATGGAGAGCCGGATGGGAGCGCGGAAACCTCGGGAACCGCTCAGCCGTGAGCGGGCCTTGGCCAGCGCGATCGCCCTGGTCGACGCCGAGGGGATGGCGGCGCTCACCATGCGCCGGCTCGCCGCCGAACTCGGCGTCGAGGCGATGTCGCTCTACCACCACCTACCCGGCAAGGCCGGACTGCTCGACGGCCTCGTGGACGCGGTCGCCGCCGAGATCACCTCAGCCGCCGAACGGGCCGAGGCGGACGCGCCCGGCGGCGACTGGCGTACCCGGCTGCGGCTGCGCTTCCTCGCCGCGCGCGCGGTCATGCTGCGGCACCCGTGGGCCCCCGCGCTGCTCAGCTCCCGCCCCACAGTCCCCGCCGGCGTGTACGCCTACTACGACGCCATCCTCGCCACGCTCGTCGACGGCGGTTTCTCGTACCGGATCGCCCACCGGGCGCTGCACGCGTTCGGCAGTATGGCGCTCGGCTTCGCGCAGGAGGTGTTCCGGCCGGACGCGGGCGGGGAGGCCGACACGGCGGAGGCCGAGATGACGGCGCTGGCCGAGCAGTTGCCGCACCTGGCCGCCATGGTCGCCGCCGAGACGCACGACGCGGCGGATCCGACGCTGGGCTGGTGCGACAGCCAGACCGAGTTCGAGTTCACCCTCGACCTGCTCTTCGACGGCCTGGAGCGGCACCTGCCGCGCTGACGCCCGGGCGGGTTCGGACGGCGTCGCGCGGGTACCAGGACGGCATGACTGACCCGGTTGAGCTGTCCGAACTGCACGCCGGAGGCGCCGACCCCGACGACGTCACCCCGGACGAGCCGCACGCGGACCTGGACGGCACCGACGAGAACTCGCCTGCCGAGTTCGGCCTGCCCATCGACGGCACCGCCCCGGCCCAGGAAGATCCGCCCCGTCCTTGACGCGCCCGCCGCCGTCAGCGGTGTGCGCGTCGGTGGAACGTCATGGGTGTCTGCGGGCGCGTGTGACACCCATGACGTTCCACCGGCCGGCGCTAGTTCGGCAGGGCGGCGAGGCCGGCCAGCAGCTCCCACCGCTCGGCCTCGGTGAGGATCGCGTACGCGGGCTCGTCGCGGCGGTCGGTGTCCGCCTCGATCGCCGCGCGTTGCGGCCCGTCCGTCATCGCCCGGATCTCGTCGGCGGTCAGCCCGGCGGCCCGCCACGCGGCCCGGTGCGCGTCCGCGCGGTGGTGCCGCAACGAGCCCAGCCGGGTGACGAGCAGCAGCGCCGGGGAGGCGTCCTCCGGCTCGTACGGCGGGGACATCGCCCGGAACACCGGCCCGCCGGTGGCCTGCGCGTGCGCCAGCACCCGGCCGACCAGCTCGGCGAGCCGGGGCACGATGCCCAGGCCGGGCAGCACCCCGGGCAGCATGGCCCACAGTTCCTCGGCGGCCTCGCCGGTGGCCCGCTGCGCGAACAGCGTCAGCTCCCGGCCCAGGTCGGTGAGGTGCCACGCGCCCTCGTCGTCCCGGACGACGACGCCCCGCTCCAGCTCCTCGTCCATGCTGCCGGAGGTGTAGATCAGGCCGTCGGTCAGCGCCTCGGCGGGCATCGGGCGGGCCAGCACTCCGGAGAAGAAGCTGTTCTCCGCGCCGAGTGTGCAGCCCCGCTCGGCGTAGAACGCCTCCATCCGGGCACGGGCTGCCCAGCGGGCGCCCACGTACACCCGGTCGATCGCCGGCCGGACCAGTCGCGCGTAGCTCACCGTCGTCTCCACGCCGCCGGACGTTACCGGCGCGCGGGCGTTAAGAAGGGCCCCCTCCTCTACCGGAGGCGTTAATAGGGGGCCCTTCCTTACGTCACTCGGGGACGCGGCGGTAGGCGCCGTCGCTGGCCGAGGTCGCCATCGACGCGTACGCGCGCAGCGCCGCCGACACCGGGCGCTGCCTGTCGAGCGGGGTGTACGGGCGGTCCCGCTTCTCCTCGGCCACCCGGCGTGCCTCCAGCTCGTCGGCGGGCACGTTCAGCTCGATCGACCGGCCCGGGATGTCGATGACGATCTCGTCGCCGTCGCGCACCAGCGCGATCAGCCCACCGGAGGCCGCCTCCGGGGAGACGTGCCCGATGGACAGGCCGGAGGTGCCGCCGGAGAACCGGCCGTCGGTCAGCAGCGCGCAGGACCGGCCCAGACCACGGCCCTTGAGGAACGAGGTGGGGTAGAGCATCTCCTGCATGCCGGGGCCGCCCTTCGGGCCCTCGTACCGGATCACCACCACGTCCCCGGCGACGATCTCCTTGGCGAGGATCGCGGTGACCGCGTCGTCCTGCGACTCGTAGACCTTGGCCGGGCCGCGGAACGTCAGGCACTCCTCGGGCACACCGGCGGTCTTCACCACACAGCCGGCCGGTGCGAGGTTGCCGTGCAGGATGGCCAGGCCGCCGTCCGCGCTGTAGGCGTGCTCCCCGTCGCGGATGCAGCCGCCGGCCGCGTCGGTGTCCAGCGACGACCAGCGGTTGGTGGTGGAGAACGGCTCGGTGGTGCGCACGCCGCCCGGGGCGGCGTGGAACAGCTCGATCGCCTCCGGCCGGGCCGCGCCGCCGCGCACGTCCCAGTCGGCCAGCCACTTGTCGAGGCTGGGGGAGTGCACCGACCGCACGTCGCGGTGCAGCAGCCCGGCGCGGTCCAGTTCGCCGAGGATGGCCGGGATGCCGCCGGCCCGGTGCACGTCCTCCATGTGGTAGTTCGGCGAGTTCGGGGCGACCTTGGCCAGGCACGGCACCCGGCGGGAGATCGCGTCGATGTCGGCCACGCCGAAGTCCAGCTCCGCCTCGCGGGCGGCGGCGAGCAGGTGCAGCACGGTGTTCGTCGAGCCGCCCATGGCCACGTCGAGGGCGATCGCGTTCTCGAACGCCTCCCGGCCGGCGATCGAGCGCGGCAGCACCGAGGCGTCGTCGTTCTCGTACCACTGCTTGGCGATCTCCACGATCGTGCGCCCGGCCTCGACGAACAGCGACCGCCGCGCGGCGTGGGTGGCCAGCGTCGAGCCGTTGCCGGGCAGCGCCAGGCCGATCGCCTCGGTGAGGCAGTTCATCGAGTTGGCGGTGAACATGCCGGAGCAGGAGCCGCAGGTCGGGCACGCGGAGCGCTCGATCTCGCCGAGCTGGTCGTCGGTGACCGCCTCGTTCGAGGAGGCGATCATGGCGTCGATCAGGTCGATCTTGGAGTGGACGACGCCCTCGATCGCCACCGTCTTGCCGGCCTCCATCGGGCCGCCGGAGACGAAGACGGTCGGGATGTTGAGGCGCAGCGCGGCCAGCAGCATGCCCGGGGTGATCTTGTCGCAGTTGGAGATGCAGACCAGGGCGTCCGCGCAGTGCGCGTTGACCATGTACTCCACCGCGTCGGCGATCAGCTCCCGGCTGGGCAGCGAGTAGAGCATGCCGCCGTGGCCCATGGCGATGCCGTCGTCCACGGCGATGGTGTTGAACTCCCGGCCGACGCCGCCGGCCTCGGCCACCGCGTCGGCGACCAGGCCGCCGAGGTCCTTGAGGTGGACGTGACCGGGTACGAACTGGGTGAAACTGTTCGCGATGGCGACGATCGGCTTGCCGAAGTCGTCGTCGGTCATCCCGGTGGCCCGCCAGAGGGCCCGGGCGCCGGCCATCGTCCGACCGTGGGTGGAGGTCCTCGACCGCAGCTCAGGCATGAGGACAAGTCTGACACCATCCGCGCGGCGATCCGGCGGCGCGCGCCCTGTGTCCCAACAGTTGCACACCCGGTGCCCCACGGGAGGCGCTCATCCGGCAGAGTTGACCCGTGCAGTCGTCCCCGGGGATGGTCACCGTCGCGGCGCTGAGCGGGGTCGCCGCGACCGCCGCCACGGTGCTGCTCGCCGTGTCCGCGCGGCGCCGCACCGGCCCTCGCGGACCGGCCCACCTGCTGCTGGCGTGCGCCGCCGGGGCGGCCCTGCTCAGCCTGCTGATCGGCCTCGGCGGCCTGCTGGCCGCCGGTGACCACTGGGCGCACCGGCAGGGCCAGCGGACCGCGTGGGCGGTCCTCGTCGCCGTCGGCACGACGCTCGCCGCGCTCGGTCTCGGTGCCGCCGTGCTGCGGCTGCCCGGCGCCACCGCGACCCGGGCCGCCACCGCCCGGCTGCTGCTCGACGGCCTGATCATGGGCAGCGCGCTCTGGTTCGTCGGCTGGGTGGCGGTCAGCGAGCCGACCCGGCTGCTCGGTGACGCCACCCCGGTCGCCTGCCTGCCGATCGTGCTGGCCACTGTGAGCGCGGCGCTCACCATCGGGCTCACCGTGATCGTCGTGCTGCGGGTCGCGCCGCCGCGCGGGTGGCTGACGCTGCTCGCCGCCGGGGCGACAGCGGTGGCGGCCGGTGGGCTGGCCGTGGCCGCCGGGCTCTGCCAGGCCGGCCCGGGCACGGTGCTCACCGGCGCCGTGCTGACCGCCGCCGGCCTGCTGGCCACCGCCGTCGCCGGGCGCCGCGCCGACCTGACGCAGCTCGACGTCGACTTCATCCGCCGCGACGGCGAGTACGCCTTCGTGCCGATGTTCGCCATGGCCGCCTCCGCGATGTACCACCTGGTGCAGGGCGGCGGATTCGACGGGTACGCCATCGTGGCCGGCACCGTCGAGGGCTTCGCCCTGGTGACCCGGCAGTATCTCGCTCTCGGCGACGTACGCGGCTACGCCATCCGGCTGGCCGAGCGGGAGGCGCACTTCCGCGAGCTGGCGCACACCGACCCGCTCACCGGGCTGCCGAACCGCCGCGGGCTGCTGCGTGCCCTGCACCGCTGCGCCGAGTCGGGCCGCCCGTGCGTGCTGCTCGGGCTCGACCTCGACGGCTTCAAGAACGTCAACGACATGCGCGGGCACGACGTGGGCGACGCGGTGCTGATCGAGGTGGGGCGGCGGCTGCGGGGCAACCTGCGCCCGGGTGACCTGGCCGCCCGGCTCGGCGGCGACGAGTTCGCGGTGCTGATGCCCGGGCCGGCCGATCCGGGCCCGGTCGCCGACCGCCTGCTCGGGGTGCTCGGCCGCCCGTACGAGCACCGGGACGGGCCGGTCTTCCTCTCGGTGAGCATCGGGGTGGCCGCCGGCCAGGGGGAGCAGGACGTCGAGCTGCTGCTGCGCAACGCCGACCTGGCGCTGCGCTACGCCAAGCAGCGGGGCAAGAACCGGATCGAGCGCTACGACGCCACGTACGACCAGTTGCTGAGCCGGCGTACCCGGATGGAGCACGAGCTGCGCGGCGCGATCGAGCGCGACGAGCTGCGGCTGGTCTTCCAGCCGGTGGCCTCGCTGCCGTCGGTGCGGCCGGTCGGCGCGGAGGCGCTGCTGCGCTGGCGGCACCCCGAGCTGGGCAACGTGCGGCCGGACGAGTTCATCCCGCTCGCCGAGGAGTGCGGGATGATCGCCAAGCTCGGCGCGTGGGTGCTGCACCAGGCCTGCTACCAGCTCTCCCGCTGGCTGGCCGACGGGCACGACGTCTGGGTGTCGGTGAACGTCTCACCGCGCGAGCTGCACGCCCCGGAGTACGTGGTCCAGGTCGCCGACGCGCTGCGCGCGCACCACGTACCGCCGCAACGGCTGGTGCTGGAGGTGACCGAGCACGCCGTCGCCACCGACGTGGACGAGCTGATCCGGCGGCTCACCGCGCTGCGGCTGACCGGCGTGCGGATCGCGCTGGACGACTTCGGCGCCGGTTACTCGTCGCTCGGCCAGCTCCGGCGGCTGCCGATCGACATCCTCAAGATCGATCACAGTCTGGTGGCCGAGCACGAGCCGGTCCGGCCGGTCGGCCGGGACGGCCCGGCGTTCGCCCCGATGGTCGACATCGTCATGCGCCTGGGCCACCAGCTCGGGCTGGAGGTGATCGCCGAGGGCGTCACCAACCCGGCCGAGCTGGCCGCGGTGGTGGCCGCCGGCTGCCGGTTCGGTCAGGGCGCGCTGTTCGGCTGGGGCGTACCGGCCGAGCACCTGGAGGCGATGCTGGAGGCGGCGACGGCGCCCGGCAACCGGCACACGGCGATGCCGCCGGCGCCGCCCGCCCCACCGGCGCGCACCCCGTCTCCGCTGTTGCCCCGGCTGCGCGACAACCCGCCCGCCCCGCGTCCCCCGATGGGGGGATCTTCGCAGGTGGCACCGGGCGCGGAGGGGGTGCCGGCGGGCGACACGCCCACGTCCGTGAACCAGAATGTGGGATCAGTTGACTCATCGCGTGAGATGCGTCAGGCTTAGCCGCATGTCGTCGAACCGGTCGCCGCGAGTACTTACCTGAGCGCACTCTCCCACCGAGAGTGCGCTGGCCCCGTGCAACCTGCACGAGGGCTTTTTTGTTGCCGTCGGACCACCGAGGGACCTCCGCGTCCCATCCTGAGAAGCGCGTCACCCACTCACTTCCGAAGGCTTTGAACCGCCATGACGAGACCCACGCCAGAGACCCTCGCCCACTCCGCCCGCCGGGCCCGCTCCGGCACCGGCGCGGCCGGTGACTCCGACCCCGCCGCCCGCCCCGGCCGTGCCGTTCCGGCGGCCGCGCACGCCGAGACGCCCGTACGGGAGACCGCCACCGCGCAGGTCTCGGGCGCCGGTTCGCTCGTGCGGTCGCTCGAGGCGCTCGGCGTCGACGTGGTCTTCGGCATTCCGGGTGGCGCGATCCTGCCCGCCTACGACCCGCTCTACGACTCCACGGTCCGGCACATCCTGGTCCGCCACGAGCAGGGCGCCGGGCACGCCGCCACCGGGTACGCGCAGGCCACCGGCCGGGTCGGTGTGTGCATCGCCACCTCCGGACCGGGCGCGACGAACCTGGTCACCCCGATCGCCGACGCGTACATGGACTCGGTGCCGATGGTGGCGATCACCGGGCAGGTGGCCCGGCCGTCGATCGGCACCGACGCCTTCCAGGAGGCGGACATCCAGGGCATCACGCTGCCGGTCACCAAGCACAACTTCCTGGTGCAGACCGCTGACGAGATCCCCCGGGTGCTGGCCGAGGCGTTCCACCTGGCCGCGACCGGCCGCCCCGGCCCGGTCCTCGTCGACATCCCCAAGGACGTGCTCCAGGCGCCGGCGACCTTCTCCTGGCCGCCCACGCTCGACCTGCCCGGCTACCGGCCCACGCTGCACCCGCACGGCAAGCAGATCCGCGAGGCGGCCCGGCTGATGACCGGCGCCCGCCGTCCGGTCCTCTACGTCGGCGGCGGTGTACTCAAGGCCGACGCCACCGAAGGGCTGCGCAAGCTGGCCGAGCAGACCGGCATCCCGGTGGTCACCACCCTGATGGCGCTGGGCGCGTTCCCCGACTCGCACCGCCAGCACCTGGGCATGCCCGGCATGCACGGCACCGTCGCCGCTGTGTACGGCCTGCAGAAGGCCGACCTGATCGTGGCGCTGGGCGCCCGCTTCGACGACCGGGTGACCGGCAGGCTGGACTCGTTCGCGCCGGACGCGACGGTGGTCCACGCCGACATCGACCCGGCCGAGATCGGCAAGAACCGGCACGCCGACGTCCCGATCGTGGGTGACGCGCGGCACGTGATCGACGAGCTGATCGCGGCGGTCACCGCCGAGCAGGCCGCCCACCCGTCGGTGGACCTGACCGACTGGTGGGCCCAGCTCGACGACCTGCGCGAGCGGTACCCGCTGGGCTTCGAGGAGCCGGCCGACGGCACCCTCTCCCCGCAGCACGTGATCAAGCGGCTGGGCGAGATCGCCGGCCCGGACGCGATCTACGTGGCGGGCGTCGGCCAGCACCAGATGTGGGCCAGCCAGTTCATCTCGTACGAGAAGCCGCACACCTGGCTCAACTCCGGCGGCCTGGGCACCATGGGCTACGCCGTCCCGGCCGCGATGGGCGCGAAGGTCGGCAAGCCGGAAACCACAGTGTGGGCGGTCGACGGTGACGGCTGCTTCCAGATGACCAACCAGGAGCTGGCCACCTGCGCGCTGGAGGGCATCCCGATCAAGGTCGCCGTGATCAACAACGGCAACCTGGGCATGGTGCGGCAGTGGCAGACCCTGTTCTACGGGGAGCGCTACTCCAACACCGAGCTGGGCACGCACAAGCACCGCATCCCGGACTTCGTCAAGCTCGCCGAGGCGCTCGGCTGCGTCGGGCTGCGCTGCGAGAACGCCGCCGACGTGGACAAGACCATCGAGGCGGCCATGGCGATCAACGACGCGCCGGTGGTCATCGACTTCGTGGTCGGCAAGGACGCGATGGTGTGGCCGATGGTCGCCGCCGGCACCAGCAACGACGAGATCATGTTCGCCAGGGGTGTGCGCCCCGCGTTCGACGAGGACGAACTCTAAATGACTATGCACACGCTGTCCGTGCTGGTGGAGAACAAGCCGGGTGTCCTGGCCCGGGTCTCCGGGCTGTTCTCCCGGCGTGGGTTCAACATCGACAGCCTCGCCGTGGGCGAGACCGAGAACCCGGACGTCTCCCGCATCACCATCGTGGTCAACGCCGAGTCCTCGCCGCTGGAGCAGGTGACCAAGCAGCTCAACAAGCTGGTCAACGTACTCAAGATCGTGGAACTGGACCCGCAGGTGTCGGTGGCGCGCGAGCTGCTGCTGGTCAAGGTCCGCGCGGACCGCGCGGCCCGCGCCCAGGTGCTGGAGACGGTCGGCCTGTTCCGCGCGCGGGTGGTCGACGTCGCGCCGGACACGCTGACCATCGAGGCCACCGGCACACCGGACAAGCTCGACGCGCTGCTGCGCGACCTGGAGCCGTTCGGCATCAAGGAGATGGTCCAGTCCGGCACCGTGGCGATCGGGCGGGGTTCGCGGGCCATCACCGCCGGACCGTCCCTGCGCGCCGCCTGATCCGTACCCACAAGTTTTTCGACGGGCCGACGGGCACCGCCGTACGAAAGGGAAGTCAATGAGCGTTGAGGTGTTCTACGACGACGACGCCGACCTGGGCCTGATCCAGGGCCGCAAGGTCGCCGTGATCGGGTACGGCAGCCAGGGCCACGCGCACGCGCTGTCGCTGCGCGACTCCGGCGTCGACGTGGTGATCGGCCTGCCCGCCGGGTCGAAGAGCCGGCCGAAGGCCGAGGAGCAGGGCCTGCGGGTGCTCACGCCCGCCGAGGCGGCGGCCGAGGCCGACGTGATCATGATCCTGGCGCCGGACACCGCCCAGCGTGGCCTGTACGCCGAGGCCATCGCGCCGAACCTGGCCGCCGGCAAGGCGCTGTTCTTCGGGCACGGCTTCAACATCCGGTACGGCCTGATCACGCCCCCGGCCGACGTGGACGTGGCGATGGTCGCCCCGAAGGGCCCCGGTCACCTGGTCCGCCGCCAGTACGTCGACGGCAAGGGCGTGCCGTGCCTGGTCGCGGTCGAGCAGGACGCCAGCGGCAACGCCTTCGGTCTGGCCCTGGCGTACGCCAAGGCGATCGGCGGCACCCGGGCCGGCGCGATCCGGACCACGTTCACCGAGGAGACCGAGACCGACCTGTTCGGCGAGCAGGCGGTGCTGTGCGGTGGCGCGGCGGCGCTGGTGCAGACCGGGTTCGAGGTGCTCACCGAGGCCGGCTACGCGCCCGAGGTGGCCTACTTCGAGTGCCTGCACGAGCTGAAGCTGATCGTCGACCTGATGTACGAGGGCGGCATCGCCCGGATGCGCTACAGCATCTCCGACACCGCCGAGTACGGCGACCTGTCCCGGGGCCCGCGCGTCATCGACTCGCGGGTCAAGGACGAGATGCGCAAGATCCTCGGGGAGATCCAGTCCGGCGAGTTCGCCCGCGAGTGGGTGGCCGAGGACGAGGCCGGCCGGCCGAACTTCGCCAAGTGGCGGGCCGAGGGCGCGGCGCACCCGATCGAGGAGACCGGGCAGAAGCTGCGCGGCATGATGAGCTGGGTCGACCGGCCGATCACCGAGACCGCCTGATTTTCTCCCCCGTGCGGCCCGTGGCCCGACGCTCTCCCCGGCGTCGGACCGCGGGCCGCATCCGTTCACGTGCTGGGACACGGTGAGTAACACCTCGTGCCGTGCCGTCCCCGGTGAACGGGGGATGACAGGCGTGCGACGGGCCTGTGTGAGGGCCCTCACCCCGCAGTCCGGGACACGCCGGGCGGGCGGCCACCTACCATCCTTGGTGTGGTGCCCGAGCGCACCCGACGGCCGTGGCACGGATCGGCGCAGGGCGCAGTGCGGCGCCCCGGCGTCCCAGGCCGAACCATTACCGAGCGTCTACGAGGACCGATGAATCCTGTCGTACTGATCGCCGAAGAACTCGCCCCCGCCGCCATCGAGGTGCTCGCGTACGACTTCGACGTGCGCCACGTGGACGGCACCGACCGCCCCGCCCTGCTCTCCGCCCTCTCCGAGGCGGACGCGGTGATCGTACGCAGCGCCACCCAGATCGACGCCGAGGCGATCGCCGCCGCGCCGCGGCTGAAGGTGGTCGCGCGGGCCGGCGTCGGCCTGGACAACGTCGAGGTGCCGGCCGCCACCGCGCGGGGCGTCATGGTCGTCAACGCGCCCACCTCGAACATCGTCTCCGCCGCCGAGCAGGCGGTCGCGCTGCTGCTGGCAGTGGCCCGCAACACCGCCAGCGCCAGCGCCGCGCTCAAGGCGGGGGAGTGGAAGCGGTCCAAGTACACCGGCGTCGAGATCCAGGGCAAGACCGTGGGCGTGGTCGGCCTCGGCCGCATCGGCGTGCTGTTCGCGCAGCGCATCGCCGCGTTCGGCACCCGGCTGATCGCGTACGACCCGTACATCCAGCCGGCCCGCGCCGCACAGCTCGGCGTCCGCCTGGTCGGGCTGGAGGAGCTGCTGCGGGAGAGCGACTTCATCTCGATCCACCTGCCCAAGACGCCGGAGACGGTGGGCCTGATCGGCGAGAAGGAGCTGGCGATCGTCAAGCCGGGCGTCCGGATCGTCAACGCCGCCCGGGGCGGTCTGGTCGACGAGCAGGCGCTCGCCGACGCGATCGCCGAGGGCCGGGTCGCCGGTGCCGGCGTCGACGTGTACGCCAAGGAGCCGTGCACCTCCTCGCCGCTGTTCGCCTTCGACAACGTGGTGGCCACCCCGCACCTGGGCGCCTCCACGAACGAGGCGCAGGACAAGGCCGGTCTCGCGGTGGCAAAGAGCGTCAAGCTGGCGCTGCAGGGCGAGTTCGTCCCGGACGCGGTGAACGTGCAGGCCGGCGGCGTGGTCGCCGAGGACGTCCGTCCGCTGCTGCCGCTGGCCGAGCGGCTGGGCCGGGCGTTCACCGCCCTGGCCGGCGGGGTGGCCGCCAGCGTCACCGTCGAGGTGCGCGGTGAGATCGCCGCCCACGACGTGTCGGTGCTCAAGCTCGCCGCGACCAAGGGGCTGTTCAGCTCCGTGGTGGAGGAGCAGGTCACCTACGTCAACGCGCCGCACCTGGCCGCCGAGCGGGGCGTCGAGGTCACGCTCGCCACGCCGGGCGAGACCGTGGACCACCCGAACCTGGTGACCGTGCGCGGGGCGCTGCCGGACGGGCGTACCGTCCGCGTCTCCGGCACTGTGGCGCACACCGGGACCCGCGACGTGTTCAAGCTGACCGAGGTGGACGGTTTCGACGTGGAGATCGGCGCGGAGGGCATCCTGGTCTTCCTGCGCTACGCCGACCGGCCCGGCGTGGTCGGCACCGTCGGCACGCTGCTCGGCGAGGCCGGCGTCAACATCGCCGCCATGCAGGTGGCCCGCCGCGAGGCCGGTGGCGAGACGCTGATGACGCTCACCGTCGACCAGGCGCTCGGCGCCGACCTGCTCACCTCCGCCGCCGACTCGATCGGGGCGGTCGCGGCCAGCGCGGCCGACCTGCGCGACGTGTAGTCCGGACAGGACAGATCGGGGCCCGGCCGGATCGGCCGGGCCCTTCGTCGTCCCCGTGGGTCAGGAACGGACGCGGGCCGGTGGCGGGTAGACCGAACCGTCCTGGGCGTCGAAGAGCATCAGGTCGTGCTCGCCGGCCAGCCGCTCGATGTCCAGCAGGACCTGATCGGGGCAGGCCGGGTTCAGGTTCATCTCGATGTGGTCGGCGGCCGTGTGCAGCGGCGCCTCCCACGGCGTGCCCGGCCGGGCCGGACCGTCGGGGTAGCTCGCCGTGATCTCCCGGTAGAACGCGACAAGCCTCGGGTCGGGTTGCTGCCTGCCGTGCCAGCCCTCGCGGCACTGCTGCGCCGCCGCCCGCACCTGCTCCGGTGTCGCCCCGTTCGACAGGGCCCACACGCTCAGATCGAAACTCACGGCGGACAGCGTGCCATCCCGGGCCCGCGCCCGTCACCTCTGCCCCACCGTGCGTTCACCGCTGATCCGCGACTTCGTTCACCCGGCGTCCGCTGTGGAGACTCTTGCGTCGAGTTGCGTCGATTCGCTAGCGTACCGGTGCGGTTACCGCTGAGTCGATTCCCGGCCCGTCTTCGGGTGGCGCGGCCGGGCACCCGGCCCCTCGGCCCGCACCCCTCGATTGCGCGAGCCACGCGCACTCGTCGCTGACCGGCCCTCACGGTCGTTGCCGAGACCGTGGGGGCCGATCGCGCTCCCGGCCGGTGTCGTGCGGGCAGGCAGCAGATCAGCGCCGGTGGTGCGCGAACAGCGGCCGGTATTCGCAGTCGTGGCGGAACCAGGCCAGCCCGGCCGGTCCGGCGGCGTACAGGGCGGTGGCGTAGGCGTCGGCGACGGCCAGGTCCGGACCGATCACGGTGGCGGCCGACAGGCGATCGGTCGGCTCGCCGGTGTGCGGGTCGACGACGTGCCCCCGCCGCCCGGTGACACCGGAGGTGCCCACCGCGCCCGACGTCATCTCCAGCACGACCGGCGTACGCCTGGTGTCGGTGGGGTGGTGCACCGCGACGCGCCACGGCCCGCCGTGCGCCGCGCGCCCGCGTACCGTCAGGTCGGCGCCGCTGAGCACGGCGTAGTCGTCGATGCCGGCGGTGCGCAACCGCGCCGCGGCCCGCTCCACCGCCCAGCCGCCGAGCAGGCCGCCCGGGTCGAAGCCGCCGGGCACGGCCCAGGCGTCGAACCAGCCGTCGGTCGCGGCGCGCATGGCGGCGCAGAGGTCGACCAGGTCGGCCAGCGGGGGGTACGAGTCGGGGCTGATCTCGTCGCGGCGCAGCCGGGAGACCAGGCTCTCCGGCCGGTTCGGGCCGTAGGTCAGGTCGATGGCGCGCAGCTCGGCGACGGCGTCGCGCAGCGCCTCGCCGACCACCCGGTGCCCCAGCCACTCGGGCGCGTTGAGCAGCAACGTGTAGTCGGCGGTCGAGGTGCTGACCGTGTGCCGGACGCTGATCCGGCCGGACGCGCCGGCACCGGGCCGCTCGACGCGGTGGCTGCTGGCGCCCAGGTGCAGGTCGGGGCGGACCGGGCGGAAGGTGGACTGGTCGACCCAGCGGGTGCGTGGCTGTTGGTCCGCCCAGTGGGCCCGCCGGTGCTCGATCCGCATGACACCTGCCCCCTCGTGGTCGCCGCCGTGTCACGGCGGTGGCCGGTCCCGGGCTTCGTCGACCCGGTGAACCCGACCCTAAGCAGTGGAGATGACCACACCATGAGTGCCGGCTGGGAGCATCCTGTGATTGAGGATTCCCGAATGGTGGACGATTCGTACCGGGAGCCGGGACGACGGCTACCGTGGCGCCTAACGACGAGACGAGGAGCGTCAGGTGGCACACATCGCGGTGGTGGCCGGCGACGGCATCGGACCCGAGGTGGTCGCGCAGGCCCGCAAGGTCCTCGACGCGGTGGTGCCCGGGATCGAGGCCACCGAGTACGACCTGGGCGCGGCGCGCTATCACCGCACCGGCGAGGTGCTGCCCGACTCCGTCCTCGACGAGCTGGCCGGTCACGACGCCATCCTGCTCGGCGCGGTGGGCGACCCGACCGTGCCGCCGGGCGTGCTGGAGCGCGGTCTGCTGCTCAAACTGCGGTTCGCCTTCGACCAGTACGTCAACCTGCGCCCGTCCCGGCTCTGGCCCGGCGTGGCCGGTCCGCTCGCCGCGGTCAAGCCCGGCGAGGTCGACCTCGTGGTGGTCCGCGAGGGCACCGAGGGGCTGTACGCGGGCGCCGGCGGCGCGCTGCACCGGGACACCCCGGCCGAGGTGGCCACCGAGGAGAGCCTGAACACCCGGCACGGCGTCGAGCGGGTGATCCGCGACGCGTTCGCCCGCGCCGGCCGCCGGGAGCGCCGCAAGGTCACGCTCGTGCACAAGACGAACGTGCTCACCCACGCCGGGTCGCTCTGGGCGCGCGCCTTCGCCGCGGTGGCCGCCGAGCACCCGGATGTGACCACGGAATACCAGCACATCGACGCCGCCGCGATGTTCCTGGTGACCAACCCGTCCCGCTACGACGTGGTGGTCACCGACAACCTCTTCGGCGACATCCTCACCGACATCGCCGCCGCCGTGACCGGTGGCATCGGGCTGGCGGCCAGCGGCTGCATCAACCCCGAGGGGCGCTACCCGTCGATGTTCGAGCCGGTGCACGGCTCGGCGCCGGACATCGCCGGCCAGGGCGTCGCCGACCCGGTCGCCGCGGTGCTGTCCGCCGCGCTGCTGCTGGACCAGCTCGGCCACGCCGACGCCGCCGCCCGGGTCACCGCCGCGGTCGGCACCGAGCTGGCGGGGCGTACGCCGGGGGCATCGCTGCGCACCGAGGAGGTCGGCGACCGGCTCGCCGCGTACGCCGTAGCCTGACCGGGCCGACCCTCCTGGCGGCCCGGTACCGGGCCGCCAGACCCGTCACCGGGCCCACCCCGACCGTCCGGCGCGTCGCGTCCGCCGGGGCGGCGCTATCCGCTGAACGACCGTTCGGGGTAAGTTTCTGGCACCAGTGACGTCGGCGTGCGATCCCGCACGCCGGGAACCCGCAGGGAGGTCAGCGCGATGAGCGGTGGTGACATGCTCGATTTTGAGATCCGTCCGAATCCCGCGCCGGTATCCGCCGCCGACCGGGCCGCCCTGCTGGCGAACCCGGGCTTCGGCCGGGTCTTCACCGATCACATGGTCACGATCCGCTACGCCGAGGGCAAGGGCTGGTACGACGCCCGACTGGAGGCGCGCGCGCCGATCCCGATGGACCCGGCCGCGGCGGTGCTGCACTACGCGCAGGAGATCTTCGAAGGGCTGAAGGCGTACCGCACCGGTGACGCGGTGACGATGTTCCGCCCGGAGGCCAACGCGGCCCGGTTCGTCGCGTCGGCCCGCCGGCTGGCCATGCCGGAGCTGCCGGAGGCGGCGTTCGTGGATTCGCTGCGCCGCCTGGTCGAGATCGACCAGGCGTGGATCCCGGAGCACGAGGACGCCAGCCTCTACCTGCGTCCGTTCATGTTCGCCAGCGAGGTGTTCCTCGGCGTCCGCCCGGCGAACGAATACCTCTACTGCGTGATCGCCTCGCCGGCCGGCGCGTACTTCGCCGGCGGCGTGAAGCCGGTGACGGTGTGGGTCTCGCCGGACTACACCCGGGCCGCGCCCGGCGGCACCGGCGCGGCCAAGTGCGGCGGCAACTACGCCGCCTCGCTGGCGGCGCAGGCCGAGGCGATCGAGGCGGGCTGCGACCAGGTGGTGTTCCTGGACGCGGTGCAGCGGCGGTACGTCGACGAGCTGGGCGGCATGAACGTCTTCTTCGTCTACGACGACGGCAGCATCGTCACCCCGCCGCTGGGCGGCACGATCCTGCCGGGCATCACCCGCGACGCGATCCTCACCCTGGCCGCCGAGGCCGGGCACGAGGTGCGGGAGGCGCCGGTCAGCTTCGACGACTGGCAGGCGGACGCCGCGAGCGGGCGGCTGCGTGAGGTGTTCGCCTGCGGCACCGCCGCCGTGATCACCCCGATCGGCGGCGTGCGCTTCCCGGACGGCGAGTTCCTCATCGGCGGCGGCGAGCCGGGCCGGGCCACCACGGCGTTGCGGCAGAAGCTGGTGGACATCCAGCGCGGCCGCGCCGAGGACCGGCACGGCTGGGTCACCCGCGTCCTCTGACTGTCCTCCCGCGGTGATCAAGGAGTTTGCGTCCGGTTCCGGCGCGGACGAGGACACCAACTCCTTGATCACCGCTGGGCAGGGTCGGGGCGGCGCGGCGGTCAGTCCAGCAGGTGGGTGCGGAGGGACTCCAGCTGCGTCTCGGTGACGCCGGCGTGGGCCAGGTAGCCCTCGACGGAGCCGTAGCCGGTGCGCAACTCGGCGAGGAACAGCTCCATCGTCTCGGCCGGTGACTCCAGGAACGGCGGCGGTGGTTCCTCCGCGTCCGGCAGCGTGGCGCGGACCCATTCGGTGAAGCGCCGCGACGCGGCGGTGCTGAGCGCGTAGTCGGCCACCACGTCCTCGTCGGGCACCCCGAGCACGGAGAGCGTGAGCGCGCAGACGATGCCGGTGCGGTCCTTCCCGGCGACGCAGTGCACCACCACCGGCGCGTTGGCGCTGTCGGCGATCAGCCCGACCGCCTCGGCGAGCCCCGCCGTGCCGGTGCGTGCCAGGTCGGCGTACCGGTCGGCCAGGTAGCGGGCCAGGCTGACGCCGGAGTCACCGAACCGCTTCGCGCCCCAGTCGGCGTGCTCGGGGTGGATGTGCCGGTAGGCCAGCCCGTCGTAGGCGGGCACCCGGCCGTCGCGTTCCACCTCTGACGGCCGGCGCAGGTCGATCACCGTGCGGATGCCGAGCGCGGTGAACGCGCTCCGGTCGGTCTCGTCGATGCGGTGCAGCGAGTCGGAGCGGTAGAGGCGGCCGCGACGCACGGTGCGCCCGTCGCGAGCGGCGTACCCACCGACGTCGCGGAAGTTGAACAGGGTGGGGAAGGGGCTCTGCGGGGCGTCCACACCCGACACGGTAACGGCCGGCGGGCGTCAGCACGTCCCCGCCGGCCGTCGCCGAGCTGTCAGATGCGCGGCGGTACGTCCGGCGGCAGCGCCGAGTGGCTCTCGCCGTAGTAGCCGCCGAGCCGGTCCCGGTAGCCCGGGTCGGCGTGGCTGGACTCGTCGTACTCCGGGGCGGCCTTGATCTGGTCCTTCTCCCGGTCGACGTGCACGGTGCGGGCGTCGTGGTCGACGTGGTTCACGGTGCCGGCCGGGAGCATCACCTTCTTGCCGAAGATCCACGGCCCGGTGTCCACGACCAGGTAGCTGTCGTCCACCTCGTGGCTCGCCCGGTCGATCTTGCCGATGGCGCCGTCGGTGGCCTCGACCTTGTAGCCGGTCAGGTCGGCGCTCGCGACGCCCGCCTCGTCGCGGTAGCGCCACGGGTCGAAGGCGCCCGCCGGAGCGCCCCCGGCGACCGCGCCCCGGCCGTCGTCGAGGATCGGCTCGGTGCCGCCGTGCGTGCTGCGTGGGTCCAGTCCGTCCATGTGCCGCCTCCCGTCCCCAGGGCCGCGGCCGTCGCGGCGCCGTCGTCAGTCGGGACGGTTACCCACCCTGTCCGGGCGCCAACCCGCCGGCGGCCGACCCGCCGACGCCGAAGGGCCGGCGCCACGGTGGTGACGCCGGCCCCTCGGGCCGTCAGCCGCGCGGTGACCGGTCGGGCCGCGCGGGCCGGTGGGTCAGGCCAGGGCGGCCTCCGCGTCCAGGGTCACCGCGGCGGCGTGTACGACGGCGGCGATCCGCAGTCCCTCGTGCACCTGCTCACGGCTGAACCCGGCGGCGCGCAGTGTCTTCTCGTGCGACTCCAGGCAGACGCCGCAGCCGGTGATCGCCGAGACGGCGAGGCACCACAGCTCGAAGTCGGTCTTCTCCACGCCGGGCCGGGCGATGATCTGCATCCGCAGCCGGGCCGGCAGCGACGCGTACTGCTCGTCGCCGATCAGGTGCTTGGCCCGGTAGTAGACGTTGTTCATCGCCATCACCGCGGCCGCGCCCTTGGCCGCCGTGACCGCCTCGGGCGTGAGGTGACCGGCCGCCTCGGCGGCGATCTCCCGCAGCACCACCGGGTTGCGGGCCGCCACCGCGCAGGCCAGGGCGGTGCCCCAGGCCTGCTCCGGCTTCAGCGTCGAGGTGGTGATGGTGGAGCCGAGGTTGAGCCGGATGTCCTTGGCGTACTCCGGCAGGCCCGCCTTGATCGCGTCCAGACCCATGGTCAGGCCCCGGCGCCGGCGAGGAGCGCGTTGGCGTCGAGCGTCGCGCCACCGGAGTTCCAGTTGCACGGGCACAGCTCGTCGGTCTGGAGCGCGTCGAGTACCCGCAGCACCTCGGAGACGTTGCGGCCGACCGAACCGGCGGTCACCATGACGAACTGGATCTCGTTGTTCGGGTCCACGATGAAGGTGGCCCGCTGGGCGACACCGTCGGAGCCGAGCACGCCGCAGGCGGAGGTCAGCTCACGCTTGATGTCGCTGAGCATCGGGAAGGGCAGCTCGCGCAGGTCCGGGTGGTCCTTGCGCCAGGCGTAGTGGACGAACTCGTTGTCGACGGAGACGCCGAGCACCTGGGCGTCGCGGTCGGCGAACTCGCCGTTGAGACGGCCGAACTCGGCGATCTCGGTCGGGCAGACGAAGGTGAAGTCCTTCGGCCAGAAGAACACGACTCGCCACTGGCCCTCGTGGGACTTGTGGTTGATCGTCTCGAACGCCTTGTCGGCGTCGAGCGACACGCAGGCGGTGAGTTCGTACTCGGGGAAGTGGTCACCGACAGTGAGCACGGGTCCTCCTTGAGCGTGGCCCGGCGATACCGCCGGGCCAGTAACTGGATCAGTTCAAGATTCTTCCGGAGCGCGGTTCGTGCTCGTGGCGGGCGTCGCCGGGTGTGAAGGTGATCACCGGCCGGGTCGTCGTCCCGAAATATGGGTTAGGCCTCCCAAAAACCGGGGTGGGGTGGCAGAGTACGTGTCGTGACCAGCTTCGTCCTGATCATTAGCAGCTAGCGCGCCGGCTCTCCCTCGCCGAGCGCGCAGACCTCCCGCATCCCGCGGGGGGTCTTTTTGTTTGCTCCCCAGGGCACGAGAAGAGGACTCCGATGACGTTCCAGGTGTACGACACGACGCTGCGTGACGGCGCGCAGCGCGAAGGGCTCACGTACTCGGTGGTCGACAAGCTGGCGGTCGCCCGCCTGCTGGACGACCTCGGAGTCGGCTTCATCGAGGGCGGCTGGCCGGGCGCGGTGCCGAAGGACACCGAGTTCTTCCGCCGCGCCCGCACCGAACTGAAGCTGCGGCACGCGATCCTGGTCGCCTTCGGCGCCACCCGCAAGGCCGGCCTCGCCGTCGAGGACGACCCGCAGGTGCGCGGCCTGCTCGACGCGCAGACCCCGGCCGTCGCCCTGGTCGCCAAGGCGGACCTGCGGCACGTGGAGCGCGCGCTGCGCACCACCGCCGAGGAGAACCTCGCCATGATCCGCGACACCGTGTCGCACCTGGTGGCGCAGGGGCGGCGCGTCTTCGTCGACGGGGAGCACTGCTTCGACGGGTTCCGGTTCGATCCCGGCTACACCACAGCGGTGGCGGAGACCGCCCTGGCCGCCGGCGCCGAGCGGTTCGTGCTCTGCGACACCAACGGCGGCATGCTGCCGTCGCAGGTCACCGCCGTGATCGAGGGACTGGTGGCGCGGACCGGGATCGCGCCGGAACTGCTCGGCATGCACGCGCAGAACGACACCGCCTGCGCGGTCGCCAACACGATCGCCGCGGTCGAGGCGGGCGTCCGGCACGTGCAGGGCACCGCCAACGGGTACGGCGAGCGCCCCGGCAACGCCGACATCTTCGCGATCGTCGCCAACCTCCAGCTCAAGCTGGGCATGCCCGTCCTACCGGAGGGCTGCCTGGAACAGATGGTGCGGGTCTCGCACGCCATCGCCGAGATCGCCAACATCGCCCCCGACACCCACCAGGCCTACGTCGGGGCCGCCGCCTTCGCTCACAAGGCGGGGCTGCACGCGAGCGCGATCAAGGTCGACCCGTTGCTCTACAACCACGTGGAACCCGCTGTGGTGGGCAACGACATGCGGATCCTGGTGACCGAGATGGCCGGCCGGGCCAGCATCGAGCTCAAGAGCCGCGAGCTCGGTCTGGACCTGGCCGGCCATCCGGACGCTCTGTCCCAGGTCACCCGGCGGGTCAAGGAGCTGGAGGCCGACGGCTGGTCGTTCGAGGCCGCCGACGCCTCGTTCGAGCTGCTGGTCCGCTCCGAGCTGCCCGATGCCGCGCCGGCCCGGCCGTTCGCGCTGGAGTCGTACCGGGTGATCGTCGAGCACCGCGAGGACGGCGCGGTGGTCTCCGAGGCGACGGTGAAGATCCGGGTACGCGGCGAGCGGGTGATCGCCACCGCCGAGGGCAACGGTCCGGTGAACGCGCTGGACGAGGCGCTGCGCGTGGGCCTGGCCCGGCACTACCCGGAGCTGCGCGAGTTCGAGCTGGCCGACTACAAGGTGCGCATCCTGGAGGGCACCCACGGCACCGGCGCGGTCACCCGGGTGCTCGTGGAGACCGCCGGCGTCGGGCGGGACTGGACCACAGTGGGCGTGCACCCGAACGTGGTGGAGGCGAGCTGGCACGCGCTCGTCGACGCGCTCACCTACGGCCTGGACCGGTCCCGGGTGGCGGGCGGTACGGCCGCCTGACTCAGCCGGCCGGCAGGCGCAGCTCGGCCAGCAGCGCGCGGTGGTCACTGCCGGGCACCGGAAAGGTGCCGGCGGCGACCACCGCGACGCGCCGGTGCACCAGGACGTGGTCGATGGTGATCGGGGGGATCGGGTCGCCGTCGTACGGGCCCCAGGTGCCGCCGAACCCGGCTCCGGCCGCGTCCGCCGCGTCGGTGTAGCCGGTGGCGATCAGGTTCCGCAGCGCCGCGTGGTCGAGCGTGGCGTTGAAGTCCCCGGCCAGCACGCTCAGCCCGCCGTCGGGGGTGGCCGGTGGCTGGGCGCGCTGGTCGGTCCACCAGTCCGGGACCACGTCGAGGGCGTACGGCGCGGCCGGGTGCGCGGACTCCACGCGAAGCGGCGGCGCACCGGGCACCGCCACAGTCGCGTACGCCTGGGTGAAGAAGAAGCCCTGGTTGCGGCGGTGACCGCCGTCGCGCAGCGGGTGGCGGGCGTAGACGCCCGAGCCGGTCGAGCCGACCTCCGGGTTCGACGACCGGTGCGGCAGCAGCGTGGCCAGGCCGAGCCGGTCCAGCTCGGCGGCCAGCGGCGGGGTGAGTTCCTGCACCGTGAGCACGTCCACCCGCCGCGTGCGGACCAGGTCCACCAGTGCGGCCGCATCGGCCGAGCCGAGGCGCAGGTTGGCGGTGAGCAGGCGTACCGTCGGCCCGTCTGCGGCGGGCCGGTCGCCGGGTATCGCGCGGGGCGCCACCGCGCCGATCAGCGCCAGCGCGGCCAGCACCGCTACCGCCGCCGGGGCACGTCGCCGCAGGGCGAGCGCCGCCAGCGCCACCACCGGGGCCGTGGCGGCCACGTACGGCGTGAAGGCGATCGCCTGGACCAGCGGACCGCGTTCCAGCCCGGTCAGGCGGATCAGCGCCCACGCGGCGACCGGCGCGACAGCGAGCCAGCACGCGGCAGTGGCCGGGCGTCCGCCCCGAGGCGGCCCCGACATGGTGATCATGGCGGTCAGACTACCCGGGGCGACGCCGGCGCGACGCCCTCCGAAACAATTTCGCGAATTGTTCCTCGCAATTTTGCGCATCTTTCCCGTGGCTCGGACACGCAATGACGCTATTGACCCCCCGCATTTTCCGGTGCTAGGTTCCACCTGATTGAGATGTCGCGACTCTCTGCGGTAAGGCCAGCTCACAAGCGGTGCGCTCCCGGCGGAATCCCGATGATCCGCAATTCGACGCGCGCAGTCGCCGTATCACCACGGCCTACCAAGGGAGAACTCATGGCCACATTCTTCAAGCGAAAGGCGACGGTGGTGGCGCTCGCCGCGCTGTCGCTCAGCCTGGCCGGTGGCGGGATCGCCGCGGCCGCCCAGCCGGAGGCGAAGCCGCAGCCGCAGCCCGGCGTCCGGCACGCCACGGCGCAGCCGCCGGTGACCGCCGTCGAGCGGCAGGCCGCCCGCACCGCCATGCGGGCCACCCTGGCCCCGCCCGCCGCCGGGCAGGTCGCCTGGGCCGTCGTCGCGGCCAACGGGACGCTGCTGCAGCACTCCGGCAACGTGGTGTCCGCGTTCCGGTTCGCCCCGGGCACCGGGGTGTCCCCCGGGCAGTACCAGGTGCTGCTGGACTACAACGTGTCCGCCAAGGCGTACGTGGCGACCATCGGCACCAACGACACGGCGAACGTGCCGCCGGCCGGTGAGGTGTCGGTCGCGCCCCGCACGCTGACCCCGAACGCGGTCTTCGTGCAGACGCGCAACTCCACCGGCGGTGCCGCGGACCGGCCGTTCCACCTGGTCATCGCCAACTGACAGGCCCCACCCCGCACCGGCCCCCGCTCCGGCGGGGGCCGGTGTGTTCCGTGCCGGTCCGGCCGGTGCCGCGCCGGTTCGTGCCGTTGCGCCCCGGCTGGGGAGATGCTGCCGGTCCGGCCCGGCGACCACCGCCCAGGGGCCGATAATCCGACGTTTGTCGCCGGTCCGGCACGGGAAGCAAGCACCGTGACGGACATCTCGGACACCCGCGCCAGCGTGCCCAGCCCGGTCGATGCCGACGCGAGCGGCGTCGAGCTGGAACAGACCCTCGCCGAGGTCAGACGCGTGATCGTCGGGCAGGATCGGCTCGTCGACCGCCTGCTCACCGCCCTGATCGCCGACGGGCACTGCCTGCTGGAGGGCGTACCGGGGGTGGCGAAGACGCTGGCGGCGCAGACGCTCGCCACAGTGGTCGGTGGCACGTTCTCCCGCATCCAGTTCACCCCCGACCTGGTTCCCTCCGACATCGTCGGCACGCGCATCTACCGCGCCTCCACCGAACAGTTCGACGTGGAGCTGGGGCCGATCATGGCGAACCTGGTGCTCGCCGACGAGATCAACAGGGCCCCGGCCAAGGTGCAGTCGGCGCTGCTCGAGGCGATGGCCGAACGGCAGGTCTCCATCGCCGGCCGGAGCTGGCCGGTGCCGGACCCGTTCCTGGTCCTGGCCACCCAGAACCCGATCGAGTCCGAGGGCGTCTACCAGCTCCCCGAGGCACAGCGCGACCGCTTCCTGATGAAGGTCGTGGTCGACTACCCGAGCGACGCCGACGAGCTGGCCATCCTCTACCGGATGAGCACCGCGCGACCCACCGCGCGTACCGTGCTCGATCCGGTCCGGCTGCGCGACCTCCAGCGCCGCGCCACCGACGTCTTCGTCCACCACGCGCTCGCCGAGTACGTGGTCCGCCTCATCCTCGCCACCCGCGACCCGGAGCGCTTCGGCCTGGCCGACGTCGCGCCCCTGCTGGCGTACGGGGCCAGCCCCCGGGCCACGCTCGGCCTGGTCGCCGCCGCCCGCGCCCAGGCGCTCATCCACGGCCGGGACTACGTGCTCCCCGAGGACATCAGGGAACTGGCGGTGGACGTGCTGGCGCACCGGCTCGTGCTCTCCTTCGACGCCATCGCCGACGGGATCTCCGGCGAGGACGTGGTGCGCCGGGTGATCGAGGCGGTGCCGCCGCCCCGGCTGGTGAACGGACCCACGGAGACGGTGTCCGACCTGGCGGCGGCATGACCGGCGCGGCCGAACCCGGGCTCGCCGATCTCGCCCCGGACCAGCGGCTGCGCCGGCTGGAGCTGACTGTGACCCGGCGGCTCGACGGCCTGCTGCACGGCCGTTATCGCGGCCTGCTGCCCGGTCCCGGCAGCGAGGCGGCCGGCAGCCGCGAGTACCGGCCCGGTGAGGACGAGGTACGCCGGATGGACTGGGCGGTCACCGCCCGGACCACGGTTCCGCACGTACGGGAGGTCGACGCGGACCGGGAACTGACCACCTGGCTGCTCGTCGACGCCAGCCCCAGCATGGAGTACGGCACGTCCACGCTGGACAAACGAGAACTCGCGGTGGCCGCCGTGGCGGCGATCGGCTTCCTCACCGCCGGAGTCGGCAACCGGCTCGGCGCCCAGGTGCTCACCCTGGACGGGCTGCGCCGGTTCCCGGCCCGCAGCGGGCGTACCCATCTGCTCGGGCTGCTCCGCGCGCTGCTCGGCGCCCCGCGTACCGGCGAGTTGCCGGACTCCGACGGCGCGGCCGGCGCGGGCCGGACGGACGCGGCGCCGGGCCTGGTCGACGGGCTGGACGGCCTCCAGCGCGTGGCCACCCGGCGCGGGCTCGTGGTGATCGTCTCCGACTTCCTCGACGAGCTGCCCGACGACCCGGACGCCGCGCCGCCGCCCTGGGCCGCGGCGCTGCGCCGCCTCGCGGTACGGCACCAGGTGCTCGCGGTCGAGGTGACCGACCCGCGCGAGCTGGAACTGCCGGACGTCGGCCTGGTCACGCTGGTCGACCCGGAGAGCGGCCGGCACCGCGAGGTGTGGACCGGCGACCCGGGTCTGCGCGAGCGGTACGCGCGCGCCGCCGCCGAGCAGCGCGACCAGGTACGCCGCACGCTGCGCCGGGCCGGCGCCACCCACCTGGCGCTGCGCACCGACCGGGACTGGTGCGCGGACGTCGTCCGGTACGTGCACGAGCAGCGCCGGCTGGCCACCGTGCCGGCCGCGGCCCGCGGAGGTGTCGCATGACCTGGCAGTCACCCGCCCGCCTCTGGCTGCTGCTCGCCGTCGTCGCGCTGGTCGCCGGCTACCTGGTGCTGCAACGGCGGCAGAGCCGGTACGCGGTGCGCTTCACCAACCTGCGCCTGCTCGACCGGGTCGCACCGCGCCGCCCGGCCTGGCGGCGGCACGTCCCGGCGGGCCTGTTCCTCGCCATGCTGGCGCTGCTCGTGGTCGGGTTCGCCCGGCCCGAGGCGGAGGTGCGGGTGCCCCGGGAGCGGGCCACGGTGATGGTCGCGGTGGACGTCTCCACCTCGATGCTCGCCGGTGACGTGGACCCGGACCGGTTGACGGCGGCCAAGGAGGCGGGCCGGCGGTTCGTCGACGGGCTGCCCGACGAGTTCAACGTCGGCCTCGTCGCGTTCGCCGGCAGCGCGGCGGTGCTGGTGCCACCGAGCACCGACCGGGAGGCGCTGCACGACGGCATCGGGCGGCTGGCCGAGGGCATCACCGGCGTGCAGGGCACCGCCATCGGCGAGGCGATCAGCACCTCGCTCGGCGCGGTCAAGAGCCTGGACGCCACCGCCGCCAAGGACCCGCCGCCGGCCCGGATCATCATCCTCTCCGACGGCGCGAACACCTCCGGCATGGACCCGATGGAGGCCGCCGACCAGGCGGTCGCCGCGAAGGTGCCGGTGCACACCATCTCCTTCGGCACGCCCGGCGGCTCGGTCGACAGGGGAGGCCGGGCGATCCAGGTGCCGGTGGACGGCCAGACGCTGCGGGCGGTCGCCGAGGCGACCGGCGGCGGCTTCCACGAGGCGTCCACCAGCGCCGAGCTGAAGGACGTCTACGAGGACATCGGCACCTCGGTGGGCTACCGCACCGAGCGGCAGGACGTCTCGGCCCGCTTCATCGGCCTCGGACTGGTCCTGGCGATGGGCGCCGCGGCCGGCTCGCTGCGGTGGTTCTCCCGGCTGCCCTGACCCGCACACCACTACCGCACGACACGTGAGGAGCCAGGCATGGCAGTGCAGACCGGACTCGGCGAGCCACGCGGCCCGTGGTTCGTCTCGCCGGAGCTGGACCCGGACGGGCGCGGCTACCGGGACGTACCCGGGGGCGGGCCGGAGGCCGGGCGGCGGAGCCTCCGGCACCGGTTGCTGAGCGTGGCGGCGGTGGTGGCGCTCTCCACCGTCTCCGGCGCGGCGGCCGGCACCTGGGCGGCCGACCGGGGCGCGCCGGGACCGGCGGCGGCGTCCGCCGCGCCGGTGCCGGCCGAACTGGTCACCGCCGCCGGCAAGACGGTGCCCGGGGTGGTCTCGGTGATGGTCGGGGGGCGCTCCGGCGCGTCCGCGTCCGGCTCCGGGTTCGCCATCGACAACGAGCAGCACATCGTCACCAACGACCACATCCTGGCGCGGGGCGGCGCCGGCGCGGTGACTGTGGAGACCTCGGACGGGCGGCGCTTCCCGGCCGAGGTGGTGGGCCGGGAGCCGGGCAGCGACCTCGCGGTGCTGAAGGTGCCCGCGTCGGCCGGGCTGCCGCCGTTGCCGCTCGCGAAGGCGAACTCGACGAGGGTCGGGGAGCCGGTGCTGGCGGTCGGGTCGCCGCTCGGGCTGGCCGGGACCGTCACCGCGGGCATCGTCAGTGCCCTGGACCGGCAGGTGCGGATCGGCAACGGCCGGCACACGGCGGTGCAGACCGACGCCTCGATCAACCCGGGCAACTCCGGTGGGCCGCTGGTGAACGCGCGCGGTGAGGTGGTCGGCGTGAACACGGCGATCGCGACCATCGACGGCAGCGGCTCGATCGGCATCGGTTTCGCCATCCCGATCGACCAGGTCCAGCAGACCGCCGACACCATCATCGGCCGGGGTGGCTGAGCCGCCCGCGCGGGCCGGCCCGCCGCCCCCGCGCAGGGCGCTGACCTGCACAAGCGGTGCAAGATCGGTACGAAGTGTCGGATATCCGGCGCGAAATCATCCGAGCATAGAAATATTACGCTGAGTATGGATACTGGCGGAGGTGGAGCAAGCTGTCATCGCGGCCCTCCTCCTGGTGGGCCTGATCATCGGCGCCGGAGTCGGCGCGTCCTACGCGCGTGCGAAGCGTGGCTGGACGGACTACCGGACGGCCCGGACCACCGTCCCCACCGCCCGGCGCAACGCCTGGCTCGCGATCCGGGGCGTGGCAGTCAAGCTCGCCGTGATCGCCCTGCTGCTCTTCGGCGCGGCCGCGTACGCGGCGGCCGGCGGCGGCGAGGAGCGGGCCGGTCCCACGCCGAGCGCCACCCCCACCCCGAGTCACCGCGCCGGGCGCTAGCCTCGGGGCGTGGACGACGGACTGCGGGTGACCGACCGGCTCGTGGTGCCCGCAGCCGAACTGCGGGAACGGTTCTCCCGGTCATCCGGGCCCGGCGGGCAGGGAGTCAACACCACCGACTCGCGGGTGGAGCTGAGCTTCGACCTGGGCGGCTCTCCGAGCGTGCCGGAGGCGTTGCGGGAACGGGCGCTGGCCCGGCTGGCCGGCCGCCTGGTCGGCGGTGTGCTGACGGTGACAGCCAGCGAACACCGCGCGCAACTGGCCAACCGGGAGGCGGCCCGCGAGCGGATGGCCGCGCTGCTGCGCGACGCGGTCGCCCCGCCGCCGAAGGCGCGCCGGCCGACCCGCCCGTCGCGCGGTGCCAAGGAACGCCGCCTGGCCGAGAAGAAGCGTCAGTCCCAGCGCAAACGCGACCGCCGGGTGGACGGCGACTGACCGAAATCCGGTTGAGCCGTCGCGCGCGCCGCCCGGAGAATTCCGCTCCGTGATCGACTTCTCCGTCAAGCCCACGCTCACCGGCGAGCGCGTGGTGCTGCGCCCGTTCCACGACGACGACCTGCCGGCGCTCGCCGAGATCCTGGCCGACCCGGAGGTGGCCCGGCTGACCGGCAGCCCGGCCGGCGAGACGTTCGAGCCGTCCCGGCTGCGCGCCTGGTACGGCACCCGCAACAGCCAGGAGGACCGGCTCGACCTCGCGGTGGTGGACCGGGTGAGCGGCACCTGCGTCGGAGAGGTGGTGCTCAACGAGTGGGACCGGGCCAACGCCAGCTGCAACTTCCGCACGCTGATCGGGCCCGGCGGCCGCGACCGCGGCCTCGGCACCGAGGCGGTCCGGCTCGTCGTCGGGTACGGCTTCGAACAGCTCGGCCTGCACCGCATCGGCCTGGAGGTGTTCGCGTTCAACCCGCGCGCCCGGCGTGCCTACGAGAAGGTGGGTTTCGTCGCCGAGGGGACGCTGCGGCAGGTGCTGCGCGACGGCGACGACTGGGTGGACGCCACGGTCATGTCGATTCTCGCCCCGGAGTGGAACGAGCACCGGGGCCACCCGGAGGGTTGAGCCGAAGGCGTCGAAGCGCTTCAATGCGTATGGGAGCGTCAGGGCCGTCACCGACCACCACGTCACAGTGACAGGAGTCCCTTCCGCATGTCCCGAAACCCCCTGCGCGCCGCGCTGACCGCACTCGCCGCGCTGCTACCGGTCCTCGCCCTCGGCCTCGCCCTCACCGCCACCCCGCCCCCGGCCGCCGCGGCCGCCACCCCGATCCGCGTCATGCCGCTCGGCGACTCCATCACCGGGTCGCCCGGCTGCTGGCGCGCGCTGCTCTGGAACCGTCTCCAGTCCACCGGCCACACCGACGTCGACTTCGTCGGCACACTCGGGCCGCAGGGCTGCGGCGTGCCGTACGACGGCGACAACGAGGGCCACGGCGGCTACCTCGCGACGAACGTGGCGAACCAGAACCTGCTGCCCGGCTGGCTGGCCGCCACCCGCCCGGACGTCGTGCTCATGCACTTCGGCACCAACGACGTGTGGAGCAACATCGCGCCCGCCACGATCCTGGCCGCGTACTCGAAACTGGTGGACCAGATGCGCGCCGCCAACCCGGCCACGACAGTGCTGGTCGCGAAGATCATCCCGATGAACCCGGCGAGCTGCCCCGAGTGCGGCCAGCGGACCGCGGCCCTCAACGCGCTGATCGACGGCTGGGCGGCCGGGAAGACCACAGCCGCGTCGCCGATAGTCGTGGTCGACCAGTGGACCGGGTTCAGCACCGCCACCGACACCTACGACGGAGTGCACCCCAACGCGGCCGGGGACCAGAAGATGTCCGACAGGTGGTACCCCGCGCTGGTCGCCGCGCTCGGCCGCACGACGCCCGGCCCGACAACGAGCCCCACGCCGTTGCCGACCGTCAGCCTCAGCCTCAGCCCGTCGCCCACCGTGGGCCCGACGTCGACGCCCGGCGGCTGCACCGCCACCTGGCGCCTCGCCGGCCAGTGGCCGGGCGGATTCCAGGGGGAGGTGACCGTGCGCAACGACGGCACCGCGCCGATCGCCGGCTGGACGGTGCGCTTCCCGCTCGCCGGCGGCCAGCGGATCAGCCAGGCGTGGAGCGCCGACGTGACGCAGACCGGAACCACTCTGACCGCCCGGAACGCGAGCTGGAACGGCGCCCTGGCCCCGGCCGCCCAGACCACGTTCGGGTTCCTGGCCGACGGTGCCGCCCCGAACCCGGCGCCGACGGTGACCTGCGCCGCGAACTGACCGGCCGCGCCGGCCGGCCCCGCGCTCAGCGGTGGTCGGCCGGCGTCGCGCGGTCCAGCGCGGCCAGCAGCCGGGCCCGCAACCCGGCGGCCCGCCCGGCGAATTCGCGCTGGGCGGCGGCGTACTCGGCCCGGCCCTCCGGCGTCTCCACCCGCACCGGCGGGTAGCCCAGATCGGCCAGGTCGTACGGGCTGGCCCGCATGTCCAGCGCCCGGATTTCCCGGGCCAGCGCGAAACAGTCAGCCACCAGCTCCGACGGGACCAGCGGCGACAGCTTGTACGCCCACTTGTAGAGATCCATGTTGGCGTGCAGACAGCCCGGCTGCTCCAGCGCGTGCTGACCCTCCCGGGTCGGCTGGAGCACGTTCAGCGGCCGGGCCGGCGCGGTGAAGAAGCGGAACGCGTCGAAGTGGCTGCACCGCACGCCGCGCTCGGAGACCACAGCCGCCGTCGCCGCCGGGCTCAGCCGGAGCGGCCAGGCGTTGTGCCGCACCTGCTCCTGAGTCTGCCGGTAGACCATCGCCCACTCGTGCATGCCGAAACAGCCGAAGTGCGCCGGGCGTGCGGCGGTCGCCGCGAGCAGCGTACGGATCCAGGCGATCGACTCGGCGCGGCGCGCGCGTACCCGGTCGGTGTCCAGGGTGAGCCCGGCGGCGCCCGCTGTGTAGTCCGGGCCGAAGGCGGCCGGTTCGGCGTCGCGCAGCACCACGCCCGCACCCGGGTGCCAGCGGCGCAACTGCGCCGGGCGGTGCGAGTAGTAGGTGAACAGGAAGTCCTCCACCGGGTGCTTCACCCCGGTGCGACGGCGGGCCAGGTGCGGCGTCAGCCAGGCGTCCACCCGCGCCTCGTGGGCCTGCCGGCGGGCCTGCCAGTCGGCCCGGTCGAGTGCGGGGGCGAGGGCGGCGGTCACACACCCCAGGGTACGACCGCCGCCCGTGCCCGGATCACGTCACGTCCACCCGCACGCCCGCGGAGAAGACGCCGCTGCGCAGCTCCAGCCGCTTCGGCGGCTCGTCCCCGCGCATGGTGAACACCAGCGGCAGCAGCACCCGCCGCCCGGCTGCCACCGGCTGGGTGAAGACGTCCCGGCCCAGGTTCGCCACCCGGGTCGCGTCCTCGTCGGCGGCCACCCAGTTCCCGCTCGGCAGGTACGCGCGCTGCAACTGCCCGTGCCACGTCTGGTCCTCGGACGTGAGGTTGCGCACCCCGATCGTGGCCAGGCACGGCCGGCCGCCACCGGGCGCCGGAGGCAGCACGTCGGCGCCGCAGCTCAGCCGGTAGACGGTGAACTCGAACGCGTTCTCGCGCAGTGGCTGGCCCAGCGCGCCGGTGACGCTGGTGCCCACCCACGCGCCGCTCGTCGGCTGCTTGGTGGTGTCCATCGCGGCCACCCGCTGCGTGGCCGACCAGGCCGCCGCGCCGACCACACCCGCGAGCACGGCCGCGGCCACGCCGACCACGAGCCAGACCGGCGGCCTCCGACGGCGGCTCGCGGGCGACGGTACGGACGTCCGCGGATAGACGGTGCCCCGCTCGGCCGGCCCTCGACCCGGTCCGCCTCGGGCCGGCATGCCCTGACCCGGTCCGCCCTGACCCGGCATGCCCTGACCCGGCATGCCTTGGGTCGGTCCGCCTTGGGTCGGTCCGCCCTGACCCGGCATGCCTTGACCCGGTCCGCCTTGGGCCGATCCGGCCTGGCCCGGCCCGCTCCCGCCGGGTATGTCGAGGCCGGGCACGACGCCGGTGTGGCGGGCACCGCCTCCGGGGGCGCCGGTGGGCGTCGCGCCGCCTCCGGGCGTACCCCCGGCAGGTGTCGTCCCGCCGCGGACCATGACGCCGGGCGCGGCGCTTCCCGCCGCCGCGCGCCGGCGGCGCCGCACGGCCCACCACAGCACGCCGGCGGTGACCACCAGCAGCGCGGTGAACGCGGCGAGCAGCACGGGCGGCCGCCGCCAGGCCGGGGCGGCGGTGATCTGGGCCGCCGGGGCCGTCGCGGCACCCACCCAGGTCGCCGTGGCGCAGTCGAACGGGCGGGTGCCGTCCGTGCCGTAGACGCAGGTGGGCGCGGTCACCGACCGGCCCTGGCCGGGAACCGACAGCGCGGTGTGCAACGTGGTGGTGCTCTTGGCCGGCAGCCGCAGCCGCCAGGTCACCTCACCGGCGCTCGCCCCGGCGGGCCGGCTGGCCCGGCCACCGCCGGTCACAGCGGTGGCCCGCGACCCGTTCGGCAGCTCCTGCCGGACCATCGTGTCGACGGGTGCCGTGCCGGCGTTGCGGACCTCGATCCGGTACCCCGGCGCCGGGGTACCCGACGCGCCCACCGCCACGCTTACCGGGGGCATCGTCGGCCGGACCTGCGCCGGGCCGGTGGTCGGCACCGCCGGGGGCACCGCCGGCACGCCGGTCGGGATCGGGGTGCCCGCGGCACCGGGGATGACCGCCGCGGGCGGGGCCGGATGGGCGGGGGCGGCGGCCGCGCGGGGCGTCGCCGGGGACAGCGCCGGTACGGCGGCGATGACGCCGAGGCAGTTCACGAATACTGCCAGGGCCCTGTGGTGTCGTCTCGATGCAGGCATACCAACGAACCTCCGGACCCGAAGCTATGGGCCGGGGACCGCCGGGCGGGTACGAAGCCGCCATTCCCGCCCCGTCCGGCGCGATCGCGCGTACCCTGCCGCGACCTCGCCGTGTGGAGGCCGGCGGCTGCCGGTGCGGGTGGGCCGCGCGGCGGCCGGGCACGCCGCCTGCCGGTGTCCGCCGGGCGGCGGTCGGGCGGGGATAGATTGGCCGGGTGCGTATCGCTCGTTTCGCTCATGCCAAGGGAATGTCGTTCGGGGTCGTCGAGGGCGAGCCGGAGGCCGGGCCGCAGGGCCTGACCATCGCCGAGATCGAGGGCCACCCGTTCGGACAGATCCAGTTCTCCGGCGCCCGCTGGGCGCTCTCCGACGTCCGGCTGCTGTCGCCGATCCTGCCCAGCAAGGTGGTGTGTGTCGGCCGCAACTACGCCGAACACGCCGCCGAACACGGCAGCGAGGTGCCGAAGGAGCCGCTGCTCTTCCTCAAGCCGTCCACCTCGGTGATCGGTCCACGCGATGCCATCCGTCTGCCGATCTTCTCCAAGCAGGTCGAGCACGAGGCGGAACTCGCCGTGGTGATCGGCGCCCCGGGCGCCCGCCGGGCCGACCGGGCCGCCGCCGAACGGGCCATCTTCGGCTACACCTGCGCCAACGACGTCACCGCGCGGGACCTCCAGCGTTCCGACGGGCAGTGGACCCGCGCCAAGGGCTTCGACTCGTTCTGCCCGATCGGGCCGTGGATCACCACCGGGCTCGACGTCAGCGACCTGGAGATCCGCTGTGAGGTGGGCCGCAACCCGGAGGAGATGGAGGTACGCCAGATCGGCCGAACCAAGGACATGGTGTTCGACGTACCGGGGCTGGTGTCGTACATCTCGCACGTGATGACGCTGCTGCCCGGCGACGTGGTCCTGACCGGCACGCCGGCGGGGGTTAGCCCGCTCACCGAGGGGGATACGGTCACCGTGCGGATCCAGGGGATCGGGGAGCTCAGCAACCCTGTCGTCCCGGTCGCCTGATTCGGTCCGATGCCTCGTTTCCGCTGGTCAGATGGGTTTCGAGGGGTTGGATTTGGCCTGTCGGCACCGGGAGGGTAAAGTTCATTCCCGGCGCCGCAAGGGGCCAATGGGGTATGGGGTAATTGGCAGCCCGACTGATTCTGGTTCAGTTAGTCTAGGTTCGAGTCCTGGTACCCCAGCGCAACCGAGGGTTCGCAAGAACCCTCGGACGCTGGATTCCGGCAGCTCACCGCTGGCGGAGTGCAATGAAGGTTCTGGCCCCGTCGTCTAGCGGCCCAGGACGCCGCCCTCTCAAGGCGGTAGCGCCGGTTCGAATCCGGTCGGGGCTACAGCACCGACAGCCCGTCCCGTTGTCTGGGGCGGGCTTTCTGCTGTCCGGCCCCCGTGCGCAAGGGGGTGACCCCCTCCGCGTGACGCCGGGCGGATGCCGCTAGACTACTGCCACGCCGCCCGGCAGGGCGGTGAAGCACGAAAAGTGCCTGGCCCCGTCGTCTAGCGGCCCAGGACGCCGCCCTCTCAAGGCGGTAGCGCCGGTTCGAATCCGGTCGGGGCTACGTCACCGAACGGCCCGTCTCGCGTCGAGCGAGGCGGGCCGTTCCGCATTCCCACCCCCGCCCGCCCCGGCCCCGCCCCGGCCCTCCCCCCGGTGATCAAGGAGTTTGGGTCACCCTTGCCGCCCCGATACGCCGCAAACTCCTTGATCAGGGGCGGGGGGAGGGGTGGGCGTGTCGCCGTTCCGGGCAAGCGAAGATCTTGGTACGAAACGGCCCCTCCAGGGACTGAACAGCCCCTCCAGGGGCCGTTTCGTACCAAGATCTCGCAGCCGGGCAGCCGGGCAGCCGGGCAGCCGGGGTTAGAGGCCGGAGAGGCGCTGGCCGGCCCGGACGACGGCCATGGCGTGGCGTTCGCCGGGGCGGCGGCCGAGGCGCTCGATCGGGCCGGAGATGCTGATCGCGGCGATCACCCGGCCGGTGCGGTCGCGGATCGGCGCTGAGACGCTCGCCACACCCGCCTCCCGCTCGGCGACGCTCTGGGCCCAGCCACGCCGCCGCACCTCGGCCAGCGTGCGGCCGGTGAACTTGGAGCGGGGGAGCAGCGGCATGACCGCCTCCGGGGGCTCCCAGGCCAGCAGGATCTGCGCCGCCGAACCGGCTGTCATCGGCAGCACCGAGCCGACCGGGACGGTGTCCCGCAGGCCGCTGGCGCGCTCGGCGGCGGCCACGCAGATCCGCTCGTCGGCGCGGCGCAGGTAGAGCTGGGCGCTTTCGCCGGTGGCGTCCCGTAGCGCGGCGAGCAGCGGCTCGGCGGCGGTCAGCAGCACGTCCGGGGCCGCGTTCGCCAACTCGCCCAGGCGTGGACCCGGGCGCCAGCGCCCCTGGGTGTCCCGGACGAGCATCCGGTGGATCTCCAGCGCCTGTGCCAGCCGGTGCGCGGTGGCCCGGGGCAGCTTGGTGCGTTCAACGAGTTCGGCCAGGCTGGCGCCGTCGACGCAGGCGGCCAGGATGACCACCGCCTTGTCGAGAACGCCGACACCGCTCATACTGTGTCCCACAAGCCGAAATTTACCTCCCAGAATTTAGGATGTCCAGATGGTGGGAGTCACTCAACCGAGGACCCTGGCCGAGAAGGTCTGGGACGCACACGTGGTCCGCTCCGCCGACGGCGAGCCGGACCTGCTCTTCATCGACCTGCACCTGCTGCACGAGGTGACCAGCCCGCAGGCGTTCGACGGGCTGCGTCTGGCCGGGCGCGGGGTCCGCCGTACCGACCTGACGATCGCGACCGAGGACCACAACACCCCGACCGGGTACGACGACCCGGCGTTCCGCTCCCGGCGCGGCGACCTGCTCACGATCGCGGACCCCACCTCCCGCACCCAGATCGAGACGCTGCGCCGCAACTGCGCCGAGTTCGGCATCCGCCTGCACCCGCTGGGCGACGAGAACCAGGGCATCGTGCACGTCATCGGCCCGCAGCTGGGCCTCACCCAGCCCGGCATGACGATCGTCTGCGGCGACTCGCACACCGCCACCCACGGCGCGTTCGGGGCGCTGGCGTTCGGCATCGGCACCAGTGAGGTCGAACACGTCCTGGCCACGCAGACGCTGCCCCAGGCCCGCCCGAAGACCATGGCCGTGAACGTCGTCGGCGAGCTGGCGCCCGGCGTCACCGCCAAGGACCTGGTGCTCGCGCTGATCGCGCAGGTCGGCACCGGCGGCGGGCGCGGACACATCGTCGAGTACCGGGGCGAGGCGATCCGCGACCTCTCGATGGAGGGGCGGATGACGATCGCGAACATGTCCATCGAGTGGGGCGCCAAGGCCGGCATGATCGCGCCGGACGAGACCACGTTCGCGTACCTGAAGGGGCGGCCCAACGCTCCCCAGGGCGACGACTGGGACGCGGCGCTGGAGTACTGGCGGACGCTGCCCACCGACGAGGGCGCGACCTTCGACACCGAGGTCACGCTGGACGCGAGCCGGATCACGCCGTTCGTCACCTGGGGCACCAACCCCGGGCAGGGCGTGCCGCTGGGCGCCACCGTGCCGAGCCCGGAGGACTTCGTCACGGAGCCGGAGCAGGTAGCCGCCCGGCGGGCCCTGGAGTACATGGACCTCACCCCGGGCACGCCGCTGCGCGACCTCGCGGTGGACGTGGTGTTCGTCGGCTCCTGCACCAACGGCCGCCTGGAGGACCTGCGGGCCGCCGCCGAGGTGCTGCGCGGGCGGCGGGTCGCCGAGGGCGTACGCATGCTCGTGGTCCCCGGCTCCGCCGCGGTCCGGGAGGCGGCCGAGATCGAGGGGCTGGACAAGGTCTTCACCGACGCCGGCGCCGAGTGGCGCTTCGCCGGATGCTCGATGTGCCTGGGCATGAACCCGGACACCCTGAAGCCGGGCCAGCGCTCCGCCTCGACCTCCAACCGCAACTTCGAGGGACGGCAGGGCCGGGGCGGGCGTACGCACCTGGTGTCCCCGCCGGTCGCCGCCGCCACCGCGGTGGTCGGCCGCCTGGCCGCTCCCGCCGACCTGTAGAAGGGCAGCCGAGAGATGGACAAGTTCACCACCCACACCGGCACGGCCGTGCCGCTGCGCCGATCCAACGTGGACACCGACCAGATCATCCCGGCGGTGTACCTCAAGCGGGTGACCCGGACCGGTTTCGCCGACGGGCTGTTCAGCGCGTGGCGGGAGGACCCGGCATTCGTGCTCAACGATCCGGCTCATTCGGGCGCGTCGATTCTGATCGCCGGTCCCGAGTTCGGCACCGGATCCTCCCGGGAGCATGCCGTCTGGGCGCTGCGGGACTGGGGCTTCCGGGCCGTCATCTCGCCTCGCTTCGGCGACATCTTCCGGGGCAACGCGCTCAAGGAAGGACTCCTTCCGGTAGAGCTGGAATTGAAAGCCGTCGAGGAACTGTGGGGCCTCGTGGAATCGGAGCCGAGCACTCCGATCACTGTCGACCTCGCCGCCCGCCAGGTCCGCGCCGGGGACGCCACCTGGGCCTTCCCGCTGGACGACCACAGCCGCTGGCGGTTGATGGAGGGCTTGGATGACATTGGACTCACCCTCCGGCACCAGGCCGAGATCAGTGCCTTCGAGGCGTCCCGGCCGTCGTTCCTGCCGTCGGTAGCCTGACCGCAGACGGCTTCTCGCCCCCACCGGTGTATCCGGTGGGGGCGAATCCGTTGCGACACAAGGGCTTTTTTCCACCGAATGTTTGTGTCCAGGCAGCACAGGGCATACCGTGCGCGCAGAATGGCTCGCGTCGAGTCAGTTGCACAATCGGGAGGAAGTCGTGAACAAGGCCGAGCTCATCGAGGCGCTCGCCGTTCGCCTGGGGGACCGGAAGACGGCGACGGCCGCGCTCGACGCGGTTCTCGCTGAGGTCCAGGCGGCGGTCACCAAGGGCGAGAAGGTGGCGATCACCGGTTTCGGAGCGTTCGAGAAGCGCGTCCGGGGAGCCCGAACAGCGCGCAATCCGCGAACCGGCGAGGCGGTGAAGGTCAAGAAGACCTCCGTCCCGACGTTCCGGGCCGGCGCGGGCTTCAAGGAGATGGTGGCCAGCGGCAAGGTGCCGAAGGACACCGCCGCCGCGAAGAAGACCACCGGGGCCGCCAAGGCGACGGCGGCGAAGACCACCGGCGCCGCGAAGAAGACCACGGCGGCGAAGGCCACCAAGACCACCGCGACCAAGAAGGCCGCGCCGGCGAAGAAGGCCGCCGCGACCAAGACCACGGCGGCGAAGAAGACCACGGCGGCGAAGTCCACCGCGGCGAAGAAGACCACCGCGGCGAAGAAGACCACCGCCGCCAAGAAGACGACCGCGGCGAAGTCCGCCACGGCCAAGAAGACGACGGCGGCGAAGAAGGCCCCCGCGAAGAAGGCGCCGGCCAAGAAGGCCGCCACCCGGCGCTGACCGGACGACCCGGCAGAGGGCGCCCACCGTTCGCGGTGGGCGCCCTTTCGCACGGGTACGCGTTGACCACCCGCCGTCGCGCGCCGCAGAATCGCCGTGCCGAAAACCCCCGTCGGTCACGAGAAGAGGCGCCCGTGCGGCACCGTCACCTCTCCACCCTCACGCTCGCGCTCGGTATCGCGGTTCTGCTGGACGTGCTGCGAGTCTGGCTGCCGTCGGTCATCACCCTGTTCGGGCGGGCCGCCGAGACGCCCGCCGAGCTGCTCGGCGCGTTCGCGCTCGGCTGGTTCCTGCTGGCCCTCGCCGCGCCCACGCTCGTACGCCGCGTCGGCGCCGGCCCGGTCGGACTCGTCGCCGCGGGTGTGCTGGCGGCGGCCCGGCTGGCGCTCACCGCGCAACCGGGCGGCCCGGCCCAACTCTGGCTGGCCTGCGCCGGACTGCTCGCCGGCCTGGTCTGGCTCGCCGCTGTCGCCGCGTCGGCAGCGCGACCGGTTGCCGGGCTGGCGCTCGGTCTGGCCGGCAACGCCGTCGGCCACGCCCTGCTGGGCACCGAGGATCTGGTGTGGCGCGGCGGGACGCTCGGCTGGAGCCTGAGCGTCCTGCTGGTGTCGGCGTTCCTGGCCGCGTCCACTGCGGCGCGGCGCGAGCGGACGGCCGCGCCGGCGGACGTGAGGGACGGGGAGCGGACGGCCGCGCCGGCGGACGTGAGGGACGGGGAGCGGACGGCCGCGCCGGCGGATGTGAGCGACGGGGAGCGGACGGCCGCCCCGGCGGCGGATGTGGTGGACGGCGACGCCGGGCCGCGCGCGCCCACCCCGGGCCGCCGGGCCTGGCTGCTGTGCGGGCCGGCGCTGTTGCTGGCCGGCCAGGTGGCGCTCGTCCCGGCGCTGTGGAGCGCCGCCGCCGGTGGCGGATCGCCCGACTTCCCCGGCCTGGCCCGCCCCGGCAACGGCGCCCTGCCGGGCGCGCTCGCGGTGCTGCTGTTCCTGGCGACGGCGTTGTTCCGGGCACCGATGCGCCTGGCCCGGGTGGTGTGGCCGCTGGCGCTGCTCGCCGGTTCGGTGCTGTTCGTGGCCGGGCGTCTCGTCCCGGCGTACCTGCTCACCGCCGCCGGCCTCGGCGGCTGCCTGGCGCTCACCGACTCGGCCGCCGACGACGACCGGGCCGCCGACGACGGGCGGGCGGGGGCGCGGCGCGGGCGGGCGGCGGCGCTCGGGATGCTGGTGTTCGCGGTGGCCACGGTGGCCTACTACGCCGCCTACGACCTGGGGTACCCCAACGGGTGGGCACCGGTCGCCACGGCCGTCCTGGTGGCTCTGGTGGCGGTCGGCGCGTCCCTCCGGCCCGGCGTGACGTCATCCGCCCCGGCGCTGCCCACCACGGCCCGGGTGGCGGCCCTGGGCGGCCTGACGGCGCTGGCCGGGCTCGCCGCCACGCTGCACGTGCCGCCCACCACCGCCCGGGCCGCCACCACCCCGGCGGCGGTGCGGGTCGCCGCGTACAACATCCGGATGGGATTCGGCCTGGACGGCCGGCTGGACCTGGACGCGGTGGCCCGGGAACTGCGCGGCGCGGACGTGATCCTGCTCAGCGAGGTCGACCGGGGCTGGTGGCTCAACGGCGGCCACGACACGCTGGCGTCGCTGGCCGGGCGGCTGGGGATGCCGTACGTCTTCGCGCCCGCCGCCGACCCGGTCTGGGGCGACGCGGTGCTCAGCCGCTTCCCGGCGCGCTCCGGGCAGACCCGGCGGCTGACCGCGCACGGTGCGCCGACCGGTGCGCAGGCGCTCGGCGTCACGCTCGACCTCGGCGGCCGGGAACTGGCAGTGGTGGCCACGCACCTGCAACCGCCGCCCGGCCGGGATCCGGTCGAGCAGGCGGGCGAGGTGGCCGCGTTCGCCGGCCGGTACGCGAACGGCCGTCCACTGGTGCTCGGCGGCGACCTGAACACCGAGCCGGACGACCCGGCGTTCGCCGAGTTCACCCGCGCGGGTCTGGTGGACGCGCTGGGGCCGGCCCGGCCGTTGCGGACCAGCCCGGCCGACGATCCGCGCACCCAGATCGACCACGTCTTCGTCTCGCCGGGCCTGACCGCCACCGAGGTACGCGCACCGCGCACCGAGGCCAGCGACCACCTCCCGGTGACGCTCACCGTCACGCTGCCCTGAGGGCCGCCACCACCGGCGCCGGCCGCGGCAGGTCTCACAACCGGTCGGGGAGGACCAGCCGGTCACCGGCGAACGGCAGCAGCCAGCCGCCGCCCTTGGCGGTGGTGAAGTCGTCGTCCACGCGGCCGGTGAGCCGTTCCAGCGCGCCCGGGATCACCTTGCCCTGGCTGCACACCGCCACCGTCCCGGCGGCCTGCGCCAGCGCGGTCAGCCGCGCCGCGGCCGCCAGCGCGCACTCCTCGGCCTGCTGGCCCGGCACCGGCTCGTCGAAGTCGCCGCAGACCTCGATCGGCAGGTCCAGCCGGGCCGCCGCCGGGTCCAGCGTCTGCACGCAACGCCGGGCCGAGGCGGAGAACAGGTGCGCCGGGCGGACCAGCGCGACCAGCGGGACCAGCGCCCGCGCCTGCGCCCAGCCCTGCTCGTCCAGCGGGCGGCCGTGGTCCGGGCCGGTCCAGGTGCCGCGCTTGCCGGCGTGCGCGTGCCGGACCAGCAGCACCGTCGCGGTGACCGGCGGCAGCGGCGCGAACGCGGCGATCACCTCGGCGTCGTGCGGGTAGCTGACGCGGCGTACCGCGTCGTCGACCGGGAACCAGGCCACGTCGTCGACCTCGGTGCCGGGCTGGAAACCGCCGGTGCCGACGGCCCGCATGGACCAGTAGTCGACCGCCTTGGCGTGGCCCTCGCTGCGGTAGCGGACCGTGGGCAGGCGTACCTGCGGCACGGCGCGTACGTCGGTCTCCTCGGCCACCTCCCGGACGGCGGCCACGAGCGGGTGCTCGCCGCGGTCCAGCTTGCCCTTCGGCAGCGACCAGTCGCCGTACCGGGGGCGGTGCACCAGGCACACCTCGACGCCGGCCGGACCCGGGCGCCACACCACGCCGCCCGCGGCCCGGATCCGTACCGGTTCGCCGTCGCTCACCCGCTCACCGTATGCCCGCCCGCCACGCGCCACGGCCCGCTCAGTCCGCCCGTCCGCCGACCCGGCGCAGCAACAGATCCTGCAGGTGGGTGAGCGGTGTGTGGCCGTCCCCGGTACGGCGGTGCCAGGTGCCGTCCGGGGCCAGCTCGAACGCGTCCACGTCGGGATCGAACGCGGCGGTGAGGACGTGGTCCAGTTCGGCCCGGGCCACCGGGTCGCTCACCTGCACCAGCGCCTCCACCCGGCGGTCCAGGTTGCGGTGCATCAGGTCGGCCGAGCCCATCCAGAACTCGGCGTCGCCGTTGTTGCCGAACCGGAAGATCCGGGAGTGTTCCAGGAACCGGCCGAGGATCGAACGGACCCGGATGTTCTCCGACAGCCCCGGCACACCCGGCCGCAGCGTGCACATGCCCCGGATCAGCAGGTCCACGTGCACGCCGGCCCGCGACGCGCGGTAGAGCGCGTCAGTGATCTCCTCGTCCACCAGGGAGTTCACCTTGAACTGCACCAGCCCGGGCATGCCCAGCCGGACGTGTTCGATCTCCCTGTCGATGCGTTCGATCAGGCCGCTGCGGATGCCCTGCGGCGCCACCAGCAGCCGCCGGAACGCGGTCTGCCGGCTGTAGCCGGTGAGCACGTTGAACAGGTCGGTCAGGTCGGCGCCGATCTCCGGGTCGGCGGTGAGCATGCCGAAGTCCTCGTAGAGCCGGGCCGTCTTCGGGTGGTAGTTGCCGGTGCCGATGTGGCAGTAGCGGCGGATCTGGTTGCCCTCCTGGCGTACCACCAGTGCGGTCTTGCAGTGCGTCTTGAGCCCCACCAGGCCGTACACCACATGGCAGCCGGCCCGTTCCAGCGTGCGCGCCCAGCCGATGTTCGCCACCTCGTCGAAGCGCGCCTTCAGCTCCACCAGCACCACCACCTGCTTGCCGGCGGCGGCGGCGTCGACGAGCGCGTCCACGATCGGGGAGTCGCCGCTGGTGCGGTAGAGCGTCTGCTTGATGGCGAGCACGTTCGGGTCGGCCGCCGCCTGCTCGACGAAGCGCTGCACGCTGGTGGCGAACGAGTGGTACGGGTGGTGCACCAGCACGTCGCCGTCGCGCAGTGTGGCGAAGACGCTGCGCGGCACCTCGCCCTCGGCCAGCCGCGGATGGGTGGCCGGCACGAACGGCGGGTCCTTCAGGTCGGGCCGGTCGGCCTCGCCGTAGAGCTGCCAGAGCGCGGAGAGGTCGAGCAGGCCCCGCACCCGCAGCACGTCGTGGCCGTCCATGTCCAGCTCGCGGACCAGCAGCTCCAGCATGTGGTCGGAGATGGAGGCGGCCACCTCCAGGCGTACCGGCGGGCCGAACCGGCGCCGGGCCAGTTCCCGTTCCAGCGCCTGGAGCAGGTCCTCGTCGCGGTCCTCGTCCACCTCCACCTCGGCGTTGCGGGTCACCCGGAACAGGTGGCACTCGACCACCTGCATGCCGGAGAACAACTGGCCCAGGTGCACCGAGATCAGGTCCTCGACCGGCAGGAACCGCACGCCCGGCTGGTCGCGGTGCACCCGGACGAACCGGGGCACGTTGTTCGGCACCTTGACCCGGGCGAACAGCTCCGAGCCGCCGTCCGGGTCGCGTACCGACACGGCCAGGTTCAGCGACCGGCCGGAGATGTACGGGAACGGGTGCGCCGGGTCGACGGCCAGCGGGGTGAGCACCGGGAAGATGTGCTCCCGGAACCAGGTGCGCAGCCGCTCCCGCTCGGCGTCGTCCAGGTCGCTCCAGCGCAGGATGCGGATGTCCTCGGCGGCGAGCTTCGGCAGCACGTCGTCGACCAGGCAGGCGGCGTGCCGGGCGACCAGCCGGGCCGCCTTCTCGGTGATCAGTTCGAGCTGGGTGCGCAGCGGCAGCCGGTCACCGCCGCGTACGGGCAGGCCGGCGGAGAGCCGCCGCTTCAACCCGGCCACCCGGACCATGTAGAACTCGTCCAGGTTGCTGGCGAAGATGGCCAGGAACTTCGCCCGTTCCAGCAGCGGGGTGCGCGGGTCCTCGGCGAGCGCCAGCACCCGGGCGTTGAAGTCGAGCCAGGACAGCTCCCGGTTGAGGAAGCGGTCCTCCGGCAGCGGCGGCACGGCCGGCGGGGCGGCGTCGGCGGCGGACTCGTCGGCCGGGCCCTCGACCGGGTCGAGCGGCTCGTCCAGCCCGGTCGCGCCGGCCGCGTCCGGGTCGGCGCCGAGGCGCTCCTCCGGGGGCCGGGTCTGGCGGAACCGCCCGTCCGGGCCCCGGGTGGGGTGGCCGTTGCGGGGCGTGCCGGGGTCGAGGATCGGCGGCGGACCGTCGGGGTGCTCGCGAGGGGTGCTCACCACCTCATGATTCCCCGAAGAGGGTGAACGGAAAATGAACTCGGGCCAGGTTGTTCACGCCATCGTCGGCAAGGTCACCCGGATCACCTCGCCGTCGGCGTCCCGCTCGATCCGGACACGCTGCCCCAATCGGAGCAGCCGCAACCCGGAGGCGTCGAACGCGCGGGCCGGGAACGCCAGTTCGGTGCCGTCGTCGAGCAGCAGCACACCGCTGCGGGTCGACGCGTCGTAGGTCGCCACCGTGCCCTGCATGCCAGCACCGTACCGGAACGCTCCGGCGACCCGGTCCAGCAGCGCCGCGGTGCGCGGCCCCACGCCCAGCCCGGCGGCGTCGGCCAGGTCGGCCGGGGTGTCCACGTCCCGGCGCAGGCTGGGCCAGTCACCGGCCAGCGGCAGCGCCCCGCTCGCCGCGTGCGCGGCGGCCGAGCCCGGCCCGAACTCCGGCGCCAGCGGCACCCCGGCCGGCGCGGCGAGCAGCACCGTGCCCGTGCCGGGGGCGTCCGCCACGAACCCGCGTACCCCCTGGGTGGCCCGCAGCGCGGCGGCCAGGTCGGCCGGTCGCAGCGCCGGCAGGTCGGCGGTCAGGCCGGCCACGGCGGCGCGCGGCCCGGCCACTGCCGCGCCATGCCGCAACGCCGCGTTCAGCCCGCCGCCGGGGTCGCCGACGACGCGGGCGCCGGCCGCGCCCGCCACCGCGCCCACCGACGGGTCGTCGGTGACCACGAGCACCCCGGCGACCGCCGGGCACGCCCGCACCGCGCGCAGCGTGTCGGCCGCCAGGGCCAGGGCCAGCTCCTCATGGGGTACGCCGGGCAGCGCGCCCCGCAGCCGGCTCTTCGCCGCTGCCAGGCGCTTCACCGGCGTCACCACGGTCCAGCGGGCCTCAGACACGCCGACCATCCTGCCAGCGGAGAGCGCTGGTACCCGCACTGGCCGCAGCGGGGGCGAACAGGCATGATTCTGTGCCGGGGCGCGTGGGCGGATCGAGGAGGCACAGTGGCACGGCGGAGGCTGGGGTTCTGGCGACGACTCGCCGTGGTGCTGGTGAAACCGCTGATGACGGTCTGGACCCGGCGCACCTGGCGGGGCATGGAGCACCTGCGCCACGACGGCGGCGTGATCCTCGTGCCCAACCACATCTCGCACGCCGACCCGCTGGTGGTCGCGCACTACATCTACGACGCCGGGCGCTGGCCGCGCTTCCTCGGCAAGGCGAGCGTGTTCCGGGTGCCGGTGGTCGGCGGGATCCTGCACCGGTGCCAGCAGATCCCGGTCGAGCGCGGCACCGTCGAGGCGGTCAAGTCGCTGGACAAGCTGGTCGCCGCGCTGGCCGAGGGGGGCGCGGTGGTGATCTACCCGGAGGGCACCACCACCCGCGAGCCGGACCTGTGGCCGATGAAGGGCAAGACCGGCGCGGCCCGGCTGGCGCTGGCCACCGGCGCCCCGGTGGTCCCGATCGCCATGGTCGGCCCGGAACGGATGTTCGACCCGCGTACGGCCCGGTTCGGGCTGCGTCCGCGTACCCCGGTGACGGTGATCGCCGGACCGCCGGTGGACCTGAGCCCCTGGGCCGGCGCCACGCCGACCCGGCCGATCCTGGAGGAGATGACGGACACCATCATGCTGCGCATCCGGGATCTGGTCGCGGAGATCCGCGGCGGCACGCCACCGCCGCTCTGGCAGCGGCCCGCCCGCACCGGCACCCGGGAGGTCACCGAATGAGCGGGCACGTCGCCGTGCTGGGCGCCGGTTCCTGGGGGACCGCGTTCGCCAAGATCCTCGCCGACGCCGGGCGGGACGTCACGGTCCTGGCCCGCCGGGCCGCGGTGGCCGAGGCGATCCGGACCGGGCGGCACAACCCGGAGTACCTGCCGGGGATCCGCCTGCCCGAGCGGGTGACCGCCACCGGCGACGCCGCCGAGGCGATCGAGGGGGCCGAGGTGGTGGTGCTCTCGGTGCCCTCGCAGACGCTGCGCGGCAACCTCGCCGACTGGACGCCGTACCTGGCGCCGGACGCCACGCTCGTGTCGCTGATGAAGGGCATCGAGCTGGGCACCACCAAGCGGATGAGCCAGGTGATCACGGAGACCGCCGGGGTGCCCGCCGACCGGGTGGTGGTCGTCTCCGGGCCCAACCTGGCACCGGAGATCGCCGCCGAGCAGCCGGCCGCCACTGTGGTCGCGGGCACCGACAGCCGCCGCACCGCGCTGGTACAGGCGTCAATCCGTACGCCGTACTTCCGCCCGTACACGAACGACGACGTGATCGGCTGCGAGCTGGGCGGCGCGGTGAAGAACGTGATCGCGCTGGCGTACGGCATCGCCACCGCGATGGGCTTCGGCGACAACACCCGGGCCATGCTGATGACCCGCGGCCTGGCCGAGACCGCCCGGCTGGGCGTGGCGCTCGGCGCCGACCCGATCACGTTCGCCGGGCTGGCCGGCATGGGTGACCTGGTCGCCTCCTGCTCGTCGCCGATGGCCCGCAACCGCACCTTCGGCGAGCACCTGGGCCGGGGGGAGACGCTGGAGCAGGCCCAGGCGGCCACCCGGCAGACCGCCGAGGGCGTCAAGAGCTGCCTGGCCATCCGCGACCTGGCCCGGGCGCACGGGGTGGAGATGCCGATCACCGAGCAGATCGAGCGGATCTGTCACGAGGGGATGGATCCGCGCCTGGCGGTGGACGCGCTGATGAGCCGTACCGCCAAGCCCGAGTCGTACGAGTGAGCGGAGCCGGGATGAGCAGCGAGCACTGGGGTGACGGGACGCGCAGCGTGCACGCCGGCCTGCCGGACTCCGTACCGGGGCAGCCGTTCCTGCCCGGCCCGGTCTTCGCCGCGCCGTACCACCTGGACCCGCAGCGCGGCCCGTCGGCGGCGGCGGACGGGTACGGCCGGCCGGACAACCCGACCCGGCGGCTGCTGGAGACGGCGATCGGCGAGCTGGAGGGCGGCGACTGCCGCGTCTTCGCCAGCGGCCAGGCCGCCATCACCGGGCTGCTGCTGACAGTGCTGCGTCCCGGTGACACCGTGCTCCTGCCCGCCGACGGCTACTACGCGGTGCGCTCGTTCGCCTCGGACACCCTGGAACGGCTCGGCGTACGCGTGGTGCTCGTGCCGACCGCCGGGCCGTACCCGTCGTTCGAGGGTGTGCGGCTGGTGCTGCTGGAGACCCCGGCGAACCCCGGCCTGGACGTCGTCGACGTCGCGGCGGTGGCCGGTGCCGCGCACGCCGCCGGCGCGCTGGTGGCGGTGGACAACACCACCGCCACGCCGCTCGGGCAGCGCCCGCTGGACCTCGGCGCGGACGTGGTGGTCGCCTCCGGCACCAAGGCGCTGACCGGCCACTCGGACCTGCTGCTGGGCTACCTGGCCACCCGGGACGCCGGGCTGCGGGACGCGGCGACAACCTGGCGCAACGCCACCGGCGGAGTGCCGGGTGCGTTCGACTGCTGGCTGGCCCACCGGTCACTGGCCACGCTGGACCTGCGGCTGGCCCGGCAGACCGCGAACGCGGGGGCGCTGGCCGACCTGCTCGCGGCCCGCCCGGACGTCACCGGCGTGCGGTGGCCCGGCCGGCCGGACGACCCGGCGTACCCGGTCGCGTCGGCACAGATGCGCCGCGTGCCGGGCGTGCTCTCGTTCGACCTGGGCGACGAGGGCCGGGTGGCCCGCTTCCTCGGCGCCTCGCGGCTGGTGGCCGCCGCGACCTCGTTCGGCGGGCTGCACACCACTGCCGACCGGCGGGCCCAGTGGGGCGACGCCACGACGCCGGGCTTCGTGCGGTTCTCCTGCGGCGTCGAGGACACCGCCGACCTGCTCGCCGACGTGGCCGCCGCGCTCGACGCGGCGGGCTGACGGCGTACCGGCCGCTGGGCTATCGTGACGGGCAGCCACGGCCCGTGCGGCCCCGACCCGAGGAGGTGAGTCCGATCCACAAGCAGAGGACCGGCGCTCCCTCCGAGTCCGCGTCGCCTCGGGGCTGAGGCGACGCCGGGGGCGCCGACGAGCGCTTCCCGAAAGGCTTGCCATGGCATCCACCGTGTTCACCCCCGATCGTCCGGCCCTCGTCCGGCGGCTGCGCGCCGCCGGCTGCGTCTTCGCCGAGGACGAGGCGGACCTGCTGATCGCCGCCGCCGACTCGGCGCAGGCGTTGACCCGGCTGGTCGACCGTCGCGTCGCCGGCCTGCCGCTGGAGCACCTGCTCGGCTGGGCCGAGTTCTGCGGCCGGCGGATCGCCGTACACCCGGGGGTCTTCGTGCCGCGGGGTCGTACCGCGCTGCTGGTCGACGCGGCGGCGGCGCTGGCCGGGCCGGCGCCGGCGGTGCTCGACCTGTGCTGCGGCTCCGGTGCCGCCGCGGTGGTGCTGCACGAGCGGCTCGCGCCCCGCTGGCTGGCCGCCGCCGACATCGACCCGGTGGCGGTGGCCTGCGCCCGGCGCAACCTCGAACCACTCGGTGTCCCGGTCTACCAGGGCGACCTGTTCGACGCGCTGCCGGCCGGCCGGCGTGGGCGGCTGGACCTGGTGGTGGCGAACGCGCCGTATGTGCCGACCGCCGCGGTGTCCTCGCTGCCGGCCGAGGCACGCCTGTACGAGGCGCCGGTGGCCCTGGACGGCGGCGCGGACGGCCTGGCCGTGTTGCGCCGGGTCGCCTCCGGCGCGGCCGAATGGCTCGCCCCGGGCGGGCACGTCGTGGTCGAGACGAGCGTCGCGCAGGCCCCGGAACTGTGCGCCGTGTTCACCGCCGCCGGGCTCGACCCGGACGTGGTACGCGACGAGGAGTGGGAGGCCACGGCGGTCACCGCCCGCCGTCCCGGCTGACCGCCACGGGGAGTCCGCGCGGGGGCGTGGCGGGTGGCCCGGGCGGGAACTAGCCTCGGGTCAGGCGCGGCGGGAGGCGGTGGCGGTGGGCAGCGCAGGGGTGCCGGTGGTGGTGGGGCTGGACAACGGGGGCACGAGTGACAACGCCACGGTGCTGACCGTCGACGGCCGGTTCCTGGTGGACGGGCTGCTGGAGATCCCGAGCGAGGTCGGCGCCGGCCCGGAGGCGGCGGTGGAGGCGCTGGCGCGGGCGTTCGACGGCGTGCTGGCGCACACCGGTGTGCCGCGTGACCTGGTCCGCGCGGTCGGGCTGGACACTCCCGGCCCGGCCAGCGCCACCGGCGTCATCTCCTCGCGCGGCTCGACGAACTTCTCCCAGCCCGCCTGGCGGGGCTTCGACGTGCGCAGCGCGCTGGAGCGGCGGCTCGGCCTGCCGGTGGTGTACGCGAACGACGGCAACGCCGCCGCGCTCTACGCCCACCACGTGCACTTCGGCGCCGAGGCGATGGCCCGGTCGTCGGTGTCGGCGATCGTCGGCACCGGGCTGGGCGGCGGCGTGGTGGAGTCCGGCCGGGTGGTCGGCGGCGCGGCCGGCATGGCCGGCGAGTTCGGGCACGTGCACATCCCGCTGGACGGCCTGGTCGAGCCGGACCAGGCGGCGCCGGTCTGCGCCTGCGGCTTCACCGGGGACGCGGAGAGCGTCGCCTCGCTCACCGCGATCCGGCGTAACCTGCTGCCGTACTGGCTGGCCCGGCACCCGGAGCATCCGCTCGCGGCGGAGGAGCCGGACCGGGCGGCGAAGCTGCTGCGCGGCTACGGCGAGCGGGGCGACCCGCTGGCCCGCCTGGTGTTCACCCAGCAGGCCAAGGCGCTGGGCCGGCTGTTCACCATCGCGGCCAACTTCACCGATCCGCACGCGTACTTCGTCGGCGGCGGTGTGGTGGAGGCGGCGCCGGAGTTCCGGGACTGGTTCCTCGCCACGGTCGCCGAGCACACGGTGCTCCGGGAGGAGCAGCGGGCGGTGGCCACCTTCGCGCTGGTGCCGGACCGGGACATGGCCGGGGCGCGCGGGGTGGCCATCGCGGCGCTGGAGGCGGTACGCGGCACCCTCAACGGCGCCGCCCCGCTCGGCTGAGGCCGGGCCGCTCAGGCGCGCGGCGGCGCGGCGGTGAACGCGGCCCAGGCGTGCGGCGGGAACACCAGCACCGGGCCGGCCGGATCCTTCGAGTCGCGGACCGCCACCGCGCCGGTCAGCGGGGCCATCTCCACACAGGCGCCCTCGTCGCCGCTGTGGCTGCTCTTGCGCCAGCCGGCCGGCGCCGGTGCGGCGCGGTTCGTGCCGTTCATCTGGTCACCTCTCGTTCCAGGCGGAGGAGCTGGTCCCGGCTGGCCGCCGGGCTCAGCGCCACGGTCCGCAGATGCTCCATGATCTTGACGCAGGTACGCAGGTCACCCGGCCGGTCCAGGATCATCTGCCCGGCGACGGTCTCCACCGAGGCGATGATCGGATCCGCCGGGTCGGCGAACTCCAGGATGTGCAGTGATCCCCGGGTGCCCCGGTGGTAGCCGGCGGCCAGCGGGATCACCTGCACCGTCACGTTCGGCAGCTCGGTCGTCTTGAGCAGATGCCGCAGCTGGCCGGACATGACCGAGCGGTCACCGACCGGGCGCAGCAGCGCGGCCTCGTCGATGATGGCGTCGAGGATCGGCGGCTCGGCGCCGGAGAGCCGCTGCTGGCGGTCCAGCCGTAGCCGGACCCGCTGCTCCACCTGCTCGTCGCTGAGCGTGTGCGGCCCGCCGCGCATCACGCCGCGGATGTAGTCGGCGGTCTGGAGCAGGCCGGGCACCACCGACGGCTCGAAGTTCGCGATGCCGGTGGCCTCCGCCTCCAGCGCGATGAAGTCGATGGTCCGGCGGTCCAGCAGGTACGAGTAGGACACCCACCAGCCGGGCTTGCGGGCGTCCTTGGCGAGCTCCACTGCCGCGGCGATCTCGTCCGGGCCCACGCCGTAGCTGGTCAGCAGCGCGCGCACGGTGGCGGGACTGATCAGCGTCTGCGCGTTCTCGTAGCGGGACAGCGTGCTCCGGGTGCTGTTGATCTCGTCGGCCGCGGCCTCCAGGGTGAGGCCGGCGGCCTCCCTGTGGGTCCGCAGGGCGATGCCGAGCCGTCGGGCCCGGGCGGTTTTCGGCGCCATGCATCGATGATCGCACATCTCTTGGGAATGCGGGCGTGAGAGAAAGTCGATGAGAGTTGCATTCATGCTCATAAACATGTCAATGTGTGACGGCGTCCTCGCCGCCGGTTGTCGTGGCGACGGTGGTGGTGAGCGACCGGAGGGGATGGGGCGCGCGGCGGTCGGATTCTTACTCCCCCACGATCCGGCCGTCGCGTGCCCTGCCGGTCCACGAGACGGGGAGGGGTGCCGCGATGACCAGGTTCCTCGTGGTCCTCACCGACGTGCGCCAAGGCATGTGGCGCGACGAACGGACCAGCCCCGAGCGCCGCCGTCAGGTGGTCGGCGCGAGCAGCCGGGAGGCGGCCGACCGGATCGCCGGCGCGTTCATGGCGCTGGGCATGGTGCGGGCCGGACGGCAGCGGGTGAAGGTCATCGCGGTCGGCCGCCGGCCCCGGCATCCGGCCTGCTGAGCACCACCGTTCCGTTACTCCCCGTATATGTCACCCTGACCGTTTGCCACGCGACTCCGTGTCTCCCCGGGTAACGACCACCGCTTGCGGCAACGCACAGTAAGGTCAGTCGGGTGAGCGCCACCGGCGAGCACGGCCAGCCGCAGTCGCGAACGATGAGGTGACAATGACCACCCCAGGTAAGACCCGCGTGGCGATCGTCTTCGGCGGCCGCAGCCCCGAACACGGCATCTCCTGCGTCAGCGCGGGCAGCGTGCTGGCCGCCCTCGACCCGGACGAGTTCGAGGTGGTCCCGGTCGGCATCACCCGGCAGGGCCAGTGGGTGCTCGCCAGCGGCGACCCGAGCCGGCTCGCCATCGCCGACCGCAAACTGCCCGAGATCACCGCCGGCTCCGGCGCCGAACTGGTGCTGCGAGCCGACCCCGCCGTCGGCGGCCTGATGGTGCTCGACCCCGCCCAGGGGCCGGTGGCACTGGCCGACGTGGACGTGGTGTTCCCGGTGCTGCACGGCGCGTACGGCGAGGACGGCACGATCCAGGGGATGCTGGAGATGGCCGACATCCCCTACGTCGGCGCGAACGTCTTCGCCTCCGCCGCCGCCATGGACAAGGAGTTCACCAAGAAGCTCTGCGCCGCCGAGGGCATCCCGGTCGGCCCGTACGCGGTGCTGCGCGCCGGCATGTCGCTCAGCGAGGAGGACAAGGAGCGCCTGGGGCTGCCCGTCTTCGTCAAGCCGTCCCGGGCCGGCTCCTCGTTCGGCATCACCAAGGTCGACGACTGGGCCGACCTGGACGCCGCGCTCGTCACCGCCCGCGAGATCGACAGCAAGGTGCTCGTCGAGGGCGCCGTGGTGGGCCGCGAGATCGAGTGCGGCGTGCTGGAGGGCGAAGCCGGTGGCGCCCCCGAGGCGTCGGTGCTCGCCGAGGTGCGGATGATCGGCGACCGCGACTGGTACGACTTCGAGGCCAAGTACATCTTCGCCGACGAGGTCTGCGAGTACGACGTACCGGCCGACCTGCCCGAGCCGGTGGCCCGGCAGGTGCGCGACTACGCCACCCGGGCCTTCACCGCCCTGGACTGCTCCGGCCTGGCCCGAGTCGACTTCTTCGTCACCCCGCAGATGGACGTCTACCTCAACGAGATCAACACGATGCCGGGCTTCACCCCGACGTCGATGTTCCCGAGGATGTGGTCGGCCAGCGGGCTGGAGTACCCGAAGCTGGTGAACCGGCTGATTCGTACCGCCCTGCACCGCCACACCGGCCGCTGACCGCCTGTCCCGCCACGCCGGCCGCCGGCCGGCGGGCGTCAGGCGGAGCAGCCCGAGGGGGCCTGTTTCGCCGAGGGGACCGAGCTGACGATCGTGTCGGAGATCGAGGTCACCCACTGCAGCGGCGGCTCGTACGACTTCGGTACCCGGACCCGGATCGGGGTCTCCCGGTCGACGGTGGTCAGCACCGTGGCGTCGGCCTCCTCGGCCGCGTGCCAGCAGACCTTGTTGACAGTCCACACCTCGTCGGTGGGCGGGAACTGCGCCGGGCTGCCGCCGCAAGCAATGGTCAGCGCCGGATCGCCGTACGCGGCGTTCTGCTCCGGGCCCGCGGTGACGGGGCGCTGCGGCAGGTCACGCACGCGGTCCGGAAGCTGCGACATCAGGGCCCGGCAGAGCACTGTCGGGCGCTCGGCCAGCGCCGGAGCGGGCATCTCGACCGGCGCGCTGGACTGCGCCCGAGGGCTCGCCGACGCGCTCGGCTCGGCCTCCGGCGACTCCGGGGCCAGCTTGGCGAACGTGAACGCGGCCACCGCCACGGTCACCGGCACCGCGACGAGTGTGGCCCAGAGTGCGGCACGGCGGGTGCCGCCGTCCCGGCGGGGAGAGGAGGTGTCCTTCTCGTCCACTTACAGCCGCACCACCGAACACGTGAGCGTGCGGGTGATGCCGGGCACCATCTGCACGTTGCTGACGATGAGTTTGCCGAGCTCGTCGACGGTGTTCGCCTCGGTGAGCACCACCACGTCGTACGGCCCGGTGACGGCGTCGACCCGTACCACGCCGGCCAGATCCGCGATCAGACCGGCCACGTCACGCGCCCGGCCGACCTCGGTCTGGATGAGGATGTACGCCTGTACCACGACTCGACCTCCGTCCGTCGCCTCCGGGCGACCCGAAGGGTGAAACTACCGTACTGAGCGGCTGTGATCCCTATCGGTTGCCGGTCGGACGCGGTGAGCGAGCACACGCCGGTACGGGTAGGGGTGGAACGTGCGGAACGACGCAGCGGAGCGAGGGGACGGAATGACTGTCACTGATGTCGGCGAGTTCGGCCTGATCGGCCGGGTGACCGCCCGGCTGGCGCAGGGACGGAACTGCCTGCTCGGCCCCGGCGACGACGGCGCGGTGGTGGCCGCGCCGGACCGGCGGGTGGTCGCCTCGACCGACGTGCTGGTGGAGGGGCGGCACTTCCGCCGGGACTGGTCGTCGGCGCGGGACGTGGGGCACCGGGCGGCGGCGGCCAACCTCGCCGACATCGCCGCCATGGGCGCCACCCCGACCGCGCTGCTCGTCGCGCTCTGCATGCCGGCCGAGCTGGACCCGGCCTGGGCTGAGGAACTGGCCGACGGGCTGGGCGCGGAGGCGGCACTGGTCGGCGCGAGCGTGGTCGGCGGGGACATGTCCGGCAGCCCGACGCTCACCATCGCGGTGACGGCGCTCGGCGACCTGGCCGGCCGCGACCCGGTGGTCCGCTCCGGCGCCCGCCCCGGCGACGTGGTGGCGCTGGCCGGGCGCACCGGCTGGGCGGCGGCCGGCTACACGGTGCTGTCCCGGGGTTTCCGCACGCCCCGGCTGCTGGTCGAGGCGTTCCGCCGCCCCGAGGTGCCGTACGCCGCCGGACCGACTGCCGCAGCGGCGGGGGCCACCGCCATGATCGACGTGTCGGACGGGTTGCTGGCCGACCTCGGGCACGTGGCGACCGCCAGCGGCGTGGCGATCGACCTGAACCGCGACGCGTTCGAGGTGCCCCGGCAGATGCGGGACGCGGCGCAGGCGCTCGGCGTCGACCCGTACACCTGGATCCTGGCCGGCGGCGAGGACCACGCGCTGGCGGCGACCTTCCCGGCGGACGCCGCGTTGCCCGACGGCTGGCGGCCGGTCGGGCGGGTGGCGGACGGCGCCGGGGTCACCGTCGACGGCGGCGCCTACAGCGGCCCGCGCGGCTGGGACCACTTCCGCCGGACGGCGGACTAGCTGGTACGGCCGCCGGACGGCGGACTAGCTGGTACGGCCGCCGGACGGCGGACTAGCTGGTACGGCCGCCGGACGGCGGACCAGCTGGTACGGCCGCCGGACGGCGGATCAGCGGGTCGCGCGGCGGACCAGCGGGCCGGAGTGATCTGCGTCCGACCCCGGGCCGGCCGCCCGAAGCCGGGCCGGTGGCGGTCGTAACCTGGCACGGTGAGCGAGATCGAGATCCGGGAGCGGCGCTTCGACGCGCCCGAGTCGCGGGCGCTGATCCGGGCGGCGCTGGCCGACCTCGGCGCCCGGTACGGCGGCAGCGGCGACGAGACCCCCGTCGACGCGGCCGAGTTCACCCCGCCGGACGGCGTGTTCCTCGTCGCCTACCTGGACGGGCGGCCGGTGGGCTGCGGCGGCTGGCGCAGCCACGGCGAGGACGGCGACACGGCCGAGCTGAAGCGGATGTACACCGACCCGGCGGCCCGGGGCCGGGGCGTGGCCCGCTCGGTGCTCGCCGCGGTCGAGCGGTCCGCCCGCGACCACGGCCGCAAGCGGATCGTGCTGGAGTGCGGCGACAAGCAGCCCGAGGCGATCGCCATGTACACCTCGGCCGGCTACGAGCGGATCCCGAACTTCGGCTTCTACAAGGACGCCCCGGGCTGCCTGTCGTACGGCCGTACCCTCTAGTCCACCGAGATGCGGATCGTCCCGGCGGCGCGGCGGGCGGCGTCCGCCGCCTCGTCCGGTGTCGCGCCCCAGGCCATCAGGTGCCCGCTGCGGTGCGCCGAGGAGAGCAGCTCCGGCACTGTCTGACCGACCTTCGTCTCCACCCGCACGTCGAGCACGCCCGGCACGCGCAGCGCGTCGCGCCGGCCGTCCACGGCGGTGACCCGGCCGGGCGGCGCGATCAGGAACTCGATCGCCGCCGCACCGCTGGCCCGCGCCGGCAGCGCCGGCCGTTCACCGCGCAGGATCCGCAGGTACGCCTCGATGACGTCCCGCTCGTAGGCGATCGAGATGAGCGCGGTGATCATGTCGCCGGGCATCCGGGCCGCGCACTCCACGAGCGTCGGGACGCCGTCGACCAGGATCCACTCGCTGTGCAGCATGCCGCTGCGGAAGTCGGCCGCCTCGGCGAGGCGTACCGCGGCGGCGCGCAGCGCGTCGTGCGCGGCGGCGGGCAGCGCGGACGGCACGGTGTGGCCGGTCTCGACCGGGTACCGGCCACCGGCGATCCGCTTGTCGGTGACGTTTGCGAAGACCACGTCGCCCTCGGCCACCAGCAGCTCCACGCTGTGCTCGGAGCCGACCAGCAGTTCCTCGACCAGCACGCCGGTGGGCAGGCCGCGCTCGGTCGCCTCGGCCGGGTCGGGCGGGGTGGCGCTTGCCGCCCAGCGGGCCGGCACCTCGGCCGGGTCGGTGATCAGCTGCACGCCCAGGCTGCCGGAGCGGCGGGTGGGCTTGAGCACGCACCGGCCGCCGTGCGCCCGCGCGAACTCCACCGCCCGCGCCGGGTCGTCGACCAGCTCGTACGCCGGGTTCGCGAGCCCGATCCGGTCGGCGAGCAGCCGCATCCGGTGCTTGTCGGAGAAGACGTCGGCGGCCTCGACCCCGGCGCCGGGGAGGCCGAGCCGCTCGGCGAGCCGGGCGGTGGCGCCGACCGCGTACTCCAGGCCGGGCAGGACCAGCCGGGCGTCGGCGAGGCCGGGCTCGCGGGCGAGCAGGGCGTCGGGGTCGAAGCCGGTCTGGTACTCGGCGGCGACGAGGCGCCCGATCATCGGCAGCCGCTCGGCGAACCGGGCCAGGTCGCGGCGGGCGATCACGTCCGGCTCCTCGACCAGCACCACGCTGCCCGACGGCAGCTCCTGGTCGAACCAGCTCAGCGAGCCGAACGACGCGCCCACCACCACCAGTTGCTCGCGACCCAGATCGAGGTCCACCGGTCACCCTCCCCACGGCTCGCGCCGGAACCGGACGGCCGGCGCAGCAGCACCCTAACCGGCCGGATCGAGGCGGTCGCCGTACGGTCGGTCAGGGGTGCGGGGGCGGGTCGGCCGATACCGGGCCGGTGGGCACGGCGGTCGCCGGACACGACAGAAGCCGGCGGACCCCGAAGGGATCCGCCGGCGACCGACGATGTTCCGGTGGCGCTACCGCGTCAGGCGCGGGTGACCTTGCCGGCCTTGATGCACGAGGTGCAGACCTGCAACTTCTTGGTGGTGCCGCCACCGGCCGGGGTACGCACCGACTGGATGTTCGGGTTCCAGCGGCGGTTGGTCCGCCGGTGCGAGTGGGACACGTTGTGGCCGAAGCCCGGCCCCTTGCCACAGACGTCGCACACGCTAGCCACGGGATACTCCTGGGATTGAAACGTTCATGAGGTCGCCGCCAGGCGCTGCCCGGGCAACCTGGTCAGGTTACCCGATGACAGTCGGTACGCCCAACCGGCCCTTTCGCGAGCCCACCCAGCGTACCGGCGTCCCGGCCGGGCCGTCCGCCGGGGCGGACACGCGGTGGACGACCCCGGCGCGTGTCGGTGCGCGCCAGTAGGCTTCCCGACGTGCTGGAGACCCTCGACGCCGCAGCGGTACGCCGCTGGTGCGCGAGCGGGCTGGCCGCCCTCCGCACCCACCAGGGCGAGATCGACGACCTGAACGTCTACCCGGTGCCCGACGGCGACACCGGCACCAACCTGGTGCTCACGCTCACCTCGGCCCAGCAGGCCCTGGCCATGGACCTCGGCACGCTTCCCGACGACGGGCACACCCCGCACGGCCACGCGCTGCGGCTGATGGCCCGGGGCGCGCTGCTCGGGGCGCGCGGCAACTCCGGGGTGATCCTCTCGCAGATCCTGCGTGGCCTCGCCGACACGCTCGCCGCCGTGCCCGCGGTGCGCGGGCGACAGCTCGCCGACGCCCTGTCCGACGCCACCACCGCCGCCTACGCCGCCGTCGCCCGGCCGGTCGAGGGCACGCTGCTGAGCGTGGTCTCCGCCGCGGCGCACGCCGCCCGCCGGGCGGACACCGACGACCTGCGCGCCGTGGCCCGGGCCGCCGCCGAGGCGGCGGCGCACGCGCTGGCGCGTACCCCCGAGCAGTTGCCGGAGCTGGCCCGCGCGGGCGTGGTCGACGCCGGCGGGCGCGGCCTGTGCCTGCTGCTGGACGCGCTGGTCGAGGTGATCACCGGGGAGAGCCTGGCGCAGCCGGCGTCCGAGCCGCCCACCCGCCGCGCGCCGGCCACCGCCGTGCGGGAGAGCGGCTCCGACGCGTACGCCTACGAGGTGCAGTATCTGCTCGACGCCACCGACGAGGCGGTGGCCCGGCTGCGCGCCGAGCTGGACGCGCTCGGTGACTCACTCGCGATCGTCGGCGACGGCGCCGGCACCTGGAACGTCCACGTGCACGTCAACGACATCGGGGCGGCGGTCGAGGCGGGCGTGGTCGCCGGCCGCCCGCACCGGATCAACGTGACCCGCTTCGCCGACCAGGCCGCCCCGGCGCCCGGACCGCGGGCGCCGCTGCCCGAGGGGCGGGCCGCCGTGGTGGTGGCCACGGGCGCGGGCATCGCGGAGCTGTTCGCGGCCGAGGGCGCCGTGGTGGTGCCCGCCAACCCGTCCACCGGCGAGCTGCTCGACGCGATCCGGGCCACCGGCGCCGCCCGGGTGGTGGTGCTCCCGAACGACCCGAACACCCAGTCGGTGGCGAGCGCGGCGGCCAGGGAGGCGCACGGCCTCGGCGTGAAGGTGAGCGTGGTGCCGACCCGCTCGCCGGTGCAGGCGCTCGCGGCGCTGGCCGTGCGTGATCCGAAGCGGCGGTTCGAGGACGACGTGATCGCGATGGCCGAGGCGGCCGGCGCCTGCCGGTACGCCGAGGTCTGCCACGCCGCCCGGGAGGCGCTCACCGTCGCCGGCCCGGCCCGCCCGGGCGACGTGCTGGCCCTGGTCGAGGGCGAGGTGCACCTGATCGGGCAGGATCTGGTCGACACCTGCACCGCAGTGGTGGACCGGATGCTCGGCGGCGGCGGTGAGCTGGTCACGCTGCTCTGCGGCGCTGACGCTCCGGCCGGGCTGGCCGACCGGGTCCGCGCGCACGTCGAGGGGGCGTGGCCGTTCGTCGAGGTGCAGGCGTACGAGGGCGGTCAGCCGCACTATCCGCTCCTGGTGGGGGTCGAATGACTGGTGAAGCGGCCACTGTCGACACGCCGCTGAAGAAGCTGGTCGGCGAGCGCACCGCGAAGGCGCTGGCCGGGCACCTCGACCTGCACACCGCGGGCGACCTGATCTACCACTTCCCGCGCCGGTACGACGAGCGCGGCGAGCACACCGACATCCGCTCGCTCGACGTGGGGGAGCAGGTCACAGTGCTCGCCCAGGTGCAGCGCACCGCCGTGCGCCCGATGCGCCAGCGGCGCGGCAACCTGCTGGAGGTGACCGTCGGCGACGGCTCCGGCGGCGTGCTCACCTGCACGTTCTTCGGCAACCAGGCGTGGCGGGAGCGGGAGCTGCGGCCCGGCCGGTGGGGGCTGTTCGCCGGCAAGGTGACCGAGTTCCGGGGCAAGCGGCAGCTCAACGGCCCGGAGTACGTCCTGCTCGGCGAGGGTGGCGAGGGCGAGGCGGCCGCAAACGAGGAGGTCGAGGAGTTCGCCGGGGCAATGATCCCGGTCTATCCGGCTGCGGCGGCGGTGCCGACCTGGGTGATCGCCCGCTGCGTCCGCGTCGTGCTCGACACGTTCACCCCGCCGGAGGACCCGTTGCCGGCCACCGTGCGGGCCACCCGCAACCTCGCCGACATCGGCACCGCGCTGCGCGAGATCCACCGCCCGACCAGCAAGGAGGCGCTCTACCGGGCCCGCCGCCGGCTGAAGTGGGACGAGGCGTTCGCCGTGCAGCTCACGCTGGTGCAGCGCAAGCACCGGGCGGCGGCGTCGCCGGGACGGGCCCGCCCGGCGAAGGCCGGCGGCCTGCTCGACGCGTTCGACGCCCGGCTGCCGTACGAGCTGACCTCCGGCCAGCAGGTCGTCGGGCGGGAGATCGCCGCCGACCTGACCCGGGCACACCCGATGCACCGGCTGCTCCAGGGCGAGGTGGGCTCCGGCAAGACGGTGGTGGCGCTGCGCGCCATGCTCCAGGTGGTCGACGCCGGTGGGCAGGCCGCGCTGCTCGCGCCGACCGAGGTGCTCGCCGCCCAGCACCACAGGGGCATCCTCGACCTGCTCGGGCCGCTCGGCCGGGCCGGTGAGCTGGGCGCCGCCGACGACGCCACACGGGTGGAGCTGATCACCGGCTCGCTCGGCGCGGCGGCCCGGCGCCGGGCGCTGGCCGAGGTGGCCGAGGGCCGCGCCGGCATCGTGCTCGGCACGCACGCCCTGCTCTACGAGGGCGTCGACTTCCACGACCTCGGCCTGGTGGTGGTGGACGAGCAGCACCGCTTCGGTGTCGAGCAACGCGACGCGCTGCGCGCCAAGGCCGAGCAGCCGCCGCACGTGCTGGTGATGACCGCGACCCCGATCCCGCGCACCGTCGCCATGACCGTCTACGGCGATCTGGAGACCTCCACGCTGTCCCAGCTTCCGCAGGGCCGCTCGCCGATCGCCTCGCACGTGGTCCCGGCGGCCGAGAAGCCGGCGTTCCTCGACCGGGCCTGGCGCCGGTTGCGCGAGGAGGTCACCAAGGGCCACCAGGCGTACGTGGTGTGCCCGCGCATCGGAGAAGGGCCGGTGTCGGACGAGGAGGCGCCGCGAGAGGACGACAACGGCCGGCGCCCGCCGCTGGCGGTGACCGAGGTGGCCCCGCTGCTGGCCGAGGGTCCGCTGCACGGGCTGCGGATCGGGGTGCTGCACGGCCGGCTGCCGGCGGACGAGAAGGACGCGGTGATGCGCGCGTTCGCCGACGGCAAGCTGGACGTGCTGGTGGCGACCACTGTGGTCGAGGTCGGCGTGAACGTGCCGAACGCGACGGTGATGATCGTGCTGGACGCCGACCGGTTCGGTGTCTCCCAGCTGCACCAGTTGCGCGGCCGGGTCGGCCGGGGCTCGGCCGCCGGTCTGTGCCTGCTGGTCACCGAGGCGGTCGAGGGTTCGTCGGCGCGGGAGCGGCTGGACGCGGTCGCCTCCACCACCGACGGCTTCAAGCTGGCCGAACTCGATCTGGAACAGCGCCGGGAGGGTGACGTGCTGGGCGCGACCCAGTCCGGCCGCCGCTCGCACCTGCGGCTGCTGTCGCTGAGACGCGACGCCGAGCTGATCCGCGACGCGCGGGCCGAGGCGATCGAACTGGTCGAGGACGATCCGGATCTGTCCCGGCACCCGGCGCTGGCGGCGTCGGTCGCCGCGCTCGTCGACGAGGAACGCGCCGAATACCTGGAGAAGGGCTGACGGCGGGCCGGCGCCGTCGCGGGGCAGCGGCACGCGCGTGGCGTGCCCAGGCTCGCGCCGGCCGGGTGGTCGACGCGCCCTCGGTGCGGGTCAGGCGGTGAAGCGGATCCGGCGGCGACGGGCCACCACGACGCGCCGGGTACGTCGTGCCCGCCTCGCGGCGTCGCGTAGCGTCGGGGCATGCGCAGGGAGCGACGGTGACCCGGATCGTGGCCGGCACGCTCGGCGGCCGGCGGATCGCCGCGCCACCGGGTGCCGGCACCCGGCCCACCTCCGACCGTGTGCGGGAGGCGCTGTTCAGCGCCGTGGACTCGCACGTCGACCTGGACGGGACACGCTTCGCCGACCTGTACGCCGGTTCCGGCGCGGTCGGCCTGGAGGCGCTGTCCCGGGGCGCGGCCCACGTGCTGCTCGTCGAGTCCGACGCGCGGGCCGCCCGGGTGATCCGGGAGAACATCGCCGCGCTCCGCGCCGCGCCGGCCGCGCGCCTGGTCACCGGCAAGGTCGCCACCGTGCTGGCGGCCGGCCCGGACGGGGAGCCGTACGACGTGGTCTTCGCCGATCCGCCGTACGCGGTGCCGGACTCCGAGATCACCGCGAATCTGGCCGCGCTCGTCGACGGCGGCTGGCTCGCCCCGGACGCCCTGGTGATCGTCGAGCGGTCCAGCCGTACCGGACCGGTCACGTGGGTGGAAGGTGTCACTCCGGAGCGCAGCAGGCGTTACGGCGAGACCACTCTTTGGTACGGTCGCCGATCATGAGACGTGCGGTCTGCCCGGGCTCGTTCGACCCGGTCACCAACGGACACCTCGACATCATCGGCCGGGCCAGCCGGCTCTTCGACGAGGTGATCGTCGGAGTGCTGGTCAACCAGTCCAAGCAGGGCCTGTTCACGGTCGAGGAGCGGATCACCATGCTCCAGGAGGTCACCGCCTCGTACGACAACGTGCGGGTGGAGTCGTTCCGCGGCCTGCTTGTCGACTTCTGCCGCGCGCAGCAGGCGAGTGTGCTGATCAAGGGCCTGCGTGCGGTGAGCGACTTCGACTACGAGCTGCAGATGGCCCAGATGAACATCGGCCTGGCCGGCGTGGAGACCCTGTTCATGCCGACCAACCCGCTCTACTCGTTCATCTCGTCCAGCCTGATCAAGGACGTGGCGAAGTGGGGCGGCGACATCTCCGCACACGTCCCCGACCTGGTCCGCGAGCAGCTCTCCGCTCGCCTCCGCCCCTGACCCCACCCACCCCCACCCCCCGCCCACGCGATCTTGCACTTTCGGCCCGGACATTCCTCCCGTAAGGGGCGAGCGCCGGGCCGAAAGTGCAAGATCGACGGGGGCGGGCGACGGGGGCGGGCGACGGGGGCGAGGGCGATGGGCGGGGAGGACGACGCGCCGGGTGGGGCGGGTGGGGTGCTTGTGGCTCGGGCGCGACATGATGTGTGGCAGCGCCGAGACCGGGCGCAGGCCGCATGATGGAGGGCGGCCGACGAAGACAGGAGTGAGGTACCGGTGGACCCGCTCGATCGCATCGACGAACTGATCGCCATGGTGGAGCAGGCCCGCTCCGTCCCGATGTCGCGCAACAACTGCATGGTCGACCGGGGCGAGATGATCGCCGTGCTCGACGAGTTGCGCGCGGAGCTCCCCGCCGACCTGCGGCGCGCCGCCGCGCTGCTGGAGGAGCGGGACAAGATCATGGAGGCCGGCAAGCGCGAGGCCGACCGGATCATCAGCGAGGGTGAGGCGGAACACGCCCGGCTGGTCTCGGTGAACGAGATCACCGTCTCGGCCGAGCACGAGGGCGCGCGGATCATCGCCGAGGCGCGGGCCGAGGCGCAGCGCCTCCGCGAGGAGGTGGACGACTACGTCGACACCGCGCTGGCCAACTTCGAGCAGTTCCTCACCCGGGCGCTGGCCTCGATAGAGCGCGGCCGGGACAAGATGCACGCGCTGCGCGAGATCGGCACCTTCGGCGGGGACGAGGCGGACCGCCCGCTACCCTTCTGAGCGGCGCGCGGGCCGGTCGCCGACAGCCGGCTGCCGTCGGGCCGGAGGTGAACCCCCGGTTCGACGGTTCGCCCGTCTGGCAGGTAACCTTCTTTGTCGGCCTCTCGACGGCCGGAGTCTGACTATGCCCAAACACTCGCCAAGCACACTCGACCCCAGGTCGCCGCTGGTCCTCGACACGAGGGAACTGCCGCGCCGACCTGGTGCGTTGCGTACGCACAAGCGGGTCGTGCCGGCACCGGCGGACCTCGGCGTGGAGTTGATCGGCGTGCCGGAGGGCGCGGACCTCGACCTCGACCTGAGGTTGGAGTCGGTGTCCGAGGGCGTGCTCGTCTCCGGGACCGTCACCGGTCCCGTCAAGGGCGAGTGCGGGCGCTGCCTGCGCGAGATCGACGACTCGTTGGCCGTGACGATCCAGGAGCTGTACGCGTACGAGAACAGCGCCACGGACGACACGACCGACACCGACGAGGTGGGCCGGATGCAGGGCGATCTGATCGACCTGGAGCCGGCGTTGCGGGACGCGGTGGTGCTGGCACTGCCGACCAACCCGCTCTGCCGGGAGGACTGCCCAGGGCTGTGCCCCGAGTGTGGGGTGCACTGGGACGATCTGCCGGCCGACCACAGCCATCAGCAGGTCGACCCGCGTTGGGCGAGCCTGACGCAACTGACCCGTACAGAGGAGTAAGAACCGTGGCCGTCCCCAAGCGCAAGATGTCGCGCAGCAACACCCGCGCCCGCCGGGCGAACTGGAAGGCCTCGGTGGTGGCGACCGTGGCCTGCCCGCAGTGCAAGTCGGCCAAGCTGCCGCACGCCGCCTGCTCCGTCTGCGGCACCTACAACGGTCGTCAGGTCCTCGAGGTCTGACGCGGCTGCCGAGTGACGTCCCCGACCACCGGTCGGGTGACGCGCGCACCAAGGCTCTCGCCCGGTGCCCCGGCTCCCTGCGCCGCCGACCGGCTTCCGGCCGGCGGACCGTCGGAGCCGGGCACCGCGCGGATCGCCGTCGACCTCCTCGGCGGGGACGATGCTCCCGCCGTCGTGGTTGACGGCGCTCTGCGAGCGGTACGCACGGACCCCGCCCTGCACCTGATGCTCGTCGGCCCGATCGAGGTGGCCGACGAGCTGATCGGCGCGCTCGAACCGGCCCAGCGCGCCCGGGTCACGGTCCGCCCGGTGCGGACCGCCGTCGGCATGGCCGACCACCCCACCGCCGCCCGTGGCGAGAGCACGGTGCGCACCGCCGTGCAGGCCGTCCGCGACGGGCTCGCCGACGCGGTCGTCTCGGCCGGCTCGACCGGCGCCACTGTCACCGCCGCCGCGCTCGGCCTGGGCCGCTGGACCGGGATCCGCCGCCCCGCGCTCGCCGCCACGCTGCCCGCCGTCGAGGGACCTGTGGTGCTGCTCGACGTCGGCGGCACGCTCGAACCCGGCCCCGCCACGCTGGCCCGGCACGCCCTCCTCGGCGCCGCCTACGCGTCGGTGGCACACGCCGTCACCGCACCCCGCGTCGGGTTGCTCTCCGTCGGCCACGAGACCGGCAAGGGCGACCGGCTGCGCCGGGTCGCCGCGCCCGCGCTCGCCGCCGCGCCGCTGCCCTGCGACGGCCGCTACGTCGGCCTGGTCGAGGGGTACGACATCTCGCTCGGCGCCCGCGCCGACGTCGTGGTGACCGACGGCTTCACCGGAAACGTCCTGCTCAAGGCCATCGAGGGCGCGTACGCCATGGCCGGCGGCCCGCCGTCGCGCGGTGGCGCCCCGCGTGCCGCGGCCCTGCTCGGGGTGGGCGGCACCGTGGTCGTGTGCCACGGCGCGGCCGGTTCCGAGGACGTCGCCTCCGGTATCGCGCTGGCCGCCCACCTGTGGCGCCGCGACGCCGCCGGGACGGTCCGCACGCTGCTCGCCGGCATCCCGCACGATCTCGCACCTGACCGACACGACACCGAGGTAGCACCATGACCAACGACAAGCGGCGGCGTGCTCCCGTCGGCCACCTGGAGGCGGCCTTCGGGGTGTCGCTCGACCCGGAACTGCTGGAACGCGCGCTGACCCACCGCTCGTACGCGTACGAGAACGGCGGCCTGCCCACCAACGAGCGGCTGGAGTTCCTGGGCGACTCGGTCCTCGGCGTGGTGATCACCACCGCGTTGTTCCACAACCACCCCGACCTGCCCGAGGGGCAGCTGGCGAAGCTGCGCGCCAGCGTGGTCAACATGCGGGCGCTCGCCGACGTGGCGCGTGGCCTGGGCCCGGACGGGCTGGGCGCGTACCTGCTGCTGGGCAAGGGCGAGGAGGCCACCGGCGGACGGGACAAGGCGAGCATCCTGGCCGACACGCTGGAGGCGCTGCTGGGCGCGATCTACCTCCAGTACGGCCTGGACACCGCGGCCATCGTCATCCACCGGCTGTTCGACCCGCTGATGGCCGAGTCGGCGGGCCGGGGCGCGGCGCTGGACTGGAAGACCAGCCTCCAGGAGCTGACCGCCGCGCTGGGGCTCGGCGTGCCCGAGTACCGGATCGAGGGCACCGGGCCGGATCACCTCAAGACGTTCACCGCCTGGGTGGTGGTCGCCGGGAACCGCTACGGCGGCGCGGAGGGACGCAGCAAGAAGGAGGCCGAGCAGCGCGCGGCCGAGTCGGCCTGGCGGACGCTGAACGAGCAGGCCGAGGCCGAGGCGGCGGCGCGGGCCGAGGCCGCGGCCCGGGACGAGGCGGCGGACGTCGAGGCGGGCGCCGGCCGTGCCTGAGCTGCCCGAGGTCGAGACCGTCCGGCAGGGGCTGGCGCAGTGGGTGATCGGCCGGCGGATCGCCGCCGTCGAGGTGCGCCACCCCCGGGCGGTTCGCCGGCACGCGCCCGGTGGCGCGCACTTCGCCGACGTGCTCGCCGGCCGGACGGTCACCGGCGTGCGGCGCCGGGGCAAGTACCTCTGGCTGCCGCTGGACAGCGGCGACGCGGTGATCGGCCACCTCGGCATGTCCGGCCAGCTGCTGTTGCAGCCGGTCGGCGCGGCCGACGAGCTGCACCTGCGGGTCCGGTTCCGGTTCGCCGACGACGGGCCGGAGCTGCGCTTCGTCGACCAGCGCACGTTCGGCGGGCTGTCCGTGTCCGCCGGTGGGGCGGAGCTGCCCGCCGAGATCGCCCACATCGCGCGCGATCCGATGGACCCGGAGTTCTCGGACGAGGCGTTCGTGGCGGCGTTGCGCCGCAGGCGTACGGAGATCAAACGCGCGTTGCTCGACCAGACGCTGATCTCCGGGGTGGGCAACATCTACGCCGACGAGGCACTGTGGCGGGCGAAGCTGCACGGCACCCGCCCGGCCGACGCGCTCACCCGTCCGGCCGCGCTGCGCCTGCTCGGGCACGTCCGGGACGTGCTCGCCGAGGCGATCAAGCAGGGCGGCACCAGCTTCGACGAGCTGTACGTCAACGTCAACGGCGAGAGCGGCTACTTCGACAGGTCGCTGAACGCGTACGGCCGGGAGGGGGAGCCCTGCCCGCGCTGCGGCGCGCCGATCCGGCGGGAGGCGTTCATGAACCGCTCCTCCTACAGCTGCCCGCGATGCCAGCCCCGGCCCAGGGGCACCCTCCGGGGATGACCCCGAGCCGGTTCGGGGTTGCACCGGTGTGCATCGCCGGACGGTCCCCGGAGACGCGCCGGAGCGTACCCGGAGATGCCCTTTTCCGCCCGGTCCGCGCGGCCGGTTCCGGCCGCTCGGACCGCTCCCGCCGGATCGGGGACGAGCGGGGGCCGTTCCCCGATGCCGGGGCCCCGCCTGCTGCCTAGCGTCATCTGGGGTCGGCACAGGGCCGGCATCAGGAGGGTGGAACCCGGGACATGGGCAGGCGACCGGTTACTGTGCGGCTGGCACGGTGGAGTGCGGAGCATCCGTGGCGCGCGATCGCGTTGTGGGTGGTCTTCGTGGCGGTGTGTTTCGTGGGCGGCAGCGCCGCCGGGCTGAACGAGGCGACCGACGAGGATCAGGCGATCGGCGAGTTCGGACAGGCACAGCTGATCGTCGACAGTGGCGGGTTCGACCGGCCGGCGACCGAGAACGTGCTGATCACCGCCCGCTCGAGCTCGCTCGACCAGGCCGCGGCGAAGGCCGCGGCGCAGGACGCGGCGGACCGGCTGCGGCAGGTCGACGGCGTGGCCTCGATCGGTACGCCGATGCCGTCGCGCGACGGCAGCGCGCTGCTGGTGCCGATCACCATGTCCGGCGACCCGGGCACCGCCGGCGACCGGGTGCAGCCGCTGCGGGACACCACCGCGAAGGTGCAGGACGCGCACCCGCGACTGCGGGTGGAGCAGGTCGGCGGCCCGTCCATCGACAAGGCGCTCGACGACACGCTCGGCAAGGACTTCAAGCGCGCCGAGCTGCTCAGCCTGCCGGTGACGCTGGCCATCCTGATCATCGCGTTCGGCGCGCTGATCGCCGCCGGGGTGCCGGTGCTGCTGGCGCTCTCCTCGGTGGCCGCGGCGATGGGTCTGTCCACACTCGCCTCGCACCTGGTGCCGGCCACCGACACCACGGCCAGCGTCATCCTGCTGATCGGCATGGCGGTCGGCGTGGACTACTCGCTGTTCTACGTGCGGCGGGAACGGGAGGAACGGGCGAAGGGCCGGTCCGGCCTGGACGCGGTGGAGATCGCGGCGGAGACCTCCGGGCACGCCGTGGTGGTCTCCGGCACCGCCGTGATCATCTCGATGGGCGGTCTGCTGCTCGCCCAGGACGCGATCTTCTCCTCGCTGGCGGTCGGCTCGATCCTGGTGGTGGCGGTCGCGGTGATCGGCTCGCTCACCGTGCTGCCGGCGCTGCTGGCGAAGCTGGGCCGCTGGGTGGACCGGCCGCGGGTGCCGCTGCTGTGGCGCCTCACCGCCCCGCGTGACGGGCGGGACGGGCAGCCGGCCCGGCCCCGGTTCTGGCCGGCGGTGCTCAAGCCGGCGCTGCGCGCGCCGGTGGCCACGCTGCTGATCTCGGTCGCGCTGCTGCTCGCGCTCGCCGCGCCCGCGCTCGGCATGAAGCTGAAGTTCCCCGGCGCGGAGGACGTGCCACGCACCACCGCCGCCATGCAGGCGTACGACCGGCTCACCGCCGCGTTCCCGAGCAACGGCACCAGCCACACGGTGGCCGTGCGGGCGCCCGCCGAGCAGGCCGACCGGGTGCGGGCCGCGCTCACCGACCTGGCCGGCCGTACCGCCGCCGACCCGCTCTTCGCGCCGGCCGAGGGGGACGGCCCGGAGATCCAGGTGTCGGCGGACCGGCGGGTGTCGGTGCTGGAGGTGGCCACGCCGCACGCCAGCCGCTCCGACGAGGCGTCCCGGTCGTTGCACGAGCTGCGCGAGGACCTGGTGCCCGCCACGCTCGGCGGCATCCCGGGCGTGGAGTACGCGGTCGGCGGCGGCGTGGCCGCCAGCGAGGACTACGCCGCACACATCTGGGCGAAGCTGCCGGTCGTCGCGGCGTTCGTGCTGGCGCTGACGTTCCTGGTGATGGCGTGGACGTTCCGGTCGGTGGTGGTGGCGCTGACCTCGATCGTGCTGAACCTGCTCTCCGCCGGCGCCGCGTACGGGCTGCTGGTGCTGGTCTTCCAGAGCACCTGGGCGGAGGGGCTGCTCGGCTTCACCTCGATGGACGCGATCGTCACCTGGCTGCCGCTGTTCCTGTTCGTGGTGCTGTTCGGACTGTCCATGGACTACCACGTCTTCGTGGTCAGCCGGATCCGCGAGGCGGTCGACCGGGGCATGCCCAACCGGGAGGCGGTGGCGCACGGCATCACCTCCTCGGCCGGTGTGGTGACCAGCGCGGCGGTGGTGATGGTGGCGGTGTTCTCCATCTTCGCCACGCTCAGCATGATCGACTTCAAGCAGCTCGGCATCGGCCTGGCGGCGGCGATCCTGCTGGACGCCACGATCATCCGCGCGGTCGTGCTGCCCTCGGTGATGACGCTGCTGGGCGACGCGAACTGGTGGGCGCCGCGCTTCATGCGCCGCCGTACCGCCGCCCCGGCGGTCGAGCCGCCGCCCGCACCGGCGCCGGAGCTGGTCGGCGCCCGCTGACCCGGCCGGCCGGGGTGGCTCGACACCCGGTCCGGCCCGTGCCGCCCGCCGAGACGGCATCCACATGTGGCGGGTATGCCTGGGAGTCATAATCATGACTCTCAGGCATACGGCTTCCGTACTTCTGCCCGGCCGGGAGGCTGCGTCGAGGCCGAGGGCAGGCCGCCGGAGGACCTGGCCACCCCGCTGAGCGCGGAACACGCCGAGGCGTCACGGCAGCGCGCACGGCTCCCGCCAGGCGTCCAGCGTCCGATCCTTGCGGATCGAGGCGAAGCCGTAGCCGACCGAGGTGACGCAGAAGTCCGCCGGCTCGCCGGTGTACTCGACGTGGAAGACGGGCTTGCCGGCGTCGACGAACGGCAGTAGCTTCGCGCACTGGCGGCGGCGTACGCACTCCTGGTTGACCGCGAAGTCGAAGTCGGGGGCCAGCGCGGCCACCTGTGTCACGTCGTCGACCAGGCCGGGGGAGAGGCTCAGCTCGCGGGCCAGCCCGGCCAGCCGGCGGTTGAACAGCAGCTGGTCGTCGAAGTCCAGCGGGAAGCCGGTGCGGTGCCGGTAGCCGTCCGCGTCGGCCAGGGCCACCGCGCCGAAGCCCTTGCCGCGGCACAGCCGGAACCGGTCGGCCAGCACCGGCGCGAGCGCGTCCCAGCGCCGTACGTCCAGGAACCGGCTCCCCGGCCGCCCCGGCACCGCGGCGCCGCGCACGGCGGCGGGGAAGCGGGTGGCGTCCGGGTCATCGGCGGCGTACGTGCCGACCCGGACGTGGCAGACCAGCCGGCGGCCCCGCCCGCGCAGCGCGGCGGTCTCGGCCGAGGTGGCCGCCACCGGGTCGAGGAGGAAGACGTCGGCGTCGACAGCGACCTCCACCGGCGTGGTGAGCTGCCACTGCCACCGCCAGCTGTCGGCCTGCGCGGCCGGCCAGGGCGTCGGTGCGCCGGGCGGGGTGATCGGCCGGCGGCAGGCCGGCACCGGGACCAGCAGCAGGGCGGTCAGCGCGAGCGCCACGCCCCGGCGCGGACCACGTCGGCGGACGCGGGCCGGCCGGGGGCGCGGCACGGCCCACACCGGCCGGATCCGCATCGACAGCTCCCCGGACGCGGGCGGCCCGGCGCCGCCCCCGATGGGTCAACGAGCGCCGGGTCGGTCACGACGCGCGGTCAGCGCGGGGTGGCGAAGACCTGCGTCCAGTACGGCCCGTTGCTGCGCGCCACGCCCACCCCGATCTGGGTGTACGAGCAGTTGAGGATGTTCTTCCGGTGGCCCTCGGAGTTCATCCAGCCCTCCATGACCGCGGCCGGGGTCTGGTAGTTCCAGGCCACGTTCTCGCCCACCATGCTGTACGAGTAACCGGCGGCCTTGACCCGGTCCCAGGGCTGACTGCCGTCGCTGCCCGTGTGGTCCATCTTCTTGTGGTCGGCCTGGTCCTGGCTGTGCCGCTGGGCGGCCAGGTTCAGCTTGGCGTTCACGGTCAGTGCCTTGCAGCCGGCCTTGGCCCGCTCCTGGTTCACGATCGTGACGACCTGCTGGAGTTCGGCGCTGAGCCCGGTCGTGGCGGCGGCCTTGGTGCCGGTGCCCCCGGTGCCGCCGCTCGACGAGCCGCCGCCCGGGGCGCTGCTGCGCTCCTGCTGCCGTGACGGCGCGGTGCTGCGGCTCGGCTTCGGCGTGGCCTTCTTCGTCGGGCTCGGCGCGGCGGTGGTCGGTACGGCGGACGGGCTGGCCGGCTCCGGGGCGAGCACGTCGGCGGGCGCCTCCTCGGTGCCCTCGGGCCCCTGCGGCGCGGCGGCCACCGGCGCGTCGGCGGAGGTGCGCTTCGTGCCCTGGTCGCCGCCGGGCAGCAGGACGGCGCCCACGCCGAGGCTCACCACGAGCGTCGCCGCGGCGGCGGCCCCGCCGATCACGAGCGGCCGGGACAGGCGCCGCTTCGGGCGCCGCCGCTCGTCGGCCGGGGTGTCGGTGGCCGGCTGCCAGGTCGCGGTGGGCTGCTCCCAGCCGCCGGCCGGCTGCTCGTGACCGTGCCAGGCGGCCGGCTGCTCGTGACCGTGCCAGGCGGTGGGCTGTTCCTGGCCCTGCCACACCGCCGGCTGTTGCCGGCCCTGCCACGCGGGCTGCTCGCCCTGCCACGCGGCGGTGGGCTGCTCCTCGCCGTTCCAGCGGTCGCGGGGCGGCTGCTGTGTACCGTCGCCGAACAGGTACGACGACCGCGGCTCGGGCCGGTCGCTGAGCCACGCCGGACCCTCGTCGGTCGGCTGCTCGGGGCGTCGGGCGGTGCCCTCCGGGTCGATCGGGTCGTTCCAGCGGTACACGCCTGTCCCCTCCACGGGTCGGTTGCGGGCCGGGGTGACGCTACGGGCGCGTCCGGAGCTGCGGCAACGTGGCTAAGAAAGAGTTAAGGCGAAGCGGGCTCGGAGGGTGCGGCGTTCGCGCGTTCCGGGCGTACAGTAAAGGCGTCCGGACAGAGCGTGTCCGCGCCTTCTGGCAGCCCCCTGACGAGTGGACCGGCCGACGTGGAGATGATCTACGGCCTTGGTCAACTTGACGCCGGAGGGGTTTTCGGCTCAATATGTAGGTGTCGCCAGTCGCGCCCAGTCATGCCCCGATGCAACGGGAATGGCAGCCGCGAACATCATGGGCGCGCGTTGGCCGGCCTTTCCGGCAGCGCACATCAAGGAGTTCAGCATGGCGAAGGCCCTCTACGGCCACGTAAGTGCAGCGCCCGACCGGCGTCTGCTCGACGAGGTCACCCGTCTGCGTGCCAGGGTTCAGGCACTGGAGTTCGAGATCACGCGTCTGCGTGCCGACAACGATCGGCTCGCGGCGGCAGCGGCGGAGGCCGACGACCTCCTCCGTCTTGCCGAGCCCGCGCTGACCTGATCTCCAGTCGCCGGAAAACTGAATCGCACCACACCGAAAAGCGCGCCGACACTCAAGTGCCGGCGCGCAGCCATGTGCGTACCCCTTTTCGTGGTTCCCGCCGTAATTCTCGATCTTGCGAACCGCCCGGAATTGCGCCCGGTAATTGTGATCATGCATTTCCGTTCCCTCCGCGACGGCCGGGCGGAAAACGGACACCGCGGGCGTCGGGTGGGTCGCGTCGCGGCGACGTCGCGGTCCCGGGTTAGTCTGCGGGTTCACCAGGTCCGCGCAGCCGGCGACGGTACGGCGGCCACCGGACGAGGATCGAGAAGGTGCATCTCAAGAGCCTGACGGTGAAGGGCTTCAAGTCCTTCGCCTCCGCCACGACGTTGAAGCTGGAGCCCGGGATCACCTGCGTGGTGGGCCCGAACGGCTCCGGCAAGTCCAACGTCGTCGACGCCATCGCCTGGGTGCTCGGCGAGCAGGGCGCGAAGGCGCTGCGTGGCGGCAAGATGGAGGACGTCATCTTCGCCGGCACCGCCGGGCGGGCGCCGCTGGGCCGGGCCGAGGTCACCCTCACCATCGACAACACCGACGGCGCGCTGCCGATCGAGTACACCGAGGTCTCCATCACCCGCCGGATGTTCCGGTCCGGCGAGAGCGAGTACGAGATCAACGGCGACTCCTGCCGCCTGCTGGACATCCAGGAGTTGCTGTCCGACTCCGGCATCGGCCGCGAGATGCACATCATCGTCGGGCAGGGCCGGCTCGACGGCATGCTGCACGCCAAGCCGGAGGACCGGCGGGCGTTCATCGAGGAGGCGGCGGGCGTCCTCAAGCACCGCAAGCGCAAGGAGAAGGCGCTGCGGAAGCTCGACGCGATGCAAGTGAATCTCAACCGCCTGACCGACCTCACCGCCGAGCTGCGCCGCCAGCTCAAGCCGCTGGGCCGGCAGGCCGAGGTGGCCCGCCGCGCCGCCGCGATCCAGGCCAACCTGCGCGACGCCCGGCTGCGGCTGCTCGCCGACGACCTGCACACGCTGCGGACCACGCTGGACAAGGAGATCGCCGACGAGACCGCGCTGCGCGAGCGGCGCGAGCTGATCGAGGCCGAGCACGGCGAGGTGCAGGGCCGCCTCGGCGAGCTGGAGGCGGCGCTGGCCGAGGACGCCCCGCTGCTCGCGGCGGCGCAGGACACCTGGTACCGCCTCTCCGCGCTCCAGGAGCGGTTCCGCTCGATCGAGCAGTTGGCCCGGGAGCGGCTGCGTCATCTCAGCGCCGCCGGCGACGACGAGCGCCCCGGGCGCGACCCGGAGCAGCTGGAGGCGGAGTCGCGGCGGATCCGCGAGCAGGAGGAGGAACTGCGCGCCGCGCTCACCGAGGACCAGATCCGCCTGGCCGAGGCGGTCGAGCACCGACAGGAGCTGGAACGCCAGCTCGCCGCCGCAGAGCGGGAGCTGGTCGCCGCCGCGAAGGCGATCGCCGACCGGCGCGAAGGGCTGGCCCGCCTCACCGGCCAGGTCAACTCCGCCCGCGCGCGGACCACGAGCGCCGGTGAGGAGATCGAACGGCTCGCCGCCGCGCACACCGACGCGCTGGGCCGCGCCGAGAAGGCGCAGGCCGACCTGGACGCGGTCGCCGAGCAGTCCACAGAGGCCGACCGGGACAACGCCGACCTGGACGCCCGGCACGACGAGGCGGTGGCCGTGCACGAGCGGGCCCAGGCGGCGGTGCGCAGCCTGACCGACGGGGAGCGCGCCGCCGAGAAGGACGCCGCCACCTGGAAGGCCCGCGAGGAGGCGCTCGCCATGGGCCTGCGCCGCAAGGACGGTGCCGGTGAGCTGCTGGCCCGCGCCGACCAGGTGCCCGGCCTGCTCGGCAGCCTCGCCGGGCTGCTCACCGTCGCCCCCGGCGACGAGGCGGCGCTCGCCGCCGCGCTGGGCGGCCTGGCCGACGCGGTGGCGGTCAGCGGCGTGGACGAGGCGGTCGAGGCGATGCGGCTGCTCAAGATCTCCGACGCCGGGCGGGCCGGGCTGCTCGTCGGCAGCCCCGCCGGACCGGGCATGGACGGCTCCGCCGACGCGCTGCGCCCGAAGCTGCCCGAGGGCACCCGCTGGGCCCCCGACCTGGTGGAGTGCTCGGCCGCGATCCGCCCCGCCGTGCACCGGGCGCTGCGCGACGTGGCGCTCGTCGACGACCTGGCCGCCGCGTCCGCGCTCGTCGCGGCGAACCCGGAGCTGCGCGCGGTCACCCCGGACGGCGACGTGGTCGGCGCGTACGCGGCTGCGGGCGGGTCGGCCAAGGCGCCCAGCTTCATCGAGGTGCAGGCCGCCGTCGAGGAGGCGCGGGCCAACCGGGCCACCGCCGAACGCACCGCCGCCGAGCTGCGGGAGCAACTGGCCGAGGCGCGCGCCGAGGTGGCCACCGCCAAGGAGGCCGTGCAGCACGCCGCCGCCGCCAAGCGGGAGGCGGAGAGCCACCGCAACGCCGCCGCGCGCCGCCTCGCCGAACTGGGCGCCGCCGCCCGCTCGGCCAAGGCGGAGACCGACCGGCTGGGCGAGTCCCGTTCCCGCGCCGAGGCGGCCCGGGAACGGGATCTCGCCGCGCTCGCCGAGCTGGAGGAACGGCTGCGGCTGGCCGAGGCGACCCCGATCGACGCCGAACCGTCCACCGAGGAACGCGACCAGCTCGCCGCCATGGTGCCGCAGGCGCGGCAGAACGAGATGGAGGTCCGGCTCGCCGTGCGTACCGCCGAGGAGCGGGTGGCCTCGATCGCCGGGCGGGCCGACTCGCTGGCCCGGCAGGCCACCGCCGAGCGGGCGGCGCGGGAGCGCGCCGCCGCCCGCCGCGCGGCCCGCACCCGCGGGGCCCAGATCGCCCGGGCCGTGGTCGGCGGCGCCCGGGAGGCGCTGAGCCGGCTCACCGTCTCGATCGCCCGGGCCGAGGAGCACCGCGACGCCGTCGCCCGCGAACGCGCCGCCCGCGAGGCCGAGCTGTCCGAGGTACGCGGCGCGGCCAAGCGCCTCGCCGCCGAGCTGGAACGGCTCACCAGCCAGGTGCACCGTGACGAGGTGGCCCGCGCCGAGCAGCGGATGCGCATCGAGCAGTTGGAGGCGAAGGCCGCCGAGGACTTCGGCCTCGACGTGGCCACGCTCGTCGCCGAGTACGGCCCGGACCGGCCGGTCCCGCCCACCGACGCGGACGTGGCGCTGGCCGAGAAAGACGGCCGTCCGGTGCCGGACCCGGTGCGCTACGAGCGCCCGGTGCAGGAGAAGCGGGCCGCGAAGGCGGAGCGGGAACTCGCCCTGCTGGGCAAGGTGAACCCGCTGGCGCTGGAGGAGTTCGCCGCGCTGGAGGAGCGCTTCAAGTTCCTCTCCGAGCAGCTGGAGGATCTCAAGGCGACCCGGCGCGACCTGCTCACCGTGGTCAAGGACGTGGACGACCGGATCCTCGAGGTCTTCGCCAGCGCGTTCGAGGACACGGCCCGGGAGTTCGAGCAGGTCTTCACGGTGCTGTTCCCCGGCGGCGAGGGCCGGCTGGTGCTCACCGACCCGGAGGACCTGCTCACCACCGGTGTCGAGGTCGAGGCCCGTCCGCCGGGCAAGAAGATCAAGCGGCTCTCGCTGCTCTCCGGCGGGGAGCGGTCGCTCACCGCGGTGGCGATGCTCGTGGCGATCTTCCGCGCTCGGCCCAGCCCGTTCTACATCATGGACGAGGTGGAGGCGGCGCTCGACGACGTGAACCTGGGCCGCCTGATCACGCTGCTGGCACAGTTGCGGGAGAAGAGCCAGCTGATCGTGATCACGCACCAGAAGCGGACCATGGAGATCGCCGACGCGCTCTACGGGGTGACCATGCGCGCCGGCGTGACCCAGGTGATCAGCCAGCGGCTCAACCGGGCCGACGACGAGGAACAGGTGACGAGCGAGTGAGTCGGGAACGCGCCACGGCGCTCCTGGTGGACTTCGACGGCGTGCTGCGCCGCTGGGATCCGGCGGTGGCCGCCGGCGTCGAGCGGGAGTACGGGCTGACCGAGGGGGTCCTCGGTGAGATCGCGATGTCCTGGGGGCTGCTCCAGCCGGTGCTGACCGGCCAGGTCAGCCACGCCCAGTGGATGGTGAGCGTGGCCGACGCGCTGACCCCCGTGGTCGGCGCGGACCGGGCCCGCGCCGCGGTCCAGGAGTGGCAGAGCTACCGCGGCGAGGTCGACCCGGACGTGCTGGCGTTCATCCGCGAGGTGCGGGCGGGCGGCATCCGGGTCGGGCTGGGCACGAACGCCACCGACCTGCTCGACGCCGACCTGGCCGCGCTGGACCTGACCGGCGAGCTGGACGTGATCGTGAACTCCTCGGTCGTCGGGGTGCACAAGCCGGCCAAGGAGTACTTCCAGGCCGCCTGCGAGGCGCTGGGGACGCCGCCGGGGCGGGTGCTGTTCGTCGACGACGAGGACCGCGCGGTGGCGGGCGCCCGGGTGGCCGGCCTGTCCGCGCACCGGTGGAGCGGCCCGGCCGACCTGCGCTACCTGCGGGCGGCCCTGGCGTACTGAGCCGGGTCAGGCGCCGGTGACGCCGTCGATGCGTTCCCGGATCAGGTCGGCGTGGCCGTTGTGCCGGGCGTACTCCTCGATCATGTGGACGTACACCCAGCGGAGGCTGATCTCGTGCGTGGCGTCGCCCCGGCGGTGGTGGAAGGTGTGCTCCAGCGGCAGGCCGGCCACTGCCGCCCGGGCCGCCTCGATCTCGGCGCGCAGCGTGGCGAACGCCTCGGCCGGGTCGGCGTCGGCGACATGGTTGAGGTCCGCGTCCGGGTCGGCGTCGTAGTCGTAGAGGTCGGGCAGCTCCTGGCCGGTGGCGCGGACGCGGAACCACCAGCGCTCCACGTCGGCCATGTGCCGGACGAGGCCGAGCAGCGTCAGCCCGGAGGGCTCCACGCTTCGGGTACGCAGTTGCTCGGCGGTCAGCCCGGCACATTTGTGCACCAGGGTGTCGCGATGGTGGTCGAGCCAGCCTTCGAGCATGGTGCGCTCGTCGGCGACGTAGGGCTCGTGGCGGCGGTCGATCTCAGGAACGGTCCAGGTCATGGGCGCAGATGTTAAGAGGGGCCCCCTGTACAACGCGAGGCGTTAACGGGGGGCCCTTCCTTACACCCTCAGGGCACCACGATGACGGGCCAGCGGCCGGTACGCACCAGCCGGGTGGCGACCGAGCCGACCAGCTTGTGCCCGGCCTGCTCGGACGAGCCGACCACCACCATGTCGGCCCGGTGCTCGTCGGCGGCCCGGCACAGCTCGGTGTAGGCGTCGCCGCGCCGGCACAGGAACGTCACCGGCAGGTCCAGTTCCTCGGCCCCGCGTCGGCACTCGGCGCGCAGCTCGTCGGCCAGCTCGTCGTGGGTCTGCTGGACCGCCCCGGCCACCACGCCGGAGAGCATCGCGCTGTAGGTGGCCGGCGAGCTGACGAACACCGCCACGAGCGTGGCGCCCTGCCGCCGGGCCAGTCCGGCGGCGTACGCGGCGGCACGCATCGAGGTGCGGCTGCCGTCCACGCCGACGAGCACCACCCGTGGCCCGTCCGTACCCCGTTCGTAGGGCAGCGGACGGGTCCGCGGGCCGTACCGTTCGCGTTCCGCGGCGTCCATCGTCAGTCCTTCGTTCCGGCCGGGACGACCTCGGCCGTCTCCCGCACGGCGGGGACCGGCTCGGCGTTGCTGCGGCGCAGCGGCACCTCCCGGATGAGGACCACGGCGATCAGGGCGAGCAGCCCGAACGGGGCGGCGGCCAGGAAGATGTCACCGGCGGCGTGCCCGTACGCGGCCTCGACCACAGTGCGGACCGGGCCGGGGAGCGTGTGCACGTCCGGCAGCCCGCCGCCACCGGACCCGGAGGCCGGGACGCCGAGGCGGCTCAGGCCGTCGGCCAGGTAGCCGGTGACCCGGTGTCCGAGCACCGCGCCGAGCGCGCTCACGCCGATCGCGCCGCCGAGGCTGCGGAAGAACGCCACCACCGAGCTGGCGGCGCCCAGCTCGTCCGGGCGGACCGTGTTCTGCACGGCGAGCACCAGGTTCTGCATGCTCATGCCGACGCCGAGGCCGATCAGCGCCATGAACACGGCGAGACGCCAGTACGGGGTGTCCGCGCGCATGGTGCCCATCAGCGCGAAGCCGGCGGTGAGCAGCACCGAGCCGATGACCAGCCAGCTCTTCCAGCGGCCGGTGGCGGTGATGATCCGGCCGACCACCGTCGAGGAGACCAGCAGGCCGCCGATCATGGGAAGCGTCATCAGGCCGGACATGGTGGGGCTGGCGCCGCGGCTGATCTGGAAGTACTGCCCGAGGAACACCGAGGCGCCGAACATGCCGACGCCGACCGCGATGCTGGCGATCACGGCGAGCGTGATGGTGCGGTTGCGGAACAGGTGCGGCGGGATCATCGGCTCCGCGGCACGCGTCTCGACCCGGGCGGCGAGCACGCCGAGCACCGCCGCACCGGCCACCATCGCGCCGCTGGTCCAGGAGATCCAGTCGTACCGGTCACCGGCCAGGGTGATCCAGACCAGCAGCAGCGAGACGGCTGCGGTGATGAGCGTGGCGCCCCACCAGTCGATCTTCACCTCGCGCTTGACCACCGGCAGGCGCAGCGTCCGCTGGAGCACGATCAGTGCGAGCACGGCGAACGGCACGCCGACGTAGAAGCACCAGCGCCAGCCGAGCCAGGAGGTGTCCACGATCACGCCGCCGATCAGCGGGCCGCCGATGGTGCCGACTGCCATCACCGCGCCGAGGTAGCCGCTGTACCGGCCGCGCTCGCGCGGGGCGATCATCGTCGCCATGATCACCTGGGCGAGGGCGGTGAGGCCGCCCGCGCCGACGCCCTGCACCACCCGGCAGGCGATCAGCTCGCCGGTGGTCTGTGCCTGCCCGGCGAGCACCGAGCCCAGCACGAACACCACCAGGGAGATCTGGACCAGCAGCTTCTTGCTGAACAGGTCGGACAGCTTGCCCCAGATGGGCGTGGTCGCGGTGGTCGCGAGCAGCGTCGAGGTGACCACCCAGGTGTACGCGGACTGGCCGCCGCGCAGGTCGGTGATGATCCGTGGCAGCGCGTTGGAGACGACGGTGGAGGAGAGGATCGCGACGAACATGCCCAGCAGCAGGCCGGAGAGCGCCTCCAGGATCTGCCGGTGGGACATGTCGACGGCGGTCGCCCGCACGGGCGCGGTCGCCTGGGTCATCGTGGGTTGCCTCCGTATGGGGGAGAAGGTTGCCTCGGGCAACCGAAGTCGTTGCCTTGAGCAACAACCAGGGCCGGGCCGGGATTGTTCCCTCCCGCCGGGGGCTAGAACGACTCGTTGAAGCGGTGCATCAGCCGGGCGAAGGCCGCCACGTCCTCTTGCGGCCAGCTTTCCAGCGAACGTCGTATCTGTCCGAGTCGGGCCGCCCGGGCCGCGTCGAACCGCCGGGTGCCCTCGTCGGTCAGGCTGAGCTGGGCCGCCCGCCGGTCGGTCGGGTCCGGGTCGCGGCTGACCAGGCCCAGCGCCTCCAGACCGCCGATCTGGCGGCTGAGCGTGCCCTTGCCGATGCCCAGCTTCGCGGCCAGGTCGGTGAGCCGGATCGAGCCGGAGCGGCGCAGCCAGAGCAGCAGGCCGTACGCGTTGGGCTCCAGGTTCGGGTGGACCTCGCGGGCGATCTCCCAGGACAACGCCCGGCCCCTGCGCAGCAACGCGGTCAACTCGTGCTCCACGGCGCGCAGCGTCTCGTCCACGCTCAGAGGGTACTCAGTCCCCGTCGCTGAGTTGCTGGTGCGCCACCGGCCGCAGCTCGCCGTCGCTGGTCGTGCCCTCGATCACCACGGCCGCCTTGCGCCCCTGGTGGGTCAGCGTGGCCACCGCGTTGCCGAAATAGGGCCCGGCCAGCTTCCGCCAGCGCACCGGCGGGCGGCGTACCCCGGCCGAACGCGCCAGCGCCCGGGTTGCCCCGGCCGGCCCCGGATTCCAGCCCAGCGTCATCAGCGGTCGCATGCCGGCGGGCACCTGGTTGTGGATCGGCGAACAGGTGAGCTGGTGCACGGGCGTGCGGACGTCGCGGTCGGCGAAGCGGGCCCGCGCCACGTACGAGTGGTGCACGTCGCCGGAGAGCACGCTGATCGACGCCGGTCGCGCGTACGCCGGCCCGGCGCCCACCCGCGCCCCGGTGCGCGGCGCGGTGCCGCTGCCCAGCCGCGCGAACAGCTCGCCCAGCGCCTCGAACGAGCGCCGGAACGCCGCCCAGTGCTCCAGGTCCAGGGCCCGGCGGATCTGCTCGGAGAGCCGGGCCACCCACTGCCGGCTGGAGTCGGCCAGGCGCTCGTTCCACGCCTCGACGTGGTGGATACCCGGCGGCAGCAGCCACGGCAGCGAGCTGCCCACCACCAGATGGTCGTACTCGCCGTGCGCCTGGTCGAGGAACCACGACCACTCGCCCGGCGGCAGCATCGCCCGGCTGCCGGGCAGCAGCACCCGGCTGGACCGGTTGTCCAGCATGACCAGGCGGGTGCGGCCCAGGTCCAGCGCGTAGCTCCACTGGTACTGCACGGCCCGCCAGCGCTCGGTGTCGTGCGCCAGGTCGGCCTCCTTGTCGACCCGCTCGCCGAACTCGTGCAGCACACCGGTGGCGTCCTCGGCGGCGATCACCTTCGCGTACACCGGGTCGGCGGCGATCTCGTCCGGGCTCAGGTTGCCCAGGTGCTGGTAGACCCAGTAGGAGGCGAGGCCGCTGCGGATCCGCTCGGCCCACCACGGCTGCTCGCGCATGTCCGCGCGCCACGACTGCGAGGTGTTCCAGTCGTCGATCACCTCGTGGTCGTCGAAGATCATCACGCTCGGCACGGTGGAGAGCAGCCAGCGGATCTCCGGGTCGCGCCACGACTCCAGATAGAGCTTCGTGTACTCGTCGAAGCTGACCACCTGCGTCGCCGGGGCGTCCTTCGGCCGCTTCCGGCGCCGCTTGAGCAGCCGCCGCACGGTGGGCGAGGTCTCGTCCGCGTACACCTGGTCGCCGAGCAGCACCAGCAGGTCGGGCAGCACGGCCTGCTCGGGCGCGGCCATCACCCGCCGGGCGTACGCGTCCAGCGCGTCCGGCGGCAGCTTGCGCGCGGTGGAGTGCTGGGTGGTCTCCCGGCAGGAGCCGAACAGCAGGCGCACCGGCTGGTCGGCGTCGTCGAGCGCGCGGGTCCGGATCACGCTGGGCGGGAACGACGAGTCCGGCAGCGGCCACGCCACCTCGTCGTCGATCAGCACCTCGTACGTCGTGGCGCTGTCCGGGGTGAGCCCGGTCACCACGACGATCGCGTAGTGGTGGTCGTACGCGGAGAAGGTGGGCGCGCTGCCGGTGGCGCCGTCGGCCGTGCGGACGGTGACCACGGCGGGCGAGCTGGTCTCCACCCAGACGGTCGCCCGCGTGTCGACGACCCGGCGCAGCAACGGGCCGATGAGCAGGCGGGAACCGGGCACGACATCCACCTCCGACAAGATCGTTTCGGCTGTTCCCTACCCGGCCGGCGGTTGCGGTACGCCTTCCGGTGCGAGCGTACCCGCAGGTTGTTCGCGTGCCGAGGCGGTGAGTGGGACGCCGTCGCCGCCATCTGACAGGATTTCGGGCATGACGGAATACCTCCTCGTCGCTCTCGCCCTGCTCGGCGTGCTGATCATCGGCGGCCTGAGCCTCGTGGTGCCCCGGCTGCGCCGGCGCCCGCAGCCGCCGCTGCCGCGCACGGAGGTCGACACCCGGACGGAGGAGGACCTGGCCGGCCCGCCGGTCGAGGCCCCGGAGGCGGAACTCACCACCGGCGTGGTGGTCGAGGCGCCGCCCGCCCCTCCGGTCGAGGCGCCCCCGGTCGAGGTGCCGGAGCCGACCGCCGGCCGGCTGGTCCGGCTGCGGTCGCGGCTGTCCCGCTCGCAGAACGTCTTCGGCAAGGGCCTGCTCGGCCTGCTCAGCCGCGACCGGCTGGACGAGGACACCTGGGAGGAGATCGAGGACAGCCTGATCACCGCCGACGTCGGCATCGACGCCACCCGGGAGATCGTCGACCGGCTGCGCGAGCGGACCCGGGTGCTCGGCACCCGTACCGGTGACGAACTGCGGGCGCTGCTCGCCGCCGAGCTGGTGAACGCGCTCGACCCGACGCTGGACCGCTCGCTGCGCACCGCGCCGAAGGAGGGCGTCCCGGCGGTGGTGCTCGTGGTCGGCGTCAACGGCGCCGGCAAGACCACCACCTGCGGCAAGATCGCGCGGGTGCTCGTCGCGGACGGCCGCAGCGTGCTGCTCGGCGCGGCCGACACGTTCCGGGCCGCCGCCGCCGACCAGCTGGAGACCTGGGGCGGCCGGGTGGGCGCCGAGACGGTCCGCGGGCCCGAGGCCGCCGACCCGGCGAGCGTCGCGTTCGACGCGGTCAAGCGCGGCATCGACACCGGCGTGGACACGGTGCTCATCGACACCGCCGGCCGGCTGCAGAACAAGGTCGGCCTGATGGACGAGCTGGGCAAGGTCAAGCGGGTGGTGGAGAAGCACGGCCCGATCGACGAGACACTGCTGATCCTCGACGCCACCACCGGCCAGAACGGGCTGGAGCAGGCGCGGGTCTTCACCGAGGCGGTGAACGTCACCGGCGTGGTGCTGACCAAGCTCGACGGCACGGCGAAGGGCGGCATCGTGATCGCCGTGCAGCGCAAGCTCGGCATCCCGGTCAAGCTCGTCGGCCTCGGCGAGGGCAAGGACGACCTCGCCCCGTTCGACCCGGCACAGTTCGTCGACGCGCTGCTCGGCACCGAGCCGCTCGCCCGGGACGCGTAGCCTCTCCCGTGACGACTGACGATCGCGCCTACGCGGGGTGGCGCGACCCCAGCCACCCGTCGCCACGCCTCGGGAGACCGTACGTGACTTCGCAGGAGATCCCGCTGCACGGCGGGAACGTGAGCACCGTGGTCCGTGTGGGAGACACGGTCCGGCGCAACGCCGGCCCGTGGACGCCCTCCGTGCACGCGCTGCTGCGCCACCTGGAGTACGTCGGCTTCACCGGCGCTCCCCGGGCGCTCGGCATGGACGAGCGCAACCGGGAGGTCCTGTCGTACCTGGAGGGGGAGTGCGGGGAGTACCCGCTGGCCCCGCACTGGGTGACCGACGAGGCCCTGGTCACGGTGGCCACCATGCTGCGGATGTTCCACGACGCGCAATACGGCTTCACCCCGCCGCCCGGCGCGGTCTGGCGCTCGTTCGGGCCGCCCCCGCCGGACACCGAGGTCATCTGCCATCACGACGCCGCGCCGCACAACGTGATCTGGCGGCCGGACGGCACGCTGGGTCTGATCGACTTCGACCTCGCCTCGCCGGGTGCCCGCATCTACGACGTGGCGTACGCGGCCTGGACCTGGGTGCCGATCTTCTCCGACCGCGACTCGATAACGCTCGGCTGGAAGCACCCGGACCGGGCGCGCCGGCTGCGGCTGTTCGCCGACGCGTACGGGCTGATCCCGCGCGACCGGCACCGCCTCATCCGGACCATCCGCAAGCGCATCGTCGACCACGTCGAGGGCATCCGGCGGATGGCCGCGGCCGGTGAGCCGGCGTTCGTCCGGATCGTCCACAAGGGTCACCTGCGTCGTCCCATGCGCGACCTGCGGCTGCTCGACTACGAGCGGCACCAGCTGGAGGCCGCGCTCCGCTGAGCAAGATCGGCGTTCTTCACACGCCGGAAACAACCCGTCACGCGTCGGAAATCGCGCGGTGTCGCTGAAGGAAACAGCCGGCGACAAAGCTTCCGCGCAACCGGCTGACGGGCGATGCTGCCAGGTCTTCAGTCGGAGGGAGGAATACGACAACGAGAGGAGGCAGCGTGGAGATCGACACCGGGAACACTGCCTGGTTGCTTGTCTCGACTGCCCTCGTGCTGCTCATGACCCCCGGTCTCGCGCTGTTCTACGGCGGCCTGAACCGGTCCAAGGGCGTTCTGAACATGATGATGATGAGCTTCTCGTCCATCGGGCTCGTCAGCATCCTGTGGCTTTTCTACGGCTTCACCGTCGCCTTCGGCGAGGGCGGCAAGTTCTGGGGTGACCTGGGTCAGTACCTGGGCACCAAGACCTTCGTCGGCGAGAACGACCTGTGGGGCGAGACGGGCATCCCGATCTACGTCTTCATCGCCTTCCAGATGATGTTCGCGATCATCACCGTGGCGCTGATCAGCGGCGCGCTGTCCGACCGGGCGAAGTTCGCCGGCTGGCTGCTGTTCGCGTTCGGCTGGGCCACCCTGGTCTACTTCCCGGTCGCCCACATGGTCTGGGGCGGCGGGCTGATCGGCGGCGACATCGGCGCGCTCGACTTCGCCGGTGGTACCGCCGTGCACATCAACGCCGGTGCCGCGGCCCTCGCGCTGGTGCTGGTGCTCGGCAAGCGGGTCGGCTGGCCGCGCGAGAGCATGAAGCCGCACAACGTCCCGATGGTCGCCCTCGGCGCCGCGCTGCTGTGGTTCGGCTGGTTCGGCTTCAACGCCGGCTCCGAGCTGACCGCCGACGGGGTCACCGCGCTGGCGTTCATCAACACCCAGGTCGCCACCGCCGCGGCGCTGCTCGGCTGGATCGTGGTGGAGTGGGTGCGCGACGGCAGGCCGACCCTGGTCGGTGCCTCCTCCGGCGCCATCGCCGGTCTGGTCGCCATCACCCCGGCCTGTGCGTTCATCACCCCGGCCGCAGCGGTGCTGCTGGGTGTGGTGGCCGGCGCGGTCTGCGCCCTCGCGGTCGGCCTGAAGTACCGCCTCGGCTACGACGACTCGCTCGACGTGGTCGGCGTGCACTTCGTCGGCGGCTGGATCGGCTGCCTCTGGATCGGCCTGTTCGGCACCGCGTCGGTCAGCTCGCTGGTGGAGACCGACGGCCTGTTCGTCGGCGGCGACGCCACGCTGCTCGGCAAGCAGGCGATCAGCGCGCTGATCGTGACCGTCTACTCCTTCGTGGTCGCCTTCGTCCTGGGCTTCGTGATCGACAAGACGATCGGCTTCCGGGTCTCCGCCGAGGCCGAGGTCGACGGCATCGACATCGCCGAGCACGCCGAGAGCGGCTACGACCTGTCGCCCACCACGGGCAGCAGCGGTGGCGCGTTCGCGATGGCCGGGATCGGCGCCGGCAAGCCGGCTTCGGAGCCCGCCGTCGAGGCCGACGAGTCCGCGCCGGTAAGCGAGAAGGTCGCCGGTTAACGTTCCTGGGATGGAGGGGTTGGACATGAAGCTGGTGACCGCGGTCATCAAGCCGTACCAGCTGGACGCGGTGAAGGAGGCCCTGCACGCGCTCGGCGTGGCCGGGCTGACCGTCAGCGAGGTCCAGGGCTACGGCCGGCAGAAGGGGCACACCGAGGTCTACCGGGGTGCCGAGTACACGGTCGAGTTCCTGCCCAAGATCCGGGTCGAGGTGCTCACCGACGAGATGGACGTCGACAAGATCGTGGACGCGATCGTCGGCGCCGCACGGACCGGCAAGATCGGCGACGGCAAGGTCTGGGTGACCGGCGTCGAGGAGGTCGTCCGGGTGCGTACCGGCGAGCGCGGGCTCGACGCCCTCTGAGCGCCGGATCCGCCGACGTGACCTCGTTGACCACCGCCACCGGCCCCTCCGGGGGGCCGGCGGTGGTCAACGAGGTCGCCGGCGTTCCCGCGGGCATCGGCGCGGCGGCCCGGACCGCGCGGGCCGACGCGCTCGACGCCTGGCTGCGCCGGGCCTTCCCGGACCGGGACGGGGTGGCGCTCGTCGCGGTGGGCGGGCTGGGCCGCCGCCAGTGCGCCCCCTACGGCGACCTCGACCTGGTGCTGCTGCACGCCGGGGTGCCCGGCATCGACGAGCTGGCCGCGTCCCTGTGGTACCCGATCTGGGACGCCGGGCTGCGGTTGGACCACTCGGTGCGTACCGTCGCCGAGGCGCTGTCGGTGGCCCAGGACGACGTCAAAGTCGCCCTCGGACTGCTCGACGCGCGGCACATGGCGGGCGACCCGGCGCTCACCGACCAGCTCGCCCGCACCGCCGCCGACCACTGGCGGCGGACCGCGATCCGCCAGCTCCCCGGCCTTCGCGAGATCACCGCCGCGCGCTGGGAGACGCACGGCGAACTGGCGTTCCTGCTCGAAGGCGACCTCAAGGAGGCGGCCGGCGGGCTGCGCGACGTGGGCATCCTGCGCGCCATCGCCACCGCCGGGGTCACCGACGCGCTCCGCCCGGCCGTGTACGCGGCACACCGGCGGCTGCTCGACACCCGCGACGCGCTGCACCAGCAGGTGGGCCGCCGGGGTGACCGCCTGGTCGCCCAGGAACGCGACGGCGTGGCGCGGCTGCTCGGCGCCGAGGACGGCGACGCGCTGCTGCGGCTGGTCGCCGGTGACGCCCGCACGGTCAGCCACGCCCTCGACGACGCCTGGCGGGCCGCCGACCGGCTCCGCTCCGGCCGGCACCGCGCCGCCCCCGGCCGTCCGCTGCGCCGCCCGGTCGCCCGGGACGTGGTGGAGCAGGACGGGGAACTGGTGCTCGCCCGCACCGCCATCGGCGCCCGCCCCGACCCGAGCCTGTCGCTGCGCGTGGCCGCCGCTGCCGCCACCACCCGGCTGCCGATCGCGCGCGCCACCTGCGAGTGGCTGGCCGCGTACTGCCCGCCGCTGCCCGCGCCCTGGCCGCCCGCGGCCCGCGCCGCGCTGATCACCCTGCTCGGCGCCGGTCCCGGCCTGGTGCCCGCCTGGGAGACCTGCGACAGGTACGGGCTGATCGACCGCTGGCTGCCCGAGTGGACCCGGATGCGCAGCCTGCCCCAGCACAACCCGGTGCACCGGTTCACGCTCGACCGGCACCTGGTGCAGACCGCGTACGAGGCCAGCCGGCACACCCGCGACGTGGAACGCCCCGACCTGCTGCTGCTCGGCGCGTTCCTGCACGACATCGGCAAGGGGCTGGAAGGCGACCACTCCGTGGTCGGTGCGCCGCTGGCCGAGGCGGTCGCCACCCGGATCGGGCTGCCGCCGGACGAGGCGGCGCTCATCGGGACGCTGGTCCGGCTGCACCTGCTGCTGCCCGACGTGGCGACCCGGCGCGACCTGTCCGACCCGAAGACCGTCGCCGGGGTCGCCGAGCGCGTCGGTGACACCGGCACGCTGGAACTGCTGCACGCCCTGGTTCGCGCCGACGCCGCCGCCACCGGCCCGGCCGCCTGGTCCGGCTGGAAGGGCCGGCTGATCGCCGAGCTGGTGAGCCGGGTGCGGACCACGCTGGACACCGGCGTGGTGCCCGCCCCGCCGGCCCCGGACCCGGTGCTCGTGGCCGGGCCGCTGCCTGTCGTACACCTGCGGGAGGATCGGGTGTCGGTCGCCGCCGCCGATCGGCGCGGGCTGCTCGCGACGGTGGCCGGGTGCCTGGCGCTGCACCGCCTGGAGGTGATCTCCGCGGACGCCGCCACAGTCGACGGCCGGGCCCTTGTCGAGTGCCGGGTGCAGCCGCGCTACGGGCTGGCCCCGGACCCGATCGCGCTCAGCGCCGACCTGCGCCGCGCGGTCGGCGGCGACGTCTCGGTCATCCAGCGGCTGCGTGGCCGGGCGCTGGCCGCCCGCAGCCAGGGCGCCGCACCCCGGGTGGTGTGGCACCGGGAGGCGGCCACCGACGCGGTCCTGCTGGAGTTGCGGGCCGCCGACGCGGCCGGGCTGCTGTACCGGGTGACCTGCGCGCTGGACGAGGCCGGCGCCCAGGTGCGGGCGGCCCGGATCTCGACGCTCGGCGGCGACGTGGTGGACGCGTTCTACCTGGTCGGCGGCTGGCCCCCGGACGAGGAACGGGCGCGGATCGAGGCCGCCGTGCTGGGCTCCGTGTAAGGAAGGGCCCCCTGTTAACGCCTCCGGTAGAGGAAGGGGCCCCTGTTAACACCCCGCCGACGAGCGGTGCGGGCCCGTGGACGGCCGGGCCGGAGCGGGGGTGCGGGCGGCGGGCTACCCTAACGGTGGGCTGGACCACCGGCCCGGCAGCATGTGCCCGCCGAAAACGACAAACGGGATGTTCGCGTGTTTGACACCTTGAGTGACCGCCTGTCCGGGATCTTCACCAAGCTACGCGGCAAGGGCCGGCTCACCGACGCCGACATCGACGCCACCGCGCGCGAGATCCGGATGGCGTTGCTGGAGGCCGACGTCGCCCTGCCGGTGGTCAAGGGCTTCATCGCGAACGTCAAGGAGCGGGCGCGCGGCGCCGAGGTCTCCCAGGCGCTCAACCCGGCTCAGCAGATCGTCAAGATCGTCAACGAGGAGCTGATCAAGGTCCTCGGCGGCGAGGGACGGCGGCTCCAGTTCGCCAAGCACCCGCCGACCGTGATCATGCTGGCCGGCCTCCAGGGTTCCGGTAAGACCACGCTCGCCGGCAAGCTGGCCCGCTGGCTCAAGGGCCAGGGCCACCAGCCGCTGCTCGTCGCCGCCGACCTCCAGCGTCCCAACGCCGTCGGGCAGCTCCAGGTGCTCGGTGGCCGGGCCGGGGTCGAGGTGTACGCCCCGGCGCCCGGCAACGGCGTCGGTGACCCGGTGCAGGTGGCCCGCGACTCGATCGAGCACGCCCGCCGCGCCGCCCGGGACATCGTCATCGTCGACACCGCCGGCCGGCTCGGTATCGACACCGAGATGATGCAGCAGGCCGCGAACATCCGCGACGCGGTCCAGCCCGACGAGGTCATCTTCGTCATCGACGCGATGGTCGGCCAGGACGCGGTGCGCACCGCCGAGGCGTTCCGCGACGGCGTCGGCATCACCGGCGTGGTGCTGTCCAAGCTCGACGGCGACGCCCGCGGTGGCGCCGCGCTCTCCGTCCGCGAGGTGACCGGCCAGCCGATCCTCTTCGCCTCCACCGGCGAGAAGCTGGAGGACTTCGACGTCTTCCACCCGGACCGGATGGCCAGCCGGATCCTCGGCATGGGCGACGTCCTCACCCTGATCGAGCAGGCCGAGGCGGCCTTCGACTCCGATCAGAAGGAGAAGATGACCGCCAAGCTGATGGGCGGGGAGACCTTCACGCTGGAGGACTTCCTCGATCAGCTTATCGCGGTCCGGCGGATGGGCCCGATCGCCAACGTGCTGGCCATGATGCCGGGCATGGGGCAGATGAAGGACCAGCTCGCCGAGCTGGACGACAAGCACTTCGACCGGGTCACCGCGATCATCAGGTCGATGACCCCGGCCGAGCGCACCAACCCGAAGATCATCAACGGCTCCCGCCGGGCCCGGATCGCGAACGGCTCCGGCGTCACCGTCATGGACGTCAACCAGCTGCTCAACCGCTTCACCGACGCGCAGAAGATGATGAAGCAGATGGGCGGCATGATGGGCCTGCCCGGCGGTGGCCGGCGCAAGGCGACCAAGTCGCCGAAGAACAAGCGTAAGGGCACCAAGGGCGGCGGACGGCCGCGTACCGGCGCCGGGATGCCGGGCGGCTTCCCGGGCGGGATGCCGCAGCTGCCGCCGGGCCTGGACCCGGGCGACCTGGCCGGTGGGCAGGGCCTGCCGCCGGGCTTCAAGCTCCCGAAGATCGACTTCAACAAGCTCGGCAAGGGCGGCGACAAGGGCCCTCGCTAGCGTGTCGGTGACGGTGGGCGACATCGCTGTCTCTTAAAGTGATGTCGCCCCCTGGAAGGAGATGTCAATGACCGCGGCCCCGATCCTGCCGGAGCGGCACGAGTGGACGGTCGACGACCTGGGCGAGCTGCCCAAGGACCTTCCGTACGAACTGATCAACGGAAGGTTGATCGTGCCGTCGCCCACTCTGCTGCACCAGGACATGTGCGTCGAGTTGCTGCTCGCGCTCCGCGTGAACTGCCCGAAGGAGTACCAGGTCGGGATCGATCTGTCGATGCGGGTCGACCGCCGTAACGAGCCTCGGCCGGACGTCGTCGCGGTCGTGCGGGGTAACGCCAACCGGAGCCCGCTGCCGGTCGAGGACGCTGTGCTCGCCGTCGAGGTCATCTCGCCGACCTCCACCTTCCGCGACATGTACGACAAGGCCAGGGTCTACGCGCACGCCGGTGTCCGCTCCTACTGGGTGCTCGACCCGGTCAAGGAGAAGATCACGCTGACCGAGTACGTGCTCGGCGCCAATCGCGAGTACAAGCAGGTCAGTCAGGCCGAGGACCTGTTCGTCACCGAGCGGCCCTGGAAGGTCTCGGTCGACCTGCCGGCGCTGACCGCGCGCCGCGACGACCTGCTCGCCGGCGAGGAGGACTGATCGGGTAGGACTGTGCACATGGCTGCTCTGCACGTGCGCGGTGTGTTCCTTCCCGACGACGAGGTCCGGGACGTCTGGCTGGTCGGCGACCGGGTCACATTCGAACCGGTGCCCGGCGCCGAGACGGTGGCCGACGGCGGCTTCGTGCTGCCCGGCCTGACCGACGCGCACTGCCACATCGGCATCGCCCGCGGCGGCAGCCCGATCACCTCCCTCGACCAGGCGCGAGAGCTGGCCCGGACCGACCGGGACGCGGGCGTGCTGGCGATCCGGGACGCCGGGTCGCCGTACCCGTACCCCGAACTGGAGGACGAGCCGGACCTGCCGCGACTGGCCCGCGCGGGCCGCCACGTCGCCCCGCCGAAGCGCTACCTGCGCGACATCGGCGTGGAGGTCGGCGCGGCGGAGGTCGCCGCGGCGGTGGCCGCGCAGGCCGCGGCCGGCAACGGCTGGGTCAAGCTGGTCGGCGACTGGATCGACAGGGGAGTGGGCGACCTGGCGCCGGCCTGGGACGCCGACACCATGACCGCGGCGGTCGCCGCCGCACACGCCGCCGGGGTACGCGCGGCGGTGCACACGTTCTCCGAGTCGGCCGTGGAGATCATGGTGCGGGCCGGGGTGGACTCGGTGGAGCACGGCACCGGGCTGAGCCTCGACCTGATCGACCTGATGGCCCGGCAGGGCACCGCGCTGGTCCCCACGATGATCAACATTCGGACGTTCGGTCACATCGCGGAGCAGGCCCGGCCCAAGTTCCCCGGGTACGCCGACCACATGCTCGCGCTACGCGACCGCTTCCCCGAGGTGGTGCGCGCCGCGCACGAGGCGGGCGTGCCGATCTACGTCGGGACCGACGCGGGCGGCGGCATCGACCACGGGCTCGCGGCCGAGGAGATGATGCTGCTGCACGAGCAGGCCGGCATGTCCGCCCCGGACGTGCTCGCCGCCGCCTCCTGGCGGGCCCGGGAGTGGCTCGGCTTCCCCGGGCTGGTCGAGGGCGGCCTCGCCGACCTGGTGGTCTACCCCGAGGATCCGCGCCGCGACCTGCGCGTGGTCCGGGCACCCAGCCGGATCGTGCTGCGCGGCCGCGTCGTCCGCTGACGGGCCGGCCGTCCGCTGGCCGATTGCCGCCGTCGGCCGGCCTAGCGGGTCGTGGCCGCCGTCAGGAACAGGCGGACCGCCAGGCCGGCCAGCCGGTCGGCGGTCTCGTCGACCGGGCCGCCGGGCAGCACGATGTGGCTCACCACCAGGCGTACGACGCTGTCCGCCGCGAACGCCAGGGCCGCCGGGTCGGCGTCGGGCAGGCGTTCACCGGTCCACTCCAGCAGCGCCCTCGCGGCCTCGGCGAGCACCAGCTCGGACCGGGTGGTCAGATAGGGCAACAGCTCCTCCGAGCCGCCCGGCGTGCTGGTCAGGACCGCCCTCACCAGCGGGTTCTCGGCGGCCGAGGCGAGGGTGCGGTGGATCGCCGCGTACGCGGCCGCACGCACGTCGGAGTCGTGCTCGTCCAGCGCGGACCGGACCTGGCCGACGAACCGGTCCACCTCGTGCCGGGCCAGCGCCTCGCCCAGGCCCGCCTTGGTGCCGAACTCGTTGTAGACCGTCTGCCGGCTCACCCCGGCCGCGCTCGCGACCGCACCCATCCGGACCCCGGCCCAACCCGTCGTGACGGTCAGCGACCGTGCGGCGTCGACGATCGTGTCACGCACCGGCGTGACGTTCCTCGGCTTAGGCATGATGATCGAAGTCTACGGTCGCCGCTCAGCGCACCACGAGTTCGTACTCCGCCTCGACCCGGAACGGCCCGCCGTCGTGGCCGCCGAAGGTCAGGTGGTGCGTCCCCGGCGCGGGCGGCGGCACCAGGCCCCACAGGCCCCAGCAGGAGACGTGTACCGGCCACGGCCACGCGGTGACGACGTTGTTGAAGAACCCCCGCACCGGGAACGAGGCGGGTGAGCCCGCCGGGTGCACCGGCACCGCGACCCCGTCCAGCTCGGCGTGCCCTTCGGCATGGGGCATCGGCGGGACCGGGTCGTCCCGGCGGCCGACCCGCCAGCAGCAGATCGCCGGGAAGAACAGGGGGCGGCCCGCCGGCACCACGCAACGCCGGGCGACCCCGCCGCCCTGCGTGCCCGCGAGGAACCACACGTCGTCGGGCTGGTGACGCCCGCCGTGCCGGCCGGTGGTGTCCTTGAGCGGGTTGACCGGCTGGCGGTGGGCGGCCACCCAGGCCACCCAGCGGGCGGCGAGCGGGGCCAGGACCGGCGCCGGGTCGGGGGTGGGGAGGAGCATGACGGCAGATGGTAGTGGGGGGCGCGCCCGGCTGCGCCGGCCCGTCACGGGACGCATAGGATGTGCGGTCATGGCACGCGTGCTCACTCCCCGTGCGGAGGACTTTCCCCGCTGGTACCAGGACCTGATCGCCAAGGCGAAGCTGGCCGACAACGGCCCGGTCCGGGGGACCATGGTGATCCGACCGGCCGGCTACGCCATCTGGGAGCGGATGCAGGCCGAGATGGACGCCCGGATCAAGGCGGCGGGCGCGGAGAACGCGTACTTCCCGCTGTTCATCCCGGAGAGCTACCTCAAGCGGGAGGCCGAGCACGTCGAGGGCTTCTCGCCGGAGCTGGCGGTGGTCACGCACGGTGGCGGCAAGCAGCTCGCCGAGCCGGTGGTGGTGCGCCCCACGAGCGAGACGGTCATCGGCGAGTTCATGGCCAAGTGGATCGACTCGTACCGCGACCTGCCGCTGCTGCTCAACCAGTGGGCCAACGTGGTCCGGTGGGAGCTGCGCCCGCGGATCTTCCTGCGTACCAGCGAGTTCCTCTGGCAGGAGGGGCACACCGCGCACGCCACCCGCGAGGACGCGCGCGCCTACGCGCGGCGGATCCTGCACGAGGCGTACGAGGACCTGATGGTCAACGTGCTCGGCATCCCGGTGGTGGTCGGCCTGAAGACCGCCCGGGAGCGCTTCGCCGGCGCCACCGCCACGTACACGTGCGAGGGCATGATGGGCGACGGCAAGGCGCTGCAGCTGGGCACCAGCCACGAGCTGGGCCAGAACTTCGCCAAGGCGTTCGACATCAGCTACTCCTCGGCCGAGGGTGGCCGGGAACACGCGTGGACGACCTCCTGGGGCACGTCCACCCGGATGCTCGGCGGCCTGATCATGTGCCACGGCGACGACAACGGGCTGCGGGTGCCGCCGAAGCTGGCGCCGGTCCAGGCGTACGTGATGGTCGTCAAGGACGGCGAGGGCCCGGGCGGCCCTGCCGAGGCGGCCCGGAAGCTCCACGACGCGCTGCGTGACGCCGGGGTGCGGGTGGCGCTGGACGACCGCACCGACACCGCGTTCGGCCGCCGCGCCGTCGACGCCGAGCTGCGCGGCTACCCGGTCCGCGTCGAGGTCGGCCCGCGTGACCTGGCCGCCGGCAACGCGGTCGTGGTCCGGCGTACGGACGGCTCGAAGGCCCCGACGCCGGTCGCCGACTTGGTCGGCGCGGTGGTGGCCGCGCTGGAGGCCGACCAACGGGCGCTGCACGACCAGGCGCTGGAGTTCCGCCGGTCCCGCACCGTCGAGGTGTCGACGCTGGCCGAGGCGATCGAGGCGTCCGCCACCGGCTGGGCGCGGGTGCCGTGGTCGGCGGTCGGCGTCGAGGGTGAGGCCGAGGCGAACGGCCAGGGCGTGACGGTCCGCTGCCTGGTGCGCGCCGACGGCTCGGTGCCGGACTCGGAGGACGAGCCCGACCTGGTGGCGATCCTCGCCCGCGCGTACTGAGGTGTAAGGAAGGGCCCCCTCTTAACGCATTCTGCATAGGCGGGGGCCCTTGTTAACACGACGGCGGGGGTGAGTGTGCGGTTCGAGCCGGGGCGGCTGATCATGCACCGGAACGTCCGGCACGGCCGGATCGGCTGGGTCCGGTCGGCCCGCGTGGTCTCCGACGACGAGCGCGGGCTGCTGCTCTGGGTGCCCCGGGGCACGCCCGTCGCGTACGAGGTGACAGCGGCCGGCCTGGGCATGCGCGCCGTGCCGTTCGCCGAGTGGGTGACGTCGTCCTACCGGCTCTCCCGGGGGCGGTGGAACGGCCCGCCGGTGCTGAAGTTCCTGCCCACCGGCGCGGCCCACTCGGTCTGGTGGTTCCGTGACGCCGACGGCCGCTTCCAGAACTGGTACGTGAACCTGGAGGAGCCCGGCGTCCGCTGGGACGACAGCGCGGTGGCCGGCGTCGACATGATCGACCAGGACCTCGACGTCGTGGTCCACCCGGACCTGAGCTGGGAGTGGAAGGACGAGGACGAGTTCGCCGAGCGGCTGGCGTTCCCGGAGCACTACTGGGTGACCGACGAGAAGGCGGTACGCGCCGAGGGCGAGCGGGTGATCCGGATCGCCGAGGCGGGGGAGTTCCCGTTCGACGGCACCTGGTGCGACTTCACCCCACCCGCGGAATGGGACGTACCGAACGAATTTCCGCCCGGGTGGGACCGCCCGCCGGTGCGCTGAACCGGTGTCCTCCGTCACGACCCGGCCCGCCCCGGGCGTGGTGCCCGGGTCCGGTGTGAGTGTTCGGGGCCGGATCTGGCAGAATGGGTCGCTGGTATCCGGCGCGCGTCCGGCGCCCTCTAACCCGGGCGCGTCGCCAGTTCACCGAGCAGTCTCCGGCCCAAACCCCACTGTGCCGGTCGGCGCTCACCCGCCACACCGCCCGTACGGGCCGGTGAGATCGCAACAGGAGCGAAACAACTGTGGCCGTAAAGATCCGGCTCCTGCGGATGGGCAAGATCCGCAACCCGCAGTACCGCATCGTCATCGCCGACTCGCGTACCAAGCGTGACGGTCGCGCGATCGAGTTCGTCGGTGTGTACCAGCCGAAGGAAGACCCTTCGGTGATCGAGGTCAAGTCGGAGCGGGTCCAGTACTGGCTCTCGGTCGGCGCCCAGCCGAGCGAGGCCGTGCAGCGCCTGCTGGAGCTGACCGGTGACTGGCAGAAGTTCAAGGGCCTGCCCGCGCCGCCGCCGCTGAAGGTCGCCCCCGAGCGGGCCGACCGCAAGGCGGCGTACGAGGCCGAGGCGAAGGCCGCCGCCGGCGTGGCGGACACCCCGGCCAAGCCGGCCAAGAAGGCCGCCGCCAAGGCGGAGGAGCCGAAGGCCGAGGCCCCCAAGGCCGAGGAGCAGGCCAGTGCCGAGTCCGGCGAGCAGGCCTGACATGGCACTGCGTCCCGCCCTGGAGCACCTGGTCAAGGGCATCGTCGACCACCCGGACGACGTCCGGGTGCGCATGGTCGACTCCCGTCGGGGCAAGCGCCTCGAAGTCCGCGTGCACCCCGAGGACCTCGGCACGGTGATCGGGCGGTCCGGCCGGACCGCCAAGGCGCTGCGCCAGGTGATCGGCTCCATCGGCGGGCGTGGGGTACGCGTCGACATCGTCGACTCGTACTGATGCTTCTCGTCGTCGGCCGGATCGGCAAGCCGCACGGCATCCGCGGTGAGGTCACCGTGGAAGTGCGCACCGATGAGCCCGAAGCACGGTTCGCCCCCGGTTCGGTGTTGACCACCGAGCCGGGGGTGACCCCGTCGGAGCCCGGCGCCTGGCGGGTGCCGCCGACGCTCACCGTCGAGTCGGCCCGCTGGCATCAGGGCCGCCTGCTCGTCGTGTTCGAGGGCGTGCTGGGGCGCGACGTCGCCGAGGCGCTGCGCAACACGCTGCTCGGCGTGGACAGCGCCGACGTGGCCCCGCCGGAGGACCCGGAGGAGTTCCACGACCACCAGCTGGTCGGCCTCGCCGTGGTCACCCGGGACGGGGAGCACGTGGGCGAGGTGGCCCGCATCGACCACGCGCCCGCGTCCGACATGCTGGTGTTGCGGCGGCCCGAGGGGCGTACCGCGCTGGTCCCGTTCGTCAAGGCGATAGTGCCCGAGGTGGATCTGGCCGGCGGTCGCGTCGTCGTCGACCTGCCCGGTGGCCTGCTCGACCTCTAGCTGGAGCCCACCGCATGCGCGTCGACATCGTGTCGATCTTCCCCGAGTACTTCGCCCCGCTGGACCTGTCGCTGATCGGCAAGGCCCGCGCGAACGGCACGCTGCGGCTGGCCGTACACGATCTGCGGACCTGGACCCACGACGTGCACCGCACCGTCGACGACACGCCCTACGGCGGCGGTCCCGGCATGGTCATGCGGCCGGAGCCGTGGGGCGAGGCGCTGGACGCGCTGGCGCCGGACGAGCTGAGCCCGGACGGGCACACGCTGCCCCGGCTGCTCGTGCCGTCGCCCGCGGGCGTCCCGTTCACCCAGGCCCTTGCGCACGAGCTGGCCGCCGAGTCGCACCTGCTGTTCGCCTGCGGCCGGTACGAGGGCATCGACCAGCGGGTGCTGGACCACGCCGCGACCCGGATGCCGGTGACCGAGGTCTCCCTCGGCGACTACGTGCTCTTCGGCGGCGAGGTGGCCGTGCTGGTGATCCTGGAGGCGGTCACCCGGCTGCTGCCCGGTGTGCTCGGCAACGCCGGCTCGCTGGACGAGGAGTCGCACGCGCACGGCCTGCTGGAGGCCCCGCTCTACACGAAGCCGGCGAGCTGGCGCGGGCTGGACGTGCCCGAGGTGCTGCGCTCCGGCGACCACGCCCGGATCGACCGCTGGCGGCGCGACGAGTCGCTGCTGCGCACGGCGCAGCGCCGCCCCGACATGATCGGCGCGCTGCCCCCGGAGACGCTCGACAAGCGGGACCGGGCGGCGCTGGACCGGGGCGGATTTTCCTCGCCACCGGAGCATGTGGCAAAGTAGAGGGGTTGCCGCATCCGTCCACGCCGTGGGTGGTTGCGAGGACCCTCGACCGGGGCCGGCCTCGCCGGTCACCACCCGGGGGTCAGAATCACCCGTTCGCGCATCGACTGACGATGCGCCGTGAGCCTCACGAGGACGCAGCGATGAACATCCTGGACGCCCTTGACGCCCAGTCGAAGCGTACCGACCTGCCCGACTTCCGTGCCGGTGACACCGTCAAGGTGCACGCGCGAGTCGTCGAGGGCAACCGGTCCCGGGTCCAGATCTTCCAGGGCGTCGTCATCCGCCGCCAGGGTGACGGTCTGCGCGAGACCTTCTCGGTCCGCAAGGTCAGCTTCGGCGTCGGCGTCGAGCGGACCTACCCGCTCAACGGCCCCGGCATCGACCGGATCGAGGTCGTGACCCGCGGTGACGTGCGTCGCGCCAAGCTCTACTACCTGCGTGAGCTGCGCGGCAAGAAGGCCAAGATCAAGGAGCTGCGGGAGAAGCAGCCGGCGAACTGACTTTCGTTCGCCACGCCGCCCGAGCTGCGCGGATGTCGTATCGACCGGATCGCATTACTCTGGTCGGTACGGGCGCGACCGGACGGTGCGAAACGGTCCACTACCGCCCGTGGGGTCTCCGAGGGGACTCCCGGGCGGTAGTGTCGTTTCCGCGGACCGGAGAGTGGCATGGTGCAGATGGTTGACGAGGACGGTGCCGTCGATCCCTGGCGCCGGCGAGCCCGGCGTGGCCGCCGCCAGATGCCGCTCTGGCAGGAGCTGCCGCTGCTGCTGATCGTGGCGTTCTGCCTCGCGGTGCTGATCCGCACCTTCCTGCTCCAGGCGTTCTTCATCCCCTCCGGGTCGATGGAGGACACGCTGCTCGTCGGCGACCGGGTGCTCGTCAACAAGGTCGTCTACGACGTCCGCGACCCGGTCCGCGGCGAGGTGGTGGTGTTCCGGGGCACCGACCGCTGGGTCGCCCAGGAGGCGCCCGCGCCGCCGACGAACTTCGCCGGCCGGGTCGGCCGTACGCTCGGCGACCTGGTGGGCGTCAGCCGCCCTGGCGAGAAGGACTTCATCAAGCGCGTCATCGGCGTACCGGGCGACAAGATCTGGTGCTGCGACGACGGCCGGGTGGTGGTCAACGGGGTGCCGCTGGACGAGCAGGCGTACGTCTCCGAAGATTCCCCGGTCGACCTGCCGCCGAACCCCAAGGAGTGCCGGTCGCGGCAGTTCACCGAGGTGGTGGTGCCGCCGGGGCAGATCTTCGTGATGGGTGACCACCGGCTCGTCTCGCAGGACGCCCGATGTCAGGGGCCGGTGCCGATCGAGAACGTGGTCGGCCGCGCCTTCATGATCGTCTGGCCGTCGCAGCGGTGGACCACACTGCCCGTACCGGAGACGTTCACCAGCGTGCCGCGCGCGGAGGCCGCGCCGGCCGGGCCGGTCCCGGTCGATCCCGACCCGGTGGGCGGAGTCGTCCTGATCCTTCCGGTCGCGGCGACGCTCACCGTTCTGGCGGGTTCGGGGCGACCGCGCCGCACCGGGCGACGTAGGCTCCTCCCGTGATCGACGAGCAGACCGAGAAGCCCCGCAGCTCCTTCTGGAAGGAGCTGCCCATCCTCCTGGGCGTGGCGATCCTGGTCGCGGTGCTGGTGCGTGCCTTCGTGCTGCAGACCTTCTTCATCCCGTCGCCGTCCATGGAGAACACCCTCAAGATCGACGATCGGGTGCTTGTCAACAAGCTGGTCTACGACTTCCGGTCGCCGCACCGGGGCGAGGTGATCGTCTTCAAGGCCCCCACCGAGTGGAGCGGCAACCCCGACGGCGAGGACTTCATCAAGCGGGTCATCGGCGTCGGCGGCGATCACGTGGTCTGCTGCGACCGCACCGGCGGCCAGGAACGGCTGATCATCAACGGCAAGCCGATCGACGAGCCGTTCATCTTCCCCGGCAACAAGCCCGCCGACCAGGACTTCGACATCACCGTGCCGAAGGGGCGCCTGTGGGTCATGGGCGACCACCGGGAGGCGTCCGGCGACTCGCTCGAGCACTGGCAGCAGTCGGGCGAGGACATCAACGTCGCCACCATCCCCGAGGGCGAGGTCGTCGGCCGGGCGTTCACCATCTTCTGGCCGGTCAGCCGTGCGACCTGGCTCACCGTGCCCGAGCAGTTCGACGGGATCCCCAATCCCTGAGCGGGTCCGCGCCACGCTCCGGCACGCCGGCCCGGCGTCGGCGGCGGGAGGGCGTGGTCGTTCGTCACAGGCGTCTGGCAGGCTGGTCCGGTGACCGTCTACACCCCTCGTCGCGCGGCCCGGGTGCTGCTGGTTGACGCGTCCGACCGGGTGCTGCTGTTCGAGGGCAGTGATCCGGCCCGGCCGGGCCACCGCTACTGGTTCACGCCCGGCGGCGGGCTGGAGCCGGGGGAGGCCCCGGCCGACGGCGCCGCCCGGGAACTGGCCGAGGAGACCGGTCTGCGGCTGGCCCCGGCCGAGCTGGGCACGCCGGTCTGGTCGGACATCGTCGAGTTCCCGTTCGATGGCGTCTGGTACCGCCAGGAGCAGCAGTTCTACCTGGTCCGGGTGCCGGGCTGGGAGGTCGACACCGCGGGCTTCAACGACGTCGAGCGGGCGAGCGTGCACGGGCACCGCTGGTGGCCGGTCGCCGAGCTGGCCGCCTGCACCGAGCGCTACTACCCGCCGGACCTGCCCGGCCGGCTCGGCGCCGTACTGACCGGAGGTGGCGCGTGCTGACCCCGCCGCGCACCGTGGTCCGCCGCGACGGCGGCCTCTACGCGCTGGAGCGGGCCCTGCAACGGCGCGGCTTCCGGCACGTGGCGGGCGCCGACGAGGCCGGTCGCGGCGCCTGCGCCGGGCCGCTCGTGGCCGCCGCCGCGATCCTGCCCGAGGGCCGGCGTGGTGAGATCGACGAACTGGCCGACTCGAAGCTGCTCACCGCCGCCGCCCGCGAGCGCGTCCACGACGAGGTGGTGGCACGGGCCCTGGCGTACGCCGTGGTCGTCATCCCGGCCGAGGAGGTCGACGCGCGCGGGCTGCACGTGTGCAACCTCGCCGCGATGCGCCGGGCGCTCGCCTCGCTCACCACCCGCCCCGAGTACGTGCTGACCGACGGCTTCGGCGTCGACGGGCTGGACGTGCCGGGCCTGGCGGTCTGGAAGGGCGACCGGGTGGCCGCGTGTGTGGCGGCGGCGAGCGTGCTGGCGAAGGTCACCCGGGACCGGATCATGGTGGAGCTGGACGGGCGGTTCCCCGGCTACGGGTTCGCCGAGCACAAGGGCTACATCACCGCCGAGCACAGCGCCGCGCTGCGCGCGCTCGGGCCCTGCCGGGAACACCGCTTCTCGTACGTGAACGTGGCCGCCGTCTCCGGGCGGGACGGCCGGCCTCCCCGCGCCCGCCGTCCGGCGGGTGCCGGCGCCGACGGGGCACCATCCGAGCCCGTGGCCGGGCTGCCAGGGCTGTCGCCCGGCGCGTTCGCCGGCCGCCCGGACGAGCCGATGGGGCGCTGCGGCGTGTCAGGGGGTACCGTCGGCGTGGCGTTGGGCGAGCAGCCGCGACCTCCGGCGTCGGTGGGGGAAGATGTGGTCATGGAAGGCGGAGTGCGATGAGCGCGGAAGATCTCGAGAAGTACGAGACCGAGATGGAGCTGCAGCTCTACCGGGAGTACCGGGACATCGTCCGCCAGTTCTCCTACGTGGTGGAGACCGAGCGCCGTTTCTACCTGGCCAACCAGGTCGACCTGCATGTGCGCAACTCCGACGGCGAGGTCTACTTCGAGGTCGAGATGCACGACGCCTGGGTGTGGGACATGTACCGTCCTGCCCGTTTCGTCAAGAATGTGCGAGTGATGACGTTCAAGGACGTCAATGTGGAAGAGCTCGAAAAGCCCGACATCTCGCTTCCCGCAGATTCCGGGTTCGGGAGCTGACCGCAGGCGGCGCAACGCCCCCGGCTCACTCCGCCGGCACGACCACCTCGACCCGCTGCACCAGGTTGTTCGCGAACCCGCCCCGGTTCCACGGCTGCTCGACCGGCTGGGTGCGCCCCGAGGCGTCGGTCGCCCGGGCGCCGAGCACGTAGCGCCCCGGCGTCGCCGTCCAGCTCACGGACCAGCGGCGCCACGCCCACTCGCCGGCTGCCGGCTCGTCGAGGAGCGCCGGTGTCCACGTCTCGCCGCCGTCCACCGTCACCTCGACCGAGGTCACCGGCGCGTGGCCGGACCAGGCCCGACCGTCCAGAGTGCACTGTCCCGGCCGAAGCACCCGGGTGCGGGACATGAAGTCCGGGAAGCCGGGCGGACGCACCAGCGCGCGCGGCTCGATCCGGGTCACCGGCACGCCCGGGTCGTCGGCGTCGCGCCGCAGCCGGTAGGCCACCGCGTTCTGGTAGCCGTCGAACGGCTCAGTCGTCACAGTGATGTCGCGCAGCCACTTCACGTGTGCCATGCCGTACCACCCGGGCACGATCAGGCGCAGCGGCGCCCCGTGCTGCGGCAGCAGGGGAGCGCCGTTCATCTCGTACGCCAGCAGCACCTCCTCGCGCAGCGCGTCGGCCACCGGCAGCGCCCGCTGGTAGTCCTGCTCGACACCGCGCTCCACCCCGTGGTCCGCGCCGGTGAACACCACGTCGACCGCGTCGCCGGACATGCCGGCCTCGCGCAGCAGCGGCGCCAGCGGCGTACCGGTCCACTCGGCGTTGCCCACCGCCTCCACCAGCCAGGGCTGGCTGACCGGGCGGGGACGCAGCAGCGCCCGGCCGTTACCGGCGCACTCCAGCGTCACGCGGTGGGTCACCCGGGGCCGTTCGCGCAGCGCCGACAGGTCCAGCCGCAGTGGACGCTCGACCGCGCCGGACACGCCCAGCGCGTACGCGGCCGGGTCGACGTCCGGGATGTCGTAGTGGATGAGCAGATAGTGCAGGCCCGCCGGGGTCACGTCGTACCGCAGGGCCTCCAGTGGGATGCCGTGGTTGCGCGCGGCGAGCTGAAGCTCCTCGACGCTGATCGCCTCGTCCGGCCCGGCCACCCGGGAGGGCAGACTGACATCGTCCACTGTGGTCATTCCTGCTCCGTCCGCTCCAGCACGTCGTAGCCCACGAACGTGAACATCCGCACCCCCGGCGCCAGCGGGCGCGGCGTGCCGGTGAAGCGGTGCGCGCCGACGCCCACACCGTCGGCCGGGCTGCCCACAGCGACCGGCTCGAAGCCCTCCTCGGCGAACCACTCGCAGATGACCGGCACCAGGTCCGGCTCGCGCCGGTGCCGCGTCCACAGCACGGTGCCGCCGGTGGCGCAGAGCGAGGCGCAGTGCCGCACCGTGGCCCGGATGTCGTCGTCGCCGATGTTGCCGAAGATGCCGCAGACCAGTACCAGATCCGCCGGGGCCAGATCGGCGTAGCGGTCGGTCAGCGAGGCGTCCCCGGTCACCACCTCCACGCCGGTGAGCCCCGCGTCGGCGGCGGCGCGGCGGGCCGGATCGGCGTTTCGTGGGTCCAGCTCGACCAGGCGGGCGGTCACGTCGCGCCCCCGGGGGTGGGCGGCCAGCACCGGGATCAGGTCGCGCCCCTGACCCGCGCAGAGGCTCAGCGCGCGCAGCGGACCGGGCGGCGCCGCGTCGAGGGCGTCGGAGACACGCTGCCGCACCTCGGCGAGCCGCCGCGCCAGTGCGGACTCGGGCTGGTCGTAGTCGCTGTGCCAGGCGTACCAGTCCTTCGTCACCCGGCCAGCATAGGCGTCCAGGGCCTAGCAGATCGGCCCCGATTTCGGCGCTCGTCCACAGGCGGTGCGCCGTCCACAGGGCGGCCGGGTGGGGTTCGCGGGACGGTGCCCGGGGCGGCAGGGTGGTCGGCGTGCGTTCCTCGATCTCTGTAGCGGGCAGGGCCGGGCTGGTGGTGTTGTGCCTCGTCGTCTGCCTGCCGGGTGTCTCCGTGCCGTCCCGGGCGGCGCTGTCGTCCTCGGTCCGGCCGTTGCCGGGGTCTCCTGCGGCTGTCCCGGGCTCCGGGGCTTCGGCGGCGGGCGGATCGGCTGCGGGACTTCGGGGTGCGCCCGGCGGGCGGTTCCGGTGGCCGCTGACGGGTGCGCCGCGGGTGGTGCGGCGGTTCGACCCGCCGCCGCAGCCCTGGCTGTCCGGGCACCGGGGCGTCGACCTCGCCGCCGCTCCCGGCGCGCCGGTGCTGGCTGCCGGCGCCGGGACCGTCCTGTTCGCCGGCATCGTCGCGGGCCGGCCGGTGCTCACCGTCGGCCACTCCGACGGGCTGCGCACCACATACGAACCGGTCCGCTCCCGGCTCACCGCCGGCACGCCGGTGGCCGCCGGCGCGCCGGTCGGCGACCTGCTCGCCGGGCATCAGGGCTGCGCCGGGGCGGCCTGCCTGCACTGGGGACTGCGACGCGACACCGAATATCTCGACCCGCTGGCCCTGCTCGGGCTCGGTCGGGTCCGGCTGCTCCCGCTGCACCCCGTCCCCGCCGGGTGATCGGGTGTATCGCTCAGCCCTGGGCGAGCAGCGTGGGCAGCCGGACGGCCAGCCGGTCGTACTCGTCGGGGGTGTTGTAGACCTGGCCGCACAGCCGCAGGTAGCCGCGCCCGTTCCAGCCGGCGATCGACACCTCGGCGGAGAGCCGTTCGGCGATCCGGGTCCGCAGCTCCCGGGCCGCGTCGAGCGTCGTCGCGACACCGGGCGGCAGCGGCACGAGCCGCATGGCGACCGCAGGCCCGCCGGGCTCCGGCAGCCGCTCGGGCGCCACACCGAGTGCGTCCCCGACGACCCGTTGCCCGTACGCGGCCAGCGCCGCGTTGTGTGCGCGTACCCGGTCCACGCCGAGGCTGCGCAACGTGAACAGGCCCACCGGGGCGGCCAGCCAGCCGGTGTAGTCGAGCGTCGCCTGCCACTCGACCCGGACCGGGAAGCCGCTGTCCTGCTCCCACGAGACGACGAGCGGCTGGATCCTCTCCCGCCATTGCGGGGCCACCACGAGCGCGGCGGTGCCGCGTGGCGCGTACGCCCACTTGTGCAGGTTGCCGACCCAGAAGTCGGCGCCGACGGAGGCGACGGTGGCCGGCAGCATGCCCGGTGCGTGGGCGGCGTCGACCAGTACCGGCACGCCCTGCTCCCGGGCCACCGCGACGATCGCCGCGGTGGGGAACAGCCGGGCGGTCGGCGAGGTGAGCTGGTCGACGATCAGCAGCCTGGTGCGCCCGGGGCGCAGCCCGTCGCGGATGATCTCGACCACCTCCTCGTCGGTGGTGGTCAACGGCACCGGCAGGGTGCGGGACACCGCACCGGTGCGGGCGCACTCCCGGGCGACGGACAGCGCCACCGCGCCGTACCCGTGGTCGGTGGTCACGATCTCGTCGCCGGGGCGCAGGGCCAGCGACTGCAGCACCACGGCCGCGCCAGCGGTGGCGTTGCCGACGAGCGTGGTGCCGTCCGGGTCGGCGCCGAGGAACGCGGCCAGGTGCCGCCGTGCGTGGGCGATCCGGTCGACCAGGCCCTGCGTGAAGAACCGCAGCGGGTTGGCCTCCATCTCGTCGCGCAGGCGCTGCTGGGCGCGCTGCACGGCGATCGGTACGGCGCCGAACGAGCCGTGGTTGAGGTGACTGACGGAGGGATCGAGGGAGAAGAGCAGCCGAGCCCCGGGAATCGGCTCGGGCGGCTGCGGCACCGTCATCCACCGATCCTAGCCCGGGATGGATCATGCCCCGGCCGGATTCGCCCGCTCGGGTGGAACGTCATGGGTGTCTCCCGGCCCCGCGGACACCCATGACGTTCCACCGACGCTTTCTGCGGTCAGGCGCGGGGGTGCGCCTGGCGGTACGCGGCGCGGAGCCGCTCCACCGAGACGTGCGTGTAGATCTGGGTGCTGGCGAGCGACGAGTGCCCCAGCAACTCCTGCACGGCCCGCAGGTCCGCGCCCCCTTCGAGCAGGTGCGTCGCGGCGGAGTGGCGCAGCCCGTGCGGCGTCACCCGCGGCACCCCCGCGGCACCGGCCCAGCCGGACACGATCCGTCGCGCCGTGGTCGGGTTGAGCCGTCCGCCCCGAGCCCCGAGCAGCAGCGCCCGGCCCGAGCCCGGGGTCAGCAGAACGGGCCGGCCGTCGCGCAGCCAGGTGTCGAGCGCCCGCTGGGCCGGCACCCCGTAGGGCACCGAGCGTTCCCGCCCGCCCTTACCCAGCACGCGTACCACCCGGCGGGCCTGGTCGACGTCGGTGACGTCCAGGCCGCACGCCTCGCTGACGCGTACCCCGGTGCCGTAGAGCAGCTCCAGCAGCAGCCGGTCACGCAGCAGCACCGCAGCGGGTGTGTCCGCACCCGCCGTCTCCACGGGCTGCGGGGCGTCCGCGGGCCGGGCCGCCTCCATCAGGACGGCGGCCTGGTCGGCCCGCAGCACTGTGGGCAGTTCCCGCCGGGCCCGGGGGCTGGCCAGCGGCGCGGCCACGTCGTCGGCGAGCAGGCCGGTCCGGTGCGCCCAGGCGCTGAACGTGCGGACCGAGGCGGCACGCCGCGCCATGGTCGTCCGGGCCGCGCCCATGGTCCGCTGCTTCGCCAGCCAGCTACGCACCATTGCCAGGTCCAGCTCCGGCAGGTCGGCGCAGCCCATCCGGACGGCGTGATCCAGCAGCGACACGAGGTCCGTGACGTACGCCCGGACGGTGTGGACGGAGCGGTTGCGCACCCGTGACAGGTGGTCGGCGAAGTCGTCCACCGCCTCGCGCATCGACGCGGGCAGCTCCTCGTGCGCGTCCCGCGTGCCACGCCGCCGCTGACTCATCGCGGCGTCCGGTCCGGGCGCACCCGGTCGCGGCGGCGGTGGCGGACAGCGATCACCGCCCCAGCGTAAGGCCGGAGCGCCCACGTTCGCCGTGCCGCCGCCCCGCCGCTCGCCGTGCCGCCCGGCTACCGTTTCCGTCCTCGCGGTGGGCCGGGCCGTCGCCCGTGCGTTGTGCCGTCCGCCACTGCCGTCCGCTTCTTCCCGGCGTGGATTACCCGCCGACGCGCTGAGTGGGGTGGCAAAAGCGGGTCTGGACAGGGGAAACTCATGCTGCGGCACGCTCCGGTGCGGCGACCGGCGGGCAGCGTGGCCCGGACCGGCCCCGACGGAGGTCGATCCGGCCGCGATCAGACGAACGCGTCCCCGCGTCGGTGACGCCGCTACGAGGAGGGCCGAGAGTGGGAGTGGACGCCGTCCTCTACCGGCAGGTGTCGGCGGGCGACAGCCGTCGCCGGCCCGCGTACGTCTCGATCGAGGTCGTGGCGGATCCGCAGGATCTGCTGCTCGACCTGCTCAAGCGTGTGCGCGGCGGTGGCCGGACCCCGCTGCTGGACCGCGTCGACCCGCTCGGTGAGCTGACAGTGGGCACCGAGCGGATGCCGCACCTGCTCGCCGAGCTGCGGTGCCTGGCCGAGGTGGCCCGGGCGCAGGCGGAGGTCGACCACGTGCACCGGCTGGCCCGGCTCGTCCGCCGATGTGCCGAGCGCCGCGACGCCGAGATCCGGTTCGAGGGCGACTGAGGCGGTCACGTGCGGGCGGCCGGTGGGGGTGCGAGCGCGTAGCCGTCGTCGCGGCGTACCACCATCGCCAGTTCCTCCAGCATGGACAGCTTGCGCATGGCGGTGCGCAGGTCCACGCCGGCGCGTGCCGCGACGCTCTCCAGGTCCAGCGCCCGGCGGCGCGGCAGCGCCTCCAGCACCTGGGTGGCCTCCTCGTCGAGCCGGTCCCGTGGACGTTCGGGGGCCCGGGCGGGCGGGGCCAGGTCGTACCCGATGCGCCCCACCTCCTCCAGCACGTGCGCGACGTTCGTGACCAGCCGGGCCCGTGGGTGTTCCCGCAGCACCTCGTGCCCGCCGACGGACATCGCCGAGGTCACCGGGCCCGGCACCACCATCGCCGGGCGGTGCAGGCCGAGCGCCCGGTTGAGCGTCTGGGTGGCGCCGCTGCGGGCGGCGGCCTCGACCAGCACCGTGCCGTTCGTCGCCGCGGCGATGACCCGGTTGCGGATGAGGAATCGTGGGCGCAGCGGCTCCGCGCCGGGAATCCACTCGCTCACCAGCAGGCCGGTGTCGGCGATGCGGTCGAACAGCGCGGCGTTGCCCATCGGGTACGGGCGGTCCACGCCGCAGGCGAGCACGGCGACGGTGCGCCCGCCCGCTGTCAACGCCCCGCGATGCGCCGCGGCGTCGATGCCGAACGCGCCACCGGACAGGACTGTCCACTCCCGATCGGCGAGGCCGTAGCCCAGCTCGGTGGCGATGTGCGCGCCGTAGGGGGTGGCCGCCCGGGCGCCGACCACCGCCACCGAGCGTGCCAGCGCCTCGTCGAGCGGCCACGCGCCGCGTACCCAGAAGCAGAGCGGCGGATCGGTCTCCACGTCGACCCGCCGGGTGGCCCCGGACATCGCCAGCCGGCGCAGGTCCCCGACCTGGGTGGGCCATTCGTCGTCGTCCGGGGTGACCAGCCGGGCGCCGAGTCGTTCGCCGCGCGCCAGCGCGTCGGCGGCGACCGTCCGGGCGTCACCGGCGGCGCCGCGCGCCGCGACGGCCGACCGCAGCGCCCGGTCCGGCGCTTCGCCGGACAGCAGCAGGTCGAGCGCGGCGACCGGGCCGATCCGCTTGACCAGGGCGTACACCGACCGGGTGCCGGGCTCGGCGAGCCAGGTGAGCGCGACCCGCGCCAGCCGGTGGTCGTCGGCGCTCACGCGACCTCTCCCGTCCTGAGCTGGATGGCCTCCGCCACGTCGTCGCGGCCGGGCCGATCCCGCCCGTCCAGGTCGGCGATGGTCCAGGCGAGACGGAGTACGCGGTCGTAGCCGCGCGCGGACAGCGAACCGGTGTCGAGCCGGCGGCGCAGATCCGTGGTGACCCGGGCGGGCAGGTGCCACGGCGGCCGGCGCAGGTACGGGCCGGGAACGTCGGCGTTGACCCGGTGCCCGGTGGCCGCCCAACGGTCGGCGGCGGCGTGCCGCGCGGCGACGACCCGGGCGGCGACGGTGGCCGAGGACTCGTGCGCGGCGTCGGTGCGCAGCAGCTCCGCCGCGCGTACCGCGGTCAACCGGACCTGCACGTCCACCCGGTCGAGCAGCGGACCCGACAGGCGTCCCAGGTAGCGCCGCCGGGTCAGCGGCGGGCACTCGCAGTCGACGTCACCGGAGGGCTTCGCGCAGGGGCAGGGGTTGGCCGCCAGCACCAGTTGGGTGCGGGCCGGGTACTCGGTGGCGCCCCGGGTACGCGCCACCCGCACCCGGCCGCTCTCCAGCGGCTGCCGCAACGCCTCCAGCGCGCCCTTGCTGAACTCGGGCGCTTCGTCGAGGAACAGGACCCCGCGGTGGGCGAGCGACACCGCGCCGGGCCGGGCCAGCCCGGAGCCGCCTCCGACGAGCGCGGGCACCGTGGCGGTGTGGTGTGGCGCCTGGAACGGGGGACGGCGCAGCAGGCCGCCGCCGGGTGGCAGCAGGCCGGCGATCGAGTGCAGCGCGGTCACCTCCAGAGCTGCCTCGTCGTCCAGTTCGGGCAGGATCGAGGGCAGCCGCTCGGCGAGCATGGTCTTGCCGGCGCCGGGCGGACCGAGCAGCGCGAGGTGGTGGCCGCCGGCGGCGGCGATCTCCAGTGCGCGCCGTCCGAGCGGCTGCCCGGCCACGTCGACCAGGTCGGGCCCGACGGTGCCGCCGCCCGGGACGTGGGCGGGTGGGGTGAGCAGCGGGCTGCCGTCGCGGACGTGGGCGACGAGCCGGTGCAGGGTGTCGACGGCGTGCACCCGTACGCCCGGGATGACCGCCGCCTCGGCGGCGTTGCCGGCGGGTACGACGACGCGGGTGTGCCCGGCGCGGGCGGCGGCGGCGACCATGGGCAGCGTGCCGCGGACGGGGCGTACCGCGCCGTCGAGGCCGAGTTCGCCGAGCACGACGGTGGCGTCCAGGGCCACCGGCGGCAGCTCACCCGAGCCCGCCAGGACGGCGAGCGCGATGGCGAGGTCGAACGCCGAGCCGTATTTCGGCAGGGTGGCGGGGAGCAGGTTGAGGGTGATGCGACGGTTGGGCCACTTCTGGCCGGAGTTGACGATCGCGGCGCGGACCCGGTCGCGCGCCTCGTGCAGGGCGGTGTCGGGCAGGCCGGAGATGATCACGGCGGGCAGTCCGGGAGCCAGGTCGGCCTCGACCTCGACGAGGTGCCCGGCGACTCCGGCCAGGCCGACGCTCAGCACTTTCGCGTACCCCATGTCAGAACGCGCCGCGGAGGTGTTCGACGCGGGCGGGGCCGGTGAGCGGGAGCCGGACGGAGAGGACGTCGAAGCGGACCTCGTCGGCGGTGGTGCCGGTCTCGGCGAGCCAGCGGGCGGCCAGGCCGCGCAGCCGACGGGCCTTGGCCTGCACGACGGCCTCGGCGGGGGAGCCGAACCGCTCGGTACGGCGGGTCTTGACCTCGCAGATGGCGAGGACCGGGCCGTCCCAGGCGATGATGTCGATCTCGCCCTCGGGACAGCGCCAGTTGCGGGCGACCGGGCGCAGGCCCGTCTCGATCAGGTGCCGCAGCGCGCACCGCTCGCCGTACGCCCCGACGGCTCGGTTCCGGTTCGTCATGCCGGTCAGGATGCGACCGGCGTCCCTGATCGCGGGTGGCCCGGTCCGGTGACCTGTGGACAGGGGTGGGCCTGTGGACGGAACGACGATCATGTTGTCGATCTGCTAGGGACAGGCATGATGAGCCGGTCCGACAGCGAGAGTGGAGTGCCGTGGCAGCTCGGAACACGTCGTTCGACGCTTCGGCCTGCGGCGGGATCGCGGAGTTCCGCGAGGCGGACGCCGAATCCAGGGTTCGGAGGACGGATGCGGCGGTGCTCGCCCTGAATCTGGGCGTCGAGCAGTCCAGCCTTGCGGGCCGGCGTTTCAGCTGCCTGGTGGTGCCCGACCGGTACGGGGTCACCAGAAGTGACTTCAGACTCGCGTGAACAGGTACGTCGAGCGGCTCGTGCGGATGGTGCCGCCTCCGGCCCGTCTGAGCGCGCCGCCGGACTGGCCGGCGGTGGAGCGCTCGCTCGATTCCGCACTCCCCAGGGACTACAAGGATCTCGTCGACCGGTACGGGCCGGGGAAGTTCGACGACTTCCTGGCGCTGCTCGTGCCCGGCCATCCGGTTGCGCGGCTGGACCTCGCGCGCGGTGTCGCGGAGGCCGCCGAAGTGCTGCGCGCGTACGCCTCCAGCGGGGAGGCGCTACCCGCACCGGTCGACGGTCTGACGGCGGTGGCCCTGACCGACAACGGAGACACCGTCTACTGGGTGCGCGACCCGGGCGACGCGCCGGATCGGTGGCGCATCGCGGTGAACGGCGCCCGGGACTTCGACGAGTGGCACCTGTTCGACGGTTGCCTGGCGCACTTCCTGGTCGACGTGCTCAACCGCGAAGCCGTGGTGACCGCCTTCCCCGACGATTTCCCGTACCCGGGTGCCGCACCGGCCTTCACATCGCACGACTACCCAAAGTAGTGCGGCGGCGACCCCTCGATATCGGTGCTGACCTGGGCCGATATGGCCGGGTGTCCGAATGGCGCGGCTGGTGCGTGTCGCATACCGTGCCGGTCGTGGACGGACGACGGAGCTATTCCGAGGATGAGCAGGGGTCGCGTTGGGGCGACCGCGGATACGAGTCGGACTGGCGCGCCGCGGGTGAGCCCCGCTACCGCGACGACGACTACCGCACGCCTGAGCAGCGGGCCGGTGAGAACCGGTACGCCGAGCCGGGCCGGTACTCCGCCGCCGATCCGCTGGTGGACGACACGAGCAGCTGGCGGTCGCAGCGGCCGGACGACCCGGAGGTCTCCGGGGAGCTGCCCGGGTCGCGAGCCGCCCGCCGCGCGGCGCGCGAGTCGGCCGACCCGCTCGGCTCGGTGTCCCGCAGCGGCGTCGACGCGCTCGGCACCGCCGCCCACGGGAACCCGCTGGCGAGCCCGCTCGGTACGCCGACAGCCGCCCCGGCCGGCGCCGACCCGTACGGCCTCATCGCCCACGGCAGCGACCCGGCCGGCGGCGCCGACGCCCGGAGCGCGGTCGGCGGCGTCGACCAGCCCCGGCTCAGCCCGGTCGGCGGCTACCCGGTGGTCGAGCCGGCCGCGCCCGGCGCCGTGGGCCCGGACGGGGCCGAGCCCTCCGCCGCCGGTCGGCTGAACCCCGGCGAGCCCACTCCGCTGCGGATCGGCGAGCGCCCGGGTGGTCCCGCCCAGCCGGCGGCGACCCCGCACCCGCTGGAGATGCCGACCGGTCCGATGCCCGCTGTGCTGCCGCGCCCGGACGGGCCGCCGCCCGGTGACGGCGTCTACCGGACCCGGCGCCCGGCGCTGGCGGTCCTGCTGGCGGTGCTCGTGCTGGTGCTGGAGGTGCCGGCGGTGCGGGTGTTGCTGCACGGCATCTTCGGTGACCCGGTGTCGACGTCGCACGTCGTGGTGGGCATGTTCCTGGTGGTGGGCCTGCCGATCTTCGGCACCGGCCTGTACGGGCTGCGCACCGGAGGGCTGGCGCTCGCCGACGGCAGCCGGGGCTGGCTGCGCCCGCCGACGGCGTACCTGACCGTCGGGCTGGTGTTGTTCCTGGCCGCCGCGCTCGCCGCCGGCTGACCGGGCGGGCGTGCTCCGCACCCGGGGGCCGGGCAGCGGAGAGGGCGCGTACACTGGTCGACTGGCGACCGCCTCGCGCGGTCGACCTCGCGTGCCCTCTCCACGGTCTCTCCGTGGGGCGACGGCCTCCCTGGTCCCGGTCTGACGTACCGGGCCCACCCTGGCCGGCGACCGGGCGCCAGGCGTCCGGCCGCCGGCCGGACGGACAACCAGGGACAACGTAGGAGTAACCCACCATGGCCGTCGTGACCATGCGTCAGCTGCTGGAAAGCGGTGTGCACTTCGGGCACCAGACCCGGCGCTGGAACCCGAAGATGAAGCGCTTCATCTTCACCGAGCGCAACGGTATCTACATCATCGACCTGCGCCAGACGCTCGACTACATCGAGAAGGCGTACGAGTTCGTCCGCACCACCGTCGCGGGTGGCGGCAGCATCCTGTTCGTCGGCACCAAGAAGCAGGCCCAGGAGGCCATCGCCGAGCAGGCGACCCGGGTCGGTCAGCCGTACGTCAACCACCGCTGGCTCGGTGGCATGCTGACCAACTTCCAGACCGTGTACAAGCGGCTGCAGCGGATGAAGGAGCTGGAGGCCCTGGGTGACCTGAGCGGCACCGCCGCCGGTTACACCAAGAAGGAGACGCTCCAGCTCTCCCGCGAGAAGATCAAGCTGACCAAGACCCTCGGTGGTCTGCGGGACATGCAGAAGCTCCCGGCCGCGGTGTGGATCGTCGACACCAAGAAGGAGCACATCGCCGTCGACGAGGCCCGCAAGCTGGGCATCCCGGTGATCGCCGTGCTCGACACCAACTGCGACCCGGACGAGGTCGACTTCCCGATCCCGGGCAACGACGACGCCATCCGCTCGGCCGAGCTGCTGACCAAGGTCGTCGCCGCCGCCGTCGCCGACGGCCTGATCGCCCGTTCCGGCCGTAACCGGGGCGCGGACGAGAAGCCCGAGGCCGGCCAGGTCGCCGCCGGCGAGCCGCTGGCCGAGTGGGAGCGCGAGCTGCTCGAGGAGCCGAAGAAGGCCGACGAGCAGCCCGCCGCCGCCGAGCCGGCCGAGCCCGCCGCGCCTGCCGCCGAGCAGCCGGCGACCGCCGCCGCGGAGTGATCTCGCCGTCGCGTCCCCACCGCCGGGAATCGCCGGTGGTGGGGACGTGACGGGTACGCCGGGCAGCACCGGCCCGGAACCGGGTAACCAGCACCCCAGACCACCTCACTGACACCGAAGAGAGAGTCATGTCCAACTTCACCGCCGCGGACGTCAAGAAGCTCCGCGACCTCACCGGCGCCGGCATGATGGACTCCAAGAAGGCGCTGACCGAGGCCGAGGGCGACTTCGACAAGGCCGTCGAGATCCTGCGCGTCAAGGGCGCCAAGGACGTCGGCAAGCGGGCCGGGCGCACCGCCGCCAACGGCCTCATCGCCCACTCCGGCCAGGCGCTGCTCGAGCTCAACTGCGAGACCGACTTCGTCGCCAAGAACGACGCCTTCATCGCGCTGGCCCAGCAGCTGGTCGAGCACGGCGTGGCCAGCGGCGCCACCAACGCCGAGGAGCTGCTCGCCAGCAGCATCGACGGCAAGAGCGTGGCCGACCTGATCCAGGAGCAGTCCGCCAAGATCGGCGAGAAGCTGGTGCTCAACCGCTTCGCCAAGCTGGACGGGACCACCGCTGTCTACCTGCACCGCAAGAGCCAGGACCTGCCCCCGGCGGTCGGCGTGCTGGTCGAGTTCACCGGCAAGAGCGACGAGGCGGCGGACGCCGACGCGCGCGCCGTGGCCATGCAGATCGCCGCGATGCGGCCGAAGTACCTCACCCGCGACGAGGTGCCGGCCGAGACCGTCGAGTCCGAGCGGCGCATCGCCGAGCAGACCGCCCGCGAGGAGAACAAGCCCGAGGCGGCGCTGCCGAAGATCGTCGAGGGCCGGGTCAACGCCTTCTTCAAGGACTTCGTCCTGCTGGAGCAGGCGTCGGTCGCCGACAACAAGAAGACCGTCAAGCAGGTGCTGGCCGACGCCGGCATCGAGGTGACGCGCTTCCTGCGGTTCGAGGTCGGCCAGGCCTGAGCCGCCGCGCCGGGCCGTCCGGCCCGGGCACAGGGGAGACGTTGACGAGGAGGCCGCCGGTGTACGCGACAGGCACCGCGGCCTCCTCGTCACATAGGGTCGGCAGGGGCACGTACGCGACACCGCGTGATGCGCGGGGAGAAGGGGCGGGGCGGATGACGCAGGTTGTGAGTGACCGGAACCTGGCGGTGGAGGATCCGACCGCACCTCCGCCCGGTCGGTCCCGCCGGGTGGTGCTGAAGCTCTCCGGCGAGGTCTTCGGCGGCGGCGCGATCGGCGTCGACCCCGACGTCGTGCAGGGCATCGCCCGGCAGATCGCCACCGTGGTGCGCCGCGGCGTGCAGGTCTCCGTGGTGGTCGGCGGCGGTAACTTCTTCCGCGGCGCCGAGCTGCAGAAGCGCGGCATGGACCGGGCCCGCGCCGACTACATGGGCATGCTCGGCACGGTCATGAACTGCCTGGCCCTCCAGGACTTCCTGGAGAAGGAGGGCATCGAGACCCGGGTGCAGACCGCGATCACCATGGCCCAGGTCGCCGAGCCGTACATCCCGCTGCGCGCGATCCGGCACCTGGAGAAGGGCCGCGTGGTCATCTTCGGCGCGGGCGCCGGCATGCCGTACTTCTCCACCGACACGGTGGCCGCCCAGCGGGCGCTGGAGATCCGCGCGGACGTGGTGCTGATGAGCAAGAACGGCGTGGACGCGGTCTACACCGCCGACCCCCGGATCGACCCGACCGCGAGCAAGCTCGACTCGATCACCTTCTCCGAGGTGCTGCGCCGTAACCTGCGGGTGGCCGACGCCGCCGCGTTCAGCCTCTGCATGGAGAACGGCCTGCCGATGCTGGTCTTCGGCGCGCAGGGCGACGACACCATCGTCCGCGCCGTCGGCGGTGAGAAGATCGGCACCCTGATCACGGCCTGACCGGCCCGCCGGACCGGCAACGGTCCCTCTCTGCCACGGCAGCACCCGCACCACACCCGACGAGCGACAGAAGGAGGCGAGGAGACCGGTGATCGACGACACCCTCCTCGAGGCGGAGGAGAAGATGGAGCGTGCCATCGAGCACGCCAAGGAGGAGTTCGGCGGGATCCGTACCGGACGCGCCAACGCCGCCATGTTCTCCCGGATCGTCATCGACTATTACGGCAGCCCGACCCCGCTGCCGCAGATGGCCTCCATCGCGGTGCCCGAGCCCCGCATGGTGATCATCAAGCCGTACGACAACTCGCAGCTGGGCGCCATGGAGAAGGCGATCCGCGACTCGGACCTCGGGGCCAACCCGAACAACGAGGGCAACCAGCTCCGCATCGTCCTGCCGCAGATGACCGAGGAGCGGCGCCGGGAGATGATCAAGGTCGCCCGGCAGAAGGGCGAAGAGGCCAAGGTCGCCGTCCGCAACATCCGCCGCAAGGCCAAGGAGGAGCTGGACCGCCTGGTCAAGGACGGCGAGGTCGGCGAGGACGAGGGCCGGCGCGCGGAGAAGGAACTGGACGACCTGACCCACCGTTTCGTCGCAGGAGTCGACGAGCTGGTCAAGCACAAGGAGAGCGAGCTGCTCGAGGTCTGAGCACCCGCGTACCTCGCACGGCACCGCGCCGCCGTCGCCCGTCGGGGCGGCGGCCCGGTGCCGTCGTCGTGCCCGGCGGCGCACACCCTCGGCGCTCCGGCGGGTGCAGTAGGCTCGGCACGATTCCCGACCACCACGGGGTGAACGGCGGGAGTCGCCCGGCCGTCGGTCGGTAAACAGGAAGTCTCACGCCGGTAGGGGATGGTCTTGGTCTTGCGTCATGTGGTGGCTCTCGTACCGGCTGCCGGTGCGTGATGTCCCACCCCGACCCCTACGGCAGCACCGAGCCGCGCGGCTGGGACCGCCCGGCCGCCCCGGCCCTGCCCTGGCCGGACACCGACCTGGAGCCCGGTCCCTGGCGACCCGGCCCGGCCGCGCACACCTCACCCGCCGAGCCGGACACCTACGCCCGCCCGGACACCTACCCGGGTACGGAGACGTACGCCGGGGCGTACCCGACGACCTCGCGGCACCACGACGGCCCGGGCCGGTACGACGGACCGCCGGCCGGCGACCGTGGGCGGCCCACCGGGCCGGAGCACGACGGCCCGTGGGGTGAGCCCGCTCGCGACGACGAGTACCCGACCGCGCAGATCGCGCCGGTGCGGGACGAGCCCACCGACCAGATCCCGGCGGTACGCGACGAGCCCGCGCCGGTGCCCGAGCCCGAGCCGCCGGCCGGTCGCCGGGGCCGGGGGCGGCGGCGGGCGAGCCCGGAGCGTCCGCCGACCGTCGCGCCGAAGACGTCCCGGGCGGGGCGCAACCTGCCGGCGGCGATCGGTGTCGGGGTGGCCCTCGGCGCGGCGGTCGTGGTGCCGCTGTTCTTCTTCATGCCGGCGTTCCTCGCCGTGCTCGCGACCGCGGTGGGCATCGGCATCTGGGAGATGGCCCGCGCGGTGCGCCGCAGCGGCGCCCACCCGCCGCTGGCGCCGCTCGTCGCCGGTGGCGTGATCACAGTGGGTCTGGCCTGGTACGCGGGGCCCGACGCGCTCTGCCTCGGGCTGCTGGTCACGGTGCTGGGCACGATGATCTGGCGGCTGGGCGACGGGCCCGGTGACTACCAGCGTGACCTCACCGCGGCCACCCTGATCGCGGTGTACGTGCCGTTCCTCGCGGGGTTCGCGGCCATGCTCGCGGCGGCGCCGGGCGACGGGGCCCTGCGCGTGCTGGTGACGCTGGCGGCGGTGGTGCTCTCCGACACCGGCGGGTACGCCGCTGGCGTGTCGTTCGGCAAGCACCCGATGGCTCCCACGATCAGCCCGAAGAAGTCCTGGGAGGGCTTCGCCGGCTCGGTGACCGCCGCGGCGGCGGGCAGCGCGGCGCTGCTCTGGGCGTTGTTCGACGTGGCCCCCTGGTGGGGTGCGCTGTTCGGGATGGCGATCTCGGTCGCGGCGGTGCTCGGTGACCTCGCCGAGTCGATGATCAAGCGGGATCTCGGCGTCAAGGACATGAGCAACCTGCTGCCCGGGCACGGCGGCCTGATGGACCGGCTCGACTCGATCCTGTTCGCCGTGCCGGTGGCGTACCTGCTGCTCGCGGTCTTCGTCCCGGTGACGGGCTGAGGCATGAATCACGGCGTCGAGCCGGGGCGGCCCGGCCGGCCGGGGGCGATTCGACACGTACGGACGGGTGCGTCCGGGCGGGAGCGTGTCAGACTGGACGCGCCATGACGAGTCTCCCGCTGATCTCCGTAGACCCCGACGCCCGCGGCCGCCGGCCCTCGATGCCTCCCCGCCACCTCGCCGACCTGGACCTGCCCGGCCGGCAGGCGCTCGTCGCCGAGCTGGGCGAGCCGGCGTTCCGCGCCAAGCAGGTCTCCAACCACTACTTCGGCCGCCTCGTGCGCGACCCGGAGCGGATGACCGACCTGCCGGCGGCGACCCGGGAGCGGCTGGCCGGCACGCTGCTGCCCAACCTGCTCACCCCGGTGCGCGAGCTGGCCTGCGACGACGGCGCGACCCGCAAGGCGCTCTGGCGGCTGCACGACGGCTCGCTGGTGGAGAGCGTGCTGATGGGCTACCCGGACCGGGTGACGGTCTGCATCTCCAGCCAGGCCGGCTGCGGCATGGCCTGCCCGTTCTGCGCCACCGGCCAGGCCGGGCTGACCCGCAACCTGTCCACCGCCGAGATCGTCGACCAGGCGGTCTACCTGGCCGGTGTGGCCGCCTCCGGCGTGGTGGCCGGGTCCCCGCCGCGGCTGTCGCACGTGGTGTTCATGGGCATGGGCGAGCCGCTCGCCAACTACTCGCGGGTGGTGGCGGCGATCCGCCGGCTGGTCGCCCCGGCGCCGGAGGGGCTGGGCCTGTCGCAGCGGCACATCACCGTCTCGACAGTCGGCCTGGTGCCGGCGATCCGCCGACTGGCCAGCGAAGACCTCTCGGTGACCCTTGCGTTGTCGCTGCATGCCCCCGATGATGAGCTGCGCGACGAACTCGTCCCGGTCAACCAGCGCTGGAAGGTGTCCGAGGTGCTGGACGCGGCGTGGGACTACGCGGCCACGACGGGACGTCGCGTGTCCATCGAATACGCGATGATCAAGGACGTGAACGACCAGCCGTGGAGAGCCGATCTGCTCGGGCGGCTACTGGCCGGCAAGCTGGCCCACGTGAACCTGATCCCGCTCAACCCGACCCCGGGCAGCCGCTGGGACGCCAGCCCGAAGCCGGTCGAGCGGGAGTTCGTCCGGCGGTTGCGCGCCGCCGGTGTGTCGACCACGGTGCGCGACACCCGGGGACGCGAGATCGACGGGGCCTGTGGGCAGCTCGCCGCCGCCGAGGACACGGACGGCGACTCACGCGCGGCAACGGCGTAGCGGTACGAGACCAGGAGACATAGTGGCGAGTCAGGGTCAGCGTTTCCGGCGTAAGGCGCTCCGCCGGGGCTACAAGGTCGACGAGGTCGACGCCTTCCTGGACCGGGTCGAGGCGACACTCGAAGGCCAGCCGGTCGGCGCGCCCGTGGCTTCCCAGGAGGTCCACGACGTCGTCTTCCGGGTCCGGTTCAACGGCTACGACGAGTGGCAGGTCGACCTGCACCTCGACCGGGTCGAGCGGCAGCTCGCCGAGCTGGAGGAGCGCGGTGGCGCACCGGCCGGGCGCGGTGGCGACCCCCGGATGGCCGACCGGATGGGCCCGCCGATGCGCGACGACCGGGGCATGTCGCCGGTGCCGCAGCCGCCGATGCCGCCCCGGCAGATGCCGGTCCAGCCCGGCCCGCCCGCCGACCGCTACGGCAGCCGCTACGACGAGCCGACCGGCGCGTTCGCCGGTGGCTACGACGGCCCGCGCGGTGGCTACGACGGCCCGCGTGGCCCGGGTGGCCCCGGCCCGATGGGCCCGGGTGCGCCGATGGGGCACGGCGGTCCGCCGTCGCGCGGCCTGCCGCCCGGCCCGGGCGGCTACGGCCCGGACAACGGCCCCGGTGGGTACGGCCCGGACAACGGTCCCGGTGGCTACGGCCCGGACAAGGGTCCCGGTGGGTACGGTCCGGACAGCGGCCCTGGTGGATACGGCCCGCCGGACAGCGGTCCCGGTGGGTACGGCGGCCCGGAGGACCGTTTCGACGGGTTCGAGGCCGGCCGGCGGGGACGGGCCGACATGACCGCCGAGATCCGCATGCCCGAGCGCGAGCTGCGTGGTCGTGGCCCTGGTGGTCCGCCCGCGCTGCCGCAGCAGGGCTATGGCGCTCCCGAGCCCGGCTACGGCCCGCCGGACCCGGGTTACGGTCCGCCGGACCACGGCTACGGCCCGGGCCCGTCGATGACCGGCCCGCCGCTCGTGGGTCCGCCGGTCGCCGGTCCGCCGATGGTGGGTCCGCCGATGGCCGGCCCGCCCGGCAGCGACCTGCACCGGGTCGACCAGATCCGGCGCAGCTTCCAGGTCCGCCGGTTCGGCAGCGGGTACGACCCGGACCAGGTCGACCGGTTCTTCGAGACGCTGCTCGGGGGCATGCAGGGGCGCAACCCGATGCCGGTGAGCCCGAAGGAACTCGACACGCTGCGCTTCGGGCTGGTGCCCGGTGGCTACTTCGAGGCCGAGGTCGACGCCGCGCTCAAGGACGTGCAGGACATCCTGCTCGGCCGCTGACGGCGGTCACGAGACGACGAAGGGCCCGCCCCCCGGACAGGGGGCGGGCCCTTCGCGCACTACCGTGGGCGCCGCGCGTCAGGACCGCAGGCCGTTGCGGCGCAGCACGGCGTCGCCGATGACGATGGCGATCAGCAGCCCGGCGATCCCGAACAGCCAGATGTGCTCCACCCGGCCTTCCTCGATCCCGCAGAACGCCATCAGAACCAAGGCCAACGCCGACAGCACCGCACCGATCCGTCCGGACTTGCGGTGTCCGGGCTTGTGCTGATCTGGCGCGGTTACCGGCTCGTCTCCTGCCACTGTCGGTCCTTCCCTCGCGATCGGATCTCCGATCAGTCTGGCACGCCGGTAACCGGGCCCGGCGCAGGGTCCGACCTCCTGTGCCGGGGATGACCCGGGCGGGCGACAGCGGACCGTCCGGCCGGCCCGGGTCGTTGGTCCCGTCCCGGTCGGGGCGGAAGGCCACTACCGGCGTCGCGGAACGGCGAGCACACTGCCTCCGGTAGCGTCTTGACGTACACCTGATGCCTTTTTGAGGAGGACTGCGGTGCGAGTGACCGGTACGGGGCATGCCAGCATGCGGATCGACACGGCCGCGGGCAGCATCCTGTGCGACCCGTGGGTCAACCCCGCCTACTTCGCCTCGTGGTTCCCCTTCCCGGACAACTCCCAGCTCGACTGGGCCACGCTCGGCCAGGTCGACTACCTGTACGTGTCGCACCTGCACCGGGACCACTTCGACGCGAAGCACCTGCGCGACTTCGTGTCGAAGGACGCCACCGTCCTGCTGCCCGAGTTCCCCACCTCGGAGATGGAGGACGAGTTCCGGGAGCTGGGCTTCACGAAGTTCCTCAAGGCCCCGAACGAGCAGGTGGTGGAGCTGCCCGGCGGCCTGAAGATCATGATTCAGGCGTTGACCAGCCCGACCGACGGCCCGATCGGCGACTCCTCGCTCTGGGTCGAGTACGACGGCGTCCGGCTGCTCAACCAGAACGACGCCCGCCCGACCGACCTGACCGTGTTCGCCGAGCTCGGCCACGTGCACGCGCACATGCTCCAGTTCTCCGGCGCGATCTGGTACCCGATGGTCTACGAGCTGCCGCAGGCGGCGAAGACGGCGTTCGGGAAGCAGAAGCGGGACCGGCAGTTCGACCGCACCTGGCGCTACATCGACGACCTGAAGGCCGACCACGTCTTCCCGATCGCCGGCCCGCCGTGCTTCCTCGACGACGAGCTGTGGCAGTTCAACGACATCTTCGGCGACGAGGGCAACATCTTCCCCGACCAGTCGGTGTTCCTGTCGGAGTACGCCAAGGTCGGCGGCACCAACGGCGTCGTGCTGCTGCCCGGCAGCGTCTCGGAGATCACCACCGAGGGCGCGACCACCACGCACCCGGTGCCGGTGGAGGAGTTCTTCGCGAACAAGGTCGCCCACCTGGAGGAGATGCGGGAGCGCAAGCGCCCGATCATCGAGGCCGAGAAGGCGTCCTGGCGGCACCCCGAGGTGGACGTGCTGGGCGAGATGAAGCGCCGGATCGAGCCGCTGCTCGACGAGTCGATCTACCTGGCCAAGGGCGTCGGCGGGCCGGTCCGCTTCGACCTGGTCGGCACTGACGGCACAGGCGGAGAGACCATTGAATCCATCGTGGTGGACTTCCCGGGCAAGGAGGTCCGGCCGTACGCGGACGAGAAGGTCCGCTACCGCTTCCGTACCGAGCGGGCGCTGATCGAGCACCTGCTGCACATCGGCGAGGTGGACTGGGTCAACTCGCTCTTCCTCTCCTGCCGTTTCTCCGCGGCCCGCATCGGCCAGTACAACGAGTTCGTCTACGCCTTCTTCAAGTGCCTGTCCGAGGAGCGCCTCCAGTACGCAGAGGGCTGGTACGACGAGCACGAGCGGGCGGTCGACGCCGAGGACATCACGCTCGACGGCTGGGTGGTGCAGCGGCGCTGCCCGCACCTGAAGGCGGACCTGAGCCGGTTCGGCATCGTCGAGGGTGACCAGCTCACCTGCCAGCTGCACGGCTGGAAGTTCGACCTGGCCAGCGGGCGCTGCCTGACCAGCGTCGGGCACAAGATCCGCGCGCACCGCGCCGACGCGGAGACCCCGGCGCCGGCCGGGGAAGCGGCCGTCTGACGGTTTCCGCCGCCGCCGTCCGCCGGCCAGGAGGCGCCCGACGGCCGGGAGGACTCAACCCAGGTCGGCGAGGATGCGGCGGGCCGCGTTGTGCCCGGCCGCGCCGATCACGCTGCCCGCCGGATGGCAGCCGGCGCTGCCCGCGTACACGCCGTCCACACCGGTCGCGTACGGCATCCGGTCGGTGAACGACACCGTGTTGTCGACGTGGTGGATGTGCCCGCCGGTGATGCCGAAGTGCGCCTCGATGCCCGGCGGCGGCAGCGGCACCGCGTCCGCGACCAGGTCACCGGCGCCCGGGGCGTACCGTTCGCAGATCGCGATCAGCCGCTCGACGTAGCCGGGCAGCGCGGCCTCCCAGGTGGTGCCGGCCAGCTCGTAGGGGACCGACTGCACGAACAGCGCCGACGAGTGGTGCCCGGCGTCGTCGGACAGCGACGGGTCGACAGTGGTGTGCAGGTACCACTCGATCGTCGGCTCGTCCGGCAGCCGTCCGGCCCGCACGTCCGCCCACATGCCGCGCAGCGCGGCCATCGGTGACTCGCCGCCGTCGCCGACCAGCGACGCCGAGCCGGGCAGCAGGTGGATGGTCGAGCCGAACGGGCTCGGCGCGTCCTCCGGCAGGCAGGAGAAGCGCGGCAGCCCGGTCAGCGCCAGGTTGAGCTTGAGTGTGGTGCCGGGGCGGCGGACTGCCGCCATCCGCGCGCCCAGCTCCGCCGGGAGCGCGCCGTCGGGCAGCAGCTCCATCAGCCGGTACGGGTCACACGCGCCGAGCACCACCGGGGCGTCCACCTCCCGCCCGTCGGCGAGCGTCACCCCGGCGGCGGTGCCTCCGGCCAGCCGGATCGCGGTGACCGGCGCGTCGGCCACGATCCGCGCCCCGGCGCGCACGGCGGCCTCGGCGAACGTGCGGGACACCGTGCCCATGCCGCCCCGGGTGATCATCCAGGTGCCGTCCGCGCCCGGCAGCCGGCACATGTTGTGCACCAGGAAGTTGTGCCCGGTGCCGGGGTCGTCCGGCCCGGCGTTGAGCCCGGACAGGCCGTCGGTGACCGCGTACATGCTGACCAGCAGCTCGGAGCGGAAGTCGAAGCGGGCCAGGTGGTCGGCGACCGAGCCGCGCACCAGGTCGACGAAGACCCGCCGCAGCGCTGGCCGCACGTAGCGTTCGGCGGTCTCCTCGACCGGCAGCGGCTCGGCCAGCCACGCCGGGGCGAGGTCCTCCCGTAGCTGGGCCAGCTCGGCGTGCAGCGCGTCGTCGGCGGCGACGTCGGCGGGGGAGAACATCTCCGCGAGCTGCCGCCGGCTCGCCGCCACGTCGCTGCCGGCCAGCAGGTACGGCGAGCCGAGCCCGCCCGGCGTGGGCAGGAAGTAGTGCGGGTCGCGGCGCAGCACCGGGATGCTCACGTCCAGCGTGGCCAGCAGCTCCGGTGGCATCAGCCCGAGCAGGTACGACCCGGTGGAGTGACGCAGCCCCGGCACCTTCGGGAACGGGTTCTCGGTGCGGGTCGCCCCGCCGATCACGCCGGACGCCTCCAGCACCAGCACGTCCAGGCCGGCGCGGGCCAGCAGGATCGCCGAGACCAGGCCGTTGTGCCCGGCGCCGACCACCACGACGTCGGCGCGGGACGGCAGCTCACTCGCGTCGCTCATAGGATCGGAGCGTAACTGCGGCGGGACCCCGGCGGGAGGGCTCGCGGCGGGGCGCTACCGTTCCCGGCATGTCCCCGGCTGTCCAGGTCGCGCTCGCGGTGGCGCTCGTCGTGGTGGTGCTCCTCCTCCTGCTCGTGCTGCGGCGCGATCGTCCCCGGGACCTGGTCGCCCCGGACCGCCCGGCCGGCGACGGGCAGGCCGAGGTGCTCCGCCTGATCCACGCGGGTCGTCAGGTCGAGGCGGTCAAGGTGATGCGCGAGCAGACCGGGCTGTCGCTGCTGGACGCGAAGCGGGCGGTGGACGCGCTGGCGGCCGGCGGCACCTGGCCGCCCGGCGCCCCGGCGCCCGGAAAGGGCGTCGACGAGGCGGTGCGGGCCGAGGCCGCGCGGCTGCTGCACCGGGGGAAGAAGATCCAGGCGATCAAGGTGGTACGGGAGCACACGCACATGTCGCTGGCCGACGCCAAGCGGTACGTCGAGAGCCTCTGACCCCGGAGCGCCGTCACCAGTCGTTCACCCTGTAGTGGCAGCGGTCGATGCGTTTCCGTTCTACCGTCGAGGAGACACCCACCGCCTCCGGGAAGGTCACCCCCCGATGGATCGTCGTACCGTCCTGCGTGCCACCGCCGCCGGTGGCGCCGCCGCTCTCGCCGGTGGTCTCTGGGCCGCCGCGGCCGCCCCGGCCCAGCCCGCCCAGCCCGGCGCCGGCCCGTACGGCGACCTGCTCGCCGCCGACGCCAACGGCCTCCAGTTGCCGGCGGGCTTTACCAGCCGGGTGATCGCGCGTTCCGGGCAGCGGGTCGCCGGCACCTCGTACACCTGGCACCCGGCGCCCGACGGCGGCGCGTGCTTCCCGTCCGGCGACGGCTGGATCTACGTCTCCAACTCGGAGGTCCCGCTCGTCGGCGGTGCCTCGGCGGTGCGGTTCGCCGCCGACGGCACGATCGCCGCCGCGTACCGGATCCTCGGCGGCACGAACGTCAACTGCGCCGGCGGGCCGACCCCGTGGGGGACGTGGCTGTCCTGCGAGGAGGTGCCGCTGGGCCGGGTGTTCGAGACGTGGCCGGAGGGCGGCCGCTCCGGCGAGGAGCGGACCCGGATGGGCCGCTTCAAGCACGAGGCGGCGGCCTGCGACCCGGTGCGGCGGGTGGTCTACCTGACCGAGGACGAGCCGGACGGCTGCTTCTACCGCTTCGTGCCGGACACCTGGGGCGACCTGCGTACCGGCAAGGTCCAGGTGCTCTGCGCCCCGGACGGCCAGGTGACCGGGCCGGTGACCTGGCGGGACCTGCCGGACCGCGACGGGTTCCCGGTGCCCACCCGCTACCAGGTGGGCGCGGCGCAGGAGTTCGACGGCGGCGAGGGCTGCTGGTACGCCGACGGCACCTGCTGGTTCACGACGAAGGGCGACAACCGGGTGTGGGCGTACGACGCGGCGAACCAGCGGCTCGACCTCGCGTACGACGACTCGCTGGTGCCGGCCGGTGCCGCGCCCCTGACCGGGGTGGACAACATCACCGGCACCCCGGGCGGTGACCTCTACGTGGCCGAGGACGGCGGCAACATGGAGATCAACGTGATCACGCCGGCCGGTGTGGTGGCTCCGTTCCTGCGGCTGCTCGGGCAGTCCGAGTCGGAGATCACCGGTCCGGCGTTCTCCCCGGACGGCAGCCGGCTCTACTTCTCCTCGCAACGCGGCACCAGCGGCGCCCGGGCCGGCACCGGCGGCATCACGTACGAGGTGCGCGGCCCGTTCCGGCGCTGACCGCAGTCGTCAGGCGCGGGCCGCCGCCCGGGTGGCCCGCCACCGGCTCGCCGCCAGCGTGGCCGAGTAGCCGGACAGCACGATCACGTGGAACAGGTAGAGCCAGAGCAGCACCGCCACGCCGCCGCCGATCTCGTCGAAGCCGCCGAACGGCACCCCCAGGTCCAGCGGCAGCGAGCAGAACAGCACGAAGCCGTGCAGGAAGCCGGACAGGTTCGCCGCCGTGAACGAGCCCAGGCCGACTGTGGAGAGCCAGTCGGGCGAGGCCGGGCCGACCACCCGGAACACCCAGATCAGCACCGGTGTGAGCACCAGCCACACCGCCAGGAACGACAACACCACGCCGAGCGCGCCGAGCCAGCCGCCCTGACGTACCAGCCGGGTGGTCAGCGGCAGCGCCAGCAGGATCGACAGCAGCAGCGCCGGGGCCGGTGCCAGCAGCGGGAGCAGCAGCAGCCGGCCCCGCCAGCCGACCAGCGCACCGGACTCGGCGCGCGGTTCGGCCACCGAGACGAACGCGCGGCGCAGCCCTTCCCCGTACAGCGAGGCGGGCAGCAGCGAGGCCAGCGCCAGCAGCGGGGTCAGCCCCAGCCCGGCCTCGACGAGCGCGGCCACCGCCCGGTTCGCGCCGATCTCGGTGGGCAGCGTGTCGATCGCGTACCCGGTCAGCCGCCGCACCCGGTCCGCCCCGGCGAGCAGCCCGGTCAGCCAGATCGCCAGCAGCGCCACCGGCACCACGGCGATCGCGCCGTAGAAGGTGATCGCGGCGGCGTGCAGGGACAGGTCCCGGCCGCGGACCGGCCGGAACGCCGCAGCCGTGATCCGCTTCGTCCGCTCCCACCCGTCGCCCATCGCCCTGTCGTTCCCCGTACGGCACCGCGCCACGCATTACGATCCGGCGGCATGACGATCGCCACGACCGACCGGCTGGTGCTGCGCGACTGGACCGAGTCGCCGGACGACCTGGCCCGGGTCTACGACATCTACTCCCGGGACGAGGTGATGCGCTGGCTGGGCGGCGGCAAGGGCCGGATGACCGACCCGGCCGAGGCGTGCGAGCGGGTCCGGTCGTGGCGGGAGCGTTGGGCGCCGTACGCCGGTCGCTGGGGTCTGTGGGCGGTCGAGCCGCGCGCCGGTGGGCCGGTGGCGGGGAGCGTCCTGCTCAAGCCGCTGCCGGGACGTGACGGCGTCACCCTGACCGACGACATCGAGGTCGGCTGGCATCTGCACCCGGACGCCCAGGGCAACGGCTACGCGACCGAGGCGGCCCGCGCGGTGCTGGAACGCGAGTTCGCCGCCGGATCCCCGAGGGTGTACGCGGTGGTGATGGCCGGGAACGACCCGTCGATGGCGGTGGCGCGGCGGCTCGGCATGACGCACGTGGGTGTGCGCACCGACTGGTACGGCGGTGCCGAACTGGAGACGTTCGTCCTGGAACGCCCGACCTGAGCCGCGCCGTTGGCAGTTCGCCCTCGGCCTCCTACGGTGGTGGAGACACGGGGGAGGCGCGGATGGTCGACGGTGGCGACGCGGCGCGTTGGCTGCACCTCAACGCCGCCCGGGGTGGTCCGGACGACCTGTCGCTCCTGGTGAACCGGGTCGCTCCCGCCATCGGGGCCACCGACATGGTGATCTACCTGGCCGACTACACACAGTCCTCGCTCGTACCCCTGGTCGGCGCGGGCGCGCCTCGGGACGAGCTCACGATCGAGACGACGCTGGCCGGTCGGGCGTTCACCGGCCTCCAGGTGCAGCGCGCTCCCGACCACCCGGACCGGCTCTGGGTGCCACTGCTGCTCGGCTGCGAACGGCTGGGCGCGCTGGAGATCGTGTCGTCGCGCGCCGGCGACCCCGCGCTGGACCGGCCGGCCTGGGAGGTGGCGGTCGCCGTCGCCCAGGTCCTGGTGAGCCGCCGGCTCTACGGCGACGTCGTGGAACGGATCCGCCGCCGCCTGCCGATGCAGGTCGCCGCCGAGATCGTGTGGGGGCTGCTGCCGCCGCTGACCTTCGCGACGGACGACCTGGTGGTCACCGCCGTTCTCGAACCGTGTTACGACGTCGGCGGGGACATCTTCGACTACGCGCTCAACGGCGACGTGCTCAGCGTCGGGCTCTTCGACACCTGCGGGCACGGGATCAAGGCGAGCGCGATGGCCTCGCTCGTGGTCAGCGCGTACCGCAACGCCCGGCGCACCGGTCTCGACCTGATCGACACGGCGATCAGCATCGACAGGTGGGTCCGCTCCGAACACCCCGGCATGTTCGCGACCGCGCTGCTCGCCGAACTCGACCGGCGGACCGGCCTGCTGCGGATCATCAACGCCGGCCACCCCGGCGCCATGCTGCTGCGGGACGGCAAGGCCGTCCGGGCACTGCCCGGGCCGACCGCGCTGCCGCTCGGGCTGGGCAACCTGTCGACGCGGCGTCCGCGGGCGCACGAGGAGGCGCTACACCCGGGCGACCGCGTCCTCGCCTACACCGACGGCATCACCGACGCCCGGGGCGACGACGGTGAACGGTTCGGGCTGGACCGACTTGTCGACTTCGTCGAGCGTGCCCTCAACGACCGGCTGCCCAGCCCCGAGACGATGCGCCGGCTGGTGCGCGCCGTCCTCGCCTACCAGCAGGACCAGCTCGACGACGACGCCACCGCGATGTTCCTGGAGTGGCAGCCCCCGCACCTGCCGTTGGGGCACCTGGAGCACCTCACCGCGCCCGACAGGACGATCGTGTCTCCGTAGCCTCGTCCTGCAGCGCCAGCCGCACGTGCGCCACGGGCGGATGACCGACCCGGACGAGGCGCGCGATCGGGTCGGCTGTGGCGGGAGCGCTGGGCGCCGTACGCCGGCCGGTGGGGCCTGTGGGCGCGCGAGTTCGCCAACGGCACCCCGAGGGTGTACGCGGTGGTGATGGCCGGGAGGGGACGGACAACGTGTGCGAGCAGGGCGGAACGGGACAGCGCCGCTAGGGTGAGTGGTAGCACGATTACCCGCTGAGGGGGTGAGCCTGATGGCCCAGGCCGCATTCGCGCCCGAGCCGGCGCCGCAGCCGGCCGAGCCGTCGTTCGACGTGCTCCGCTGGCGCGACGAGCCCTGGACCGCGCAGCTCGCTCTCGATCTCCTACCGGAGACCAACGGCCCGAAGGTCGAGGTCCTGAGCGGAAGCGTGATCGTGACACCACATGCCGGCATCGACCATCAGTCGGTCGAACGCGAGTTGCCGTATCGGCTGCACCGGGCCGCCCGGCGCAGCGGGCTCTGGGTCTACCCCGAGATCAACCTGGTTTCCGGCAAGGATCTGTTCATCCCCGACATCGCCGTGCTGCGGTCCTCGGGCGGTGGTCGATCCGCCGTCGACATCGGCCAGGCCGTGCTCCTCGGTGAGATCGTGTCGCCCGGCAGCCGGCGCAAGGACGTGATCGACCGGCCACGGGAGTACGCGGCCGCCGGTGTGCCGTACTTCCTCCGGGTCGACCTGCGCAACCGGGTGCCGGCGCTCGCCCTCTACGAACTGGCTGAGGGTGAGTACCGGCCGCTGGCGGCTGCGGCGGCCGGTACGACGTTCGTGATGCGGGAGCCGTTCGAGTTCAGCGTCGATCCGGCCGACCTGCTCGACGAGGAGGCACCCCAGGCGTGATCAACACCGATTCGCCGAAGTGGTGGCATCGCGGCGCCGCTGATGCCGCCACCTCGGTGAAGTGGAGTCGATCATGCCGCCGGGCACTCCGGGACGAACCGGGGTGAGGCGCTGGGGAACAATGGGCCGGTGACCACTCCCCGAGATCTCGTGCTGCTCGGTTCGACCGGCTCGATCGGCACCCAGGCCATCGACATCGTCAAGCGCAACCCGGACCGCTTCCGGGTGGTAGCGCTGGGCGCGGGTGGCGGCAACGTGGCACTGCTCGCCACGCAGGCCCTGGAGCTGGGCGTGGAGGCGGTCGGCGTGGCCCGCGCGTCCGCCGCGCAGGATCTCCAGCTCGCGTTCTACGCGGAGGCGAGCCGGCGTGGCTGGGCCACCGGCGACTTCAAGCTGCCCAAGATTTTGGCCGGTCCGGACGCGATGACCGAGCTGGCGCAGTGGCCGTGCGACGTGGTCCTCAACGGCGTGGTCGGCTCACTGGGCCTGCCGCCGACGCTGGCCGCGCTGCACGCCGGGCGTACCCTCGCGCTTGCCAACAAGGAGTCCCTGGTGGCCGGCGGCCCGCTGGTCAGGGCCGCGCTCTCGCGACATCCGGGTCACGGCCAGATCGTTCCTGTTGACAGTGAGCACTCGGCGCTGGCGCAGTGTCTGCGTGGCGGTGCCCGGGGCGAGGTGCGGCGGCTGGTGGTCACCGCCAGCGGCGGCCCGTTCCGGGGGCGGCGGCGCGACGAGCTGACAGCGGTCACGCCGGAGCAGGCGCTGGCGCACCCGACCTGGAACATGGGCCCGGTCGTCACGATCAACTCCGCCACGATGGTCAACAAGGCGCTGGAGGTGATCGAGGCGCACGAGTTGTTCGACGTGCCGTACGCCGACATCGAGGTGATGGTCCACCCGCAGTCGGTGATCCACTCGATGGTCGAGTTCACCGACGGCTCCACGCTCGCCCAGGCCAGCCCGCCGGACATGCGGCTACCCATCGCGCTGGGCATCGGCTGGCCGGACCGCGTACCCGGCGCCGCCGCGGCGGTCGACTGGACCACCGCACACACCTGGGAGTTCTTCCCGCTCGACGACGCGGCGTTCCCGGCGGTGGCGCTGGCCAAGGCGGCGGGTGAGGCCGGGCGCTGCCGTCCGGCGATCTACAACGCGGCGAACGAGGAGTGCGTGGCCGCGTTCGTCGCGGGTCGGCTGCCGTTCCTCGGCATCGTCGACACCCTTCAGCGAGTGCTGGAGGACGCTCCCGATTTCGACGAACCGGGTACCGTCGAGGACGTGCTCGCCGCCGAGTCGTGGGCACGGGCGCACGCCCAGGAGATCATCGTCGGGTCGGGGGAAGGAGCTCGATGAGCTATCTGCTCGGGGTGGTGCTGTTCGCCCTGGCGATTCTCATCTCGGTGAGCCTGCACGAGGCGGGTCACATGCTGACCGCCAAGGCGTTCGGGATGAAGGTCACGCGCTACTTCGTCGGCTTCGGCCCGACGCTGTGGTCGTTCCGGCGGGGCGAGACCGAGTACGGCGTCAAGGGCATCCCGCTCGGCGGCTTCTGCAAGATCGTCGGGATGACGCCGCAGGACGACGACGTCGAGCCGGGTGACGAGAAGCGCGCCATGTGGCGCTACCCGGTGTGGAAGCGGACGATCGTGATGTCCGCCGGCTCGATCACCCACTTCGCCCTGGCCCTGATCGCGCTCTGGATCATCGCGGTGTCGGTCGGGCTGCCGAACCCGAAGTTCCCCAGCACCGAGGCCGGCTACCGGGCCGAGCCGGCGGTGGTCGCCCTCACGCCGTGCGTCACGGTGGACAAGGTGCGCGCCTGCGAGTCCGGCGACCCGGCCAGCCCGGCCGCGCGGGCCCAGCTGAAGGACGGCGACCGGATCACCGCGGTGAACGGCAAGCCGGTCTCCACCTGGGGCGACATGCAGGACGTGGTCCGCGCCACCCCGCCCGGCACGGCCACCGTCACCTTCGTGCGCGACGGCCGGTCGCAGGACGCCAAGGTCGACCTGGCCGCGGTGCAGCGCCCGCCGCTGAACGACCCGAAGGGGGCCACCTCGTCGGTCTCCGCGCTCGGCGTGGCGCTCTCGCCCAGCACCCCGACCCGGGTGGAGTACGGCCCGATCGCCGCGTTCGGCGCCACCGCCGACTTCACCGGCAACATGGCGGTGCAGACGGCCCACGCCATGCAGCGCATCCCGCAGAAGGTGCCCGCGTTGTGGAACGCGATCACCGGCGGCGAGCGCGACATGGACACCCCGATCAGCGTGGTCGGCGCGAGCCGGCTCGGCGGCGAGGCCGTGGAGAACAACGCCTGGATGGTGTTCTTCATGCTCTTCGTGTCGCTGAACTTCTTCATCGGCGTGTTCAACCTGCTGCCGCTGCTGCCGCTGGACGGCGGCCACATCGCCATCGCCTGGTTCGAACGGGCGCGGTCCTGGCTCTACGCGCGCATCGGCCGCACCGACCCCGGCCGCGTCGACTACCTCAAACTCATGCCCTTCACGTACGCGGTGATCCTGATCGGTGGCGCGTTCACGCTGCTGACCATCACCGCTGATGTCATCAACCCCATCACGCTCTTCTCAAGGTGAGTGCCTGAAGTGACCGCTGTCAGTCTCGGTATGCCCCCCGTGCCGCCGCCGCCGCTGGCCCCGCGCCGGGCCAGCCGCCAGATCATGGTCGGTTCGGTGCCGGTCGGTGGTGGCGCGCCGGTCTCGGTGCAGTCCATGACCACCACCCTCACCGCCGACGTCAACGCCACGCTCCAGCAGATCGCCGAGCTGACCGCGTCCGGCTGCCAGATCGTCCGGGTCGCGGTGCCGTCGCAGGACGACGTCGAGGCGCTGCCCGCGATCGCGCGCAAGTCGCAGATCCCGGTGATCGCCGACATCCACTTCCAGCCGAAGTACGTCTTCGCGGCGATCGACGCCGGCTGCGCCGCGGTGCGGGTGAACCCGGGCAACATCCGGCAGTTCGACGACAAGGTCAAGGAGATCGCGCGGGCCGCGGGCGACGCGGGCGTGCCGATCCGGATCGGCGTCAACGCCGGCTCGCTGGACAAGCGCCTCCTGGCCAAGTACGGCAAGGCCACCGCCGAGGCGCTTGTGGAGTCGGCGCTGTGGGAGTGCTCGCTGTTCGAGGAGCACGGCTTCCGGGACATCAAGATCTCGGTCAAGCACAACGACCCGGTGGTGATGATCCGCGCGTACCGGCTGCTGGCCGAGAAGTGCGACTACCCGCTGCACCTCGGCGTCACCGAGGCGGGCCCGGCGTTCCAGGGCACGATCAAGTCGGCGGTGGCGTTCGGCGCGCTGCTGGCCGAGGGGATCGGCGACACCATCCGCGTGTCGCTGTCCGCCCCGCCGGTCGAGGAGATCAAGGTCGGCGCCGCGATCCTGGAGTCGCTGGGCCTGCGTGAGCGCGGCCTGGAGATCGTCTCCTGCCCGTCCTGCGGCCGGGCACAGGTCGACGTCTACAAGCTGGCCGAGGAGGTCACCGCCGGTCTGGAGGGCCTGCCGGTGCCGCTGCGCGTCGCGGTCATGGGCTGCGTGGTGAACGGCCCGGGTGAGGCCCGGGAGGCCGATCTCGGTGTGGCCTCGGGCAACGGCAAGGGCCAGATCTTCGTCAAGGGCAAGGTCGTCAAGACCGTGCCCGAGGCGCAGATCGTGGAGACGCTGATCGAGGAGGCGCTGCGGATCGCCGACGAGATGGGCGCCGAGATCCCCGAGGAACTGCGCGACCTGGTGCCCGGCGGCGCCACAGTCACCGTGCACTGATCCACTTCCGCGTCGCCGTGCGGCCGTTCCCCTCGGGGACGGCCGCACGCGCCGTCTCAGGGCCGGGGCACGGCGGCGAAGGGGGAGAGGGTGAACCAGCCGGGCGCGGCGCGCCGCAGCGCCTCCGGCCCGGTGACCTCCACCGAGCCGCCGCGCAGCGCCGCGGCCCACTCCAGGTCGCCCAGCCAGACCTGGACCAGGGCGCGCAGGTCCGCCGTGACGGTCACCGTCACGTCGTGCCCGGGGTCGACGTCGCAGACGTCGGCCTCACCTCCGGCGATCACCATCCACCAGTCGCTCTGCGCCGCCGGCACGTCCCGGAAGCGGAACCGCACGACGGTACGCCCCGGCGGGACCGCGTCGTGGTCGACGTGCCGGTGCATGTCCCACAGCAGCAGCTTCGGGTCCAGGTCGGCGTCGCCCAGTTCGCCGATCCAGCGCACGCCCCAGGCGCCGAGCGCCTCCAGTACGGGCCGCAGCTCGCGCCCGGCGGCGGTCGGGACGTAGCGCACGCCGGCGCCGTCGACCCGCCGCTCCACCACCCCGGCGCGGACGAGCTGGTGCAGCCGGCGGGACAGCAGTGTGGGCGACATCCGGGGCAGTCCCCGGCGCAGCTCGTTGAAGCGTTCCGAGCCGCTTACCAGCTCCCGGATCACGAGCAGCGTCCACCGTTCGTCGAGCAGTTCCATGGCCTTCGCCACGGGGCAGAACTGGTGGTAGGAGGCCCCCATGGCGGGCACGCTACGCCCGGCCCGAAGGTCCGGCCAGCTGCCTGTCGGAAGCGGTACAGATCTCGTACTGGGGGCCGGGTCGTCCGCTGCCTAGCGTCCCTGGCAGAGACGACAGGTGAGGAGCGACTGATGATCGAGGAACGGGAGCGGGACGCGGGGGTGAAGGCCCGGCACCGCGCGATGTGGGCGATGGGCGACTACTCCGCCGTGGCCGCGCAGGTGATCCCGCAGTTGGGGGCGACGCTGGTCCGGGCGGCACGGGTGGCGCCGGGCATGCGGGTGCTGGACGTGGCGGCCGGGACCGGCAACGCGGCGGTGCCGGCGGCCCGGGCCGGTGCGGAGGTGGTGGCCAGTGACCTCACCCCGGAGCTGCTCGCGGTCGGGCGGGCGTCGGCCGAGCGGGAGGGCCTGACGCTGGCCTGGGAGGAGGCGGACGTGGAGGCGCTGCCGTACGCCGACGCCGCGTTCGACGCGGTCCTGTCCTGTGTGGGCGTGATGTTCGCGCCCCGGCACCGGGTCGCCGCCGACGAGGTGCTGCGGGTGTGCCGGCCGGGCGGCACGATCGGCCTGGTCAACTGGACTCCGGAGGGCTTCGTGGGCCAGTTGTTCGCGGCCATGCGGCCGTACGCGCCGCCACCGCCGCCGGGCGCGCAGCCGCCCCCGCTCTGGGGCGACGAGGACCACGTCCGGGAGCTGTTCGGCGACCGGGTGGACGCGCTCACGCTGGGGCGCGACGCCGTGGTGGTGAACCGGTTCGCGACTCCGGGACAGTTCCGGGACTTCTTCGCCACCCACTACGGCCCCACGGTGGCGGTCTACCGGGCGAACGCGGGCGACCCGGAGCGCACGGCCGGGCTCGACCGCGCGCTGACGGACCTGGCCGCCCGGCACCTGGACGGCGGCGTGATGCGCTGGGAGTACCTGCTCGTCACCGCGCGCCGCGCCTGACGGCACGCCGGTCGTCCGGCCGGCGTGCCGTCGCGGCGGCGGTGCTCACTCGGACTCGGCGCGGATGGCGGAGAGGGACAAGACGCCCGCAGAACTCGGCTGAAAACCGTACGCACGTACTGTTAGGCTGCCGATGTGCGTCTGCTTCCTGAGCCGGGCCCGTCCCGGACCCTCGCCCTCTCCACGCTCGTCAACACCGTGGGGCGGGGTACGTGGCTCACCGCCAGCGCGCTGTTCCTCACCCGGTCGGTCGGGCTCACTGTCGCCCAGGTGGGTGTGGCGCTCACGCTCACCGCGCTGGTCAGCCTGGTGGCGAGCACGCCGATGGGCTACCTCGCCGACCGCCTCGGCCCGCGTGGGCTCCAGCTGGCCGCGCTGCTCGCCTCGGCCGGGTGCACCGTCGCGCTGGTCGCGGTGCGCTCGTTCGCCGGCTTCCTGGTCGTCGGTGTGCTGATGGCGGTCGCCGACGCGGGCACGCGGGGCGCCCGGGGCGCGCTGATCGCCGGTGCCGTCCCGCCCGACCAGCGGGTACGCACCCGCGCCTACCTCCGCGCGGTCACCAACGTCGGGATCTCGGTGGGCACGGTGCTGGCCGGGTTCGCGCTCGCAGCCGACACCCGCGGCGCGTACGTCACGCTGATCCTGCTCGACGCCGCCACCTACGTGCTGGCGGCGGCGGTGCTGCTGCGGCTCCCGCCGGTGCCCCCGATGCCCGCCCCGGCGCACGGGCCACGGCTGATCGCGCTGCGGGACCGCCCGTTCCTCGCCTTCACCGTGCTGGACGGGCTCATGTCCACGCACTTCTCGCTGATCAACATCGCCCTGCCGCTGTGGATCGCCGGGCACACGACGGCGCCGAACTGGCTGATCTCCGTCTGCCTGCTCGTCAACACGGTGGTGGTGATCCTGTTCCAGGTCCGCGCCTCACGGGGCACCGAGGACCTGACCGGCGCGGGCCGGGCCGCCCGCCGGGCGGGCATCCTGCTCGCCGGTGCCTGCGCGCTGTTCGCGGCCGGTGGCGGCGTGCCGGTGACGGCGGCGGTGCCGCTGCTGCTGGCCGGTGCGCTGGTGCACGTCGTCGGGGAGCTGTGGCACGCGGCGGCGGGCTGGGGCATCTCCTTCGGCCTGGCCCCGGCGCACGCGCACGGCCAGTACCAGGGCGCGTACGGCATGGGCATGCAACTCGGTTCGATGGTCGCCCCGGTGGTGGTGACCACGCTGGCGATCGGGTGGGGCGTGCCCGGCTGGCTGGTGCTCGGCGTGGTCTTCCTGCTGCTCGGCGCGCTGGTGCCGCCGGTGGTGCGGTGGGCCGCCCGGACCCGGCCGGCCGTACCCGAGCCGCTGCCGGTGCCGGCCGCCTGAGCGGGGTGCCCGGTCGGGCCGCGTGTGCCGGGGTGGATCTGGCAGGCTGGTAACCGTGCTCACGATGCCGGTACGCCAACTGGGGGAGTCGGAGCGCCGCGCGGTCGAGCGGCTGCTCGATCTCGACCCGTACGCCGGCGCGCAGGTCGCCGAGCGGGTGGCGGCACGAGGGCTGGCCTGGTGGCGGGCCGAGGCGCGGATCCTCGGCTACGGCGCCCGCCGCAACCTGGAGTCGATCTGCTGGCTGGGCGGCAACCTGACCCCGGTGCTCGCGTCCGAGTCGGCGGTGACCGCGTTCGCCGACCAGTTGAGCGCCGAGGAGCGGCTCTGTTCCTCGATAGTGGGCCGCGCCGACGCGGTGCTCGGGCTCTGGGACCGCCTCTCCGCGCACTGGGGACCGGCTCGGGACGTACGCCCGAACCAGCCGCTGCTGGCGACTGACGCGCTGCCCGCCGTGGCGCCCGACCCGCACGTGCGCCGGGTGCGCGGCAACGAGGTCGACCGGTTGTTCCCGGCGGCGGTGGCGATGTACACCGAGGAGGTCGGGGTGTCGCCGCTGGCCGAGGACGGCGGGCGCGGCTACCGGCGGCGGGTGACCGAGCTGGTGCGCGCCGGCCGCGCCTACGCCCGCTTCGTCGACGGGCGGGTGGTCTTCAAGGCGGAGCTTGCCGTGGTGACCCGCCGGACCGCGCAGGTGCAGGGCGTCTGGGTGGCGCCGGAGTGGCGCGGCCGGGGCATCGCCACCGCCGCGATGGCCGCGGTGGTCCGCGACGCGCTGGACCGGGTCGCGCCCACAGTGAGTCTCTACGTCAACGACTTCAACCTCCCCGCCCGGCGGGTCTACGAGCGCTGCGGCTTCCGCCCGGTGGGCACGCTCGCCACAGTGCTGTTCTGAGGATCACTCCCGCCAGAGGTCCCGAACCGGACACCCGGCGTTATGCTGGGCATGTTTTTATACTGACTAGTCAGTTCAGAATTCGGGAGCGGGATGAACATCGTCGAGGCCAGCGGCCTGGGGCTGCGCACCCGCCGGGGCTGGGTCTACCGGGACGTCGACCTCACCGCCGCGAGCGGTGAGCTGCACGCCGTCACCGGCCCGCCCGGCAGCGGGCGCACCTCGCTGCTGCTCGCACTGGCCGGGCGCTTCCCGCACAACCACGGCGAGCTGCGCCGCCGGGGCCCGGCCGCGCTCGGCCAGGTGGCGGGCGTGCACGAACCCGACCCGACGCTCACCGTCGCCGAGCACATCACCGAACGCCTGCTGCTGCTCGGCCCGGTGCCGCGCCGCCGGCGCCGGCTGGTCCCGGTGGCGGCGGTGCGGGCCCGCCGGGCCTACCGCCGAGACGCCTACGCCGCCGCCATCGCCGGTGCCGGACTCACCGACGCGCCCCTGGACCCCGACCGGTACGGCCGCGACCTCACCCCGGTCGAGCGGCAGGTGCTCGGCCTGGTGCTGGCCAGCCTCGGCGGCCCCAGCCTGATCGTCGCCGACGACGTGGACGCCGGCGCCGACCGTCCCGAGCGGGAGTGGATGTGGGGCGCGCTGGAACGCCTCGCCGGCCAGGGGTACGCCGTGGTCGCCAGCGCCCGCGCCGTCGAACCCGGAGTGGCCGCCACAGTGCACCGCATCGGCGATCCGGCGCCGCCGATCCCCGTCCTGACCGTGCCCACCGAACCCGCCGAGGTGCCTGCATGAGCGTCCTGCGACTCGCCCTGTTCGAGCTGCGCCGGATGACCCGGGGCCGGCTGCCGCGCGCCGCCCTGGCCGTGCTCACCATCGTCCCGCTGCTCTACGGCGCGCTCTACCTGTACGCGTTCTGGGATCCCTACGGGAAGATGGACCGGATCCCGGTCGCCCTGGTCAACGCCGACCGCCCGGCCACCGCCGGTGACGGCAGCGAGGTGCACGCCGGCCGCGACCTGACCGAGAAGCTGCTCGACCGCAAGGTGTTCGGCTGGACCGTCACCGACCAGGCCGACGCCACGAAGGGGCTGCGCGACGGGCGCTACCACCTGGTCTTCTCCATTCCGGAGGACTTCTCCGCCACCCTCGCCGCCGGCCCGGAACCGGACCGCCCGGCCCGGCAGGGCGAGCTGAAGGTGGTGAACGACGACGCCACCAACTACCTCTCCGGGCTGCTCGCCAGGTCGGCGTTCAGCGAGATCCGGGCCGCCGCCGCGCAGAGCACCGCCGCCACGTACTTCGACAAGATGCTGATCGGCTTCACCGACGCCAAGGCCGAGACCGGCCGCGCCGCCGACGGCGCCGGGAAGATCGCCGACGGGCTCGGCAGCTCCCAGCGGGGTGCGGGCCAGCTCGCCGACGGCCTCGGTGACGCCGAGGACGGCGCCGGGCAGCTCGCCGGCGGACTCAACCAGTCGGTCCAGGGTGCGGACAAGCTCGCCAAGGGCCTCGACCAGTTGCGTACCGGCGCCGCCCAGCTCGCCGACGGCGCCGGCCGCGCGGCCACCGAGACCAAGGCCGCGGCGGCCACCGTCAACGCCGCCGCCGACAGGTACGAGCCGGTGCTGCGCCGCAACGCCGACCGGATCCAGAAGGCGGCCACGCTCGTCGCCGACGGCGCGCAGCAGCTCGCCGCCGGGCTGGACGCGCTACCCGGCAAGGCCGCCGAGGTGGTCGCCACCGCCGAGGAGGTCCGCGACCGGCTCGACGCGGTCGCGAAGGAACATCCCGAGCTGGCCGACGACCCGAACTTCGCCGCCGCCCGCACGGCCGCCGACCGGGCCGTCACCCAGGCGCGCTCAGTGGTGGCAGCGCTGAACAAGACCGACATGGCCACGCTGCGCCAGCAGATGACAGACGTCGCCAGGACCGCCCGCGAGGTGGCCGCCGCCGCACCGCACCTGGCCGACGACGTCGCCTCCGCCCGGGCCAAGGTGAACGAGCTGGCCGGTGGGCTGACCACGCTGGCGCAGGGCAGCGCCAAGCTCCGCGACGGGCTCGGCGACGCGTCGACCGGCGCGAACCAGTTGCGCGGCGGCCTCTACCGGCTCTCCAGCGGGGCCCGCCAGCTCGACGGCGGCCTGGCCCAGCTCGGCAGCGGCAGCAACCGGCTGGTCGACGGGCTGACCCGGCTGGAGGGCGGCGCGGGCGAGCTCGCCGACGGGCTCGCCGCCGGCGAACGGAAACTTCCCGGGTACGACGACGCGGCCAGTCGCGCCGAGGTGCTCGGCGACCCGGTCGGTCTGATCCGCGACTCGCAGAACCCGGCCGGCTCGTACGGCGTGGGCTTCGCCCCGTACTTCCTGTCGCTGGCGCTCTGGGTCGGCGCGATGATCACGTACATGCTGTTGCGGCCGGTCAACCGGCGGCACGTGATGTCCGGCGCGCCCGGCTGGCGGGTCGTGCTCGCCGGGTGGCTCCCCGCCGCCGGCATCGGCCTGGCCCAGGTCGCGGTGCTCTACACGGTGGTCACGCTGGCGCTCGGGCTCGACCCGAGGCACGGGCCGGCGACATTCGGGCTGCTCGCCCTCACCTCGCTGGCGTTCACCGCGATCATGCAATTGCTCGGCGTGGCGCTCGGCCCGGCCGGGCGGCTGGCCGCGCTGGCGCTGCTGATGCTCCAGCTCACCTCCTCCGGCGGCACCTACCCGGTGCAGACCTCGCCCGGCTTCTTCCAGGCCATCCACCCCTGGCTGCCGATGACGTACGTGGTGGACGGCCTGCGCCACACCATCAACGGCGGCACGACCGCCCCGGTGGTGGAGGCCGCGCTGGTGCTGCTCGCGTTCGGGCTGGGCGCGATGGCGCTCACCGTCGGCGCGGCCCGCCGGTCCCGCCGGCTGACCCCGTCGAAGCTGCACCCCGAACTGACCATGTGAGGATGAGCCGGTGACGGACGGACGGACGCGCCGACGCGAGGACACCCGCCAGCGCCTCTTCGTGGCGGCGGTGGACCTCATCGCCGAACAGGGCTTCTCGGCCACCACAGTGGACGACATCGCGGCCCGGGCCGGTGTGGCGAAGGGGACCGTCTACTACAACTTCGAGTCCAAGACCGTCCTGTTCGAGGAGCTGCTGCGGCACGGCATCGGCCTGCTCACCGCCGACTTCCGGGCCGCCGTCGACGGGCTGCCGCCGCTGGAGGCGCTCGGCGCGCTGGTCCGTGCCCAGCTGGAGTACATCCGCCGCTACCGCGCCTTCGCCCAGCTCCTGCTCTCGGAGATGTGGCGGACCAACAGGGAGTGGCAGCAGACGCTGCGGCTGCTGCGCGGCGAGGCCATCGCGGTGATCGCCGACACGGTGCAGGCCGGGGTGGACAGCGGCGACCTCCCCGCCGACCTGGACGTGCGTACCGCGAGTTCGGCGCTGTTCGGTGTCGGGCTGGTGGTGGCTGTGGACTGGCTGGCCTTCTCGCCGGAGCGGCCGATCGACGAGGTGCAGGAGTCGCTGCTCGGCATCGTCCGGCGGGTCGCCCGGACCTGACCAGCGGTCGGTAATTCGGTTGATACCGGGCCGCCGGAAGGGTGAGGGTGGGGGCACCGCCCCCACCGATCCGAGTCCGGAGGACCTCCCATGCGCCTGCTCCGAGATCTCTGGGCCACGGCACCCCGGCAGATGGCGGCGGTCCTGCTGCTGATCGTGCTCGGCGCCGGTGGTCAGGCGGCAGCCTCCGCGCTGGCCGGGCCGGTGCTGGTGCTCCGCTCGTCCGGCTGGTTCGTCGCGCTCGCCGTCGCGCTCGTCGCCGCTGTCGTCACCGACCTGCTCATCGGCCTGATCATGGCCCGGCTCACCGCCGACTGGTCGGCCGACGTGCGGCGGCGGCTCTGCCGGGTCGCGCTCGGCCAGGACCTGCCCACCCTGGAGACCACACCGGTCGGCGAACTGCTCGACCGGATCGACAACGACGTCTACCAGGTCGCCGCCGAGATGCGGAACACCGGCGTACGGCTGGCGCAGGGCCTCGCGGTCTGCGCCCTCTCGGCGGTCAGCGCGCTGATCGTCTGGTGGCCCGCAGGCGTCGGCATGATCGCGCTCACCACCCTGCTCGCGGTGACGCTGCGCCGCCCGACCAGCCGGATCGCCCCGGCCCGGATGGCCGAGGAGGAGGCGTGGTCCGACCTCGCCGCCGTGATGGAGGAGGCGGTGCACGGGCAGGACGACGTTCGCACCAGCCTCGCCCGGCCGTACGTGCTGCGCCTCTACGCCCGTCGCGCGGCCGAGGTGATCACCAGGTGCGTCCGGGTGTTCCGGCTCTCCGCCCGGGTCACCGCGGCCGCCGCCGGCGCGGTCCGGGTCGGCATCGCCGGCGTGGTGCTGGGCGGCGCGTGGGCGCTCGCCACCGGCCGGGTGGACGCCGCCCGGCTCACCGCGATCTGGCTGCTGGCCATCGCGTTCGGCGCGACCGTCGAGCACATCGCCCGCTGGGTGCCGCACCTGCAGCAGGCGTTCGGCGCGTGGGGCCGGGTGCAACTGCTGGCCGGGTCGCCGCAGGAGCCGGACGGCGGGGCCACCCCGGTCGACGGCGACCTGACCGTGCGCGGGCTCACCTACCGCTACCCGGCTGGCGGGGACGACCGTGGGCCGGCGCTGCGCGACGTGCACCTCGACTTCGTCCGCGGCCGCTCGTACGCGCTCGTCGGGCGTACCGGCTCGGGCAAGTCGACGCTGGCCAAGGTGCTCACCCGGGCGGTGGAGGTGCCGCGTGGCACGGTGTTCCTCGGCGGCACCGACCTGGTCGACCTGGACGTCGAGGAGCTGCGCCGGTGGATCGCCGTGGTGCCGCAGCGCACCGAGATCCTGGCCGGCACGCTTGCCGAGAACGTGGCGCTGTTCGACCCGGAACTGCTGGACGCCGCCGAACGGGCGCTGGCCGAGCTGGGCCTGACCGGCTGGATCGCCGAACTGCCCGACGGGGTGCACACCCGGCTCGGCGACGGCGGCCATGTGCTCTCCGCCGGGCAGGAGCAGCTCGTCGCGTTCGCCCGCATCCTGGTCCGCGACCCGCACGTGGTGATCCTCGACGAGGCCACCGCGCGGCTCGACCCGGTCACCGAGAACCGGGTCCGCGAGGCCACCGAACGGCTGCTCACCGACCGGATCGGCATCGTCATCGCGCACCGGCTCTCCTCGGTGCGCCGCTGCGACGAGGTGGTGGTGATGGCCGACGGCGCCGTGCTGGAGGCCGGTCCGCTGCGCGAGTCCGCCCGCTTCGCCGAGCTGCTCGCCACCAGCCACGCCGGTGCGTACGCCGGGGTGGGCACCCGGCGCGGCGGGGTGGAACTGCTCGACGCGCCCGCCTGGGACGACGCGCCCGCCACGCCTGCCGCGCCCGCGACGCGGCCGGTCGCCGTGCCGCGAGCCGACCCGCCGCCCGCGCCGCCCGCGCCGCCCGCGCGGACCATGCGGGAGATCCTCCGGCTGGGCACCAACGATCCCCGGTACGGCCTGATCTCGGTCGGCCTGTTCATCGTGATGACTGTCCTCGGGATGGACGGCGCGGTCCTGCCCTGGCTCTGGGCCGACCTGGTCGGCGGCGGTGACCCGTGGTTGCCGGCGCTGGGCATCGTGGCCGCGCTGCTGGTGGTGCTGCCGCTGCCGTACCTGACGAACCTGTGGTTCCCGCAGTGGTGGATCCGGCAGATGCTGCGGATCAGCGCCCGGCTGGTGCACGGGCAGACCGGCGCGCGCCGGGTCAGCGGGCACACCCCGGCCGAGGTGGTGGCCCAGGGTGGCGACACCGACCGGGTGGTGCACCTGGCCGACAACCTGATGGACCAGTTCATCTCGCTGGTCATCGTGGTCACCATGACGCTGGTGACCGGCAGCCTCGTACCGGCGTTGTTCTTCGTCGGCACGATGGTGGTCTCCGGGCTGGCGGCGACGCTGTTCGGTCCCCGGCTGGAACGCACCGCGGCCGGCACGGTGAAGGCGCGCGCCGCGTTCGCCACCGCGCTGGTCTCCGCGCTGTCCGCCGCCCGTACGGTGAAGCTGGCCGGCGCGACCCGCCCGGTGCTGCGCCACCTCGCCCGGCTGGACGAGGTACGCAGCGAGCGGCAGCGGCGCGAGATCGCGATGCAGGTGTGGGCCCGGTCCACCCCGTCGGTCGCCAGCGGCCTGCTGCCGATCGGCGCGTGGGCGCTCTACCTGGCCGGTGGGCTGTCCGCCGGCGCCACGCTGGTGGCGGTGTCCACACTGGGCGCGGCCCGCTGGTTCGCGTGGACCACCGCGTCACTGGTGTCGCAGTACCCGTCGGCGCGGGTGTGGACCAGGCGGACGGTGGCGATGACCGGCGAGGCCGTCTACGCGGCGCCGGTGCCCGGCCTGGACCTGGTCGCCGGCACCGCGCCCGCGCCCGAGCCGCCGCCCCGGCACCCGCTGCGCCGCCTGGAGCTGTCCGGCTTCGGCGCGCTGCACTCCGACGGCATGCTCGCCGTCCGCGACGTCGACCTGGTGGTCGAGCGCGGGCAGTTGGTGCTCGTCGTCGGCCCGGTCGGGTCCGGCAAGTCGTCGCTGCTGCGGGCGCTGGCCGGGATCGTGCACCACGTCGGCGAGCTGCGCTGGAACGGCGACCCGGTCACCGAGCCGGAGATGTTCCTGCGCCCCAACCAGGTCGGGTACGTGGGCCAGCTGCCCCGGGTGCTCTCCGGCACGGTGGCCGACAACATCGCGCTCGGCCACCAGGTGGACGCCGCCGGGGCGGTCACGACCGCCCAGCTCGAACACGACCTGGCCGCCGCCGGGGGCGGGCTCGGGCTGCTGATCGGGCACAAGGGCACCCGGCTCTCCGGCGGTCAGCTCCAGCGGCTGGCGCTGGCCCGCGCGCTCGCCCCGCGTACCGAGCTGCTGGTGGCCGACGACGTGTCGTCGGCGCTGGACGTCAGCACGGAGCTGGCGCTGTGGGCGGCGTTGCGCGAGCACGGCGTGACTGTGGTCGGCTCGACCGCGAAGCGGGCCGCGCTGGTCCGGGCCGACCACGTGGTGGTGCTGATCGACGGCACCGTGGCCGACCAGGGCACCTGGACCGACCTGGAACCCCGCTGGAACCACCTGGCCGGCTGACCGCCCGGGGTTCCGCCCTGTCGATCATGAAGTTGGCGGCGACAAATCGGACGCAGAACGCCGCCAACTTCATGATCGACGCTCAAGGCTAGAAGGCTCGGGCGTACTGGTTGGGCCAGGTCGGGGTGGCGCCCAGCTTGGCGGCGGCGCGGAGCGGCCAGTACGGGTCGCGCAGCAGTTCGCGGCCCAGCAGCACCAGGTCCGCCTCGCCGCCGGCGACGATCTGCTCGGCCTGCTCGGGCTCGACGATCAGGCCCACCGCGCCGGTCGGCACCCCGGCATCGCGGCGGATCCGGGCCGCCAGCGGCACCTGGTAGCCGGGTCCGACCGGGATGGACGCCTGGACCGCCGCGCCCCCGGAGGAGGTGTCGACCAGGTCGACCCCGGCGGCGGCGAGTTCCCCGGCGAGCACCACGCTGTCCTCGACGGTCCAGCCGTCGTCGGTCCAGTCGGTGGCGGAGATCCGGGTCAGCACCGGCACGGACTCGCCGACCGTGGCGCGTACCGCGCGGGCCACCTCCAGCGTGAGCCGCATCCGGGCGGCCCGGTCACCGCCGTAGCCGTCGGTGCGCCGGTTCGTCAGCGGGGACAGGAACTCGTGCAGCAGGTAGCCGTGCGCGGCGTGGATCTCCACGGCGGCGAACCCGGCGTCGAGCGCCCGCCCGGCGGCGGTGGCGAAGGCGTCCACCACTGCCGCGATGCCCGCCTCGTCCAGCGCGGTGGGCGTGCGGTAGTCCGGCACGAACGGCTGGTCACCAGGTCCGACCGGGGTCCAGCCGCCCTCGGCGTCCGGCACGCCGCCACGCGCCGGCGCCCACGGCCGGTACGTGGACGCCTTGAACCCGGCGTGCGCGAGCTGCACGGCCGGAACCGCGCCGTGTTCGGCGACGAACGCGGTGATCGGCCGCCACGCGTCGACGTGCGCGCCGGACCAGAGGCCGGTGTCCTGAGGGCTGATCCGGCCCTCGGGCACCACAGCTGTCGCCTCGGTGATGACCAGGCCGGTCCCGCCGACCGCCCGGGAACCCAGGTGGACGCGGTGCCAGTCGGTGGGCAGCCCGTCGGGGTCGGCGCTGTACTGGCACATGGGCGCCAGCGCGATCCGGTTGGGCAGGGTGACGCCGCGCAGGGCGAGCGGGGTGAACAGGGCGCTCATTCTCGGATCCTCCGGTCATGGGCAACGGGTGCGCCTCCGGTGGGAGACGCACCCGTTGGGTGTGGATCAGGCGGGTACGGGGTCGAGCCGCTCGGTCTCGGCGGGCTCGATGAGGTCGCGCTTGCCGGCCGAGTCGTACGCGGCCCGGTCGAGCGTGCCCTCCCGGGCGGCCACGATGGTCGGCACCACCGCCTGCCCGGCCACGTTCGTGGCGGTGCGGATCATGTCCAGGATCGGGTCGATGGCCAGCAGCAGGCCGGCCCCGGCCAGCGGCAGGCCCAGCGTGCTCAGGGTCAGCGTCAGCATGACGATCGCGCCGGTCAGGCCGGCGGTGGCGGCCGAGCCGACCACCGAGACGAACGCGATCAGCAGGTAGTCGGTGACGCCGAGGTTCACGCCGAACACCTGCGCCACGAAGATCGCGGCGAGCGCCGGGTAGATGGCGGCGCAGCCGTCCATCTTCGTGGTGGCGCCGAACGGCACCGCGAACGAGGCGTACTCGCGGGGGACGCCGAGGCGCTCGACCGAGCGCTGGGTCACCGGCATGGTGCCCACCGAGGAGCGGGAGACGAACGCCAGCTCGATGGCGGGCCAGGCGCCGGCGAAGAAGCGCAGCGGGTTGAGCTTGCCGGCCACCGCCAGCAGCACCGGGTAGACCACGAACAGCACGATCGCGCAGCCGACGTAGACGGCTGTGGTGAACTTGGCGAGCGGGGCGAGCAGGTCCCAGCCGTACGAGGCGACGGCGTTTCCGATCAGGCCGAGCGTGCCGATCGGGGCGAGCCGGATGACCCACCAGAGCGCCTTCTGCACGATCGACAGCAGCGAGCGGTTGAGCGCCACGAACGGCTCGGCGGCGTCACCGACCAGCAGCGCGGCGGCGCCCACCACCAGGGCGAGGAAGACGATCTGGAGGACGTTGCCCTCGACGAACGCGCCGACCGGGTTGGTCGGGACGATGCCGGTGAGGAAGTCGATCCAGGAGCCGGTGGTCTTCGGCGCGGTGGCGCCGGCCGGGTCCAGGTTGACGCCCCGGCCGGGATTGGTGAGCAGGCCGAGGCCGATGCCGATGCTCACCGCGATGAGCGCGGTGACGGCGAACCAGAGCAGTGTCTTGACGGCGAGCCGGGCGGCGTTGGCGACGCCGCGCAGGCTGACCACGCTGACCACGATGGCGGTGAAGACCAGTGGCGGCACGGCGAGCTTGAGCAGCTGGACGAAGAGGCCGCCGACGGTGTCGAGCGTGCTGGTCAGCCAGGCGAGGTCGGCGGCGCGGGCGAGGAAACCGAGCGCCACGCCGAGCACGAGGCCCAGCAGGATCTGGACGGAGAAGGGAATTCTGCGCAGGGCGGAGGTCATGAGGACTGATCCAGGGTCTGGAGAGGAAAAAGCGGGCGTCGGGGCGTGGAGCTACGCCGGACAGACGCCGCTGGCCTGCCGTCGGAGATCGACGTACAGGCGCTCGGTGAGGCACCAGACATTGGTCATCGTCGCGACACGTTACTCCCGTCCCGGGCCGGAAGGGAAGGACCGTTGCCGGTGAGGCTCCTTACAGCCAGGTAGCCGGAGGTGGCCAGTCCCCAGGCGGCGACCACGGCGAGCAGCACCCGCTCCGACACCCCGAGGAGCGCGCTGCGCCCGACCAGCAGCAGGGCCGCCGCGACCACCGCGGCCACCGGCAGCGCCAGCGCCGCGCCGACCGTGGCGATCCGCCGCAGCCCCCGGTCCGCCGCCGGGGAGAACAGCAGCACCAGCATGGCGAGCACCACCGCGGCGGTCGCCACGATGCTGGCCCCGCCGTGCACCAGGTCGGCCACCGTGGGCGCCTCGAACGGCGGCAGCGGGCAGCCCTCGCTGCACGTCACCGCGCCGGAGACGACAGTGGCCACCGCGCCGGCGCCGAGCAGGCCGGCCGCCGCGCGCAACCCCGGCGGCAGCGCCCCGGCGAGCAGCAGCAGCGACGCGGCCACCGAGAAGATCCCCATCCGGTACGCCCCGGCGTACCCGCTGTCGGTGATGCCGGCCTCGCTGACGTACGCGGACGGGCCGGGAACGGGACCGGCGACCACCGCGATCGTCACCGCTGTCACACCGGCCACCAGGCAGACGGCGGCGAACGCGGCGGCGATCCGGCGCGGTGTGCCCTCAGCCACGTCCGTGCGGGGTGGTCCAGCCGGAGAGATCCGGGCCGAGCGGCACGATCCGGGTCGGGTTGATCATGTCGTGGGTGGCGTAGTAGTGCCGTTTGATGTGGTCGAAGTCCACCGTCTCGCCGAAGCCGGGTGTCTGGAACAGGTCCCGCGCGTACGCCCACAGCACCGGCATCTCGGTGAGCTTGCGCTGGTTGCACTTGAAGTGCCCGTGGTACGCCACGTCGAAGCGCACCAGCGTGGTGAACAGGCGCACGTCCGCCTCGGTGATCGTGTCGCCCATCAGGTAGCGCCGCCCGGCCAGCCGCTCGCTCAGCGCGTCGAGGCGGGCGAACAGCGCGGTGAACGCCTCGTCGTACGCCTCCTGTGAGGTGGCGAAGCCGCACCGGTAGACACCGTTGTTGACGTCCCGGTGGATCTCCGCCATCAGCGCGTCCATCTCCGGGCGCAGCTCGACCGGGTAGAGATCCGGGGCGTCCGGCGCGTGGAACCGTCGCCACTCGGTCGAGAAGTCCAGCGTGAGCTGCGGATAGTCGTTCGTTACCACCCGTCCGGTGAGCGTGTCCACCAGTGCCGGCACCGTCACCCGGCCGGTGTAGTCCGGGTCGGTGGACAGGTACGCCTCGGACAGGAAGCCGACGCCGAGCACCGGGTCGAAGCCGTCCGGGTCGAGCGCGAACCGCCAGCCCCGCTCGTCCCGGATCGGGTCGACGGTGCCCAGCGAGATCACCTCGTCCAGGCCGAGCAGGCCGCGCACGATCCGGGCCCGGTGCGCCCACGGGCAGGCCCGGCACCAGATCAGCCGGTAGCGGCCCGCCTCCAGCGGCCAGCGTCCCGCCTCGTCCGGCCCGCCGCCCTCGGGTGACGTGGAGTGCGGGGTGACCCGGCCGGTGAACCGGTTGGGCTGGCGGACGAACGCGCCGCCGCCGCTTGTCTCTGCGCTGAACTGGGCCCCGGACATGCGGCAAACCTATCCGCTCCGGTCACGGATATCCTGGCGCCGGGTACCCCCGCGACCCGCCGACCGACCCCTTCCCCACCCTCGAAGGACGTACGCGCGATGACAGTGGCCTATCTCGTTGCCGGAGTCCGTACCCCGATCGGCCGGTACGCCGGCGCGCTGGCCGGGGTCCGCCCCGACGACCTGGCCGCGCACGTCATCCGCGAGCTGGTGGCCCGCCACCCCTCGGTCGACTGGGCGCGTACCGACGACGTGATCCTGGGCTGCGCCAACCAGGCCGGCGAGGACAACCGCAACGTGGCCCGGATGGCCGCGCTGCTCGGCGGCCTGCCGGAGGAGGTGCCGGGCAGCACCGTCAACCGGCTCTGCGGCTCCGGCCTGGACGCGCTCGCCTCCGCCGCCCGCGCGATCGTCGCCGGGGACGCCGACCTGGTGGTGGCCGGCGGCGTGGAGAGCATGAGCCGCGCGCCGTTCGTCATGCCGAAGGCGGCCACGCCGTTCGCCCGTACCGCCGAGGTGTACGACACCACGATCGGCTGGCGGCTGGTCAACCCGCTGATGCGCGAGGGCTGGGGCATCGACTCGATGCCGGAGACGGCGGAGAACGTGGCGGCCGAGTTCGGCGTGGACCGGGCCGCGCAGGACGCCTTCGCGTACCGGTCGCAGCAGCGGGCCGCCAAGGCGCAGGCCGACGGCCGGCTGGCCGAGGAGATCGTCCCGGTGACGGTGCCCGCCGGCAGGCGCGAGACGAAGCTGGTCGAGGCCGACGAGCACCCCCGCGAGACGACGCTGGAAAAGCTGGCCGCGTTGCCCACCCCGTTCCGCGAGGGCGGCACCGTGACCGCCGGCAACTCCTCCGGCGTCAACGACGGCGCCGTCGCGCTGCTCGTCGCCTCCGCGGCCGCCGTCGAGCGCTACGGCCTCACCCCGCTGGCCCGGGTACGCGGCGCCGCGTCAGCAGGCGTACCGCCACGGATCATGGGCATCGGGCCGGTCCCGGCGACCCGGAAGCTGCTCGACCGTGCCGGCCTGTCGCTGGCCGACGTGGACGTGATCGAGCTGAACGAGGCGTTCGCCGCGCAGTCGGTGGCGGTGCTGCGCGAGCTGGGGCTGCCGGAGGACGCCGAGCACGTCAACCCGGGCGGCGGGGCGATCGCGCTCGGTCACCCGCTCGGCGCCAGCGGCGCCCGGCTGGCGTTGACCGCCGCGCTGGAACTGCGCCGCCGGGGCGGTCGGCGGGCGCTCGCCACCATGTGCGTCGGCGTCGGCCAGGGCATCTCGCTGCTGCTGGAGTCGGACGCCTGACACCGGCGGCAGCATCGCCTCTTGTGGATCTCCCATACCTGGCCGTACCGGCCTAGAGTGGTCTGGACCACATGATCCGCCATCGACGGCGGACGACGACCTGGGGGACCGAGCGATGCAGACGCCGGAGAGCCTGCCCACCGAGATCGATCTGACCCGGCCGAGCGCCGCCCGGGTCTACGACTACTTCCTCGGTGGGGCGCACAACTTCGAGATCGACCGGCAGCTCGCCGAACAGATCGCGGCCATGACGCCGAACCTGGCCGCCACCATGCGCTCCGGGCGGGAGTTCCTGCGCCGGGCCGTACGGGTGCTGCTCGACGCCGGCATCGACCAGTTCCTCGACATCGGCTCCGGCATTCCCACCGTCGGCAACGTGCACGAGGTCGCCCAGGCCGCCGACCCGGACGCCCGCATCGTGTACGTGGACATCGACCCGGTCGCGGTGGCGCACAGCCACGAACTGCTCGCCGGGAACGACCGGGCCACCGCGATCCTGGCCGATCTGCGCGAGCCGAAGCTGATCCTGGAGCACGCCGGGGCCAGCGGCCTGATCGACTTCGACCGGCCGCTGGGCATCCTGCTCGCCGGCGTGGTGCACTTCGTGCCGGACGCCGACCGCCCGGCCGACATCCTGGCCACGCTGCGCGCCGCCGCCGCACCCGGCAGCTACCTGGTCATCTCCCACTCCACGTTCGAGGACCAGCCGCAGGAGATGCTGGACGCGCAGCGGCTGTCGGCGCGTACCGCCACCGAGATCACGCTGCGCTCGCGGGCCGAGATCACCGGCTTCTTCGGCGACTGGACGATCCTCGAACCGGGCGTGGTGCACATGCCGCTGTGGCGGCCCGACGCGCCGTCGGACGTGGACGAGCACCCGGAGCGGTTCGGCGCCTTCGGCGGCGTGGCCCGGCACGACCGCGTCGCCGGCTGAACCCGTGCGCGCCCCGGACAGCGACGGGGGAGACGTCAGCCGGCCCGGCGCCGCCGCGTACGCAGCCGAGTGGGCTCGCGCGGTGCGCCGCATCGGGTTCGTGCCGCTGAGCGCGGCCGAGACCGAGCGCCTGCTGGTGCCGCTCACCGAGCGGCTCGGCGAGGCCCTGCTCGCCCCCACCTTCTCCGCCTTCCCGGCGGAGGAGGTGGGGCGTGCCCTGGTCGAGGCGCATCTCACCGAGCCGGGCGTGCTCGACTGGTCGGTGCAGGCGTTCGGTGACCGGTTCCTGCCCTGGGTGCTGCCGTCCCGCACGGAGTCGCCCGAGCTGCGCGAGCGGGTCGCGTTGCTCCAGGGCGCGTTCGCCGCCGGGTTCGCCCGCGCGTTGCGCGACCGGGTGTTCAGCCAGCAGGAGCGGATCGCCCGTTCCGCCTGGCAGGCCCGGGACACCGTCGAGCAGGCGCTGCGGGACAGCGAGGCGCGCTTCCGGGCCGTCTTCACCGGCGCTGTCATCGGCATCGGCATCGCCGGGGTCGACGGGCAGATCATCGAGGTCAACCAGTCCTTCGCGGACATGCTCGGCTACACCGTCGCGGACATGCGGCGGATGAACGTGTCGGCGTTGTTCCACGCCGACGACGCGGCCGGGATGTGGGAGGTCTACCAGGAGCTGATCGAGGGCAAGCGGGACAGCGCCCGGGTGGAGAAGCGCTACTACCGCAAGGACGGCAGCGTGGTCTGGACCGACCTCGCGGTCTCGCTCATCCGGCACGACGACGGCCGGCCCCGGTTCACCGTCGCCATGGTGGAGGACATCACCGAGCGGTACGAGTTGCAGCAGCGGCTGCGCTTCCAGGCGCTGCACGACCCGCTGACCGGCCTGCCCAACCGGACGCTGTTCTTCGAGGAGCTGGGCCGGGTCTTCGACGGCGCGGGCCCGGACCAGCGCGTCGGGCTCTGCTTCATCGACCTGGACGGCTTCAAGGCGGTGAACGACAGCCTCGGCCACGACCTGGGCGACCGGCTGCTCAAGGTGATCGCCCGCCGGCTCAGCGACTGCGTGGCCGGGCGCGGCCACCTGGTGGCCCGGATGGGCGGTGACGAGTTCGTCATCCTTGTCGACTCCGACGGCGGCATCGACGACGCGGTGGAGGTCGCCGAGCTGGCCCTGGCCGCCGTCTCCGCGCCGGTGCACGTCGGCGACCAGCAGCTCGCCGTGTCGGCGAGCATCGGCATCGTGGACTGCCCGGCGGCCGAGACCAGCTCCGGCGAGCTGATGAAGGCCGCCGACACCACGCTCTACTGGGCCAAGGCGGAGGGCCGGGGCAGGTGGGCGGTGTACGACCCGGAGCGCAGCGCCGCCGACATCGCCCGCTCCGCGCTGGCCGCCAACCTGCCCGCCGCGCTGGACCGGGGCGAGTTCGTGCTGCACTACCAGCCGATCGTGTCGTTGCTGGACGGCACGATGGTGGCGGTCGAGGCGCTGGTGCGCTGGCAGCACCCGGAGCTGGGGCTGATCGGGCCGGATCGCTTCATCGGGCTGGCCGAGGAGACCGGTCTGATCGTCCGGCTCGGCGCCTGGGTGCTGCGTCAGGCGTGCCGCGACGCCGAGTCGTGGCGGCGCGCGTACCCGGACACGACGCCTGTGGTCAGCGTCAACCTCGCCGCCCGGCAGGCCGACGACGCGGCGATCGTGGAGACGGTGGCCGAGGCGTTGCAGCACACCGGCCTGCCGGCCGAGCTGTTGCAGCTGGAGCTGACCGAGAGCGCCGTCATGGGCAGCGCCGGGGAGCCGCTGCGGACGCTGCACCAGCTCGCCGACCTCGGGTTGCGGCTGGCCATCGACGACTTCGGCACCGGCTACTCGAACCTGGCGTACCTGCGGCGGCTGCCGATCCACTGCGTGAAGCTGGCCGGCCCGTTCGTCGAGGGGATAAGGGGTGACGGCGGGGACGAGGTCGCCGACCACCGGGACGAGCGGATCGTGGACGCGCTGGTCCGGCTGGCGCACGCGCTGGAGCTGTCGGTGACGGCCGAGGCGGTGGAGACCGAGGTGCAGGCGGAACGGCTGCGGGCGCTGCGCTGCGACACCGGGCAGGGCCGGCTGTTCGGCGCCCCCATGCCCGCCGACGGCATCCGCGCCCGCCTGGGCGGGTAAGGAAGGGCCCCCTATTAACGCCTCCGGTATAGCAGGGGGCCCCGCTTAACACCTTCCGCGCACGCGGCAGGCGAGGAAGGGAGATCCGGTGAGCCTCACCGATTCGCAGGCCGTGGTGTCAGTGGTCGCCGCGCTGGCGATCGTCGCCGGGCTGGCCGGGGTGATCGTGCCGGGGCTGCCGGCACTGCCGCTGTGCTGGGGCGGCGTGCTGGTGTGGACGCTGTTCGGCGACGCCGGGCCGGGCCGCTGGGCGGTGCTCGCCGCCGCCACAGTGATCGCCGCCGGCGGCACCGTGCTGAAGTACCTCTGGCCGGGGCGGAATCTGAAGCGGACCGGGGTGCCCACCATGTCGCTGCTGGCCGGCGGGCTGCTCGGCGTGGTCGGGTTCTTCGTCATCCCGGTGGTCGGGTTGCCGATCGGCTTCGTCGGCGGGATCTTCGGCGCCGAGCGGCTGCGGCTCGGCGACACCCGCCTCGCCTGGCCGGCCACCGTGCAGGCGCTGAAGGCGGCCGGCCTGTCGATGGTCCTGGAGTTCACCGCCGGCCTGATGATCGCCGCGCTGTGGGTCGCGGGGCTGCTGTTCGTCTAGAGGTGCGGCGGCGCGGGGCGTCCGGAGGGTACGGCCGATCGCCGTACATCAGTGAGAGAGAGGTGGACGCCGCGCGCCGCCGCGGACCGGGCGTTGCCGAGCGCCCGGTGCCGGCCCGTCGGGTCGGGCCTGGTCACGCCCACAATGATGCCCGCGGCGGGATCCGGCCACAACGCAATTACCGGGGTACGTATTGACCAGCTTGATCGGCTGGGAGCACACTGCGAGCACTCGCACGAGGATCGCCTCGAGGAGGTGTGCAGTGGCCACGACGCCCGCGCCGACCGCCGAGCAGCCGATGGACGACGACGCCCGACGACTCGCCGAACTCGGCTACAAGCAGGAGCTGCGCCGCAAGTGGAGCGGCTTCTCCAACTTCGCGATCTCGTTCTCCATCATCTCGATCCTGGCCGGCTGCTTCACCACGTTCGGCCAGGCGTGGAACAACGGCGGCCCGGTGGCGATCTCCTGGGGCTGGCCGCTGATCTCGCTGTTCATCCTGATCATCGGGTTCTGCCTCGCCGAGCTGGTGTCGGCGTACCCGACGGCGGGCGGCATCTACTGGTGGGCGGCGACCATGGGCCGGCCGGTGCACGGCTGGTTCACCGGCTGGCTCAACCTGATCGGGCTGGTCGCGGTGACCGCGTCGGTCGACTACGGCTGCGCCACCTTCCTCAACCTGACGCTGTCGGCGCTGTTCGACGGCTGGGCCGGGACCGGGCACCAGACGTTCGGGCTGTTCGTGGTGATCCTCGCGCTGCACGGGCTGATCAACATCTACGGTCACCACATCATCGACGTACTCCAGAACGTCTCGGTCTGGTGGCACGTGGCCGGCGCGGCCGCCGTGGTGCTGATCCTGGTCCTGGTCCCGGACAAGCACCAGAGCTTCCAGTTCGTCTTCACCGAGCGGTTCAACAACTCCGGCTTCGGCGACGGCGACACCGGCGGGCTGGCGTTCTGGTTCTACGTGCTGCCGCTGGGCTTCCTGCTCACGCAGTACACGATCACCGGCTTCGACGCCTGTGCGCACGTCTCCGAGGAGACGCGCGGCGCGTCGAAGGCCGCCGCGCAGGGGCTGTGGCGGTCGATCTTCTACTCGGCGGTGGGCGGCTGGATCCTGCTGCTGGCGTTCCTGTTCGCCGCCACCGATGTGGACGCGATCAACGAGGCGGGCGGCTTCTCCGGGGCGATCTTCGAGTCAGCGCTGACGCCGTTCTTCTTCAAGGCCGTCATCATCATCTCCACCATCGGGCAGTTCTTCTGCGGCATGAGCTGCGTGACGTCGATGTCGCGGATGGCGTACGCGTTCAGCCGCGACCGGGCGGTGCCCGGCTGGCGGCTCTGGTCGACAGTCAACCGCAACGGCACGCCGGTGAACGCCATCATCGGCGCGACGCTGGCCGGGCTGGTGCTCACGCTGCCCGCGCTCTACCAGCGCGGCGGCATCCCGGTCGCGTTCTACGCGGTGGTCTCGGTCGCGGTGATCGGGCTGTACCTGTCCTTCATCATCCCGATCTTCCTGCGGCTGCGGATGGGCGACCGGTTCACTCCGGGCCCGTGGACCCTGGGTCGGCGCTACAAGCTGCTCGGCTGGATCGCGGTGGTCGAGATCGCCGTCATCTCGGTCTACTTCGTGCTGCCCATCGTCCCGGCCGGTGTGCCCGGCAATCCCGACTTCAGCTGGACGGCGGTGAACTACGCGCCGATCGCGATCGGTGGCGTGCTGCTCGGCGTCGCCATCTGGTGGTACGCCTCGGCCCGCAAGTGGTTCACCGGCCCGCGCCGTACCGTCGACCAGGCGGATCCGGAGCCGGAGCCCGCCGAGCCGTCGTAGCTGTCGGTGGGGCCTGCCATGATCCGGCCTATGAATGCGGAAGCGGTGGTACGCGCGCTGTGGGATCGCATGCAGGCCCGCGACTGGACCGGTGTCGGCGAGCTGCTGGCCGACGACGTGGTGGTGGAGTGGCCGGCCAGCGCCGAGCGGATCGTGGGCCGCGACAATTACGTGAAGATCAACGCCGAGTACCCGGAGGGCTGGTCGATCCGGGTACTGCGGGTGGTGGCGTCCGGGGAGACGGTGGTGTCCGAGGTGGAGGTGCCGCACGAGGGGATGGGCGTGCACCGGGTCGCGTCGTTCTGGACCGTGCGCGACGGGCGGATCGTCGAGGGCCGGGAGTACTGGACCAGCCTCGGCCAGGACCCGTCCCCGCAGTGGCGAGCCGCCTGGGTCCAGCCGATGTGAGCGCTGGGCTGTCCGGAGATCTTGGCGATGGCTTTGTCGGTCAGGTCGCAGGCCCCATCTGCTTGGCCAGTGTGACGAACGACCGCCACGATGTCGGGGTGACGTGGAGCGTCCCGCCGTCCCGGTCCTTGGAGTCGCGTACCAGCACCACTTCCGTCAGGTTGTCAGCCACCTCGACGCAGTCGGTGTTGCCACTCCGGGTCGCCTTTCGCCAGGTCGCGCCGCTCACATCCATGACGTCTCCACCTCTTTCAGAAGCTCGAGAGACTGCCGGCGGGGCAAAGCTTCACTCCGGATCATCTCCCATCTCGACAGAAGCGTAGCCACGTCGGCGTCACCGTCGATCACGCTCGTGGTGAGCTGGCATTCCATGCTGGCGACCCAACCGCCCTCCGCGCCTCTCGCCAGAGTGAACGGACCGGACAAGCCGATGTGCAACCCGACCTGTAGTGGAAGCACGTGAATACTGATGTGCGGGCGCTCGGCACAGACGACCAGGTGCTCGATCTGCTGAGCCATCAGCCCACGGAAGCTCTCTTCGCGGCGGTGCAGCATTCCCTCGTCGAGTACAGCGACGAGCTGGGGCGGAGACGGCTGCCGCAGGACTTCCTGGCGATCCATGCGGGCTGCCACGCGGCTCTCCACGTCGGCATCGCTGAGTAGGTCGTCACAGCGAATCACCGCTCGGGCGTAGTTCTCCGTCTGAAGCAGGGCTGGAACGAGAGTCGGGTGGAAGCACCGGAGCTGTCGAGCGTTGCGTTCGGCATCGAGCCATGGTCGGAGCCAGGACGGCAAGCCCTCGCGTTCGGCCATCTTGAGCAGGGACACCAGCAGGCCGCCGGAGTTCAGCACCTCGTCGGCACGAGCCAAGAAGAGCCGGTCGTACGGACGGCTGCCGGTTTCGACGGCGGACACCATTGACGGCGAGTAGTGGACCAACCGGCCGAATTCCTCCTGATTGAGACCGGCAACGTTCCGTAGGCGGCGGAGCTGCGATCGGATGAGATCGGCTGTCGGTTCCTCCACAGTTCCTCCACAGTCCGTGCGTGAACTTCATTCGACATCTGCCGGCCGGCCCGGTGCTTCACTCGTGCGCCGTGACCAGGCTCGATGCCTTCCGACCGTAGCGGTGTCCTCACCAGACTGTCACGCATGCGGATCCGCTCGTCGCAGGCGAGCACGGGCGGATTCCAGCCCGGGGCCGCCCGGTCCCGACGATGCCGGGCGGCCCCCTCCATACAACGAGGAGGCCGATGTGCGTGTCCGATGGTTCCGGTGCCGTACCCGGGAGCTGCCCACCCTGCCGAAGCGCGACCCCGGCAGCAACCTGCCGGCGTGGATGCGCGAGCCGACCCGGGTGTTTCCCACGGTTCGCCCGGGCAGCCCCGGTCGTCTGACACGGGCGCAGGAGTGGCGGGCGAACGGGGGCCGTTGGTGACGGCTCTGGTCGGTGTCCTCAGCGCCATCGGGCACATCGGGTACCAGCCGGACTGGAAATGCGAGCGCTGTCAGGAGCCGTGGCCGTGTCCCACTCTGCGTCGCATTCCGCGCGATCAGCTCGATCCGGCAGCGCTCATCCGGATGATGGCGTTCCTCGTGCGCGGCGCGATCCGGGATCTGCGTGGCCGAGTCGAGGGGCCCGAACCGCCCGAGATCGTCAGGCGGTTCTTCTGGTTCCTTCCGCTCAGCGACGACGAGGCGCGTGCAATCGCTCGAAGGCTGCGGTGATGGGCCGTCGCGTGGTTCCGCACCTGCCTATGCGTCCGCTCTGGCGGTGCCGCAACTGCGGCGCGGAGTGGCCCTGCCAGCCGGCCCGGCTGTCGCTACTCGTCGAGTACCGGGAGGACCGCACCGCGCTGCTGCTCCATCTCGGCGGGCTGATGGCCGAGGCGCGGGAACAACTCGCCCAGTTGAATCCCGACCACGCGCCGGACCTGCACCGCCGTTTCCTGGACTGGGCGCGGGTTCGTGGCTGACGCCGGGTGGGCTGTCCGCGTACCCCAGGGTCAGCTCGTGGCGCGGCGGTGGGCGGGCGGGAAGCGGAGGATGCGGTCGTCGCCGGCCACGACCGCGACGGTACGACGGCGCTTCCGCTCTCCTCGGTTTCGCACCCGGCCCCGCCGGGGCATTGACGGTGATCCGGTTTGCCAGTAGACCTTGGTGATGGAGGCCCCTGATGAAACCAACGCCGCTCTCGCTGGAACAGTTGCGGGTCGCCGTCGCCGAGGGTGAGATCGACACGGTGGTGCTCGGCCTCACCGACATGCAGGGGCGCCTGCAGGGCAAGCGGTTCCACGCGCCCTACTTCCTCGACCAGGTGGTCGCGAACGGCAGCGAGGGCTGCAACTACCTGCTCGCCGTGGACGTCGACATGAACACCGTCGACGGGTACGCGATGTCGAGCTGGGAACGCGGCTACGGCGACTTCGCCATGCGCCCCGACCTGGAGACGCTGCGCCGGACGCCCTGGCAGCCCGGGTCCGTGCTGCTGCTCGCCGACCTGGAGTGGCTGGACGGCTCCGGCCCGGTGGTCGCCTCGCCCCGGCAGATCCTGCGCCGCCAGCTCGACCGGCTGGCCGCGCACGGGCTCACCGCGTACGCGGGCACCGAGCTGGAGTTCGTGCTCTACCGCGACTCGTACGAGGAGGCGTGGCAGCGTGGCTACCGCGACCTGACCCCGGCCAACCAGTACAACGTGGACTACTCGCTGCTGGGCACCGCCCGGGTCGAGCCGCTGCTGCGCCGCATCCGCACCGAGATGGCCGGCGCCGGGCTGACCCCGGAGAGCGCGAAGGGCGAGTGCAATCTCGGCCAGCACGAGATCGCGTTCCGGTACGACGAGGCGGTGCGCTGCGCCGACCACCACGTCATCTACAAGAACGGCGCGAAGGAGATCGCCGCCCAGGAGGGCATGTCGATCACGTTCATGGCCAAGCCGAACGAGCGGGAGGGCAACTCCTGCCACATCCACTTCTCGCTGCGCGACGCGTCCGGCTCCTCGGCCATGCTGGGCGACGGGCCGGCGCACCTGAGCGTCACCGGGCAGCGGGTGCTGGCCGGGCTGCTGGCCACCATGCGCGAGTTCAGCCTGTTCTTCGCGCCGAACATCAACTCCTACAAGCGTTACCAGCCCGGCTCGTTCGCGCCGACCGCGTTGCGCTGGGGCACCGACAACCGCACCTGTGCGCTGCGGCTGGTCGGGCACGGGCAGGGGATGCGGGTGGAGAACCGGGTGCCGGGGGCCGACGTGAACCCGTACCTGGCGATCGCCGCGCTGGTGGCCGGCGCGGTGCACGGCATCGAGAACGAGCTGGAGCTGGCCGACGAGTGCACCGGCAACGCGTACGACGACCCGGACGCCGAGCGGGTGCCGACCACGCTGCGCGACGCGCTGGACCTGTGGCAGCGTTCGACAGTGGCCCGGGAGGCGTTCGGCGACGAGGTGGCCGACCACTACGCCAACCAGGCGAAGGTCGAGCTGACCGCCTTCGACGCCGCCGTGACGGACTGGGAACTGACCCGTGGCTTCGAACGCCTCTGAGGTGTCCGCCCCCAGTCTCCGCGCCGATCTTGCACTTGCGGCCCCGGGTGCGGGTGTCATGCGACTTTTGCCGGGGCGGCAAGTGCAAGATCGCGGGGGCGAGGGGGAGGGGGACGCGCGTGGGTGAGGTGATTTCGCCCGTCGACGGGGCCGGTATCGGGGTCGTTCCGGGGTGCTCCGTTGACGACGTGGACGCGGCCGTCGCGCGGGCTTCCGCCGCGTTCGAGGGGTGGCGTCGGGTGGCGCCCGGGGATCGGGGGCGGCTGCTGCGGCGGTTCGCCGCACAGGTCGACGCGCACCTGGAGGAACTGGCGCTCCTTGAGGTGCGCAACGCCGGGCACACCATCGGCAACGCGCGCTGGGAGGCGGGCAACGTCCGCGACGTGCTCGACTACTACGCGGGCGCGCCGGAGCGGCTGACCGGGCACCAGATCCCGGTGCCCGGTGGGCTCGACGTCACGTTCCACGAGCCGTTGGGCGTGGTCGGCGTGATCGTGCCGTGGAACTTCCCGATGCCGATCGCCGGCTGGGGATTCGCCCCGGCGCTCGCCGCCGGCAACACGGTGGTGCTGAAACCGGCCGAGCTGACCCCGCTCACCGCGCTGCGCCTGGCCGAGCTGGCCCGCGACGCCGGCCTGCCCGAGGGCGTGTTCACAGTGCTGCCCGGCCGGGGCAGCGTGGTCGGCGAACGGTTCGTCACCCACCCGGCGGTCCGCAAGATCTGCTTCACCGGCTCGACCGAGGTCGGTACCCGGATCATGGCCGGCTGCGCCGCCCAGGTGAAGCGGGTGACGCTGGAGCTGGGCGGCAAGTCGGCGAACATCGTCTTCGCCGACGCGGACCTGGAGAAGGCGGCGGCCACCGCGCCGTACGCGGTCTTCGACAACGCCGGCCAGGACTGCTGCGCCCGCTCCCGGATCCTGGTCCAGCGCCAGGCGTACGACAGGTTCCTGGAACTGCTCGAACCAGCCGTACGGGCGGTGCGGGTGGAGGACCCGTCCCGGGACACGGCCGAGATGGGCCCGCTGATCTCCGCCGCGCACCGGGACCGGGTCGCCGGGTACGTCGACGGGGCGGACGTGGCCTTCACCGGCTCGTGCCCCGACGGCCCCGGCTTCTGGCACGCCCCGACGGTGCTGCTCGCCGGCTCCCCGGCCGACCGGCACTGGCGGGAGGAGATATTCGGCCCGGTCGTCTCGGTGCTGCCGTTCGACGACGAGGCGGACGCGATCCGGCTCGCCAACGACACCGAGTACGGGCTCTCCGGCTCGATCTGGACCCGGGACGTCGGGCGGGCGGTGCGGGTGGCCCGCGCGGTCGAGTCGGGCAACCTCAGCGTCAACTCGCACTCCTCGGTGCGCTACTGGACCCCGTTCGGCGGGATGAAGCGCTCCGGCCTCGGCCGGGAGCTGGGTCCGGACGCGCTGCACGCCTTCACCGACGTCAAGAACGTGTTCATCGGCACCGAGGAGTGATCACAGTGCAGGGACGGCTTTCCGACCGGGTGGCGGTGGTGACCGGCGCGGGCAGCGGCATCGGGCTGGCCACCGTACGGCGTTTCGCCGCCGAGGGCGCCCGGGTGGTGTGCGTGGACATCGACGCCGACGCCGGCACCCGGGCCGCGCAGGAGGTGGGCGGCGAGTTCGTGGCCGCCGACGTGGCCGACGAGACGGCGGTCCGCGACCTGTTCGACGGGGTGGTGGAGCGGCACGGCCGGGTGGACGTGTCGTTCCACAACGCCGGCATCTCGCCGCCGGACGACGACTCGATCCTGGAGACCGGCCTGGACGCATGGGAGCGGGTGCTGCGGGTCAACACCACGAGCGTCTACCTGTGCTGCAAGTACGTCATCCCGCACATGCGCCGGCAGGGCAAGGGCTCGATCATCAACACCGCCTCGTTCGTGGCGCTGATGGGCGCGGCCACGTCGCAGATCGCGTACACGGCGAGCAAGGGCGGGGTGCTGGCGATGACCCGGGAGCTGGGCGTGCAGTTCGCCCGCGAGGGCATCCGGGTCAACGCGCTGTGCCCCGGGCCGGTGGCCACGCCGCTGCTGCTGGAGCTGTTCGCCAAGGACCCGGAGCGGGCCGCCCGGCGGCTGGTGCACGTGCCGATGGGCCGGTTCGGCGATCCGACCGAGATCGCCGCAGCCGTGGCGTTCCTCGCCAGCGACGACGCGTCGTTCATGACCGCCGCGCAGTTCGTCGTCGACGGCGGCATCACCGGCGCCTACGTCACACCCCTGTGAGAGCGCGCACTGTGAGCGCGAGAAGGCCGGTCATCGGCATCACCGCGTACGTCGAGCCGGCCGGCTGGGCGGTGTGGCGGGACGTACCGGCGACGCTCGTGCCGCACGCGTACGTCCGGGCGGTCACCGCTGCCGGCGGCCGGGCCGTGGTGCTGCCCCCTGACGATCTCGACGCGGACGTGCTGGGGCTGCTGGACGGGCTGCTGCTGGCCGGCGGCGCGGACGTCGGCCCGGAGCGGTACGGCGAGCCGCCGGACCCGCGCACCGAGAGCCGGCCGGAGCGCGACGCCGGGGAGACGACGTTGCTGACCGCCGCGCTCGCCGCCGACCTGCCCGTGCTGGGCGTGTGCCGGGGCATGCAGTTGCTCGCCGTGGCGTACGGCGGTCTGCTGCACCAGCACCTGCCGGACGTGGTCGGGCACGACGGGCACCGTCCCGCGCCGGGCGTCTACGGGTCGCATCCGGTGCGCTTCGCCGAGGACAGCCTGGCCGGGCGGGTGATGGCCGGCGTGGACCGGGTCAACTCGTACCACCATCAGGCGGTGGCCGACCCCGGCGGCCTGGCGGTCACCGGCTGGGCCGGCGACGGGGTGATCGAGGCGGTGGAGGATCCGGCGCGGCGCTTCGTGCTCGGGGTGCAGTGGCATCCGGAGAACGAACCGGATCCGCGGCCGGTGGTCGCGCTGGTCCGGGCCGCCGTGTCGGCCAGATCACACACCCGCGTTTCGTAGGTGGGGACGGGCGGATCGGCGGTCCCGTCGCCGGGGCGGTGACCGCCCGAGTCGCACCGGGCCGTCGGTTACGCCAGGATGAGGCCGAGGTAACCAGCGTCGAACGGTGCGGGTGCGTTACGTTGCTCCTCCGTCGGGGTAGTAGGCGGGGACGGTCGGCGGAGCATCGCCGGCCGTCACGATCATGGCCGGAGCGGGAGGCTACATGAGCTCGGCCCACGGGGGCGGGGAGGACGGTCGTTCGTCCCCCGCGGCCGGCGAGGCGTCACTACCGCCGCTGCTCGCCGCGGCGTTCGCCGCCGGCGGTGAGATGGGCGGCCGGCTGCGCGGCTTCGACTGGTCCACCACCGCCCTCGGCAGCCCGGACCGCTGGCCCGCGGCGCTGTGCCACGCCGTGAGCACCATGCTGTCGTCCCGCGCCCAGATGGTCGTCTTCTGGGGCGAGGAGCACCTGGCCTTCTACAACGACGCCTACCGGCCGACCATCGGCGACAAGCACCCGGCCGTGATCGGGCAGCCCGCCCGGCGGCACTGGGCGGAGACCTGGGACGTGCTCGGCCCGCTGCTGGACGGCGTGCGCCGCACCGGCGTGCCGTACCGGGGCGAGAACCACCCCTTCGTGCTCGACCGCCACGGTTTCCTGGAGGACGTCTACTTCGACGTCTCGTACGACCCGATCCGCAGCGCCGACGGCACCGTCGGCGGTCTGTTCTGCTTCGTCAACGAGACCACCGGCCGGGTGCTCGGCGAGCGCCGGCTGCGCGCCCTCGCCGAGCTGGGCAACGAGCTGGGCGACGTGCCGGGCCTGCTCGAATTGGGCCAAGCCGTCACTCGGGTGCTCGACGCCCACCGCGCCGACGTGCCGTTCAGCGCGCTGTGGTTCGCCGACGAGCGCGGCACACTCGTGCCGGGCGGCTGCTCGGGCGTGGATCCGGCCACCGTCGCCGGTCCGCCGCCCGGCCTGCCCGACGGCGAGCCGTTCACCGAGCCGCGCTGGATCGCCACCGCCGAGCTGCCGGGCGCGGTGCCGCCGGACGCCGCCGACCAGGCGCTCCTGCTGCCGCTGACGGCCACGAACGAGCCGGCCGGCGTACTGCTGCTCGGGGTGTCGCGCCGGCTGCCGTTCACCGACGACTACCGCGACTTCGTCGACCTGGTCGCCGCGCAGGTGTCCCGGGCCGTGGGCAAGCAGCGGGCGTACGAGCAGGAACGCGCCCGCGCCGCCGAGCTGGCCGCGCTGGACCGCGCCAAGACCAACTTCTTCGCCAACGTGAGCCACGAGTTCCGTACCCCGCTCACGCTGGTGCTCGGACCGATGGAGGAGATGCTCGCCGACCGGGAGCTGCCGGACCGCTACCTCGACCGGCTCACCGTCATGCACCGCAACGGGCTGCGCCTGCTCAAGCTGGTCAACACGGTGCTCGACTTCTCCCGGCTGGAGTCCGGCCGCCTGGCCGCCCGCTACCAGCCCACCGACCTGTCCGACCACACGTCCCGGCTGGCCAGCACGTTCCGCTCGGCCACCGAGCGGGCCGGGCTGCGCCTGGTGGTGGACTGCCCGCCGCTGCCCGCGCCGGTCTACGTCGACCGGGACATGTGGGAGAAGATCGTCCTCAACCTGGTGTCGAACGCGGTCAAGTTCACCTTCGACGGCGAGATCCGGGTCCGGGTCCGCGCGACCGACGGCGCCGCCGTCCTGGAGGTGTCCGACACCGGCGTCGGCATCGCGCCGGAGGAACTGCCGCAGGTCTTCGAGCGGTTCCACCGGGTGGCCGGCGCCCGCTCCCGTACCCACGAGGGCACCGGCATCGGGCTCGCGCTGGTCCGCGAGCTGGTCGAGATGCACGGCGGCACGGTGACCGCGCGCAGCGTCGTCGACCGCGGCACCACGTTCACCGTGACACTGCCGTTCGGGTACGCGCACCTGCCCGCCGACCGGGTGGCCGCGCTGTCGCCGGTGCCGCTCAGCGAACCGGAGCAGGCCCGCCTGTACGTCGCCGAGACGGCACTCTGGACCGACGAGGTGGCCCGTCCCACCGGCCTGCCGGAGCCGTCCGGCTCGCCGGGTGGGTCCGGCCGCATCCTGTTCGCCGACGACAACCCCGACCTGCGCGAGCACGTCTGCCGGCTCCTCTCCCCGGCGTACGAGGTGGTGGCCGTGCCGGACGGCGTGGAGGCGCTGCGGCTGGCCGTCGAGACCCCGTTCGACCTGGTGCTGACCGACGTGATGATGCCCCGGCTGGACGGCTTCGGGCTGGTCGCCGCGTTGCGGGCCGAGCCGGCCACCCGGCACGTGCCGATCGTGCTGCTCTCCGCGCGGGCCGGCGCCGCCGAGGAGGTCGCCGGCCTGTCCACCGGCGCGGACGACTACCTGACCAAGCCGTTCTCCAGTCAGGAGCTGGTGGCCCGGGTGCGGGCCAACGTCGAGCTGGGCCAGTTGCGCGGGCAGATCATCCGCCGGCTGCGGGCACTCGCCGACGCCGCCGTGGAGATCAACACCGCCCGGTCCACCGCCGAGGTGGTACGGGTGGCCGCCCGGCACGCGCTGCGCCTGGCCGAGGCCGGACGGGTCCGGGTCACCGCCACCGGGGCCCGCCACGAGGAGGACGCCGGCGGCGACCTGCCCGCCGAGCCGAGCGTCGTGCTGCCGCTCACCGGCACCTCCGGCGAGCAGCTCGGCGAGCTGCTGGTGTGGCGCCGGGAGGGCGGCGGCACCGAGGAGGCGGCGCTGACCGAGCTGGCCCGGCTGGTCGGCGTACGGCTGGAGAACGCCCAGCTCTACGAGGCCGAGCACCACATCGCCACCACGCTCCAGCACAGCCTGCTGCCACGTACGCTGCCGCAGCTGCCCGGCGCGGTGGTGGCCAGCCGCTATCTGCCAGGCAGCGCCGACGTGGAGGTCGGCGGCGACTGGTACGACGTGATGGCCACCCCCGACGACGACCTGGTGCTCGTCATCGGCGACGTGGTGGGCAAGGGCGTGCGGGCCGCCGCGGCGATGGGCCAGCTCCGCAACGCGCTGCGGGCGTACGTCCTGGAGGGCTACGACCCGGGGGAGGCGCTGACCCGGCTCAACCGGCTGGTCCACTCCGCCGGCAGCGGCTCCTTCGCCACAGTGGTCTGCCTCGGCTTCTCCCCGCGCACCGGGCGGATCCGGTACGCCAGCGCGGGCCACCCCTCACCCCTGCTGATCCGAGGAGACGACGTGGCGTTCCTGCACGATCGGGCCCTCGGACCGCCGATCGGCGCGATCCCCGGCGCCGTCTACCCGGCCGCCGAGGGGGAGATCGCCCCGGGCCACCGGCTCCTGCTCTACACCGACGGCCTGATCGAGGACCGCTCCGCCGGCATCGACGCCGGGCTGGGCCAGTTGCGGGCGGACGCGTCGACGCGCGCCGGGCACGTGGCGGACCTGGTCGACGCCGTCATGGCCCGGGTGGCCGGGCGGTCCCGGCACGACGACGTGGCGGTGCTCGCGCTGGAGGCGGCCGAACTGAACCGGTTCGCGCTGCGCCTGCCCGCCGACCCGACCCGGCTCAGCGTGCTGCGCAAGCGGCTGGAGGACTTCCTCGTCGCCCACCAGGTCGGCGAGACCGACCTGTTCGACCTGACGGTGGCGGTGTCCGAGGCGGCGGCGAACGCGATCGAACACCCGGTCGACCCGGCGGAACCGACGATCGAGGTCGAGGTGACGATCGCCGACCGCACGGTCACCGCGACCATCCGGGACAGCGGGCGCTGGCGGGAGTCGAGCGGGTCGAGCTTCCGGGGACGCGGGCTGGCGCTGATCCAGGCGCTGGGGGAGATGAACGTGACCCGTACCGAGGAGGGCACCGAGTTGACGCTGCGCCGCCGGCTGACCGACCGGGACTGAGGCTGTTTGCCGCGTAAAGCGGATCAAATGCGGCGAAATTACTAGGATCGCCTCATGGGGCGTGAGCCGTTCCGTCCTTCCCACGGCAGCGGGAACGACCCGGTAGGTGCGGCGTGGACGGCGATTCGCCGTACCGGCCGGGACACTGTGCGGGATCGGCTGCGGCGGGTGCGGTTGAGCCTGCTCGTGGCGGTGCAGTGCGGGGTGGCCGCCGCAGTCGCGTGGTGGGTCGCGAAGGACCTGATCCACAACCCGCAACCGCTGTTCGCGCCCGCCGTCGCGGTCGGCACCATCGCCAGTTCGGTGAGCCAGCGCTTCCGCCGTACGCTGCTGCTGGTCGCCGGCGTGGCGGTGGGCATCATGCTGGGCGACCTGCTGGTCTCCTGGGTCGGGCAGGGATACGTACAGATCGGCGTCATCGTCGCCGCCGCGATCCTCGTCGCCGTCCTGCTCAGCGACGAGGGCGCGTTCGTCACCCAGGTCGGCGGCAGCGCGATGGTGATCGCCGTGCTGTTCCCGGCCCGGACCGACATCGCGCTGCCCCGCTTCCTCGACGGCGTCGTCGGTGGGGCGGTCGGCATCCTGGTCGCGGTCGTGGTGCTGCCCCTGAACCCGATCTACCGGATCCGGCGGGCCGGCCGGCCCCTGCTCAACCAGATGGCCGCCGGGCTGGACCGCCTGGCCGACGCGGCCCTGGCCCGGGACGCCGAGCTGGCCCGTCAGGTCCTCGACACCCTGCGCCGGCTCGACACCTCGGACGTGGAGACCGTGCTGTCGGCAGCCGACGAGGTCGTCCGCATCTCGCCGCTACGGTGGCACAACCAGAGCGCGCTGCAGGGGTGGCGGCACGGCGCCATCCTCATGATCCGGTCCCTGCTGCACAGCCGCGACGTCGCGCTCAACCTCGAACGCGCGATCCGTGACGACGAGCCCGTTCCGCCGTCGCTCGCCGAGGCCGTGCGGTGCCTGGCCGAGGCCGCGCGCACCGTCGCTGCGGGCTGGTCCCCGTCCACCGACCGGCCCTCCCGATCCCAGCGGGCCGCGATGTCGGCCCTCCGTCTGGCCCAGGAGGCGTTGCGCAGCGGTCTGCGCGTCGGCGGCATCAACGTGGCGAACGAACTCACCATCATCGCGGTGAACACGATCCGGGCGAGCGGGGTGCGCAAGCGCGACGCCGAGTCGTTGCGTCGTGATCTCGCCCCGGACACCGCGGGGGAGACGGGAGAGCGGCACCCCGCGTCGGGTCCGGGGCGGCCGGAACCGGGGCAGGGCCTGTCGCCCGGGATGGGAGAGGCCTCTTAGCCGGAGGGCAACCGAGTCGCGGTCCAAGGCCCAGCTCTCAACCGGGAACTGGGCCTTGGACCTGCTCCGGCACAGGAGACGTCGTCCAGGTCAGGCTGGCGTGCCGGTCAGAGCATGACCTCCGCGTCCTCGGCGAGGGTGAAAAGCCCGGCGTCGAACACCAGCTTCACCAGCTTCGTTCCCTTCGGTACGTCGAAGTAGACGTTCGCCTTCACGGCGTTCCCCGGGTTGATCTCGTCGAGGAAGCCCTCGCCGTCCTCGTTGCCGTAGATCGCCGCCTCACCGTCGGCCTCGTACTCCCGGCCGCGTCCGTCGTGTGCGCTGACGGTGCCGTCGGCGTGGAACAGCTTCGCCTTCTTGGTGACGTTCTTCGCGGTCAGGACGACCCGGCAGAAGCTGCCCTGCGCCTTCTTGTTGAGGAAGTCACTGCCGACCTTGGCGATGCCGCACTTGATGCTGTGTGCGGTGAATTCGAAGTCACCACCGCGTACCGTGTCGCCGATCCGGTAGACCTTCGGCGCGTCGGCGGGCTTCTCGCTCTTGACCGGCGGTGGTGCGGCGGCCGAGGTGGGAGCGGAGGTCGAGGCCAGCCCGGCGCCGTCAGCAGCAGGGGCGACGGAAGCGCCGCTGCCGGCCGCGCCGGGGCTCTTGTCGTCGCCGGTCAGGGCGAGCAGGGCCGGTCCACCGCAGCAGAACACCACGACGACGGCGACACCGATGAGCACCGGCATGAGCCACTTCTTCTTCGGCGGCGGTCCGAAGCCAGGCTGACCGGGCGGAGGCGGATACGCGCCAGGGGGACCGGGCGGCGGCGGGGGATAGGAGCCCGGGGGACCGGGCGGTGGCGGGTACGAGCCAGGGTTATGCGGTGCGGTCATGGTGATGCGCTCCCAGGAGATGTGCCCCCGCGCCCCGCGGAGGCGATCACCGACGCTGCCACATAGCCCTTGGCCCGCATAGATCGTTCATTGTCCGGTGCCCGACCGCGTTCACCCGAACAGTTCGCGCACCGTGACCTCGACGGCCGCGAGAATTCCACCGCAGTCGTAGGGGAATGGCCGGAACGGGCGAGCACGCCTCCGGAATCCGGACAGGTTCCGCGCGGTCAGGTGCGGGCGAGCCAGTCCTGGTCGCCCAGGCCGGAGATGTCGAGCACGCGCCGGACCTGCGGGGACGGCAGCACGGTGAGCGCGGCCGGGAACCGCTGCGCGAGCCGGACCACCGCGTGGATGGCGGCCGAGTCGAAGAAGGTGACCGCCCGCAGGTCGAGCGTGAGCTGCTTGGCAGGCTCGCGGAGCGCGGTCTGGAACATGGTGTCGGCGGTCGCCATGTCGACCTCGCCGGTCACCTGGACGCGCACCTGGTCGCCGTCGACCTGCGCCGTCACGGAGAAGACGGGCGCCGCGCCCCCTTGATCCACGGAGCAACAATGGCACAGCGTTTGCGGCACGGCAATAATCTGCCCGGCGGGCCTGTGGCGAGGGGCACATCCGCCCCGGCGATAGGCTTGGAGCATGACCGTCCGTGCGCCGCTGACCCCCGGCACGCTCTCCCCGTGGCGAGCGGTTCCCGCCCACATCCCGCGCCCGGAGTACGTGGGTAAGAAGCGCCCGCAGGAGTGGCGCGGCTCGCACGTGCAGACGCCGGAGACCATCGAGAAGATGCGCGTGGCCGGGCGTCTCGCCGCGCAGGCCACCCAGCTCGCCGGAGAGCACTGCAAGCCCGGGGTGACCACCGACGAGATCGACAGGGTGGTGCACGAGTTCCTCTGCGACCACGGCGCCTACCCGTCGACGCTCGGCTACCGGGGCTTCCCCAAGTCGTGCTGCACCAGCCTCAACGAGGTGATCTGCCACGGCATCCCGGACACCACGGTGCTCCAGGACGGCGACATCATCAACGTCGACGTCACCGCGTTCCTAGACGGTGTGCACGGCGACACCGACGCGACGTTCTGCGTGGGTGAGGTGAGCGAGGAGGCCCGCCTGCTGGTCGAGCGGACCCACACGGCGATGATGCGCGGCATCAAGGCCATCGCGCCGGGGCGGCAGATCAACGTCATCGGCCGGGTGATCGAGTCGTACGCGAAGCGCTTCGGCTACGGCGTGGTCCGCGACTTCACCGGGCACGGCATCGGCGAGGCGTTCCACAGTGGCCTCTACGTGCCGCACTACGACAGCCCGCGCCCCACCGACGTGATGGAGCCCGGCATGACGTTCACCGTCGAGCCGATGATCACGCTCGGCACCTACCAGTACGACATGTGGGACGACGGCTGGACGGTCGTCACCAAGGATCGCAAGTGGACGGCCCAGTTCGAGCACACCATCGTCGTGACCGACGACGGCTACGAGATCCTGACGCTGCCGTGACCGACACCCCTGCGGCACTGCGCGAGGCGCACCACGCGGACGTCTCCGGCGGCTGGCTGCGTCCGGCCGTCTTCGGCGCGATGGACGGGCTGGTCACCAACATCGCGCTGATCGCCGGTGTGGGCGGCGGCGGGGTGTCGCCGCGCAGCGTGGTGCTCACCGGCGCGGCCGGCCTGGTGGCCGGCGCCATCTCGATGGGCCTCGGCGAGTACACGAGCGTCCGGTCGGCGAACGAGCAGGTCGCCGCCGAGGTGGCCAAGGAGCGGCGCGAGCTGGAACGCCACCCGGAGGCCGAGGCCCGGGAACTCGCAGACGCTTGGGTCGCCCGTGGACTGTCCCGCGAACTGGCGACACAGGTCGCCGAGGCGGTACGCGCCAACCCGGAGGAGGCGCTGCGGGTGCACGTACGGGAGGAGCTGGGCGTCGACCCCGACGACCAGCCCAGCCCGTGGGCCGCAGCGATCTCGTCGTTCGTCTGCTTTTCGATCGGCGCGCTGGTGCCGCTGCTGCCGTACCTGCTCGGCTTCACCAGCCTCTGGCTGGCGCTCGGCGTCGGCGGCGTCGGCCTCTTCGTCGCCGGTGCGATCGTGGCCCGGTTCACCAACCGCGCCTGGTGGCGTGCCGGTCTGCGGCAGTTGCTGCTCGGCGCGCTGGCGGCCGGCGCGACCTACCTGATCGGCGCGCTGATCGGCGTCAGCGGCGGTATCGGCTGAGTCTGAGCCACCCCGGCCGTCAACCGGACAGCAGGTCGTCGATGGTGCCGTCGACCGGCCGTCCCCGGGCGGCCAGCTCCTCGGCCTGCCGGGTCAGCACCGCGCCGACCTCCGTCATGTCCGCCCCGGCCAGCCCGGTACGCCGCACCGCGTCCCCCGGGTCGCGGAAGTAGGTGCGGCTGAACAGTCCCTGCACCGTCGCGGCGGCCAGCCGCGCCTCGCCGAGCATCAGCAGCGCCTGGTCCGTCTCGTACCACTCGGCCAGCCGCAACGCGCGGGCGTGCGCCGCGCTGCCCCGGTACCACGCCTGCCGCGCGACACCGGTGAACTCGGCCGGCCGGGCCCGCGCCAGCCGCGCCAGGTGCTCGTCGCGCAGCTTCCGCAGCCAGCCGGTCGGATCGTGCAGGGCGCGGGTGGTCACGTACCGGTCCGCTGCCAGCGGCCAGCGGGACGTGATCGTCGTCGCCCGGCGCAGGTAGTCGTCCGCCCCGGCCACTGTCAGGTCGACGAGCACCCCGTCCACCCGCCGCGTGGCGGGCGGCGGCCCGGCGCCGGGCCGGTAGGTGACGACCAGCAGGCCGACCTCGCGGTCCCCGCCGCCGTCGTCGTCGCCGTGCGCGAGCGGACCGTGTACGGCGACCGCCAGCACGTCCGCCGGGAACCGCCGCAGGGCCGCAGGCGGTGTTCCGGCCAGCCCCACAGCGACTCGACGTCCCCGACGACGGTTGCCGGGAGCTTCTCGATCTGCTCGCTCAGATGACGCACGGTCGCGACCGCCTCGTCGTGCCGGCCGGCGAGGGAGAGCGCCTGCGCCCGGCCCGCCAGCAGACCGCAAGTGGCTGCGGACGGCCTGGCGACGAGCGGCAGGACCTCTTCGGAGATCGTGACGACGGCGTCAGGCCGTCGACCGTCGTAGCAGCCGTTGACGATGTCCCAGGCACGCGTCAGGACTCGTGTGTCGGGATCGCGGGATTCGTCGGCGGCTCTCTGGGCGCTGGCCCACCATCTCCTCGACAGCAGGGCGTGTCCCGACGCGACGAGGCTGAGCGCGACGATCACCGACAGCGCCGCGGCGGCACGTAGCAGCTGTGGGCGGCGCCGATCGTCAGCTGCGGCGAGTTGATGCTGGAGGACTGTCAGATCCCGGCCGAGTTGGGTCATCAGCTGGTCGTGTGGCTGGCGATAGTAGGCCGTGCCGTAGGAGGCGACGATTTCTCCCCACGCGTCGGAGCCGACGTCGACCGCTGTGTCGAGGCCGTGCCGCAGCGCCTCCCAGCCGACCAGCCGGTCGACTGTGGGAAGAGCGGCGAGCGAAGTCATGGCTTGGAGGACCGACCTTCTCGGCATGTCGATGTCGTCGGCACAGCTGCTGTCGTACGCCTTCTTGAGCGAGCCGTTCTTCGACAGCGCCCGGTCGTAGGCGGCCACGACGGCAGGGTTGGCGGGGCGGTCGCCACGCTCGATCTGCCCGAGGTAGCCGAAGTCGTACCTGATGAGGTCGGCGAACTTCCGCAGTGACCAACCCGCGGCTACCCGATGCTGCCTGAGTATGTCCCCGAAACGGTCCATGCCGCCCTCTCCGGCTGTGGGCTTGCGTGTGGGCCCACTGCTCACCGCTGCCCCTGCTCTGCGTAATCGGGATGCTACCCACGCCGACCTATTCGGAGCGGCCCGTGTGAGCCCTGTCGGCGTACCGCGATCACGCTGCGACGACAGGTGCCGGGAGCGGGTTGTAATCGGCCCGCTCTCCACGGCCGGATGGCACCGACGAAGGACAGGTTCGATGAGGATCATCCCGTTCCGACGCCGACGCGACCGTCGGCCCGAGCGCCGTGCGATGTGCTATCGCTCTGCGGCGTACCAGACGCTGCGCCCCTGGCAGGTACGGGAACGAACGTTCAGCTCCGCACCGCTGGGCCGACGCGGGCTCGATCCCGAACAGGTCCGGGAGTTCCTGGACCTGGTGGCGGGCGATCTCGCGACGGTCTATGACGCGTTGGCCGAGAGCCGCCGGGAGACCGGCCGGGTGAAGGACGCCCTGCGGCGCTGGCAGTCCGAGCAGGCCCGTGCGCGGGCCGGGCGGGAGCAGGAGCAGGAGCGATGACCGAGCGGTGGATCATCCATCTGCCGATGGTCGTCAACGACCTCGTGTCTGCGCAGCGACTCGCCCGTGTGGTCGCACATTGGAGCCACGTCCTCCCGCAGACCGAACCAGGCGGCACCAGCGTCTCTCCCGAGGACGATCAGAACGTGCGGCACTGGGTCTTCTGCGACCGCAACCTGGCCGAGGGACGCCGCTGCCTGCTCCGACCGGATCACGACGGCGACTGCTCGTCGCGACTCCGGCCACGGTGAGCCCTCGCTCAGGCGTTCGGGACCAGCCGGAACACGCGGATCTCGCGGCCACCGGCCCGCTCGACGTACGTGCGGTACGCGGGCCACTCCTGCACCAGCCGCTGAAACAGCCGTTCCCGTTCCTCGCCGGTGACCTGCTCGACGGTGACCGGGATCCGGCGCCCCTTGACGTCCACCTCGGCGCCCGGGTTGGCCATCAGGTTGAACGTCCAGGACGGCTGGTGCTGCTGCCCCCAGTTCGAGCCGATCACCACGTAGGCGTCGCCGTCGGGGACGTACACCAGGGGGTTGCTGCGGGGCTTGCCGGAGCGGCGGCCGGTGGAGGTGAGCACCAGCGTGGGCACCAGCCCGAAGGCGACCACGCGCCCTTTCGTCATCCGGCCGACCAGCCGGTCGGCCGGGACGAGCAGGCGCATGGTGGCGCCGAACCAACGCTGGTGACCGAGACGGCGGGTGAGGGATCCCAGGGCTGACATCCGACAAGTGTGCCGCCCGCACCGTGGTCCGTCATCCCTCGGACGGTCAGTCAGTCGAGGCGGCGTTCGATCGGCAGGCGGGACCGGGTGAACAGCGCGGCGCCGCCCATCGCCACCAGCGGTACCACGACCAGCGCGGCGAGCGTCACGCCGGGCACCGTCACCGGGTACGGCGGCTGCACCGGCCAGGAGTCCGCGTACCGCTGGTTGAGCGCGGCGAGGACGACCACGGCGGAGCCGAGCCCGGCGACGATGCCCAGTGCGGAGCCGAGGACCGCGATGACCCCGGCCTGGCAGAGCGACAGCAGGCGTCGTACCCGGGGATCGGCGCCGACCGCCGCGAGCGTGGACAGGTCCCGGCGGCCCTCGGCCGCGGCGAGGCCGGTGGCCACGGCGGCGGCGCCGAGCGTGATCACCCCGGAGGCCACCGCCAGCAGGAGCAGCATCGGCCGCTGGTCCGACGGCGGGTCGGCGGTCGCCACCTGCGCCGACATGGGCCCGATCTCGAACAGCTCGTCGGTCAGCATCTCGGTCTGCTGCTCGGTGGGCGAGCCGGCGGTGTCCAGCAGGTAGCCCAACGGCACGGCGGACAGGCCGAGCGCGTCCGCGGCGGCGGGGGAGAGCACCAGCCGGTCGACGCTGAGACCGCCGCGCAGCGCGTACCCGGGCAGGAGACGCCCGGTGGGCGGGCCGCCGGAGTTGTAGTTGACCTCCACCCGGACCTGCCCGTCCGTCACCCGCCGGGCGTCGGTGACCACCACGCCCCCGGCGGCGAGCGTCCGGCGCGCGGCGGCCAGTTCGTCGGCGGGCGCGTCGGTGAGTGGGGCCAGCGCGGCGCCGTCGTCCACGAGCACCGGCAGGTACACGTCGACCGGCTCCTGGAAGGGGATCACGCAGCGCGGATCGCGCCGGGCCGAGTCGGGGACCGGGTCGGAGGAGGTGTACGGGCAGCGCTGCTCGGGCGGAACGACCGCGTACGCGGCGCAGTCGTCCTTCTCCCGGACGCTGCCGGCGCAGCCGGGAATCGCGACGGGCGTCACAGTGGCGTCGGGCAGGACGGTGCGGGCCCGGGTGGCGACGACGTCGGCCGACGGAGGATCCGCCGGGATGTCGCCGGAGTGGGTGAGCAGCACGTTCCCCGGCGGCAGGCCCGGCTGCCAGAGTTCCCGGGAGCGGGTCTCGTCGCTCGCCACGTAGACGCCGATCGCGACGCTTCCGGCGACCGCGGCCATCACCGCCGAGATGGCGGGCGCGGCCGACGACCGGTTGCGGCTGGCGTCGCGCAACGCGAGCCGGGGCGTCAGCGGCAGCAGCCGGCCGGCCCGGCCCAGGACCCCGACCAGCGTCGGGGTGCAGAACACCAGCCCCAGCTCACCCAGGGCGACGCCGGCCAGCACACCGGTCTGCGAGGTGCGGCCGGCGGCGAACGCGGCGAGAGCGGTTCCGGCGACGGTGAGCGCCACCCCGATCAGCAGCCAGCGGCGGCGTGGCCGGGTCGCGTCGCGCCGGCCGGCCAGGCCGGTCGCCACGTCCTGCCGGGCCGCCGTCCAGGCCGGCGCCATCGCCGCCAGCACCCCGGCCAGCACCGCCGTCGCGGCGATCGCCACCAGCGCGCTCGGGAAGATCCGGTACGCCCCGAGGCGCTCCCCGAGCACGTACTGCTCGACGAGCGGCCGGCCGGCGAACGCGGCGCCGATGCCGAGCAGCAGGCCGAGGGCGGCCCCGCCGGCGCCGAGCACCACCCCGTCGGCGAGCACGATCCGGCGCAGGTGGGAGGCGTCGCCACCGGCCACCGCGACGAGCGCGAGGTCCCGCCGCCGACGCCGGACGCTCACCGCGAAGGCCGGGCCGACCAGCAGCACCACCTCCAGCAGGCCCAGCCCGCCGACCACTCCGACGACGCCGGCCTCGTCAGCGTCCGGTACGCGCATGCCGCGGGTGAACTCCTGCCGTCCCGGCAGCGGGTCACGGACGACGACCTGGATGCCCTGCGCGTTCAGCCGGTCGACGAGCCCCGGGTCCAGCGGGCCGGGCAGGTCCACCAGCCAGGTGTCGCTGCCGACCGCGGCCTCCGGGATCACCCCGGCCATCGTGACCACGTCCCGGAGGTTGTCCGGGTACTCCACCACCCCGACCACCCGGTACGTGGCGCCGTCGATGCTGCGTACCGGGTCGCCGATGCGGGTCTCGAGCCGGCGCAGCGCCGCCGGGCTGACCGCGATCTCGTCGGGGCGTACCGGCGGCCGGCCGTCGCGTACCTCGGCCAGCGGCCGGGTGAGCGGGTCGGTCAGGTCCAGGGCGCGCGCCTCGATCGACTCGACGTGCCGGCCGACCCGCGTCGAGAACGTCATCCACCAGCGCGTGCGGGCGACCCGGCTGCCCTCGGGCAGCAGCGCGCGCACCTCCTCGGCGGTCGCCGGGCGGGTCCGGCCGACCCATTCGCCCTGGACCGGCCAGGCCGACTCGCCCCAGGCGTCCTGCGTCACAGGCACCAGGCTTTCCCAGCGCAGCGCGACGTCGCCGCCGCCGAGCTGGCGCTCGATGCGCTCGGCCCGGGTCAGATCGCCCATGTCGTAGCTGACCGCGGCGAAGCTGAGGCCGAACACCGGCAGCGCGATCATCACCAGCACCAGCAGCGTGCGCCGCCGGGCCCGCCGGGCCTCCCGGCGGGCGATCCGCAGCGCGGTCCGCCACGACCCGTTTACGGCGGCGAGGCGGCCGCCGGTCACCGGATGCTGCCGCTGAGCAGGTGGTCGACGCCGATCAGCGGGGCGGTCGAGTCGACCATCACGCCGTCGCGCAGGAAGACCACCCGGTCCGCCCAGCCGGCGTGCCGGGCCTCGTGGGTGACCAGCACCCCCGCCGCTCCGGCGTCCACCCGGCGGCGCAGCAGGTGCAGCACCGCCTCGCCGGTCTGGGAGTCCAGCGCGCCGGTCGGCTCGTCGGCGAGGACCAGGCGGCGCTCGCCGACGAGGGCCCGGGCGATCGCCACCCGCTGCTGCTGGCCGCCGGACATCTGGTCCGGGAAGCGGTCGGCCAGGTCCTCCAGGTCGACCTCGCGCAACGCGGCCAGGGCCGACTGGCGGGCCGCCCGTACGCCGGTGCCGTCCAGTTCCAGCGGCAGCGCCACGTTCTCCACGGCGGTCAGGCTGCCGAGGAGGTTCAGGTCCTGGAAGACGTATCCGATCCGGCGGCGGCGCAGCCGGGCCAGCTCGCGGGCGGAGAGCCCGACCAGTGCCTCGCCCTCGACCACCACCTCGCCGCCGGTGGGCCGGTCCAGGCCGCCGGCCAGCGCCAGCAGCGTGGACTTGCCGGACCCGGAGGGGCCCATCACCGCCACCAGTTCACCGGCCCGCACGGTCAGGCTCACGCCGCGCAGCGCGTGCACGGCGGCCTCGCCGGCGCCGTGGGTCCGGCGTACGTCCCGCAGTTCCAGCACCCCGTCGATCGGGTCCATCAGTGCCTCCCGTGCCGGGTCACCGGCGGGCTTCGTCGCCGGCCCGGTCCACCGCCTCGGAGTGGTCGACCGCCCGGATCGGCGCCGGGCGGTGCCGGACCAGGCTCGTCTCGCAGTGGTCGAGCCACCGCACCTCGGCCTCGGTCTGGAAGATCATCGCGTCCAGCACCAGCCGCCAGGGTAGATCCTCCGGCTTGTCGCTCGTGTACTTCAACCGGGTGAACTCCTGGAGCGCGCGCATGGTGGCGGTGCGCTGGGTCTGCACCACCGCCCGCACGTCGACGCCCGGGGTGGTGAGCGCCAGCGCCAGTTTGATCGACAGTTCGTCGCGGGGGCGGTCGGCGCGGCTGATCGGCGTGGCGAACCAGAGCGCCAGGTCCGCGCGTCCGGCGTCGGTGATCTCGTACGGCCGCTGCCCGCTCTCGTTCTCCGGGAGCGGGCGCACCAGGCCGTCACGTTCCAGCCGGGCCAGCGTGGTGTAGACCTGTCCGATGTTCAGCGGCCAGGTCGACCCGGTGGACTCCTCGAACGCGGCACGGAGCTGGTAGCCGTACATCTGACCGCGTTCGAGCAGGGCGAGCAGGCCGTGACGGATGGACATGGTCGTGAGTATGCATACCTGGTATGCGCTACGCAACCGGAGGGTTCCGCCGGGTGACCGGCCGCACGCTCACGCGGGGCGGCCCGGGAACGCGACGGTGACCGGTGTCACGCCCGCCGTGCGGCGCCAGCGGGTGGCGCGCAACGCGCAGTCGGTGAGCGCTGCAAGCGCGGTGTTGCGGTCCGCGCCGGTGGTGTGCGGCAGCGCGGCCCGCCAGTGCCCGGCCGTCCGTTCCTCGATCTCCACCGCCAGGCGCAGCGCGCTGGCCCGGTCCGTCACCGGATAGGGCAGCGCGTATCCGGCCCGGTCGGCGGGCACCTGCCCGGAACCCTCGGCGAGCTGGAGCAGCAGCGCGTCGCGGCGGGACCGGTGGGCCGCCTCGGCGGCGCGGGCCGCCGTACGCGCCGCCTCGGTCAGGTGCACGCCGATCACCCCGTACGCCCAGATCGCCGCGTACTCGGCGGCGAGCGCGTCGGCGAGGGCCGTGGCCGGGCCGTTCGTCGGGTTCACGCTGTTCCGGCCGGGCGTGCCCGCACGGCCCTCGCTCCGCTCGGTGCGTTCGTTCACTTGAGTGCCTCCACGTGGGTGGCGCGCGCGGCGGCGATCGAACCGAGCAGCGCGGCCCGCTCGGCCGGCGCCTCGGCGCACGCCCGGGCCGCGTTCACGCGGCCCTCCTGCTCGGCCCGGCGCAGCTCGGGAAGCACGGCGTCGGGGGCGGGCGCGCTCGCCGAGGCCCCGGCCGCCGGGGCGCCGGAGGGTGCCGGCCGGCCGATCACCCGGCGTAGCTCCTCGGCGTGCGCCCGGTGCGCGTCGGCGATCGGGGTGAGCCGCCCGGCCAGCGCCGGCGCGGCGGTGGCGGCGGCCCGGTAGCGGGCCTCCAGCGCGAGCGCCTCGGCGGCCAGCGGCTCCAGCGCGTCCGGCGCCGGTGGCTCCTTGTCGCGGTCGAAAAGATCACAACCGGTCAGCGGCGCCGTCGCGCCGCCGAGCGCCACGAGCCCGCCGGCGCGTAGCAGCCAGCGCCGGGAATGCCCCGCTCCGACCTGGTTGGTTGGTGTTCTGCCGATCCCCACCTGACAGAGTCAACACCATCCGCGCTGCCTTGTGGGTCAGGGTCTCGGTGCGCCGCCGGGTCCGTCGACGGCCACAAGCGTTACGCTCTGCGCAACCACCGGGCGCGGACGCCCCGGTGGCGCGCCGGTATGGCGGGCCGAACGCCCGCACCGGCCCGGACAACACGGCCCGCGGGTCGTGGCAACAGCAGGAGAGGTGCGCGCAATGACGCAGCGTGGCCGTGCCACCCGGCCGACGGGGCCCGCCGGGCGGCCCCGCCGGTCCGACGGGCCCCGCGGCACGGACCGGAGCGGCGCACCCCGCGGCGACCTCGCCGCCCGCCGCAACCGGCTGCGCGAGGTGATCGAACCGGTCGTCACGGCGGCCGGTTACGACCTGGAGGACCTCTCCGTCTCCCGCGCCGGCCGGCGGCACGTGGTCCGGGTGATCGTGGACGCCGACGGCGGGATCAACCTGGACGCCGTGGCGGACGTCTCCCGCGCGGTCTCGGCGGCGCTGGACGCGGCCGAGGAGGCCGGTGGCGACATCGTCGCCGGCGAGTACCAGCTCGAGGTCAGCTCGCCCGGCGTGGACCGCCCGCTCACCCTGCCCCGGCACTGGCGGCGCAACGCCGGGCGGCTGGTAAAGGTCACCGTCCGCGGCGACGCGGGGGACCGCCAGCTCACCGGCCGCATCACGGCCGCCGACGACGAACGCGTGGTGCTGGAGACCGACGCCGGCCCCGCCGAACACCCGTACGCCGAACTCGGGCCCGGCCGGGTCCAGGTGGAGTTCAACCGCCTGGACGACCTGGCCGACGAGGACTTCGGTGACGACACCGACGACGACGAAGATCTGGAGGACGAGGAGAGGTGAACATCGACCTCGCGGCGCTGCGCGCCCTGGAGCGCGAGCGGGAGATCCCGTTCGACACGATCCTCGCGGCGATCGAGACCGCGCTGCTGACCGCCTACCGGCACACCGACGGCGCCGAGCCGCACGCCCGGGTGGAGATCGACCGCAAGAGCGGGGCCGCCTCGGTCTTCGCGCAGGAACTGGACGCCGACGGCACGGTGACCCGGGAGTGGGACGACACACCGCACGACTTCGGGCGGATCGCCGCCATGACCGCCAAGCAGGTGATCCTCCAGCGGCTGCGCGAGGCCACCGACGAGGTGCACTTCGGCGAGTACGTCGGCCGCGACGGTGACCTGGTCACCGGCGTGGTGCAGGCGCACGAGACGCGCCGGGAGAAGGGCATCATCAGCGTCGACCTGGGCAAGCTGGAAGGCGTCCTGCCCCAGTCCGAGCAGGTCCCGGGCGAGGATCCGCAGCACGGCGAGCGGATCCGCTGCGTGGTCGTGCACGTCGCCAAGGGCATGCGCGGGCCGCAGATCACGCTGTCCCGCACGCACCCGGCGCTGGTGAAGAAGCTGTTCGCGCTGGAGGTTCCGGAGATCGCCGACGGCACCGTGGAGATCGCCGCGATCGCGCGTGAGGCAGGTCACCGTACGAAGATCGCCGTACGGTCGACCACGCCCGGCGTGAACGCCAAGGGCGCCTGCATCGGGCCGATGGGCCAGCGGGTGCGCGCCGTGATGAGCGAGCTGCACGGCGAGAAGATCGACATCATCGACTGGTCGGACGACCCGGCGACGTTCGTCGGCAACGCGTTGTCGCCGGCCAAGGCGCTGCGGGTCGAGGTGGTCGACCTGGCCACCCGTACCGCCCGGGTGACCGTCCCGGACTTCCAGCTCTCGCTCGCGATCGGCCGGGAAGGGCAGAACGCCCGCCTCGCGGCACGCCTGACCGGTTGGCGCATCGACATCCGGTCCGACGCGGAGACCGCCGCGCCGGGCGGTGGCCGGGGCGGAGCTGATCACGTACGGGAGCCGGGCGGCGCGATCTCGGGCAGCTAGGGGTAGACTTTCTCAGTGGCACGACGCGCGCTGCCGGAGCGCACCTGTGTGGGCTGCCGGAAACGAGCGCCGGCCAGCGAGTTGTTGCGGGTCGTCGCGATCGGTGACGAGGCTGGTCATTCCAGCCTCCGGCCCGATCCGGCCCGCAGACTGCCGGGTCGGGGAGCGAACATGCACCCTGATCCGGCCTGCTTCGCGCAGGCGGTGCGTCGCCGCGCCTTCGGGCGGGCACTGCGCCTCACCGGGGTCCCCGACCACGGTGCGCTTGCGGAGCACGTCGACGCGCAACCCCCGACGACCGGTCAACCCGACCGGTCGAGGGTCGCTAGCAAGGTAGGACGACCGACATGAGCACACGATGAAGTCCCTGAAATGACCAGGCTTCAAGTGCAGGAGTGAGGTCGCTGCGGGTGCTGCCCGCACGACCTCGGAGTGAGGAGTGCAGTGGCAGGAAAGGCCCGCGTACACGAGCTTGCCAAGGAGCTCGGGGTCGAAAGCAAGACCGTTCTCGCCAAGCTCAAGGAGATGGGCGAGTTCGTGAAGTCCGCGTCCAGCACCGTCGAGGCGCCTGTCGCCCGACGGCTGCGTAGCGCGTTCGTAGCCGGTTCGTCGGCGCCCGCCGGTCCGCCGGCTGCCGCGCCCAGTGGCCCGGCACCGACCCCGACGCCCACCCCGACCCCGGGTGCCCCCCGGGTCTCGGCCAGGCCGATGCCGCCCCGGCGTCCGGCCGCGCCGACCCCTGGACCGAAGCCCAAGGGCCCGGTCCCCGGCCCGCCGCAGCCGGCGACTCCGGTCGCCAAGCCGGCGAGCGCGCACGACATCGAAGTGGCGGCCGCCGAGGCGCGTGCCGCCGCGCTCAAGGCTGAGCAGGAGGCCGCGGTCAAGGCCGCCCAGGCCGCCCGCCAGCAGCAGCGCGAGACCGTACGCCGGGAGCCTCCGGCCGAGGGCGGTCCCCGTCCCGGCCCGCGTCCCGGCCCGAACGCCATGCCGCCGCGTCCGGGTTCCCCGGCCGCCGGCCGTCCCGGTGGTCCGGGACAGGGTCAGGGCCCCGGTGCCCGGCCCGGTGGGCGTCCGCCGGCGCGTGGCGCCGGTAACAACCCGTTCGGTATCCAGGGCGGGCAGCAGCAGCGGCCCCCGGCCGCGGGCGCGGGCGGTCCCCGTCCCAGCCCGGCCGGTATGCCGCCGCGGCCGAGCCCGGCCTCGATGCCGCCTCGGCCCAGCCCGGCCTCCATGCCGAGCCAGCGCCCGACCACCGGCCGTCCCGGCGGCCCCGGTGGCGGTCGTGGCGGACCCGGCGGTGGCGCCGGTCGTCCCGGTGGCGGCGGCGGTGGTTACCGCGGCGGTCCCGGCGGCGGTGGCGGTGGCGGTGGTTACCGCGGCGGTCCCGGTGGTGGCGGCGGTGGCGGTGGTTACCGCGGCGGTCCCGGCGGCGGTGGCGGTGCTCCCGGCGGTGGTTTCCGTCCGGGTGGTCCGGTCGGCGGCGGTGGCCGTCCCGGCGGCGGCGGCCGTGGCCGTGGCGGTGGCGCGGCGGGTGCCTTCGGGCGTCCCGGCGGCCGGCCGACCCGTGGTCGCAAGTCCAAGAAGCAGCGCAGACAGGAGTTCGACAACCTGTCGGCGCCGACCATGTCCTCGGGCGCGCCCCGCGGTCAGGGTCAGGTCGTCCGGTTGTCCCGTGGCGCCTCGCTGTCGGACTTCGCCGACAAGATCAACGCCAACCCGGGTTCGCTGGTCCAGGAGATGTTCAACCTGGGCGAGATGGTGACGGCGACCCAGTCGTGCTCCGACGAGACCCTGCAGCTGCTGGGTGAGCACCTCGGCTTCGACGTGCAGATCGTCAGCCCGGAGGACGAGGACCGCGAGCTGCTCGCGCAGTTCAACATCGACCTCGACGCCGAGGTCGCGGAGGACCGCCTGGTCAGCCGTGCGCCGGTGGTGACCGTCATGGGTCACGTCGACCACGGTAAGACCAAGCTGCTCGACGCGATCCGCAAGGCGAACGTGGTGGCCGGCGAGGCGGGTGGCATCACCCAGCACATCGGCGCCTACCAGGTCCACGTCCCGCACGAGGGCGAGGACCGCGCGGTGACGTTCATCGACACCCCGGGTCACGAGGCGTTCACCGCCATGCGTGCCCGTGGCGCCCAGGTCACGGACATCGTGATCCTGGTGGTGGCGGCGGACGACGGCGTGATGCCGCAGACCATCGAGGCGCTCAACCACGCCAAGGCGGCGGACGTGCCGATCGTGGTCGCGGTCAACAAGGTCGACAAGCCCGAGGCGAACCCGGACAAGGTCCGCCAGCAGCTGACCGAGTACGGCCTGGTCGCCGAGGAGTACGGCGGCGAGACCATGTTCGTCAACGTGGCGGCCAAGCCCGGCATCGGCATCGAGGAACTGCTCGAGGCCGTGCTGCTGACCGCCGACGCGTCGCTGGAGCTGACCGCTCCGATCGACGGGCCGGCGCAGGGTGTCGCCATCGAGGCGCACCTGGACAAGGGCCGTGGCGCGGTGGCGACCGTGCTGGTGCAGAAGGGCACCCTGCGTGCCGGTGACTCGATCGTCGCCGGTGGGGCGCACGGCCGCGTGCGGGCCATGCTGGACGAGAACGGCAAGCCGGTCGACTCGGCCGGTCCGGCGCGTCCGGTCATGGTGCTGGGTCTGACCACGGTGCCGGGTGCGGGTGACACCTTCCTGGCCGCCGAGGACGACCGGACCGTGCGGCAGATCGCCGAGCAGCGGCAGGCACGGCGGCGGGCGGCTTCGTTCGCCAACTCCCGTGGCCGGGCCACTCTCGAGACGCTCATGGAGCAGCTCAAGGAGGGCGAGAAGACCTCGCTCAACCTGGTGCTCAAGGGCGACGTCTCCGGTTCGGTGGAGGCGCTCGAGGACGCGCTGTTCAACCTCGACATCCCCGAGGAAGTCCAGCTTCGGATCATCCACCGGGGCGTGGGTGCGATCACCGAGAGCGACGTCATGCTCGCGAGCGCCTCGTCCGAGGCGGTCACGATCATCGGCTTCAACGTTCGGGCCTCGAACAAGGTCCGCGAGATGGCCGACCGCGAGGGCGTGGAGATCCGGTACTACACCGTCATCTACCAGGCCATCGAGGAGATCGACGCCGCGCTCAAGGGTCTGCTCAAGCCGGAGTACGAGGAGGTCGAGCTGGGCACCGCGGAGATCCGCGACGTCTTCCGCTCGTCCAAGATCGGCAACATCTCCGGCTGTATCGTCCGGTCCGGCCTCATCCGCCGCAACGCCAAGGCGCGGCTGCTGCGGGACGGTGCGGTCGTGGCGGACAACCTCACGATCAGCTCCTTGAAGCGGTTCAAGGACGACGCGACCGAGGTCCGCGAGGGCTTCGAGTGTGGTCTGACGCTGGGCGGCTACAACAACGTCCAGGTCGGCGACGTCATCGAGACGTTCGAGATGCGCGAGAAGCCGCGCGCCTGACGACCACGCGTACGACCGGCCGGCGGCCGGGGCCTTCGGGCCCCGGCCGTCGCCGTCTCCGCAGGCTGCGACAATCTGCGGCGTGATCCGGTACGCACTACTCCTCGCCCCCTCCGCCAACCGCGTCTACGCCGACGCGGCGGCCCGGCTGGCCCGCGCCGAACTGGCCGTGTTCGCCGGCTCCGGCGTCCTCGGCGCCGTACCGGCCGACGCGGAGGTGACGGAGATCGGCGGGGTGGAGTACCTGACGTTCGGCACCGCCGAACCCGGGCTCGGCGAGCGGGACCTGGCCTACCTGGCGAACCTGTCGGCGGCGTACGCGCTGTTCGAGCGGGTCGGCGACGACCTGCTGCGGCCGGTGCCGCTGCGCCCGCTGGCCCGGTACGACTCCGACCTGATCACCATCCCCAAGTACGCCGGAAAGACGAACGAGCAGTTCACCCGCCTGTTGCTCAACGTCACTGTGCTCGCCTCCGCCGCCGCGCCGCGGATGCTGGACGGGCCGGTGGTGGTGCTGGACCCGCTCTGCGGCCGGGGCACCACGCTCAACCAGGCGCTCATGTACGGCTACGACGGCATCGGCATCGAGCGTGACAGTCAGGACGTGGAGGCGTACGCGGCGTTCCTGCGTACCTGGCTGCGCCGCAAGCGGCTCAAGCACACCACCGAGTCGACGTCGGTGCGCCGGGACCGCAAGCTGGTCGCCCGCCGGTTCGAGGCCGTCGTCGCACCGTCGCGGGACGAGCACCGGGCCGGCGCCACGCAGCGGATCACAGTGCTGAACACCGACACCACCCGGGCCCGCGAGGCGTTGCGCGCCCGCTGCGCCGACGTGATCGTCACCGACGCGCCGTACGGGGTGGCGCACGGCAGCCGTACCGGTCAGGGGCTGTCCCGCAGCCCGCTGGAGCTGCTCACCGCCGCCGTGCCGGTGTGGCGGGAGCTGCTGCGCCCGGGTGGCGCGCTCGGGCTGTCCTGGAACACGCACGTGGCGCCGCGGGCGCGGGCGGAGGCGGTGCTGGCCGACGCCGGGCTGCGGGTGCTGGACGGCCCCGGTTTCGGTGACTTCGCACACCGGGTCGACCAGGCGATCGAGCGGGACGTGCTGGTGGCGGTCGCGCCTTAATCGGGTGCCGGGGTGCGCCGCCCGGCGTACCGTTGCTCGCCGTGTATACCGGAACCGCGCTGTTCGACCTGTTGCTCCCGGGTGACTCCCGCTCCCTGAAGGCCAAGCGGTCGTACGTCCGGCCGATCGTCGCCGCGCTGCGCAAGTTCGAGGTCTCCACCGCCGAGGTGGGGGCGCTGGACCTGCACGGCCGGGCCGAGATCGGGGTGGCCGTGGTGGCCGCCGAGCCGGCTCATGTCCGCGAGGTGCTCGACTCCTGCGAGCGGCTGGTCGCCGCCCGCCCGGAGACCGAGCTGCTGTCGGTACGCCGTCGCCTGCACGGCACGGACGACTGACCGCGCGGCACTGCGGCCGTGCCGCGCGGGCGCCGGCCGGGCGCGGGTAGTGTTCTTCAGCGTTGGGCGGTCGGACCCGGCGGCGCCCACGCGCCCCGTCTCCGGCCGACGGCCCGGATCGCACGGAGATCCGGCGTCGTCGTGGGTAAAGGTGATCCCGGAGGTGGGGGACATGACGGATCAGGCAAAGGTTCGCCGGCACGCGGAGCGCATCCGGGAACTCGTCGCGTCGGTGGTGCGTAGCCAGATCAAGGACCCCCGGCTCGGGATGATCACGATCACCGACGCCCGGATCACCGCCGACCTGCGCGACGCCACAGTCTTCTACACGGTGCTCGGCGACGCGGCGGCCCAGGCGAGCACCGCCGCCGCGCTGGAGAGCGCCAACGGCATGCTGCGCAGCACCGTCGGCAAGGCGCTCGGGCTGCGGCACTCGCCGACGCTCACCTTCGTCCTCGACGACGTGCAGGACCAGGTCAAGCACATCGACGATCTGCTCGCGGCCGCGCGTACCGCCGACGCCGAGGTGCAGCGGCTGGCCGCCAAGGCCTCGTACGCCGGTGAGGCCCAGCCGTACCGGGTCGAGGACGACGAGGACGCCGACGACGCCCCGGCCGGGGACGCCGACGACGACGAGCCGCGCGCCGGCGAGAGCCGGTGACCGAGGCCGCCGGGCCCACCGAGACCGCGTGGGCCGCCGCCGTCGCGGCGGTACGCGACCTCCCCGCCGACGCGCGGGTGCTGCTGATCTGCCACGTGAACCCGGACGGGGACGCGCTGGGCAGCATGCTCGGCTTCGGGCTGGGCCTGCGCCGGCTCGGCGTACGTGATCTCCAGGCCACCTTCCCCGGCCCGCCGGAGGTGCCCGAGCCGTTCCGCTGGATGCCCGGCGTGGATCTGCTGGTGCCGCAGGACGACGCGTACCCGGCGCCGGACCTGGTGATCTGCTTCGACGCGGCGAGCGAGTCCCGGCTGGGCGACCTGGCCGACCGGCTGGACACGGCTGGCACGTCGCTGGTGCTCGACCACCACGCCTCGAACAGCGGCTTCGGCCGGATCAGCCTGGTCGACCCGCACGCCGCCGCCACCTCGGTGGTCGCGCTGGAGCTGCTGGACCGGCTCGGCGTGCCGCTGGACGCGGAGATCGCCACCGGGATGTACGTCGCGCTCGCCACCGACACCGGCTCGTTCCGCTTCGAGGCGACCACCCCGGCCGTGCACGAGACGGCCGCGCGCCTGGTGGCCACCGGCATCCGCCCGGGCGACATCTCCCGGCGGGTCTTCGACACCCGCCCGTTCGGCGCGGTCCGCCTCTTCGGCGAGGTGCTCGGCCGGGCCACGCTGGAACCGGCTGCGGCCGCCGGGCACGGCCTCGTCTGGACGTACGCCACCCGCGACGACCTGGTCCGCCACGACCAGCCCGCGTACGTGCTGGAGGCGCTGATCGACTCGGTGCGCTGCACCGCCGAGGCGGACGTGAGCTGCGTGGTCAAGCAGGCGGGCGAGGCCGAGTGGGCGGTGTCGCTGCGCAGCAAGGGCGCGGTGGACGTGAGCGCGGTGGCGGTGGCGCTCGGCGGCGGCGGGCACCGGTTCGCCGCCGGTTTCACCGGGCGGGGGGCGCTCGACGAGGTGGTCGGGCTGATCCGCGCGGAGCTGGCCACCGCAAGTGTGAGCTGATCGGCGCGTTTTCGGGGGAGCACGACGCGTGCCGGGCTTTCCGCCGTGCGTGACGCTGGGGACAATCGGTTGATGGATCATCCCCGTGAGCTCACCGTCGAGGCGCCCCGGGCCTGGGACCGGCCGGTCGTCTCCGTGCCGGTGCTGATCTGCCTGTCCCTCGTCGGCGGCCAGATGCCGTCCTTCTCGACCGCCGCGAACCTCTACATCGTCACCACCGGCGGAGGGCTGATCTGGGTCGGCCTGAGCAACCGGGTGCCCCGGCGTCCGGCGCCGCGCCGGTTGCCGTCGGTCGCGCTCTGGTGGCTGGTGCCGGTGACCGTCTTCGGGGTCTTCGAGGGGGCGACGTTCGTGATGGCGGCGGGCGACGACTTCCCCACCTTCTCCCGGCTGGCCGATCCGCTGCTGGAGGACAGCCTGGTCCGTTCGGCGGCCTGGTTCGCGTGGCTGTCCACGTTCTGGGGACTGGTGCGCCGATGATGCGGGCACTGGCGATCGGCGGGTTCGGAGTCTCGATCGTGCTGTTCGCGGTCGTCGAGTGGGCCGCGCGCCGGGAGGGTTCGCGGATCCCGTCGATGGCAGACGTCTGCGCGTTCGTGATGCGCTACGAGGTGGGCCCGGTGCCGGTCGGCCGGATCGGCCTGTTCGGGTTCTGGTGGTGGCTGGGCTGGCACTTCCTGGCCCGCTGACCGCCCTCGCCGGGGCGGGACGACGACATTGATCTTTCCGCATTTCGGGAACAGTGGGCAGCATCTGGAAAGTGAACGTTAATTTGGGTGCGGGACCGGCGCTTCGCGGCGCTGGTCACGGGCGGTGGTGCCGCACCCGGCCTCGCCTCCCTCCAGGGTCAGACCGACCCGGGCTCCCGCTGCCAGGCGAGCCGCTCCGGTGATCCCGGACCGCTGCCGGGCGTTCAGCCGCCGACGACTCCCGGTCGTGGCGCGATGTGTCGTCGCGCCGACCCGGAGCGCCGGGCGCCCGTAGGACCGCCATGTCCCGGCGGTCCGCACCCTGGAAGGACCTTCAGATGCCCAGCAAGCGCAAGCCGCGGACCGAGACCACCACCGACGAGGCGCGCGAGCAGATGCGCCGCGCGCTGCAGACCTCGATGGACACCCGTCAGTGACGTACGCCGTCCGGCGGTGACGCCGGCCGGGCCGCACCCGCAGCCCGCCGCCGACGTCACCGCCGCGCGGGAACCCGCCCGCGCTACCGTCGCCCCGGATGGACCGCCTCTTGCGCCGACGACTTCCGCGCGCCGCGGCGTCACGCGGCTTGATCCGGTCGACTGGTCGGCAGTCCACCACCAGGCCCCGCCCGTCGGCCAGCCGGGCGAAGTAGTCCGGCGCGTGCGAACGGCGCCGGCCGGAAGCCTCGTCATCCCAGAACAGCCAGAACGGCTGCGACGCGATCCCGGCCACCGCCGGGTCGAAGTCGAGCAGCATCAGGTGATCGCGCTCCAGCCACGACTCGTACCCGACGTGAGCGCCGGTCGTCGACGACCACCACAAGCCCGGGAAGTTGCGCTGCCGCTTGTACGACGGGAAGCCGCGTACCGGCTTGACCAGCTCGAACAGCACCCCCGTCGAGTCGATCAAGGAGGTGCGGACCTCCGATCCCTCGGCGCCGACGTAGCCGACCTCGAACTCAGCCGTCAGCGGCCCACACAGGCCCGGCACCGCGCGCAGCACCCCGGCACCGTACCGGACGTGCCACCTCAATCCGGACGCGTACTGGGTTCGGGGCGGAACGCGGGCAGACTTTAGAGTGGCGCCGTGAGCAACCAGCCGGTCCGCGACGCCTACTCGCACATGTCCGAGCAGTACATCGCCCTGTTCGATGGTGACTGGCAGGCCCACGTGGATGACACGGCCCTTGTCCGAGACCACCTCGTCGGCTTGGACGGCGCCGTGCTCGATCTCGGTTGCGGCCCCGGGCATTGGAGCGCCTACCTGCATTCGCTCGGCGCCAACGTGACCGGCGTCGACTTGGTACCTGAGTTCATCGGCTACGCCCGGACCCACTTTCCCGGGCCGGCGTTCCAGCTCGGATCAATGACGGACCTGGACCTTCCCGACCACTCGGTGGCCGGCATCCTCTCCTGGTACTCGACCATCCACCTACCGCCATCGGAACTGGATGCGGTACTCGCCGAGTTCCGCCGGATGCTGCCTCCTTCCGGGAACCTGGTGATCGGCTTCTTCGACAGCGACGACGATGTGGCCGCGTTCGATCACAAGGTCCACACGGCATACCGCTGGCCCGTAGACACATTCTCTGCCCGCCTGGCAAAGGCTGGTTTCACCGAACTTCAGCGCTTGCAGCAGCAGTCCCCGGACCGCCCGGACCGCAAGTACGCGGCCATTGCCGCGACAGTCGGCGCGCCGTAGTGCCCGATCGGCACACAGCTGACTGCCGGTCGAGACCAAACACACGCACACTCGTCGGGACCGGACAGCACCGTACCGGACGTGCCACCTCAACCCGGACAGTGCCAACCCCGTGCCAGGTCATACCGGACGGTGCCAACTCAACGCGGACGGGACAGCGAGACACCGCTCGACTCCTGGCCGCGATCAGTAAGTAGCCACCCTGCTTGCGGACCTTACTGAGCGCGTGCCAGGATCGGCGGCGATGAGCACGACCGCCGCCCCCGCCACCGCCGCCACACCCCGGCGGATCGCCGCGCTCGCGCTGCCCGCCCTCGTGGTGCTGGCCGCCGAGCCGCTCTACGTCCTGGTCGACACCGCGGTGGTCGGTCACCTCGGCCGGGTGCCGCTGGCCGCGCTCGCCGTCGGCGGCACCGTCATGACGCTCACCGCCTGGGTCGGCACCGTCGTCGCGTACGGCACCACCGGGCGATCGGCCCGCCGCTTCGGTGCGGGGGACCGGGCCGCCGCGGTGGCCGAGGGCGTGCAGGCGTCGTGGCTCGCGCTGGCCACCGGAGTGCTGGTGGCGATCGCCATCGGGATCGGTGGTGGCGCGCTGGCGCGTACCCTCGTCGGCGGCCCCGGCGAGGTGGCCGACGCCGCCGCCGGATGGCTGCGGGTCGCGGCGCTCGGCGCGCCCGGCCTGCTGCTCGCCGCCGCCGGCAACGGCTGGCTGCGCGGCATCCAGGACACCCGCCGCCCGCTGCTGTTCGTGCTCGGCCCGAACCTGCTCTCCGCGCTGCTCTGCCCGCTGCTGGTCTATCCGGCCGGGCTCGGCCTGGTCGGCTCGGCGGTGGCGAACGCGATCGCGCAGACGCTCTCCGGTGTCCTGTTCGCGGCGGCGCTGGTGCGCGAGCGGGTCTCGCTGCGTCCCCGGCCCCGGGTGATCGGGCAGCAACTCGTGCTCAGCCGGGACCTGCTCGTGCGGGGCGTCGCGTTCCAGGCCAGCTTCCTGTCCGCCACCGCCGTCGCGGCCCGCTTCGGCGCCGCCGCGGTGGGCGCGCACCAGATCGCCGTCCAACTGTGGTTCTTCACCGTGCTGGTGCTCGACGCCCTGGCCATCGCCGCGCAGTCGCTCGTCGGCGCCGCGCTCGGCGGCGGCGACGCGGCCGGCGCGCGGTTCCTGGCCCGCCGCGTCGCGCTGCTCGGCGGGCTGTGCGGCGTGGCCTTCGCGGTGCTGATCGCCGCCGGCGCCGGCGTGGTGCCGGCGTGGTTCAGCTCGGATCCGCAGGTACGCGAGCAGGCCATGACGGCCTGGCCCTGGTTCGTCGCGCTCCAGCCGATCGGCGGCGTGGTGTTCGCGCTCGACGGGGTGCTGATCGGCGCGGGCGACGTGCGCTACCTGCGCAACCTCACCATCGTCTGCGCGTTCGGCGGGTTCCTGCCGGCGATCTGGCTGGCCTACGGGTTCGAACTCGGGCTGGGCGGGATCTGGGCCGGGCTGACGCTGTTCGTGGTGCTGCGGCTGGCCGGCCTGCTGCTGCGGATGCGCTCGGGCGCGTGGGCGGTGGTCGGCGCGGTGCGCTGACCACCCGGCCTCAGCACGGGTTGGGGCCCTTGATCGGGCGGTCCAGGTCGTACAGGGCGTCGGTCCGCGTCGGTGGCCCCGGCGGCCGGCGGTATCCCCCGCAGGGCCGATCACCGGCGTCTGGCAGGCTTGGCGGTCGTGAGCACAGACGGTCTGATCGTGGTCGACAAGCCCGGCGGCATGACGTCGCACGACGTGGTGGCCCGCATCCGGCGGCTGGCCCGTACCCGCCGCGTCGGTCACGGCGGCACGCTCGACCCGATGGCCACCGGCGTCCTGGTGATCGGCGTGGGGCGGGCGACCCGGCTGCTCACCTATGTGATCGGCGCCGGCAAGAGCTACGCCGCGACGATCCGGCTGGGGCAGTCCACAGTCACCGACGACGCCGAGGGCGAGGTGGTCGCGACCACCCCGGCCGGCGCGGTCACCGACGACGGGGTACGCGCCGCGCTGGCCGCGCTCACCGGCGAGATCGACCAGGTGCCGAGCGCGGTGAGCGCCATCAAGATCAACGGACAGCGGGCGTACAAGCGGGTCCGCGACGGCGAGGCGGTCGACCTGCCCGCCCGGCGCGTCACCGTGTCCCGGCTGGAGGTGCGCGCGATCCGCCGGGACACCCCGGACGTGGTGGACGTGGACGTGGACGTGACCTGCTCGTCCGGGACGTACATCCGGGCGCTGGCCCGCGACGCGGGGGCCGCGCTCGGCGTCGGCGGCCACCTCACCGCGCTGCGCCGGACCGCCGTGGGCGGGTTCACGCTCGCCGAGGCGGCCACGCTCGACCAGCTCGAAGCACGCGCGCCGGACGTGGTGAACCTGCCGCTTGACGCCGCCGCCGAGCGGTTCTTCCCGCGCCGGGACGCCACCGCCGACGAGGCCCGGGTGCTGTCCCACGGCGGGCCGCTGACGCCGGCCGGGATCACCGGGCCGTACGCCGTCTTCGACCCGGCGGGCGGGTTGATCGCTATCGTCAGCGAGCGGGACGGTCGGGCCCGCGCGGAGATCGTGCTGGCCCCGGCCTGAACGGCACGCGGGCGGACAGGGGAGGAACGGCATGCAGCGGTGGCGGGGGTACGAGGCGGCACCCGGCGGCTGGGGCCGCTCGGTGGTCACCATCGGCGTCTTCGACGGCGTGCACCGGGGGCACCAGGCCACCATCGGGCACACCGTGGCGCGGGCCCGGGAGCTGGGCGTCAAGTCGGTGGTGGTGACGTTCGACCCGCACCCGGCCGAGGTGGTGCGCCCCGGCTCGCATCCGGCGGTGCTGACCGAGCCGGCCCGCAAGGCCGAGCTGATCGAGGCGCTCGGCGTGGACGTGCTCTGCGTGGTGCCGTTCACAGTCGAGTTCTCCCGGCTGCCACCCGAGGCGTTCGTGCACGACGTCCTGGTCGAGCACCTGCACGCCGCGCTGGTGGTGGTCGGCGACAACTTCCGGTTCGGGCACCGGGCCGCGGGCGACGTTCCGCTGCTGGAGCGGCTGGGCAGCACCTTCGGGTTCGCCGTCGAGGGGGCGCCGCTGGTCGCCGAGCGGGGGACGGTCTTCTCCTCCACGTACATCAGGTCCTGCGTCGACGCGGGCGACGTGGGCGCGGCGGCGGCGGCGCTGGGCCGCCCGCACCGGGTCGAGGGCGTGGTGGTCCGTGGTGACCAGCGCGGACGTGAGCTGGGTTACCCGACGGCCAACCTGCTGACCCACAGGTACGCGGCGGTGCCGGCCGACGGCGTGTACGCGGCCCGGCTGGTGCGCCGCGACGGCGAGCCGCTGGCCGCGGCGGTGTCGATCGGCACCAACCCGACGTTCTCCGGGCGGGAGCGGCGGGTGGAGGCGTACGCGCTGGACTTCGCCGGCGACCTGTACGGCGAGCGGCTGGCCCTGGACTTCGTGGCGCACCTGCGTGAACAGCGGACGTACGACGCGATCGAGCCGCTGGTGGCCCAGATCGCCGAGGACGTGGAGCGCACCCGCCGGGCGGTGCTCTGACCCGCCTGGGCCACCTTGACCGGCCGTCCGGCGCGAGGGCTGGTAGGCTGGCGGAGACGTCGGCTGACCGACGGGGGCCTCGCGTGCCTGCACGACGCCGCGGGTGCGAGGAACCGGTCCGTTGCACCGGTCACCACGACCGCTCCGGACCTCATCGAATGACCCACGAAACAGGGAGAACATGGCGCTCGACCAGGAAGCCAAGGCCAAGATCCGCCAGGAGTACGCGACCGCCGAGGGCGACACCGGCTCGCCCGAGGTGCAGGTCGCGGTCCTGACCAAGCGGATCGCGGAGCTCACCGAGCACCTGAAGGTGCACAAGCACGACCACCACAGCCGCCGTGGGCTGCTGCTGCTGGTCGGCCGGCGCCGCCGGCTGCTGAACTACGTCCAGAAGAAGGACATCAACCGCTACCGGTCGCTCATCGAGCGGCTCGGCCTGCGCCGATGACCTGACGGGGGAGTGGCCGCCTGGCCGCTCCCCCGTTGCGGTACCACCGAAGAACCCGGCCGCGCGACACCCGAAGAGGGAGCCGGTCAGCACCGGTCTCCGGTAGTGGCCCCCGGGAATCCCGGCACGACGCCGGCCATCCCGGGCGCTTCGATCGAAGACCGGCCGCCTGAGCAGTTCCCGTGTCGTCGGCCGACGACGCGAAGGAGCACCACAGCACATGACCGAGACCAACCTCGGCACCGAATCCCGCACCGCGGTGATCGACAACGGGGCCTTCGGCACCCGCGAGATCACCTTCTCCACCGGCCGTCTGGCCCGCCAGGCCGCCGGCTCCGTCGTCGCCCAGCTCGGCGAGACGGTCGTCCTCTCCGCCACCACGGCCGGCAAGCAGCCGCGCGAGTCGTTCGACTTCTTCCCGCTGACCGTGGACGTCGAGGAGCGGATGTACGCCGCGGGCCGCATCCCCGGCTCGTTCTTCCGCCGCGAGGGCCGGCCCAGCGAGGACGCCATCCTCACCTGCCGGCTGATCGACCGGCCGCTGCGCCCGTCGTTCGTCAAGGGCCTGCGCAACGAGGTCCAGGTCGTCGAGACCATCCTCGCGCTCGACCCGCAGCACCCGTACGACGTCGTGGCGATCAACGCCGCGTCGATGTCGACCAAGCTCTCCGGCCTGCCGTTCTCCGGCCCGATCGGCGCGACCCGGGTCGCGAACGTCGACGGCCAGTGGGTCGCCTTCCCGACCCTGGAGGAGCTGGAGCGGGCCACCTTCGACATGGTCGTGGCCGGCCGCACCCTGGCCGACGGCGAGGTCGCGATCATGATGGTCGAGGCCGAGGCCACCCCGAACGCCGTGGCCCTGATCTCGGGCGGCGCCACCGCGCCGACCGAGGAGATCGTGGCCAGTGGCCTGGAGGCCGCCAAGCCGGCCATCCGTGAGCTGTGCCGGGCGCAGAGCGAGCTGGCCGAGGTGGCCGCCAAGCCGGTCGCCGAGTTCCCGATCTTCCTGGACTACCAGGACGACGTGTACGACGCGGTGGCCGGTGTGGCGCGCGCCGACGTCGCCGAGGCGCTGAAGATCGCCGGCAAGGCCGACCGCGAGGAGGCCCTGGACCGCATCAAGGCCAAGGTCGCCGAGGAGCTGACCGGCCGGTTCGAGGGCCGCGAGAAGGAGCTCTCCGCCGCGTTCCGTTCGCTGACCAAGTCCGAGGTCCGCAACCGGGTGCTGCGCGAGCAGGTCCGCATCGACGGCCGCGGCCCGCGTGACATCCGTCCGCTGACCGCCGAGGTCGGCGTGCTGCCGCGGGTGCACGGCTCGGCGCTGTTCGAGCGCGGCGAGACCCAGATCCTGGGCGTCACCACGCTGAACATGCTGCGCATGGAGCAGATGGTGGACACGCTGTCCCCGGAGAACCGCAAGCGCTACATGCACAACTACAACTTCCCGCCGTACTCGACCGGTGAGACCGGCCGGGTCGGCTCGCCGAAGCGGCGCGAGATCGGCCACGGCGCGCTCGCCGAGCGGGCGCTGATCCCGGTGCTGCCCTCGCGCGAGGAGTTCCCCTACGCCATCCGGCAGGTCTCCGAGGCGCTGGGCTCCAACGGCTCCACCTCGATGGGTTCGGTCTGCGCCTCGACGCTGGGCCTGCTCTCGGCCGGTGTGCCGCTGAAGGCGCCGGTCGCCGGCATCGCCATGGGCCTCATCTCCGACGAGGTCGACGGCAAGACCCAGTACGTGACGCTCACCGACATCCTCGGCGCCGAGGACGCGTTCGGCGACATGGACTTCAAGGTCGCCGGCACCCGGGACTTCGTCACCGCGCTCCAGCTCGACACCAAGCTGGACGGCATCCCGTCGGACGTGCTGGCCGCCGCGCTGCAGCAGGCGCACGAGGCCCGGCAGACCATCCTCGACGTGATGCAGCGGGCCATCGAGGCGCCGGCCGAGATGTCGGACTACGCGCCGCGGGTGACCACCGTCAAGATCCCGGTCGACAAGATCGGCATGGTGATCGGCCCGAAGGGCCAGACCATCAACGCGATCCAGGACGAGACCGGCGCCGAGATCTCGATCGAGGACGACGGCACGATCTACGTCGGCGCGACGAACGGCCCGGCCGCCCAGGCGGCGGTCGAGCGGATCAACGGGATCGCCAACCCGACGCTGCCCAAGGTCGGCGAGCGGTTCCTCGGCACCGTGGTGAAGACCGCCGCCTTCGGCGCCTTCATCTCGCTGCTGCCGGGCCGCGACGGCCTGCTGCACATCTCCAAGGTCGGCGACGGCAAGCGGGTCGAGAAGGTCGAGGACTTCCTCAACGTCGGCGACAAGGTCGAGGTGGAGATCGCGGACATCGACGCCCGCGGCAAGATCTACCTGGACAAGATCCGCCCGGAGGGCGCCGAGGCGCCGGCCGCGGGTGGGGCCGCCGGCGGCGACCGTCCGTCCGGCCGGGACCGCGGCGGCGACCGTGGCCCGCGTGACCGGGGTGACCGGGAGCGCCGTTCCGAGGGCGGCGAGGGTCGCTCCGAGGGTGGCGAGGGCGGCGGCGAGTCCCGTCCGCGTCGCCGGACCCGGCACAGCTGATCCACCGACCGGCCCGGGTGACCTCCGCGTCACCCGGGCCGGCCCACGGCTCCAGGTCGCCCGCGCGAGCTGGAGCCGTCGTACGTCCCGCCGTTCCTCGTCATCCGGAGAGCAGGTGCTCGTGAGTTCGTCAGCCGCCTCGACGGGACGGGGGGTGACGTCGACCGGGCCGGGTTCGGCGTCCCGCGCGGTCACCCGCACGCTCAGCGACGACCCGCTCGGCGGCACCGTCCGCCGTACCGTGCTGCCCAGCGGGCTGCGGGTGCTCACCGAGGCGATCCCGGCGATGCGCAGCGTGTCGTTCGGCATCTGGGTTGCGGTCGGCTCGCGTGACGAGACCGGCTCGCAGGCCGGCGCCGCGCACTTCCTGGAGCACCTGCTGTTCAAGGGCACAAACAAGCGCAGCGCGCTGGATATCTCCGCCGAGATCGAGGCGGTGGGCGGCGAGACGAACGCCTTCACCACGAAGGAATACACCTGCTACTACGCGCGGGTGCTGGACGAGGACCTGCCGCTGGCCATCGACGTGATGTGTGACGCGGTCGCCGACTCGGTGCTGGCCGCCGCCGACGTGGAGACCGAGCGCGGCGTCATCCTCGAAGAGATCGCCATGCACGACGACGAGCCGGGCGACGAGGTGCACGACCTGTTCGCCCGCGCGGTCTACGGCGACCACCCGCTGGGGCGGCTCATCTCCGGCACCGAGGAGACGGTCACGCCGATGACGCGGCGGCAGATCCAGGGCTTCTACCGCCGCCGCTACACCGCCCCGCAGATCGTGATCGCCGCCGCCGGCAACCTCGACCACGCCGCAGTGGTCAAGCTGGTCCGGCAGGCGCTGCGCGGCACCCCGCTGGACACCGACCCGGCCGCGCCGGCGCCGCACCGGGCGGCCACCCCGGCGGTACGCACCAAGCCGGCCGCCACGCTCGTCGAGCCGAAGGAGACCGAGCAGGCGCACGTCATCCTCGGCTGCCCGGGGATCGACCGCACCGACGACCGGCGGTTCGCCCTCGGCGTGCTGAACAACGTGCTCGGCGGCGGCATGTCCAGCCGGCTGTTCCAGGAGATCCGGGAGCAGCGAGGGCTGGCGTACTCGGTCTACTCCTACGCCAGCCAGTACGCCGACAGCGGCGTGTTCGCCGTCTACGCCGGCTGTGCGCCGGGCAAGGTGGACGAGGTGCTGGACCTGATCCGCGCCGAGCTGGCACGGGTGGCCGCCGAGGGGATCACCGAGGCGGAACTGGCCCGGGGCAAGGGGATGAGCAAGGGCTCGTTCGTGCTCGGGCTGGAGGACACCGGCTCGCGGATGAGCCGGCTCGCCAAGGGCGAACTGCTCTACGGCAACCTGATGCCGGTGGACGACCTGCTGGCCCGGGTGGACGCGGTGACGCTCGCGGACGTGAACACACTCGCCGCCGAGCTGCTCGGCCGGCCGATGTCCCTCGCGGTGGTCGGCCCGTTCGACTCCGGCAGCTTCACGGTCACGGGCTGAGCCGTACCGGTCCGCCGGACCGCGCGCCGCGCGCTGGGATAGGTTGTGGCCCGTGACTGAGCAGCAGAACACGGTGGCCCGGGTCGGTGTGCTGGGCGCCCGGGGCCGGATGGGCATGGAGGTCTGCAAGGCGGTCGACTCCGCGGCGGACCTGGAACTGGTGGCCGCGGTCGACCAGGGCGACGACCTGGACGCGGTGGCGCAGGCGGGTGCCGGGGTGGTCGTCGACTTCACCACCCCCGACGCGGTCATGGACAACCTGCGCTGGTGTGTCGAGCACGGCGTGCACGCGGTGGTCGGCACCACCGGCTTCACCGAGCAGCGGCTCGACCAGGTACGCGAGTGGCTCGCCGGCCGTCCCGGCGTGGGCGTGGTGATCGCCCCCAACTTCGGCATCGGCGCGGTGCTGATGATGCAGTTCGCCGCGCGCGCTGCCCGCTACTTCGAGTCGGTCGAGATCGTCGAGCAGCACCACCCGCGCAAGCTGGACGCGCCGAGCGGCACCGCCACCCACACGGCCCGGCTGATCGCCGCCGCCCGCGCCGACGCCGGCCTGGGGCCCGCGCCGGACGCCACCCGCGACGAGGTGGCGGGCGCGCGGGGCGCCGACATCGACGGGGTACGCGTGCACGCGGTACGCGCCACCGGCCTGGTCGCCCACCAGGAGGTGCTGTTCGGCACCACGGGCGAGACGCTGACCATCCGGCACGACTCGTACGACCGGGTGTCGTTCATGCCCGGCGTGCTGCTCGCGGTCCGGGAGGTGGGTCGCCGGCCCGGCCTGACGGTCGGCCTGGACGCCCTGCTCGACTGACCCGCCGCGCGTGCCCCGGCCCGCTGCGGTAAACCGTTTTGCCTGGTCGGGGCCACCAGCCTAGGCTGCGTCCATGATCGATTCCGGACACTCCGACCGCACCGGCCGCCGGGTGACGCTGCGGCCGGTGGACGACGACAACTGGCGGGCCGTGGCGGACGTCGCGCCGCGCGACGACCAGCGTGCCTTCGTGGCCGCGCTCGCCGCCCGCTACCTGCTGCTGACCGAGCGCTCGGACGTCTGGAACTCGCTCGCGGTCTACGCCGACGAGACGGTCGTCGGCCACGTCATGTGGGGCGTGGACGACGACGGGTCGCGCTGGATCGGCGGCATGGTGATCGACGCCGCCGAGCAGGGCCGGGGGCTGGGCGGTGCCACGGTGCGGACGCTCACCGGCTGGCTCGCCGAGGCGGGCGAGCCGATCCGCCTGAGCTACCACCCCGACAACAGGCCCGCCGCCGCCCTCTACACGGCCCTGGGGTTCCGCCCCACGGGCGCGTTCGAGGACGACGAGCTGGTGGCCGAACTCCGCCCGGCCTGACCCGTCACCCGGGCTCGCCCGCGTGCGGGCGGGGGTGACGGCGGTCCTGCCCCGTGCCGGGACCGCCGGCCCACCACGTGAGGGTGGACCGGCGAGACGAGCGGAACTCATCGCTACGCGGTCGGGTCTTCCTCCGCGGTCGCCACGTGGAAGCGGAGCTGGGGGACCAGCATGTCGTCCACGTCCAGCGCGCGGGTCGCGCCGTCCGGCTCCCAGCCGGTCGAGCCGAGGAAGTCGCGGGTCGCCGCGTCGGCGTCGAACGCCCACGCCACCGCCCGGGTCAGCCCGTCCTCCCGCCAGTGCTCCACGGCCGAGGCGAGCAGCCGGCTGCCGTGCCCGCGCCGCCCCCACCGGGGCTCGACCAGCAGGTCGGTCACCGCCGCGACGCCCGAGCCGAGCGCCTCGGCCGGCTCGTCCGGGGCGAGCGCGTCGGCATCGGCCGGACCGGAGGCGACGAACCCCACCAGATAGGATTGCGCCGCCTGTTCGACGGCGACCAGCACCCGGTGCGCGCCCGAGGGCGGCTCCTGCACCGCCGCGCTCCACCGCCGCGCGAGGTACGCCTCGTCGAGGTTGTCGAGCACGTGCCGTGGCAGGATCCGGCGGTACGCGACCCGCCAGGTCGCGAGCTGGATGCGTGCGATCTCGCCGGCGTCCTCGGGACGCGCGGGCCGGACGTAGCCTGCAGCCATGGCACGTGAGCCTACGCAGGGCGAGGAGGGTGACTGTGGCGCAGGGTGCCGGGCGGACGATCACGCAGGTCGTCGCCGTGGCGGCGCTCGCCGCGGCGGTCACCGTGTTCCTCTCCGTGGCGGCGGTCCGGCACGGCTTCTTCGACCTCCAGGTCTACTACGGCGCATTGACTTTCTGGGCTCGTGACGGCGGGGAGATCTACGACTTCCTGCGCCCCGGCACCCAGTACGGCTTCACCTATCCGCCGTTCGCCGCGCTGGTGATGCTGCCCATGGCGTACCTGCCGTGGATCGCGGCGATCACGGTCAGCGTGACCGCGACGGTGCTGGCCAGCGCCGTGGTGATCTGGCGGCTGCTGGACCCGGTGGCCCGCCGGTCCGGCTGGACCCGCTGGTTCGCGCTCGCGGTCGCGCTCTGCCTGGCCGCCGCGTACGAGCCGATGCGCGAGACGGTCAACTTCGGTCAGGTCAACATGCTGCTGCTGTTCCTGGTGGCGGTGGACCTGCTGTGGCTGCTGCCGGCGCGCAGCCGCTGGGCGGGTGTGGGCATCGGCCTGGCCACCGCGATCAAGCTGACGCCCGGCATCTTCATCGTCTACCTGCTGGTCACCGGCCGCTGGCGGGCCGCGTTGACGACAGTCGGCACGGCCGCCGTGGCCACGCTGGTGGCGGCCGGGCTGTTCCCCGACGCCTCCCGCGAGTTCTGGACCGAGGCGCTGTGGAACACCGACCGGGTCGGTGAGCTGGCGTTCGTCTCCAACCAGTCGCTGCGCGGGGTGGTGGCCCGGCTCGACCCGCAGCACCCCAGCACGATCGCGTGGCTGGTGCTCGTACTCCTGACGCTCGTGGTGTGGGCGTGGCGGTCGCGGGCGGCGGTGGCCGCCGGCGACGAGGCCACCGGCCTGGCCCTCACCGGCGCGGTGATGTGCCTGGTCAGCCCGGTGACCTGGGTGCATCACCTGGTCTGGCTGCTGCCGGGTCTGATCCTGCTGGTCGACAACGGCATGGCGGCGCCCGCGCGCAGCCGCCCGCGCCGTCTGCTGCTGGCCGCCGCGCTTATCGGGTACGCGCTCCTGTGCAGCCGGATCGTCTGGTCCTGGGAGAAGGACTTCTCCGGCGTGGACGGGTTCCTCGGCAGCAACACGTACGTGTGGATCAGCCTGGCGCTGCTGCTGGGGCTGCCGATTCGCCGCTGGCTCACACCGGCCGGCGGTGAGCGGCACGGCGTGGACGTCCCGGCCGGGTCAGCCTCCGGCGGTGTACCGCAGCTCGCGGAGCAGGACCGGGGCGCGTCCACCGTGCAACGGCACCGCGTAGGTGGACTCCTCCCCGTCAGGTGAGTGCCCGGCCCGCTCGTAGAAGCGGCGGGCCCGGGCGTTGTCGGCCAGCACCCACAGCCGGTACCCGGTCCAGCCGCGCTCGGCCAGGCCGTCGCGGGCCGCCGCGAGCAGCGTCCGGGCGGCCCCCGAGCCCCAGTGCGCCGGCTCCAGGTAGATGGCCACCAGTTCGCCGTGCGCCGGGTCGAGGTCGCCGCGGTCCTGGTTGTTCCGGTACGGCCCGAACGTGGTGAACCCGACGACCACCCCGTCGTCCTCGGCGACCAGCGTGGTGAACGGGTGCTCCGGGTCGGCGGTGCCGAGGTCGCGCCGGCGCTGCGCCCAGGCGCGGGGGTTCAGCCGGTTCAGCACCTCCGCGGGCATGATCCCGGCGTAACCGGCCTGCCAGCCGTGGACGTGCACCCGGGCGACCGCCTCGGCGTCGTCCGGTTCCTCCCGGCGGATGGTGAGCACCTGTCCGTTCTATGCCCCGACGGGCGATCGGTCCAGCCGCCGCTCCCGGCGACCTGGACCCGTCGTGTCGGAGGTCTGGATTAGGGTCGCCGACGATGGCCGCACCGGAATCGCTCTCCCTTGCCCAGGCCCGCCGGATCGCCCTGGCCGCCCAGGGCTTCGCCGACCCGGCGCCCACCGGCGTGCCCACCCGGCGGCACCTGCGCCGGGTCCTCGACCGGGTCGGGCTGATCCAGATGGACTCGGTGAACGTGCTCCAGCGGGCGCACTACCTGCCGCTCTACAGCCGTCTCGGGCCCTACCCGACGGCCCTGCTCGACTCCGCCGCCTACCGCAGCCCCCGCGAGCTGTTCGAATACTGGGCGCACGAGGCCTCGCTGGTGCCGGTCGGGCTGCACCCGGTGCTGCGCTGGCGAATGGCGAAGGCTCGCGACGACGCGTGGGGCGGGATGCGCCGGATCGCGCAGGAGCAGCCCGAGCTGGTCGCCTGGGTCCGCGACGAGGTGGCCGCCCGGGGTCCGCTGACCGCCGCCGAGATCGAGCACGACGCGCCCCGGGAGACCGGCAACTGGGGCTGGAACTGGTCGGCGGTGAAGCGGGCGCTGGAGTTCCTGTTCTGGGCCGGCGAGGTCACCGCCGCCGACCGCACCAACTCGTTCGCCCGCCGCTACGACCTGCCCGAGCGGGTGCTGCCGGCCGCCGTGCTGGACGCGCCCACCCCGGCCGACGCCGAGGCACACCGCACGCTCGTGTTGATGGCCGCCCGCTCGCTCGGCGTGGCCGCCGAGCCGGAGCTGCGCGACTACTTCCGGCTGCCGGTCGCCGGGGCGCGGCGGGCGGTGGCCGAGCTGGTCGAGGCGGGCGAGCTGACCCCGGTCACGGTGCAGGGCTGGCGGCATCAGGCCTACCTGCACGCCGACGCGCGGCTGCCCCGCTGGGTCCGCGGCAACACGCTGGTGAGCCCGTTCGACCCGCTGGTCTGGGAGCGGGCGCGCACCGAGCGGCTGTTCGGCTTCACCTACCGGATCGAGATCTACGTGCCGGCGCCCCAGCGGGTCTACGGCTACTACGTGCTGCCGTTCCGCCAGGGCGAGCGCTTCACCGCCCGGGTCGACCTCAAGGCCGACCGGAAGGCCGGGGTGCTGCTGGTGCCCGCAGCCTGGGTCGAGCCGGGCGCCGATCCGGGGGAGACCGCCGTGGCGCTCGCCGCCGAGCTGTACCGGCTGGCCGGCTGGCTCGGCCTGGACGCGGTCGCCCCGCCCGTCGCGGGCGACCTGGCGGGGCCGCTGGCCGCCGCGCTGGTGGGCGTGGCGGGTGTACGGTGAGCGCGTGACGAGCGTTGACCGGCCTGCCACCGCGACCGACCCGCACACGCGCCCGGACACCGAGCCGCACCCGCACCTGTCGTACCCGCACGGGCCGCAGGCTCCCGACGGGTCGTGGCCCTACCCGGTGGCGTACCAGCCGGTCGAGACCGACCGGTTCACCCGGATGGTGCTGCGCCTGCACGCCCGCGCCCCGCGCTGGGCGGTGCCGCTCGCCGCGCTCGGCTGTGTCGGCGTCGGCATCGCGTACGCGATGATCAGCGACCCGACCCGCAGCGACCCGGACGCCCCGCCGTCCTGCCTGCTCAAGCTCACCACCGGGCTGGACTGCCCGGGCTGCGGCGGCACCCGCGCCCTCTGGTACGTGCTGCACGGCGACCTGCCCGCCGCGGCCCGGCACCACTTCCTGTTCGTCTTCGCGCTGCCGTTCCTGACCTGGCTCTTCGTGGCCTGGGCCGGCAACCGGGCGTTCGGCTGGAAGCTGCCCGAGGCGCAGTTCAGCCCCAAGGTCGTCGGCGTGTTCCTGGCCGCCTGGGCGGTCTTCTCGGTCGCCCGTAACCTGCCGTGGGCTCCCTTCACCTCGCTCTACGTCTAGCCTTCTCCGCCGGAGCGCTCCGCTGTCCGGGATCTTGGACACCTGGGCGGAGCGCCCGCTGGCCGGCCGCGTGCCCGATTTCCGCGCCGGGCGCGGGCCAACTACAGTCGCAGGAATGCCGGAGATGGTTCAGCCCCAGGTCAAGTTGATCGCGTGGACCCAGTTCCAGGCGCCGGAAGAGGTGCCCTGGTCCACCGACGCCGACGGCGGGCAGGCGCTCGCCGAGTTCGCCGGCCGGGCCTGCTACCAGAGCTGGAAGAAGCCGAACCCGGCCACCGCCACCAACGCCGGTTACCTGGCGCACATCCTCGAGGTCGGCCACCTGAGCGTGCTGGAGCACGGCTCGGTGAGCTTCTACTTCAGCGGCGTCTCCCGGTCGTTCACGCACGAGCTGATCCGGCACCGGCACTTCTCCTACTCGCAGCTGTCCCAGCGCTACGTGCCCGAGCGGGACGCGGCGATGGTCGAGCCGTCGGTGATCGCCGACGACCCGGAGCTGCACAAGAGGTTCGTCGAGGCCACCGACGCGGCGGTGCGGGCGTACACCGAGTTGCTGGAGGGGCTGGAGGCCCGCTTCACCGACGAGCCCAACCCGACGCTGCGCCGCAAGCAGGCCCGCCAGGCGGCCCGGGCGGTGCTGCCGAACGCCACCGAGACGCGGATCGTGGTGACCGGCAACTACCGGGCCTGGCGGCACTTCGTGAAGATGCGCGCCACCGAGCACGCCGACGTGGAGATCCGCGAGCTGGCCGTGGAGTGCCTGCGCCAGCTCAAGGGTGTCGCGCCGAACGTCTTCGCCGACTTCGAGATCTCCACCCTGCCCGACGGCACCGAGGTGGCAGCGTCGCCGCACGCCGAGTGACTCGTCGCCCTTCGCCGCCGGGCCACCGGCGGCCGTCCGCTAGGTTGTGAGCATGACGCACGACCACTCCGCCGCCCCGAGCCGGGGCGCGTCGCGCCCGTTCGGGCGAGTGATGACGGCCATGGTGACCCCGTTCACGCCGGACGGCGGCCTGGATCTCGACGGCGCCGCCCGGCTGGCCGAATACCTCGTCGACGAGCAGGGCAACGACGCGCTGGTCCTGAACGGCACCACCGGCGAGTCGCCGACCACCACGGAGGCGGAGAAGGAGTCGCTGATCCGCGCGGTGGTCGAGGCGGTCGGTGACCGGGCCCGGATCGTCGCCGGGGTGGGCACCAACGACACCAGGCACACGGTCGAGCTGGCCGCGCAGGCCGAGAAGGCCGGCGCGCACGGCCTGCTGGTGGTCACGCCGTACTACAACAAGCCGCCGCAGGCCGGGCTGCTGAGTCACTTCACCACCGTCGCGGACGCCACCGGCCTGCCGGTCATGCTCTACGACATCCCGCACCGCGCGGGTGTGGCGATCGCCACCGAGACGCTGGTGAAGCTGGCCGAGCACGGCCGGATCGTCGCGGTGAAGGACGCCAAGGGCGACCTGTTCGCCACCTCGGAGGTGCTCAGCCGCACGGACCTGGCCTACTACAGCGGCGAGGACGCGCTGACCCTGCCGATGCTGTCGGTCGGCGCGGTCGGCGTGGTCGGCACCTCCACCCACTTCACCGGCGCGCTGACCAAGCAGATGATCGAGGCGTTCGAGGCGGGCGACAACGCCCGGGCGCTCACCCTGCACCGGCAGTTGCTGCCGCTCTACACCGGCATCTTCCGCACCCAGGGCACGATCCTGGTCAAGGCGGGCCTGGCGGCGCAGGGCCGCCCGGCCGGTCCGGTGCGGTCGCCGCTCGTCGACGCCACCGGTGACGAACTGGCCCAGCTGCGCGCCGACTGCGCCGCCGCGGGCCTGCCCCTGCCCGAATGAACAAACGACACGACGGACGCCGCGCGACGGCGTCGCAGAATGAGGTGACGCGTGACCGAGGCGCACATCGAGGGTGAGCTGCCCCCGCCGCTGCCCGAGGGCGGCCTGCGGATCATCCCGCTCGGCGGACTCGGCGCCATCGGCCGGAACATGACCGTCTTCGAGTACGATGGCAAGCTGCTCATCGTCGACTGCGGGGTGCTGTTCCCCGACGTCGAGCAGCCGGGCGTGGACCTGATCCTGCCCGACTTCGGCCCGATCCTGGACCGGCTGGCCGACGTGCAGGCGATCGTGCTCACGCACGGCCACGAGGACCACATCGGCGCGGTGCCGTACCTGCTCGCCCACAAGCCGGACATCCCGCTGGTCGGTTCCCAGTTCACGCTCGCGCTGGTCGAGGCGAAGCTGGCCGAGCGGCGGATCCAGCCGTACACGCTGACCGTGCGGGAGGGCGGCCGGGAACGGCTGGGCCCGTTCGAGTGCGAGTTCTTCGCGGTGAACCACTCGATCCCGGACGCGCTCGCGGTGGCCATCCGTACCCCGGCCGGCCTGGTGCTGCACACCGGCGACTTCAAGATGGACCAGCTTCCGCTGGACGGACGGATCACCGACCTGGCCGGGTTCGCCCGGCTCGGCGCCGAGGGCGTCGACCTGCTGCTGTCCGACTCGACGAACGCGGAGATCCCCGGGTTCGTCACGCCGGAGCGGGAGATCGGCCCGGTCCTCGACTCGATCTTCGCGAAGGCCAAGGGGCGGATCATCGTCGCCTCGTTCGCCTCGCACGTGCACCGGGTGCAGCAGGTCTTCGACTCGGCCGTCGAGCACGGCCGCAAGGTGGCGCTGATCGGCCGGTCCATGGTCCGCAACATGGGCATCGCCCGCGACCTGGGCCTGCTGAACATCCCGCCCGGCCTGGTGGTCGGGATCGAGGAGGCCACGAACCTGCCGCCCGAGCAGATCGTGCTGATGTCCACCGGTTCGCAGGGCGAGCCGATGAGCGCGCTGGGCCGGATGGCCAGCGGCGACCACCGGCACATCACCATCGCGCCCGGCGACACCGTGGTGCTGGCGTCCTCGCTGGTCCCCGGCAACGAGACCTCGGTCTACCGGGTGATCAACCGGCTGGCCCGGGCCGGCGCCGTGGTGGTGCACAAGGACGTGGCGAAGGTGCACGTCTCCGGGCACGCCCCGGCCGGCGAGCTGCTCTACCTGCTGAACGTCGTACGCCCGAGCAACCTGATGCCGGTGCACGGCGAGTGGCGGCACCTGCGGGCGCACGCCCGGCTCGGCATCGAGTCCGGCGTCGCGCCGGACCGGGTCGTGCTCTGCGAGGACGGCGACGTGGTCGACCTGGTCGAGGGCCGCGCCAGCCTGGTCGGGCGGGTGAAGAGCCGGTACGTCTACGTCGACGGTCTCGCCGTCGGCGACGTCAGCGAGTCGCTGCTCACCGAGCGCCGGATTCTCGGCGACGGCGGGTTCATCGCCGCGACTGTCGTGGTCGACTCGGTCACCGGCAAGGTGGTCGCCGGGCCGACCGTCTCGGCGAAGGGCTTCTCCGAGGACCCGGCCGCGTTCAACCCGGTGGTCCCGCTTGTCACAGAGGCGCTGAACCGGGCCGCCGCGGACGGCATCACCGACCCGCACCAGCTCCAGCAGATCGTCCGCCGCACCGTGGGACGCTGGGTCAACGACGCGTACCGCCGTCGGCCCATGATCGTCCCGACCGTCGTCGAGGTCTGACCCGGCCGCGCCGCGCGCCGGTCCACCCTTCGCGGTGGGCCGGCGCCGTCGCTTTCCGGGTACGCCCCGACACGGCGCGTCGAAACCCTCCGGTAACCCTCATCCGATCGGCGTCCGTCTCCGTACCTTCCGACGGCCGGCGTGCCCCTGCGCCGGTCGGGAGGAGCGTGGCGGATGGACCGCAGACGGATGACAGCCATCGGCGTAGTGGTGGCGGCGGCCGGGTTGACGGCGGCGGTGACCCTGCCCTCGTTCGCCGGTGAGGAACCCCGGCGGGCCACCCCGGCGGCCGACGGCGTCGCGCCGGAGGTCCTGGACGCGATGGGCCGCGACCTCGCGCTGACCCGCGACCAGGCGGTGAAGCGGCTGCGGACCGAGCGGTGGGCGGCCGGCACCGTCACCCGGCTGCGCGGGGAACTCGGCGCCGGGTACGGCGGGAGCTGGCTCAGCGCGGACGGCGCCACGCTCACCGTGGCGGTGGCCGACGCGGCCGGCGAGGCGCGGGTACGGGCCGCGGGCGCGGTCCCGAAGCGGGTCGCCCGGGGGGTCGCCGAGCTGGACGCGGTGAAGACCCGGCTGGACGCGGCGGGCGACGACGCCAGCCCCGACGTGGCCGGCTGGTACGTCGACGTCACCGACAACGCGGTGGTGGTGATCGCCCGGCCGGGCGCGGAGGCCGACGGTCGCCGGTTCGCCGCCGCCGCCGGATCGAAGGCCGCCATGGTCCGGGTGCGTACCGCTGACGAGGCCCCGCGTCCGCTGTTCGACGTGCGCGGCGGCGACGCCTACCTGATCAACAACGCGGGCCGCTGCTCGGTCGGCTTCTCCGTGGTCGGCGGGTTCGTCACCGCCGGGCACTGCGGGCAGCCGGGGGACCGCACCACCGGGTCCAACCGGGTCGCCCAGGGCACGTTCGCCGCCTCCTCGTTCCCCGGTGACGACTGGGCGTTCGTCCGCGTCAACGCCGACTGGACGCCGCAGGGCGTGGTGACCGACTTCAACGACGGCGGCACGGTGGCGGTGAACGGCTCCACCGAGGCGCCGGTCGGCGCGTCGATCTGCCGGTCCGGCTCCACCACCGGCACCCGTTGCGGCCTGATCCAGGCGAAGAACGCCACAGTCAACTACCCCCAGGGGACTGTCACCGGGCTGACCCGTACGAACGTCTGCGCCGAGCCGGGTGACTCGGGCGGTGCGTGGCTCTCCGGTGACCAGGCGCAGGGCGTCACCTCCGGCGGCTCCGGCGACTGCACCCGGGGCGGCACCACGTTCTTCCAGCCGGTCAACGAGATCCTCCAGCGCAACAACCTGACCCTGGTCACCGCCGGTGACCAGCCCGCGCCCACACAGCCGCCGGCGGGCGGCGGCGAGACCACCCCGCCGGTGACCGCCGAGCCCACCCCGCCGGCCGGCGACACCGACTGCTCCGGCCAGGTCAGCCGGACCGGCCGGATCGCCGCCGGACGGACCCAGATCCAGCCGGACGGGCGCTTCTTCCGGGTGTCAGGCGGCACCCAGGAGGCGTGCCTGGCCGCGCCGGACGGCGCCCGGGTGGCGCTGGAACTGCAACGCTTCACCGGCGGCGCGTTCCGCACCGTGGCCCGCGCGGCCACCGCCGACGGCGCGGCCCGGCTGACCGCCGAGACCCCTGCCGGCGCCTACCGGTACCGCGTCGTCGGGTTGTCCGGCTCCGGCGAGTACACGCTGGCGTTCTCCGCCCGCTGACCGCCGCACCCAGACCGCGGCCCCCGCCCACCACCGCCCTGTGGTCGGGGGCCGCGCCGCGTCTGCGGCAGGCTCAGGGCAGCGCGGCGACCGCTTCGGCGTACGCGGTGCCGGTGCGGATCGCGGCTGCCACCAGCACGGCGAGCTGAGCCGGGGCCACCCCGCAGGACAGGTCGGTGGAGACACCGGCGGCCAGCACCAGCGTTCCGTCGCCGGGCTCGTGCACGTACGCGGCGGGCAGCAGCCGGTCGTGGTTCCAGGCGTTGCAGAACGCGTACGCCTCCGCGCGCCGCTCGGCCGGCAGCCGCCGCTCCGCCACCACCCGGGCGTGCAGCACGTCGCCCCGCCGCCCCAGCCGGCGGAACTGGATCGTGGCCTCGCCCCACCGCCCGGCGAGCGTGCCGTCCGGCTCAGGCGTGTACGGCTCGCCCCGGGCGTCGAGCGCGGCGGCGAGCAGCGTCGCGTCCAGCGGGGCCGGTTCCTCCGGGCCGGGCGGGCCGGGCTCGGCCGGATCGGCGTCGGGCTCCTCGTCGAACTCGCTCTCGGCGGCCAGCGACACCGGCGCGGCGAGTGGCCGCTCGGCGAGCCAGGAGGCGATCCGGCCGGACTGGTGCCCGGTGCCGTTGCGGGCGTCGAAGCTGCCGGCCAGCGCCGTCGCCAGCGCCTGCAACTGCGTACCCAGCGTCGCCACGTCCACCTCGGCGGCGGGCCGGGAGCCGTGCCCGGGGCGGTGGATCCGCCGCCCGCCCAGCCCGGCTTCGGCGGCCAGGCCGCACAGCAGCGCGCCCGCCGCGGCGAACTCCATCGCGGACAGGTCGTCGGCCGGCCGGTCCAGCTCGGGCAGTTGCTCGGTCAGGATCTCCAGCCCGCGATGCGGGTAGCCGCCCAGCGCGCAGAAGCGCAGATGCGCGGCGAGCAGCGGGAACGCGCTCCGCTCGCCCCGGTGCCGGCGGTACGCGCGTACGTGTGCCCGGGCCGCCCGCGTCACCGCCCCGGTACGCAGCCACGGCAGCAGCCCCACGGCGAGCGCCCGTTCGGGCTGGTCGGTGCAGGCCGCCGCGCCCGCCGTGGCCGCCTGCCGCTCGCCCCGCCGGGTCGGTGGCGTCTGTGGCTCGACCCAGCCGGCCAGCGCCGGCGCCAGCGCGGCCAGCGCCGCCTCCGGCTCGCCCCAGCCGGCCAGCAGGTCGGCCCGCCGGGCCGGTGCGCATCCCGGACAGCCGCCCACCGGGTCCGTGGCGTCCGCCGCCGACCAGCGCTCGTACGCGCGGCGGGCCGCCGGCTCGTCGCCGAGGTGGTCGGCGAGCCGGCAGCGCAGCTCCGCCACCGGCGCGGCGTCCTCGCCCAGCTCGTCGGCGAGCGCGTCCAACAGGGACCGGGACTGGTCCAGGCCCACCCGGGGCGTGCCGAACGACGCCTCCACCGCGTGCCGCTGGTGCCGGCGCAACCGGGTCAGCTCGTCCGGGCGGGCGTCCAGCAGCCCGGGGTGCCGGGCCAGCGTGGCCCGCATCCGCCGGACCGGCTCCACCGCGCGCCACCGCTCGCCCCGGTGCAGGTACGCCTCGACCAGCGCGAAGCGCGCCGACAGGGCGGTACGCGGATCACCTGTGGCGTCCGCCCGCGACGCGATCCGCTCCAGCTCGGCGCGGCGCTCCGCGCCGTCGGGCCGGTCCCGGGCGTCGTCGAGCGCGGCGGCGAGCCCCCTGTCGCGTGCCGTGGTCACCGCAGCGCCCCGCCGGCCAGCTCGTCGACGGCGGCGGCGAGCTGGCACCCGGTGGTCACGCCACAGTCGACGAGCCGATCGAGCTGGTGCGGTGTCACCCCGCGCTCCAGGTCGGCGGTGACCTCGCCGCACACCTGAGCCGAGCCGTCGTCGGCGACGTGCACGTACGCCTTCGGCCAGAGCCGGTCGTGGTTCCAGGCGTTGCAGAAGGCGTGCAGCTCGGGCACCCGCTCGATGCCGAAGTGGTGCGCCACGACGGTGCGTACCTGAAGCAGCTCCCCGGCCTCGCCCCGGCGGTGGAACCAGATCAGGTTCCGCTCCCAGCGGCCCACGAGCGCGCCGTCCGGCTCCTCGGCCACCGCGTACCCCCGGTGGCCGAGCACGGCGGCGATCAGCTCACCGGTCAACGGGCGCAGTTCCTGCGGGTGTCCGGTCAGCGGACCGTCCGGACCGTCCTCGATCTCCGGCGACGCCATCGGGCATCCCTTCTGAGGCGAATAACACAAACGACGGTCCGACCCGTGCTGCGACGCGCGGACACGACCCGGAAAAGCGGCGATCCACCGGGTACCGCCGTTACCGTGACTCTATGGCGGGCCGTACCTCTCAGGCGAGCCGGCGGCGCGGCGCGTCGCCGCGTGGCAACACGAACAACCGCGCCCGTCAGCCGGCGAAGAAGGCGGCGGCGCGGAAACCGGCACGGCGGCGACCGGCCCCCGGGCCGAGCCCGGCTGCGTTCGTCGGCCGGGCGGTGGGTGCTGTCTGGATGGGGCTGGCCCACACTGTCGGCTGGACGTTCCGGGCCGCCGGGCGGCAGGCCGCGTCCACCCGGGAGCTGGATCCGGAGCACCGCCGCGACGGTGCGGGGCTGCTGCTGTTCGGCCTGGCCATCCTCAGCGCGGTGGGCATCTGGGGCGGCGGCGCCGGGCCGGTGGGCCGGCACCTGGCCGACACCGTACGCCTCTTCGTCGGCGCCATCTCGATAATCCTGCCGGTGCTGTTCATGGTCGGCGCGTGGCGGCTGATGCGGACTCCGGCCGACCCCGAGCATCGCGGTCGCGGCCTGGTCGGCTGGGGTTCGATGATGCTGGCCACCGCCTCGATGCTGCACATCGGGCAGAACCCGGTCGACGAGGTCCAGCGCGACTTCGCCGGTGGCCTCATCGGCGCGGGCGTCGGCGACCTGCTGAAGTCGGCGGTGACCGCCTGGGTGGCCATGCCGCTGCTGCTCCTGCTGCTGGTGTTCGGCCTGCTCGTGGTCACCGCGACGCCGATCAACAAGATCCCGGAGCGGCTCGGCCTGCGCGCGGATCCGGCCGGGGTGGACGACGACGAGGAGTTCGCCGAGGACGAGGCGCCGGTGAAACCGGCCCGCAAGCGGCCGGCGAAGCGGATGCCGCCGCCGCTGGAGCCGCTGGACCCGGACGACGAGCTCGCCGGCGTGGACCTCCAGGAGACCCTGGTGCTGCCGCGCAAGCCGCCGAAGGTGCCGGCCAACCGCAAGCCGGTGGAGCCGCCGGAGCACTCGCCGCTGCCCACCCGCGCCGAGCAGCTCGCGCTCACCGGGCTGGCCGGCGACTACACGCTGCCACCCGCGAACCTGCTCGGCACCGGCGCCAAGCCGAAGAGCCGCAGCAAGGCCAACGACGAGGTGATCGCGGCGCTGACCGGCGTCTTCGAGCAGTTCGACGTGGACGCCGCGGTCACCGGCTTCACCCGCGGCCCGACAGTCACCCGGTACGAGGTGGAGCTGGGCCCGGGCGTCAAGGTCGAGCGGATCACCCAGCTGTCCCGCAACATCGCGTACGCGGTGAAGTCGCCGGACGTCCGCATCCTCAGCCCGATCCCGGGCAAGAGCGCTGTGGGCGTGGAGATCCCGAACACCGACCCGGAGAACGTGTCGCTCGGCGACGTGCTGCGCTCCCGCGAGGCGACGAGCGACCACCACCCGATGGTGGTGGCGCTCGGCAAGGACATCGAGGGCGGCTACGTGGTGGCCAACCTCGCGAAGATGCCTCACATTCTCATTGCGGGGGCCACCGGTGCGGGCAAGTCCTCCTGCCTCAATTCGCTGCTGGTGTCCATCCTGACCAGGGCCACGCCGGACGAGGTGCGGCTGCTGCTGATCGACCCGAAGCGCGTCGAGATGACCGGCTACGAGGGCATCCCGCACCTGGTCACGCCGATCGTGACCAACCCCAAGAAGGCGGCCGACTCGCTGGAGTGGGTCGTCCGTGAGATGGACATGCGGTACGACGACCTCGCGGCCAACGGGGTCCGGCACATCGACGACTTCAACCGCAAGGTGCGCAACGGCGAGATCAAGGCGCCGCCGGGCAGCGAGCGGGAGATGCGGCCGTACCCGTACCTGCTGGTGATCGTGGACGAGCTGGCCGACCTGATGATGGTCGCGCCGCGCGACGTGGAGGACTCCATCGTCCGGATCACCCAGCTCGCCCGGGCCGCCGGCATCCACCTGGTGCTCGCGACGCAGCGGCCCTCGGTGGACGTGGTCACCGGCCTGATCAAGGCGAACGTGCCGTCCCGGCTCGCGTTCGCCACCTCGTCGCTCGCCGACTCGCGGGTCATCCTGGACCAGCCCGGCGCGGAGAAGCTGCTCGGCCGCGGCGACGGCCTGTTCCTGCCGATGGGCGCGTCGAAGCCGCAGCGCATCCAGGGCGCCTGGGTGACCGAGCGCGAGATCGCCGACGTGGTGAAGTTCTGCAAGGACCAGCGGGAGCCGGAGTTCCGGCCGGACGTGCTCGCCCCGGCGCAGGACAGCAAGAAGAAGATCGACGAGGACATCGGCGACGACCTGGACCTGCTCGTGCAGGCGGTCGAGCTGGTGGTCACCTCGCAGTTCGGGTCGACCTCGATGCTTCAGCGCAAGCTGCGGGTCGGCTTCGCCAAGGCGGGCCGGCTGATGGACCTGATGGAGACCCGGGGCGTGGTCGGCCCGTCCGAGGGCTCCAAGGCCCGCGACGTGCTGGTCAAGCCGGACGAGCTGGAGGAGGTCCTGGCCGGCCTGCGCGGCGGCGAGGACTGACGGCCCGCGCCACGGACGACGGGGGCCCACGACGACGACGGCGGCCACCACCCTCGGGTGGCGGCCGCCGTCGGCGGTTCCGGGTCAGTTGAGCAGCGCGGCGACGAGCACGGCGCCGATGATCGCGCCGACCACGCTGGCGGCGGCGGCGTACCAGCCCAGCGGCTTGTCACCGAGGACGGCGCCGACGATGCCGAGGACCAGGCCGAGGACCCCGAAGATCAGCGGGGACACGAAGATCGCGAGGGCCGCGAACACGAACGCGACGATGGTGCAGATGCGGGCGGCGTTGGTGCGCGGGCGGGCGGTGGCGTGCATGTTGGCCATGGGGTTCCTCCGTGAGTGGTCTCGCTGTGTGGCTACGGAGGATTCGGTACCCCCGCCGCCACACCGTCCAAACCGGATGCGGTATCGATCAGGCGAACAACTTCAGGCCGATCACGCCGGCCACCACCAGCAGCAGGCAGGCCACGCGCGGGAGGTTGACCGGTTCGCCGAGCGCCAGCATCCCGACCAGCGCGGTGCCGACCGCGCCGATGCCGACCCACACCGCGTAGCCGGTGCCGACCGGGATGTCGCGCAGCGCGTACGCCAGGCCGGCCATGCTCCCGACGAGCGTGACGGCGAAGACGGCGGAGGGGAGGGGACGGGTGAAGCCGGCGCTGCGATCGAGCGCGATCGCCCACGCGGTCTCCAGCAGTCCGGAGAGCACCAGCACGATCCAGGCCATGGTGAATCACCTCTGACGGGCGGGCCCGGCGCGCAGCGGGCCGGGCGACGGTCGGGTCACGCGGGGCGTCTTGGCCTGACCGGGTACGCCCACCACTCGTCCGGGACGGCCCGCGGGCCGTCGTGGCCGACGGTAGCACCGGGCGGGCCGGACCGGCGGCGGGGTGAGAAAGCCCACCATGAGTGGAGTTGACGTCAACTTCAGGTTGCACGATTGAGGGCATGACCCTGCTCTTCTCCGACGACGACGTCGCGGCCGCCGTGGACGCCCCGCTCACCGTGGCGGCCATGCGGGACGCGCTGCTGGCCGCGCACGCCGGGCGGCTCATCGCCCCGCCCCGGGCGTCCGCGCCGCTGGGCGGAGGCCGGATGGTGCTGACCGCCGGGCACCTCACCGGGCAGTGGTACGGCTTCCGCTCGTACGACACGTTCGGCCACCCGGAGAGCGGTCAGCTCGTCGTGCTGCACGACGCCACCACCGGTGCGGTACGCGCCATCGCCGTCGGCGAGGAGCTGGGCTCCCGGCGTACCGGAGGACTGGGCGGCGTGGCGGTGGACGCCCTGGCCCGCGCGGACGCCGCCACCGTCGGCGTGGTGGGGTCCGGGCGGCAGGCGTGGACCCAGGTCTGGGCCGCGGCGGCGGTCCGGCCGCTGCGCGAGGTGACCGTGTACAGCCGCTCGGCGGCCCGGCGGGAGGCGTTCGCCACACGGGTCCGCGCCGAGCTGGGCGTGCCCGCCCGCGCGGTCGGCTCGGCCGCCGCCGCGGTACGCGACCGGGACGTCGTGGTGCTCGCCACCACCAGCACCGTCCCGGTGGTCGACGCCGCCGACCTGGCCCCCGGCACCCACGTCAACACAGTCGGCTTCAAGCAGGTCGACCGGCACGAGTTCGGGCCCGACCTGCTCGACGCCGCCGACCTGCTGGTCACCGACTCACCCGGCCAGGCCACCGCGTACGTGCCGCCGATGCTCGCCGCCGTCGAGCCCTACGCCGGGCGGTTGCGCGACCTGGGCGCGGTGCTGGCCGGCGCGGTCCCCGGCCGGACCACCGCGGACCAGATCTCGGTCTTCTGCTCCACCGGCCTGGCCGGCACCGAGGTGTTCCTCCTGGACCGGCTGGCCCGGGTGGCGGTTCCCGCTCGCTGACCCGGCCGGACGGGTGCGCGGCGGACCGGAACCGGCCCGGTACCCTCGGATGGTGTCTGCCTCCTCCTCCACCCCGCGATCCGACGGGCGCCGCGTCGCCCTGCTGACCCTCGGCTGCGCCCGCAACGAGGTCGACTCGGAGGAGCTGGCCGCCCGGCTGCACGCCGACGGCTGGCAGGTCACCACCGACGGCGAGGGTGCCGACGTGGTGGTGGTGAACACCTGCGGGTTCGTCGAGAAGGCCAAGCAGGACTCGATCCAGACGCTGCTGGCCGCCGCCGACACCGGCGCCAAGGTGGTCGCCGCCGGGTGCATGGCCGAGCGGTACGGCCGTGAGCTGGCCGACAGTCTCCCCGAGGCGCAGGCCGTGCTCAGCTTCGACGACTACCCGGACATCGCGTCCCGGCTCGACTCGGTGCTCGCCGGTGAGGCGATCGGCGCGCACACCCCGCGCGACCGGCGGGAACTGCTGCCGCTGACCCCGGTGAAGCGCCGCGACGCGGCGGTGTCGCTACCCGGGCACGGCACCCCGGCCCGGGTCGCACCGGAGACCGACGCGCACACCCCGGCGCACCTGCGGCAGGTGCTGCGGCACCGGCTCGACACCGGCCCGGTGGCCTCGCTGAAGCTCGCCAGCGGCTGCGACAGGCGGTGCGCGTTCTGCGCCATCCCGGCGTTCCGTGGGGCGTTCGTCTCGCGTACCCCGGACGAGCTGCTCGCCGAGGCCGAGTGGCTGGCCAAGACCGGCGTACGGGAGCTGGTGCTGGTCAGCGAGAACTCCACCTCGTACGGCAAGGACCTGGGTGACCCCCGCGCGCTGGAGAAGCTGCTGCCGCAGCTCGCCGCGATCGACGGGATCGTGCGGGTGCGGGCCAGCTACCTCCAGCCCGCCGAGACCCGGCCCGGCCTGGTCGAGGTGATCGCCACCACGCCCGGCGTGGCCGCGTACTTCGACCTGTCGTTCCAGCACTCCAGCGAGCCGGTGTTGCGCCGGATGCGGCGTTTCGGCTCCACCGACCGGTTCCTGGAGCTGCTGGCCTCGGCCCGCGCGCTGGCGCCGGACGCGGGCGCGCGCAGCAACTTCATCGTCGGGTTCCCCGGCGAGACCAAGCCGGACGTGGCCGAGCTGGTCCGGTTCCTGACCGAGGCGCGGCTGGACGCGATCGGCATGTTCGACTACAGCGACGAGGACGGCACCGAGGCCGCCGGGCTGACCGGCAAGGTCTCCGCCGCCACGATCAAACGGCGGTACGACAAGCTCAGCGCCCTGGCCGACGAACTCTGCTCGCAGCGCGCCGAGGAGCGCCTCGGCGCGACGGTGGAGGTGCTCGTCGACTCCACCGCCGACGGCGTGGTGGAGGGCCGGGCCGCCCACCAGGCGCCCGAGGTCGACGGCTCGACCACGCTCGTCGCGCCGGTCGGCGGCGGCGTCGATCTGGCCGCGCTGCGCCCCGGTGACCTGGTCCGTGCCACGGTGACGGCGACCGAGGGCGTCGACCTGGTCGCCGTGCCGGATGAGATGATCTCGGCGGCGCCCGGCGCGGTACGGTGACGGCGGGCCCTGATGGAGCGGGGAAGCCACGTGGGGCGATGCGGGACATGACGGGGGCGGAGTCGACGGCGGCTGCCCCCGTACCGCTGCTCAACGCGGCGAACGTGCTCACCGGCGCGCGACTGATGCTGGTGCCGGTCTTCACGGCCACCGTGATCGCCTCCGGCATGAGTCACGCGGGCTGGCGGATGACGGCCTGCCTGATCTTCGTGGTGGCCTCCGCGACCGACCTGGTCGACGGCTGGATCGCCCGCCGGTACGACCTGGTCACCTCGCTGGGCAAGGTCGCCGACCCGATCGCCGACAAGGCGCTCACCGGCGCCGCGCTGGTGCTGCTCTCCTTCTACGACCGGCTGCCGTGGTGGGTGACTGTGGTGATCCTGGCCCGCGAGCTGGGCATCACCGGCCTGCGGTTCTGGGTGATCCGGCACGGGGTGATCGCGGCCAGCCGGGGCGGCAAGGTCAAGACCGCGCTGCAGATCCTGGCCATCACCTGGTACCTCTGGCCGATGCCGGAGGCGGCGGCCGCGATCGGGCCGTGGATCATGGGAGCGGCGGTGGTGGTCACCGTGGTCACCGGGTTCGACTACATCGCCCAGGCGTTGCGGCTGCGTCGCCCGGCCCGTTGATCCGTTCGAACCGGTCGGCGGATCCGTCGATCCGGGTGACCGATCCGTCGATCCGGGCGGCGGGCGAGTAAGCCGGCGTGGGGCGGGAAATGGGGGCGGGCATGGACACCGACGCGAGAGACCAGCGGCCCGCCGGCAGCCCGGCGGCCGCCGTGGTGCACCGCCTGCACGAGTGCGGCCAGACCCTGGCCACCGTCGAGTCGCTGACCGGCGGGCTGCTGGCCGCCGCGATCGTGGAGATCGCCGGCGTCAGCTCGATCTACCGGGGCGGCATGGTGGTCTACGCCACCGAACTCAAGGCGACGCTCGCCGGCGTACCGGAGGACCTGCTGGCCGACCGCGGCCCGGTCGACCCGGACGTGGCGGTGGCCCTCGCCGAGGGCGGACGGCGGCGGTGCGGTGCGGACTGGGGCCTGGCCACCACCGGTGTGGCCGGGCCTGAGCCGCAGGACGGCAAGCCGGTCGGCCTGGTCTACGTGGCGGTCGCCGGGCCGGACGGCACCGAGGTGCGCCGGCTCGACATCGACGGCGGCCGCGACCACATCCGCTCGGCCGCGGTGATCGAGGCGCTGCGCCTGCTCGCCGACCGTATCGACCTCCCCGAGGGCACCGACGCCGCGCAGGCGGCGGGGGCCGGCCGCCGGTGAGCCGGCGAGGTGCCGACACACCCGGCGGCGGGACCGCCGGGCGGGCCGGTCCGCCCGGATTTCAGAGGCGGGGTGGGATGTCGTCGTGGCGACCAACGGGTACGGTTGCGGGAAGGCTTCGGCGGTCGCCGTCGGCGCCGGAGCGGTCCGCCGCGTCCGGCCCGGCACGGTCGCCGGGCATGGTGGTCCCGTTCAGGGGGAGGTGCGATGGTCCTGCTACGCCGGGTGATCGGTGACGCGCTGCGGGCGCGCAGGCAAGGGCAGCACCGCACCCTCCGCGAGGTCTCCTCCGCCGCCAACGTCAGCCTCGGCTACCTCTCCGAGATCGAACGCGGCCAGAAGGAACCCTCCAGCGAGCTGCTGGCGGCGATCTGCGACGCGCTCGGCGCCCGCCTGTCCGAGCTGCTGCGCGAGGTGAGCGACACGGTCGCCCTGGCCGAGCAGATGCCCGGCGTGCTGGTGCCGGTGGCCGACGAGCGGGTCGAGCCGGCAGCGGTGGCCGGGCCCGCCGTGCGCAAGACCACCAACCGTGGGGTCCGGCAGGTCACCTCCGACGGCGCCGTGGCCGTCCAGGTCCGGCAGGACTCGCCACTCAAGGCCACGCTGCGCAGCACCCGGGTACGCCCCGCCGAGCGGGACGTGGTCTGCGCCGCCTGACCCGGCTGCCGCGCCGTGGGCAGTGCTGGCGTCCGCGTCGTACTGTTGATCAGGAGCGTACGGGTGCCGGAGTGGCGTCCGGCTGGAACGATGTAGACGCGACGCTACTGAGGGGACGAGGCGGAGATGGCTAACCCGTTCGTCAAGGGTTGGAAGTACCTGATGGCGCTCTTCGGCGCGAAGATCGACGAGCACGCGGATCCGAAGGTGCAGATCCAGCAGGCCGTCGAGGAGGCGCAGCGCCAGCACCAGGCGCTGGTCCAGCAGGCGGCGGCGGTGATCGGCAACCAGCGCCAGCTGGAGATGAAGCTGTCCCGGCAGATGACCGAGGTGGAACAGCTCCAGGGCAACGCGCGGCAGGCGCTGGTGCTGGCCGACCAGGCCCGCGGCAAGGGAGACGAGACCGAGGCGGGGCGCTACGAGCAGTCCGCCCAGATGCTCGCCACCCAGCTGGTCTCCGCCGAGCAGGCGCTGGAAGACCTCAAGACGCTGCACGACCAGGCGCTGGGCGCGGCCGCGCAGGCCCGCAAGGCGGTCGAGAACAACTCGATGATCCTCCAGCAGAAGCTGGCCGAGCGCACCAAGCTGCTCAGCCAGCTGGAGCAGGCCAAGATGCAGGAGAGCGTGGCCCGCTCGCTGGAGTCGATGTCGTCGCTCACCGCGCCCGCCAGCACCCCGTCGCTGGACGAGGTCCGCGATCGGATCGAGCGCCGCTACGCCACCGCCATGGGCCGGGCCGAGCTGGCCGGCAACTCGGTCGAGGGCCGGATGCTGGAGATCCAGAAGGCGACCCTCGACTCGTCCGGATCGGCGAGACTGGAGCAGATCCGGTCGAGCATGGCCGGCGAGCAGCTCGGTGCCCGGCACGAGACCCCGGCGGTGGGACAGCCGACCGACCCGGCCGCCACCGCCCGGCTCGACGAGATCCGGGCCAGCATGAGCCGGGATCGTGGCACCGGGGAGACCACGACCAGCTGACGGAAGGGGCGGACACCATGGCGGACGAACGGGCCCGGCACTTCCGCAGGCTGCGCAGACTGCGCAACTCGGCGCGACGGTGGAGCGTGCTGGCCGGAGGGCTCGGCGGTGCCGCCGCGGTGCTGACCCCGTACGCCGGACTGGGCCTGCCGGACGCGGCCTGGGCCGGCGCCGCGGGCAGCGCGATTGCGGTGGCCGTCTGGCGTTGGGCCGACCACCGCGCGCTGGCCGCCGTGCCAGCCCCGCCCGCACTCGACCCGGCCGAGGCCGCGGCCCGCTCCCGCGCCCGGCTGGTCGCCGCCGTCGAGCGGCTGCCCGTCGGGCCGGGCGTCCTGGCCGAGGCACGCCGGGTCCGCTCCCGCCTCGCGTTGCGCGGCACCGCCGCGGCCGAGCCGTGGGCCCGGCTGGACCGGGCCGCGCTCACCCTGGCCGGGCTGGCCGGGCGGCTGACCGGGCTGGCCGAGCCGGCGGTACGGGAGGCGGCCGAGGCGGACCGGTCCCTGCGCGAGCTGGCGAACCGGGTGGCGGGCGTGGAACGCGCGGCGAAGCTGACGCCGCAGAGCCCGCTGAACGAGGTGCACGCCTCGCTGGTGGCGCAGTTGGAGGACGGGGTGGCCGCGTACGAGCGGCTGGTGGTGGCAGCGGCCGGTTACGTGGCCGAGGACGCCCGTCCGAACACCGAGCACCCGTCCGCCGCGCGCCTGACCGAGGCCACCGACCTACTGCACGGCGTAGCCTCCGCCCTGGCCGAACTCCGCACCCCCCTCCGAGCCCCCTGACGGCGAGTCCCGCCCCGCCCCTCTGGAACCTCCCCAACTTCATGATCGACCCTGAAGGCGCGGGGTCAGGTGGGGGTGGTTTTGGTGGTGGGGGGAGTCCACGGGGACGTGCCCACGACGTTCGTCGCGCGTACCCGGTAGTGGTAGGTGACCCCGCGCGCGAGGCCGGTGTTCGTGAAGCCTCGGCCGGTGACGTGGAAGGTCGCCGGTTCGCGCGTGAAGGCGGCGTCGGTGGCGCGCTGCACGATGAACCCGGCACCCGGTCCGGCCGGCGTCTGCGCCGACCAGCTCACCGTCACGGTGGCCGTGTCCGGCCCGGACGCGCTCGTGGTGACGCTCACCCCGGTCGGTGCGGCCGGCCGGGCCGGGGTGGTCACCGCGGCCACCGTCGACCAGGGGGAGGCGGCACCCAGGTACGTCGTGCGTACCCGGTAGTAGTACGTGGTGTCCGGTGCGACCGCCGGGTCCACGTGGGCCTCGCCCACGGCGATGGCAGTGGTGCCCGGGCCGCTGGTGAACGTGGGGTTGGTGGCCCGCTGCACGTCCACCCCCGTCGCGAAGGAGTGGTTGGCCCAGCGCAGCGCCACCCGCAGTGGCGCGTTCGGCGGCAGCACCGCGGTCAGCCGGGTCGGCGCGGCCAGGTGCACCGCCGCCGGTACGGCGTTCGACCAGGACGAGCAGCTCACCGCGTTCTCGGCCCGGATCCGGTAGTGGTAGGTGACGCCGGGGGTGACTGTGGCGTCGGTGTAGCGGGTGGCGGTGGCGGCCACGGTGATCTCGGTCAGCCCGGTGGTGAAGGCGCTGTCGGTGGCGCGTTGCAGCCGGTGGCTGGTGGGCACGGGCCGGCTGCCGTTGCCGGTCCAGGTCAGCGCGATGGCGGGCAGCGCGGTGGCGCCGCCGGGCGCCGGGGTGGCGCCGAGCCCGGTCGGTGCCTTGGGCGCGACGCGCAGGACCAGCGGGCGGCTCATGCCCTGGTCGCGTAGTCCGGCCGAGCGGGTCTGCCAGCGGTACTCCCAGCCGAGGTTGACCATCTGGTTGACCACCACCGCGGGGCGGCCGTCGACCGGGCTGACCGGACCGGCGTCGAGCCGTACGCCGGCCGGGCGGGCCGGGTCGAGCAGCCGTACGCTGTCGCCGATCTTGAACGGCAGGGCGGGCGGTACGGGACGCAGCGCCACCACGACGTCCTCCCGGGGGTTGACCCGGACGGTGTCCTTCCAGCCCAGCTCGCCCGGGTCCGGCGGACGGACCGTGCCGTCCCAGCCGACCCGGTTGACCACCTGCACGTCGCAGCCCTCGATGTGCACGGGATGGGTGCGCGGGGCGTCACCGACGATCCGCCAGAGCTGCGTGCCGTCACCGGGCGCACCGACCGCCACTGCCGGGTCGGTGGCGTGCAGCACCTCGGTGGCCGGGTCGGCAGGTCCCAGCGGCAGGGTGGCCGGCGCGAGCGGTCCGCTGACCGGGTGGCCGACGCCGAGCCGTCCCACCGCGCGACCGTGCCGGGGCTCGAACACCTGTCCGACCGACTTCACCGCCAGCGGCAACGTGACCGGGGCGGTCGCGCCGGCCGGGGTGAACGTGACCGAGGCGGCCCGCGCCGGGACGAGCGTCGGGCGCGGGGTGGAGGTGCCGATCGCGGTGTCGTACGCCGGTTGCGGCACGATCGGCGGCGGCTGGCTGCGCGCGTACGCCCCCGGGAGCCGGTCGGCCAGGCGGCGCGTGTCGTACGGCTGCGCCGGGGTGCCGGTGACCCGGATCTGGAGCAGTGTACGGGTGTTCGGGCCGTACCCGGGCCGGGTCGGGGGCAGGCCACCGGCGGCGGTCCGGTCCGGCGCGCCGGTGTGGTGGTCGTGGCGCGGATCGAACCGGGGCAGCGGCGCGGGGCAGTCGTTGTAGAGGATCAGCGTGCTGCCCGGCGGCACCGTGGAGAAGTCCACCACCACGTCGGCCCGCTCGCCGGGGGCGAGCAGCAGCGCGTGCCCGTCCACGTTGAGCACCGTCGGGTCCTGCCTGTCGTACCGGTAGTCCACCGGCCGGTTGGTCAGCACGACGGGGGCGGGGAGCAGGCCGCCCTCGTTGCCGATCTGGATCATCTCGGGTCCGGCGGCGGCCGGGTCGGGTACGCCGCCGTCGCGCCCGTCGGCCGGCCAGTACGCCGGCCGTCCCGGTGCGTGTACCGCCTCGACCATCGGCACCTCACCGGCGCCCGGGTCGCCGGGGCTGCCGTCCTCGCCCCACATCGGCGCGTCGGAGGCGGCCCGGTAGAGCTGGAGGTTGAGCGCCCGGTCCGCGCAGGCGTTGAGGATCCGGAACCGGTACGCCCGCGGCGCGACCTCCAGGTACGGGTAGGCCACGCCGTTGACGAGCGGGGTGTCCCCGTACGCCTCGGGGACCGCCGACGGGTGCGGCACACCGGGTGCCAGCGGCGGCTCGTCGGTGTCGGTGTCCGGGTCGTGGTGCGGGTTCGGCACCGGGGCGACCCACGGGCTGGCGCCACCGTCCGGGTCGTGGGTCCACGGCCCGTAGTCCCAGCGCCCGGTCGGGTTGGTGCCGGTGAGCCGGTACGGGTTCTGCCGGGGCTGGTAGACGTGCGGGTGCCAGAGGCTGCCCTTGGCGCCCCAGCGGTCCCGGTCCCAGGTGGGGTCCTGGGCGGCGAGCTGCGCGTCGTCCGGTACGAACGTCTTGTCCTCGATCACCAGCGGGAACTGCTCGGCGGGCAGCACGCCGTCCTCGACGAGCCGTTCCTCGGCCGGGTCGGTGAGCAGGTAGAGCGCGATCTGCCCGGAGTAGACGGTGAGCCGGGACAGGCCGAGCGTGTTGTCGTGCAGCCACATCAGCCGGCCGCTCTGCTCGTTCGGGAAGTACAGCGTGGTGGCGCCCGCACCGGGCGGCGGCATGTCCGGCACCGGCGTCACACCCACACCCACCGGGTACGGGGTGATCTCGCCGGCCGGGGTGACCCACTGCCACGGGTTGCCGGCGCTGATCCACCCGGTCTGCGCGCCGGACAGGTGCGGTACGGCCCGGTTCTGCGGGTACGGCGCGGGACCGTCGAGCGGCCCGGCGCCGGCGCCGTCGACCGTCTCGTCGACAGGCAGGAACAGCTCCCCGGCCCGGCCGGTGGGAAGCTGGTTGATGAACTTGATCCGGACCGGGCGGCCCCGCCGGGCCACGATCATCGGGCCGAGGTGCCAGGGGCGGCCGGGCGGGCTGACCGTGTTGTGCCCGGAGGTGTCGGTGCCCAGGTTGAGCTGGCGGTAGCCGCGCAGCCGGGTGGCGGGCAGGTCGCGGTGCAGACGCTGCGCGTACTCCTGGAGGCCGATCTCGTAGTAGTCGCAGCCCGGCCAGGTGATGGTGTCCGGGACGGCGACCGGCAGGCGGGCGCCGAGCCCGGCGGTGGCCGGCTGCCCTGGTAGCGGCAGCGGGTCGACGAACTTGCGGATGCCGGTGCCTGGTACCGGGCGGCCGTCCGGGTCGAGCGTGGGCAGCGGGCTGGCGGCGGTGTTCGGCACCGGGCCGAACAGGCGCGGGACGTCGGCCGGGTCCAGGCGCGCCGGCGCCGGCCCGCCGGTCGGTTCCTCGTCGTGCCCGCGAGCGGCTTCGTCGTGCCCGCGAGCGGGGGGAACGGTGGGCGCGACGGGACCGGCCGGCGCGGTCTCCTCGGCGACGACGACGGCGGCGGCGTGGTCCGGGCGTCCGGGCCGGCTGCGGCGGAACAGCACCATGGCTCTCCCCGGGGTCGGGGCGCGCCGGCCGACACCCCGGCGTGGCGGGCGTACGCGCTGCTGACGATCCGTGAGCGGTCCACCGCAGCATGCGATGTCAGAGGGGTGAGGGGGAAGTACCCAATCGTCCCTATCTCGACTGATCTTCGGCGTTTCGTGGAAGTTCCACGCCGGGCTGGCAGGACGGACACCAGTAGGTGACCCGTTCGCCCAGTTCCTCCTTGCGGATGGCGGTCCCGCAGCGGCGGCACGGCTGGGTCCGGCGGCCGTAGACGTAGCTGGTGCCGCCCCGGTGCAACACGCCTGTGGTGCTCTGCGTCCACCGGCCCCGGTTGGCCGCGAGCAGCCGCTGGGCCAGCGCGACGGTGCCGGGCAGGTCCGGCACCGCGCCGACCGGCGTCCACGGCGACACGCCGCGCAGGAACAGCACCTCGCACTTGTAGAGGTTGCCCACCCCAGCCAGGTTGCGCTGGTCGAGCAGCGCCTCGCCGATGGTGCGGTCGGGGTCGGCCGCGAGCCGGCGGACCGCCTCGTCGGCGTCCCAGTCCGGGCCGAGCAGGTCCGGGCCGAGGTGGCCGACGAGCGACTCCTCGTCGGCGGTCGGCACCAGCGCCAGCTCGTGCAGGTGGTAGCCGACGGCGACCGCGGCGGGGGAGCGGAGCACCACCCGGATCAGGTGCGCCGGCCGCGCGGTCCAGCGCTCACCCGGGGCGTACGCCCGCCAGGCGCCGTCCATCCGCAGATGCGAGTGCAGCGTCCAGGGCTCGGCGTCGGTGCCGGTCAGGCGCAGCAGCAGGTGCTTGCCCCGGCTCGCCGACTCGCGCACGGTCCAGCCGGTCAGGTCGGTGGTGGCGAGCTGTGGCACACGGAAGTCGGACCCGGTGAGCCGGGCCCCGGCCAGCGCGCGTTGCAGGACGCGCGCGGTGTTCCAGACGGTGTCGCCTTCGGGCACCCCGCCATTGTCCCCTACCGAGCGGAATTCGCATGTGTCGCTATTTGTACTGAGGTTCCACTTGATCTGCGGAAACGCCAGGATCAGGGGGTTCTGAGGAGATGCCCATGGCACATTCACGACGTCGTACCGTCGTCGCCCTGACCGCACTGCTCACCGTGGCCGCCGGACTGCCCGGCACGCCCGCGCCGGCCGCGCCCCCACCCACCGCCGCGCCGTCCCGCGCCGCCGGTCCCGAACGCTGGTCCGTCGACCTCGCCGTGGCCGGCGGCGACGACGTCAACGTCGCCTGGCGGTCCGGCCGCCTGCGGCTGGCCGACCCGCGGCCCGCCGCCCGCACCCGCCCGGCCGCCGTGGGCGGACCGCTCGCCGAGGGCATCCTGCTGTCCGCGCCGCGCGCCCTGGACCGGCCCGCGACCCGGGTACGCGCACAGTTCGCCGCCCGCACCGGCGACGGGGGTACGGCGGTGGCCCAGGTGCGCGGCTGGCGGGCCCGCGGCTGGACCGAGTGGCGCGACGCCACCGAGGCGGTCTTCGACGCACCGGTCAGCCGGGTCCAGGCGCGCGTCGTGCTGACCACCCGCGACGCCGCGTCGGACGCCACAGTGACCGGTCTGACCCTGGCCGCCGACCGGGTCACCACCACAGCGGTCCAGCCGGCCGCCGCGCTCACCTACCGGGTGTACGCCACCCGGATCGGCCTGGTCGGCGGCACCACCGCCAACGGGCACACAGTGGCCACCCGGGACCACTTCGCGGCGCTGCCAACCCGGCGCGGCCTGTCCCCGCGAAACACCGGTGACTACACGGTAAAGGTCTGCACGACGAGCGGCAGCCGCTGCGAGTACGCCCCGGTCTGGGACGTCGGGCCCTGGAACACCCGGGACGACTGGTGGAACCCGGCGTCGATCCGGGAGAACTGGAAGGACCTGCCACGCGGGTTGCCGGAGGCGCAGGCGGCGTACCAGAACGGCTACAACGGCGGGCGCGACCAGTTCGGCCGTACCGTCCGCAACCCGGCCGGGCTGGACCTGGCCGACGGCACGTTCTGGGACGGGCTGCGGCTCACCGACAACGCGTGGGTGGACGTGACGCTGCTGTGGACCGGCGGCGGGGCGCGGGCGGTGGTCGGCTCCGGGCCGCTGAACCTGCGCGCCGGGGCGAGCACCTCGTACGCGAGCCGGGGGCTGGCCGCCACGTACGCCCACGTGCCGGTGCAGTGCTACGTGACCGGGCAGCGCATCGCCGGCACGTACCGCACGACGACGAGGTGGTACCGCCTGGTCGGCGGCAACTACGTCAGCCACGCGTACCTGTCCTCGATCTACGGCGGCACAGTCCCCCGCTGCTGAGCGGCGCCCTCCCGAGGGCTTTCCTCCGCGATCTTGCAGTTTCGGCCCTGCCCCGGGGGCAGTCGCCCGTTATGCCGGGGCACCAACTGCAAGATCGCGGGGGAGACGGGTGATGGTGACCAGGGCGCCTGGGGTGGCGTGGAGGGTGTCGGCGGCTCGGCCGGTGTTCACCGCTACCGCGACCTGGCCGGCCGAGTCGACGTAGACCACCAGGGCGCCGGGGTCAGCGTCGCCGAACGTGCGGCCGTGGACCGCCTCGTGGCCGTTCACCAGCACCCGGGACGGCAGGCCGTCGAGCAGCGTGCCCGGCGCGGCGAGCTGGACGTTGCCGAAGTGGTCGACGGTCAGCACCTCGGCGCTGAAGCCGCCGGGCTCCGCGCGTACCACTGGGTCCGGCAGCCGGACCAGCGTGCCCGGGTGGACTGCCGGTCCCGCCTCGGCCGGCGACGCGCCGAGCGCCAGCCGAGCGGCCACCGGCGCGAACACGTCCCGCCCGTGGAACGTGCGGGACACGACCGGGCCGAGCCAGTCCGGATTGGTCAGCTCCACCGCGTCGGTCACCCCGCCGAGCGCCTCCGCGGCCGGGATCAGCAGCCCGTTGTCCGGCCCGACCAGCAGCCCGCCGGGCGCGGCGAGCGCGATCCCGCGCCGCGTCGTGCCGACACCCGGATCGACCACCGCCACGTGCACGCCCCACGGCAGGTACGGCACTGTCTGCGCGAGCACCGCCGCGCCCCGGCGTACGTCGGCCGGTGGGATCAGGTGCGTCACGTCGATCACCCGGACGGCCGGGGCGAGCCGGGCCAGCACGCCATGGCACGCCGCCACGAACCCGTCGGAGAGCCCGTAGTCGGTGGTCAGCGAGATCGAGGCCACCGGCACACCCTACGTTCCCGCTCCCCGGAACCACCGGCGGTCAGCCGCGCAGGCGCAGGCCGCGCGGGGTGGCGCGGAAACCGGCGGCGGTCAGCGCGTCGCGCAGCGGGGACGCGTGCACGGCCTCGCCGTCGGCGCGTTCCACCGAGATCGCGCCGAGCGCACCGGAGTGCACCGCGTCGGCGAGTGCCTTGCCGGCCGCGCCGAGCGTGTCGGTGTCGTCGGTGAAGGACAGGATCGTCCGGCCGCCCCGCTCGACGTAGAGCACCAGGTCGCCGCCGACGAGCACGACGAGCGCGCCCGCCTTGCGCCCGGCCCGGTGGCCGGTGGCCGGTGCCGCGCCGTCGCCGGAGTCGACGACTCGTTCCGGCCAGGGCAGCGCCGCGCCGTACGGGTTCGCCGGGTCGGTGGCCGCGAGCACTACCGTCGGCCCGCCCCGGCCCTGGGTGTCGTCGGCGAGCGCCCGGATGCGGTCCACCGCGCCCGGCACCGCGAACTGCGCCGCGCCGAGCCCTTCGACGAAGTAGCCGCGCCGGGCCGCCCCGCGTTCCTCCATCGCGGACAGCACCGGGTAGACCCCGGCGAAACCGCCGGTGACCTGCTCGGCCACGACCGCGCCCCGGGTCACCACGCCGTGCCGTTCCAGCAGCAGGTCGGCCAGGGCGGCGGCGCGGCGGGTGGGGTCGCTGTCGCGTTCGGGCAGCCGGGACCAGCGCCCGGCCATCGTGGGCGGACCGCTCCGGCTGGGCAGCGCCACCCGGCCGGGACGGCGGTAGCGGGTGCGCGGCGCCGAGGGCCGGGAGCGGTGCGCCCCGCCCGCGCCCAGCGCGGCCCGCAGCGGTGCGAGCGTGTCGTTCGTGAGGTGACCGGCCCACACCAGATCCCACACCGCGCCGGACAGGGCGGCGTCGTCGGTGGCGCCGATGCGGTCGGACAGCGAGCGGAAGAACAGCGCCTGCCCGTCGGCGAGCGCGTCGAGCACCGACTCGTGCAGCGGGGTGAGCGTCAGTGCCTCGTCCGGCGGCGGGAGCAGCAGCGGCGCGACGTCGGCGTACGCGAGCGTCACCCACCCGTCGCCGCCGGAGATCGCGCCCGCGCCGGCCCACACCACCTCCCCGCCGGCGCACAGCTCGTCGAGCTGGGCGGGGGAGTAGTCGGCCACCCGGGCGGGCAGCACCAGGCGTTCCAGGGCGGACGCCGGCACGCTCACGCCCTGCAACTGCTCGACGGTGGCGGCGACCGCCTCGACGCCCCGGGCCGACGAGCCGACCTGCTGCCAGCGGGGCAGGAACGCGGCGAGCGCGCGCGGCGGCACCGGTTCGATCTCCCGGCGCAGGGCGGCGAGCGAGCGGCGGCGCAGCAGGCGCAGCACCTCGGCGTCGCACCACTGGGTGCCCACCGTGTCCGGGGCGAACTCGCCGGAGACCACCCGGCCGGTCGCGGCGAGCCGCCGCAGTGCCTGCTCCACCACGAACACGCCGAGCCCGAACCGGGCCGCGCAGGTGGCGGCCGCGAACGGGCCGTGCGTGCGGGCGTACCGGGCGACCAGGTCGGCGAGCGGATCGGCCACCGGTGCGAGGTATGCCTCGGCGACGCCGACGGGCAGCGCCACCCCGAGCGCGTCGCGCAGCCGGGCGGCGTCCTCGACCACCACCCACCGATCCTCCCCGGCGATACGGACGCGCAGCACCCGCCGGGCCGCCGCCAGCTCGTCGGTCCACGACTCCGGCACGCCGCGCTCGGCTAGCTCGGCGCCGCTCAGGTCGCCGACCACGCGCAGCAGCTCGACCACGTCCTCCGGGTCGCGGGGCCGCCGCTGCTCGGTGCGCCAGCGCAGTTGGCGCGCGGTCTCGGCGAGCACCTCCGGGTCGAGCAGTTCCCGCAGGTCGACCCGGCCGAGCAGCTCGCCGAGCAGGCCGGAGTCGAGCGCCAGCGCGGCGGCCCGCCGCTCGGCCAGCGGGGCGTCGCCCTCGTAGAGGAACGCGCCGACGTACCCGAACAGCAGCGACCGCGCGAACGGCGACGGGCGCTCGGACTCCACCTCGACCAGGCGTACCTTGCGGGCGGCCAGGTCGCGCATCAGCCCGGCCAGGGCGGGCTGGTCGAAGACGTCCTGAAGACACTCGCGGGCGGCCTCCAGCGTGACCGGGAAGTCGGCGTACTCGCGGGCCACGTCGAGCAGCTGCGCGGCGCGCTGGCGTTGCTGCCACAGCGGCTGCCGCCGCCGGGGGTCGCGCCGGGGCAGCAGCAGCGACCGGGCCGCGCACTCGCGGAACCGGGACGCGAACAGCGCCGACGTGCCCACCGACTCCTCGACCAGCTGGGTGATCTCGTCCGGCTCGAAGACGACCACGTCGGCGCCGGGTGGTGTGTCCGCGGTGTCCGGCAGGCGCACCACGATGCCGTCGTCGGAGGGCATGACCTGGGCGTCCACGCCGTACCGCTCGGCCAGCCGGCGGCCGATCGCCAGCGCCCACGGCCCGTTGACGCGCGCGCCGAGGACCGAGTGCACGGCGAGCCGCCAGTCGCCCAGCTCGTCGCGGAACCGCTCGACCACCACCGTCCGGTCGTCCGGCAGCGACCGGGTGGCCGCCTTCTGCTCGCGCAGGTAGTTCATCAGGTTGCCGGCGGCCCAGTCGTCGAGCCCGCCGGCCCGCAGCGCCGCCACCGCGTCGGCGTCGGACTGCCGCAGCAGCGCCCGGACCCGGGCGCCGATCGCCCGCCCCAGCTCGACCGGGCGGCCGAGTTGGTCGCCCTTCCAGAACGGCATCCGGGCCGCCTGCCCGGGTGCGGGGGAGACGAGCACCCGGTCGGGGGTGATCTCCTCGATCCGCCAGGACGACGAGCCGAGCAGGAACACGTCACCCACCCGGGACTCGTAGACCATTTCCTCGTCCAGCTCACCGACCCGCGCCGCCCGCTCCGCGCCGGCCAGGAAGACGCCGAACAGGCCCCGGTCGGGGATGGTGCCGCCGCTGGTCACGGCGAGCCGCTGCGCGCCGGGCCGGCCGGTCAGCACGTCGGTGGCGCGGTCCCAGACCAGCCGCGGGCGCAACTCGGCGAACGCGGTGGACGGGTAGCGCCCGGAGAGCATGTCGAGCACCGCGTGCAGCGCCGAGTCGGGCAGCTCCGCGAACGGCGCCGCCCGCCGGACCAGCACCGCCAGGTCGCCGAGCCGCCACGGCTCCAGCGCCACCATCGCGACGATCTGCTGGGCCAGCACGTCGAGCGGGTTGCGCGGGTAGTGCAGCTCCTCGATCGCCCCGGCACCCATCCGCTCGGCCACCACTGTGCAGGAGAGCAGGTCGCCCCGGTGCTTGGGGAAGACGACGCCGCGCGAGACCGCGCCGACCTGGTGCCCGGCCCGCCCGACCCGTTGCAGCCCGGCGGCCACACTCGGCGGCGCCTCGATCTGCACCACCAGGTCGACGGCACCCATGTCGATGCCCAGCTCCAGACTGGACGTGGCGACCACGGCGGGCAGCCGGCCGGATTTCAGCGCCTCCTCGATCTGCTTGCGCTCCTCCCGGGAGACGCTGCCGTGGTGCGCCCGGGCGATCACCGCCGGCGCACCGGCCGCCGCGCCGGCCTGCGCCATCACCTCCGCCGGCTGCCGAGGCGCCCGCACCGGCCCGGGCCCGGCACCGGGCGGCGGGCCGTCGGCGCCGGGCAGCAGATCGGATACGCGCACCGGCTCCCCGCCCCGGGCCACGCGGCTGCCCTCCGGGGCGGACGCCGCCTCGATCTCCTCGGCGGCCAGCTCGTTGAGCCGGGCGCAGAGCCGTTCGGCGCTGCGCCGGGAGTTGGTGAACACGATGGTGGACCGGTGCGCGCGGATCAGCGCGAACACCCGCTCCTCGACGGCCGGCCAGATCGAGGCACGGCGGGGGGCGAGGCCGCCCAGGTCGTCCTCCGGCGGCTCCTGCTCGTCGAGGCGGGTCATGTCCTCCACCGGGACCTGGACGCTGACCTCGATGGTCTTGTCGGCCGGCGGCTGCACCACGTCGACCGGGCGCGCGCCGCCGAGGAAGCGGGCGCACACGTCGATCGGCCGGACGGTGGCGGACAGGCCGATCCGTTGCGCGGGCCGTTCCAGCAGCGCGTCGAGCCGCTCCAGGGACAGCGCCAGGTGGGCGCCGCGCTTGGTGCCGGCCACCGCGTGCACCTCGTCCACGATCACCGTGTCGACGCCGCGCAGCGAGTCGCGGGCGGCGGAGGTGAGCAGCAGGAACAGCGACTCGGGCGTGGTGATGAGGATGTCCGGCGGGGTGCGGGCGAAGGCCCGGCGCTCGTCGGCCGGGGTGTCGCCGGTACGCATCCCGACGGTGATGTCCGGCGGGGCCAGGCCGAGCCGGGAGGCGGCCTGGCGGATGCCGGTGAGCGGGGCGCGCAGGTTGCGTTCCACGTCGACGGCGAGCGCCTTGAGCGGGCTGACGTAGAGCACCCGGCACCGGCGCCGGAGGTCGGCCGGCGGCGGCTCCTTGGCGAGCCGGTCGAGCGACCAGAGGAACGCCGCGAGCGTCTTGCCGGAGCCGGTCGGCGCGACGACAAGGGCGTTGCGTGCGGCGGCCACCGAGCGCCAGGCGCCCTCCTGGGCCGGGGTGGGCGCGGCGAACGCCGCGGTGAACCACTCCCGGGTCGCCGCGCCGAACTGTGCCAGCACCCCGTCTGACTTGCCTGACCCGCCTGACCTGCTTGACGGGGTCACCTCGTCCGCCACGCACCCATCCTGCCGCGCGGGTGTGACATCCGGCCCGCCGCCGGACCGTTGCGTCCCGCGCACAGCGGTCGAAGAATGGAATGGGCGATTATTCCGTTAAGTCTTACTTAACTGCTTGCTTGTGGGCTGCAACATAAAGTAACTTCACTCGCGATGCGGCGTGGGGTGGAGGCGTGGATGACCGTCGAGGAACGAGTCCTGGGGCCGGGAACCGACGTGCTCATCCGTAAGGTCGACAGTCGCCTGGCCGTGCTGCGCGCCGGTCTGCACGGCCCCGATCTGGAGCTGGCCGAGGAACTGGCCGCACGGCTGCGCGAGATGATCCTGGCCACCGCCCGGTCCAGCGCCGCCGACCGGGCCCGGGTCCGGGCCGCTGTGCACTACTTCGTCCAGCGCCGGGAGAGCCGCGACGCCCGGCTGCCACTGCGCTCCCTGGCCGCCGCCCAGCGCGCCGTCGACCGCGCCGCCCACCAGCTGGCCACCCCCAACCCCACCCCCTGACCCCACCCCGCCGCCCTCCCGCGCCCCACCCCCGGCCCTCCCGCGCCCCACTCCGGTGATCAAGGAGTTTGCAGGCGGATCAGGCGCGCCGACGGACACAAACTCCTTGATCACCGCCGGGGGGGAGGAGTGGGTGGGGAGCCTGTGGCGGGCGGTGAGGGCTGGGGATATGGGTGGGTTTTGGAGAAAACGGCCCGGTTCGGTGCCTCTGTGGCGTGTGATCGGTTGTGACACCAGCGTGTTCGCGCGCTGTCACCTCGACCGGGAGTACGCGTGCTCGTCCTGCTGATCGTGCACCTGGTGGCGGCCCTGCTCGCCCCGCTGCTGGTCCGCCGGTGGGGTCCGCGCGCCTGCCTGCTGCTCGCGCTCGCCCCGGCCGCCACAGCGGTCTGGGCGGCGGCGCACACCGGTGCGGTACGCGACGGCGGCGCGGTCGTCGAGACGTACCCCTGGATCTCGCAGCTCCAGCTCGACGTGGCGCTGCGGGTCACGACGCTGTCCTGGCTGATGCTGCTGCTCGTCGGCGGCGTCGGCGCGCTGGTGCTGGTCTACTCCGCCCGCTACTTCCCGCCCGGGTCGACCGGCCTGGCCCGGTTCGCCGCTGTCATGGTCGCCTTCGCCGGTGCGATGCTCGGCCTCGTCGTCTCCGACGACCTGCTGCTGCTCTACGTGTTCTGGGAACTGACCACCGTCTTCTCCTACCTGCTCATCGGGCACAGCACCGAACGCCGGTCCAGCCGGTGGGCCGCCGCGCAGGCGCTCACCGTGACCACGCTGGGCGGGCTGGCCATGCTCGTCGGGTTCCTGCTGCTCGGCCACCACGCCGGCGGCTACCGGTGGTCGGCGGTGGCGGCCGCGCCGCTGCCCGGCGGCGGGTACCTGACCGTCGCGGTCCTGCTCATCCTCGCCGGGGCGCTGGCGAAGTCCGCGGTGTTCCCGTTCAACGCCTGGCTGCCGGTGGCGATGGCCGCCCCGACGCCGGTGAGCGCGTACCTGCACGCGGCGGCGATGGTGAAGGCCGGAATCTTCCTCATCGGACTGCTCGGCCCGGTGCTCGCCCCGGTCGACGGGTGGCGCCCGGTCACAGTGGTCGCCGGCCTGGTCACGCTCGTCATCGGCGGGTGGGCGGCGTTGCGGCAGACCGACCTCAAGCTGCTGCTGGCGTACGGGACGGTCAGCCAGCTCGGCCTGCTCACAGTGGTGTTCGGGGCGGGCACCCCGAAGGCGGCGCTGGCCGGCGTGGCGATGCTGGCCGCACACGCCCTGTTCAAGGCGGCGCTGTTCCTGGTCGTCGGCATCCTCGACCACGAGGCCGGCACCCGTGACCTGCGGGAGCTGTCCGGGGTGGGACGGGCCGCGCCGGTGCTGGCCACAGTCGCCACGCTGGCCGCCGCCTCGATGGCCGGGGTGCCGCCGCTGCTCGGGTTCGTCGGGAAGGAGGCGGCGCTCGCCGCGTTCACCGGCGATCCACTGGTCCTGATCGTGCTGGTGGCCGGCAGCGCGCTCACCGTCGCGTACAGCATCCGGTTCCTCTGGGGCGCGTTCGTCACCCGGCCCGGCGTGCCGGACACCGAGCTGGCCCGGCCGCCCGCCGCGATGCTCGTACCCCCGGCGCTGCTCGCCGTGGCCGGGCTCGCCGCCGGTCCGGCCGCCGGGTGGCTGAGCGGCCTGTTCGAGCCGTACGCCGAGCTGTTCGGGCCGGTCGAGGAGCACCTGGCGCTCTGGCACGGACCCACGGCGGCGCTCGGCCTGTCCGCCCTGGTGCTGGCCGGCGGTGTGGTGCTGCACCTGGTCCGCGGCCCGCTGGCGCCCGCGCTGGACCGGCTGCGCTCGCCGGTGAGCGGCAACCAGGGGTACGAGTGGGTGACGCACGGCTTCGACCGGCTCGCCATCGAGGTCACCGGCGCCACCCAGCGCGGCTCCCTGCCGCAGTACCTCGGCACCGTGCTGCTCGCGCTGGTGTTCGTGCCGGGGGGAGCGATGATCGCCACCGCGCCGTGGCGGGTCGACCTGGCGGTCTGGGACAACCCGGCCCAGCTCGTGGTCTGCGTGGTGATCGCGGTCGCCGCGCTGCTCGCGGTGGGCGCGCGGCGCCGGCTCACCGCGATGCTGCTCGTCGGCGTGACCGGCTACGGCACCGCGATGATGTTCGTCCTCTACGGCGCCCCGGACGTGGCGCTGACCCAGTTCCTGGTGGAGACCGCCACGATCGCGGTGTTCGTGCTGGTGCTGCGGCGGCTGCCGGAGCGCTTCTCGGCCCGCCCGCTGCGCCGCAGCCGCTGGGTGCGGCGCGGCATCGGGGTCGCCGCCGGCGTGGTGATGGCCGGTCTGGCGCTCGTCGCGGCCGGGGCGCGGCGGGCGCCGTCGATCTCCGCGGCCTTCCCGGACCTGGCCCTCACGCAGGGGTACGGCCGCAACGTCGTGAACGTGACGCTCGTGGACATCCGCGCCTGGGACACGATGGGGGAGATCTCGGTGCTCGTGGTGACCGCCACCGGCGTGGCCAGCCTGATCTACGAGCGTTCCCGCACCGGGCCGCGCCCTCGCCGCCCGCCACCGGCCGCGCTGCGTGCCGGGGACCGGCGCACGGTGTGGCTGCGCGGCGGGCAGACGCTGCCGGAACGGCGGCGCTCGATCGTCTTCGAGGTGGTCACCCGGCTGATCTTCCACACCGTACTGATCTTCTCGTTGTTCCTGCTGTTCTCCGGGCACAACGCGCCCGGCGGCGGTTTCGCCGGCGGGCTCGTGGCCGGGCTGGCGCTGGCCCTGCGTTACCTGGCCGGCGGCCGGTACGAGCTGGCCGAGGCGGCGCCGGTCGGTGCCGGCACGGTGCTCGGCGCGGGTCTGGGCATCTCGGTCGGCAGCGGCGTCCTCGGCCTGGCGCTCACCGGCCAGGTGCTGCAGAGCGTGAAGGTCAACCTGTGGCTGCCTGTGGTCGGCGACTTCTACCTGGTCACGTCGCTGTTCTTCGACGTCGGCGTCTATCTCGTGGTGGTCGGGCTGATCCTGGACATCCTGCGCAGCCTGGGCGCCGAGGTCGACCGGCACGTGGAGGCCGCGGGCGATGCGGGGCACGGGCTGGTGGTCCAGCGGGAGGGTCCCTCGTGAGCGCGAGGAGTGAGCCGGGTTTGCGAGCCCCGCAGTCGCGAACAGAGGTGGCTCAGTGAACAGGGGTGCGGCCGGGCCGACGCTGGTGCTGGTGCTGGCCGTCGGGGTGCTCGTCGCCGCCGGCGTCATGCTGTTGCTGGAACGCAGCCTGACCCGGATCCTGCTCGGCATCATCATGCTCGGCAACGGCGTGAACCTGCTCATCCTGCTCGGCGGGCGGTCCGGCGCCGCGCCGCTCGTCGGTTCCACCTCGCGGGGCGAGATGAGCGACGCGCTGCCGCAGGCAATGGTGCTCACCGCCGTGGTGATCACGTTCGGGCTGACCGCGTTCCTGCTCGCCGTCGCCTACCGGAGCTGGTACACCAGCGGTGACGACGAGGTGCAGGACGACCTGGAGGACCGGCAGATCGTCCGGCTCGCCGAGAGCAACGAGGTGTCCACTGCGGACCACGGCGGCGAGGGCCCGGACGACGACCCGGAGCAGGTGGACCCGGAGCCGGCCCGGCGGCGGCTGCATCGGGGGGACGCCTCGTGACCGCGCTCGTTCCGCTGCCGGTGGTGGTGCCGCTGCTCGGCGCGGCGCTCACCCTCCTGCTGTCCGGCCGGCCCGGGTTGCAGCGGTGGATAAGCGTGCTGTGCCTGTCCAGCGTCCTCGTGGTGGCGGCGGTGCTGCTGGTGCGGGCGTACGGCTCCGGGCCGGTGGTGGTGCACGTGGGCGGCTGGCCGGCGCCGGTGGGCATCGTGCTGGTGGCGGACCAGCTGGCGGCGCTGATGGTGCTCGTCTCCTCGGCGGTGACGCTGTGCGTGCTGCTCTACTCGATCGGCCAGGGCCGGGGCGAGACCGGGGAGACCGCGCCGGTGAGCATCTACCACCCGACGTACCTGGTGCTGACCGCCGGTGTCACGAACGCCTTCCTCGCCGGGGACCTGTTCAACCTCTTCGTCGGCTTCGAGATCCTGCTGGCCGCGAGCTTCGTGCTGATCACGCTGGGCGGCACCGAGGCGCGGTTGCGCACCGGATCGACGTACGTGGTGGTCAGCATCCTGTCGTCGCTGCTGTTCCTGTCCGCGGTGGGACTGGTGTACGCGGCCACCGGCACGCTGAACATGGCGCAGCTCGCCGGCCGGCTGGACGCGCTGCCGTCGGGCGTACGCCTGACCCTGCAACTGACGCTGCTGCTCGCGTTCGGGATCAAGGCGGCGGTGTTCCCGCTGTCGGCGTGGCTGCCGGACAGCTATCCGACCGCGCCCGCCCCCGTGACAGCGGTCTTCGCGGGCCTGCTCACCAAGGTCGGCGTGTACGCGATCATCCGCGCCGAGACGCTGCTGTTCCCCGGCGGCCAGGTCGCCACGCTGCTGATGGTGGTGGCCGGGCTGACCATGGTGGTCGGCATCCTGGGCGCGGTGGCGCAGTCGGACCTGAAGCGGCTGCTGTCGTTCACGCTGGTCAGCCACATCGGCTACATGATCTTCGGGGTGGCGCTGAGCAGCGTCGCCGGCCTGTCCGGGGCGATCTTCTACGTGGTGCACCACATCACCATCCAGACCACGCTGTTCCTGGTCGCCGGCCTGGTCGAGGAACGTGCGGGCAGCACCGACCTGCGGCGCATCGGCGGCCTGGCACGGGTCGCCCCGACCCTCGGCGTGCTCTTCTTCGTCCCCGCTATGAACCTCGCCGGCATTCCGCCGTTCTCCGGCTTCCTCGGCAAGCTCGGACTGCTCCAGGCCGGCGTGGCGGCCGGTGGCGTGCTGCCCGCCGTGCTCGTCGCGGCCGGCACGCTCACCAGCCTGCTCACCCTCTACGCCGCCTCCCGGGTGTGGAACATCGCGTTCTGGCGGGAGCCCCGGCTGGCCACCGCCACCCCGCCGGCCCGGCTGCCCGGGCTGATGGTCGGCGCGACCACCGCACTGGTGGCGCTGGGCGTGCTGTTCACGCTGGTGGCCGGGCCGCTGTTCCAGGTCACCTCGGACGCGGCCACCGACCTGCGCGAGCGCACCCCGTACGTGCGGGCGGTCCTGCCCCGGGACGTGCCGTGACCGACGAACTGCCCCCGGGCGGGGGCCCGACCGGGGAGCCCGCCGGCGTACCCCGGGCGGCGCCCGTCCCGGACGCCCCCGCGTCGGCCGTCGGCCGGGGCGGGCGGCGGCGGGACCAGGCGGTCGCGCTCGGCTGGCTGGTCGTCGCGTGGATGCTGCTGTGGGGCGACGTGTCCTGGGGCAACCTGGTCGCCGGCCTGGTGGTCGGCGCGGCGGTGCTGCTGTTCTTCCCGCTGCCGCCGGTCACGTTCGGCGGCCGGGTACGCCCCCGCGCGCTGCTGGTGTTCGCTGCCACGTTCGTCGCGGAGCTGGTCAGCGCCAGCCTCCACGTGGCAGCGGTGGCGCTGCGCTTCGGCTACCGCCCGCGCGGCGCGATCATCGCGGTGCCGCTGCGCGTGCGCACCGACCTCAACCTGACGCTCACCGCCGAGGTGATCTCGCTGGTGCCGGGCACGCTGATCCTCGACGTCGACCGGACCCGGGGCGTGCTCTACGTGCACGTGCTCGACGTACGCGGACCCGAGGACATCACCGGCAGCCGCGAGCGCGTGCTCGCCGTCGAACGGCGCATCGTGCGTGCCATCGGATCTCCCGACGAGGTACGCCGGCTCGACCTCGAACCCGTCGAACGGAGGAACCAACAGTGACTGCCCTGCTCGCCGTCGCGCTCACGGTGCTGCTCTCGGCCACCGCGCTGCTCGCCCTGACCCGGATCTACCGAGGACCGTCCCTGCTCGACCGCGTCGTCGGCGCCGACCTGCTGCTGACGGCGATGCTCGCCGCGGTCGGGGCGGAGGCCGCTGTCAACCGGCACGCCACCACGCTGCCCGTCCTGGTGGTGCTCTCCCTGCTCGGCTTCATCGGGTCGGTGTCGCTGGTGCGCTTCGCGGTCCGGGCTGAAGCGTGAGCGCGAGGAGTGAGCCGGTTTTGCGAGCCCCGCAGTCGCGAACGAACGGCGGATCAGCGTGAGCGCGGCCACCGTCGCGGACTGGGTGGGTGGGTTCCTGCTGCTGGCCGGGGCGGCGCTCGGCCTGGTCGCCGGCATCGGGCTGGTGCGCTTCCCGGACGTGCTGGACCGGATGCACACCGCCACCAAGCCGCAGGTGCTGGGCGTCCTGCTGCTCCTGGCCGGGCTGGCGCTGCGCCTGCGTACCCCCTCGGATCTGGGCATGCTGGTCCTGGTGGCGCTCTTCCAGCTCTCCACCGCTCCGGTGGCCGCGCAGATGATCGGCCGGGCCGCGTACCGTTCCGGACGGGTCGACCGGACGCTGCTGGACGTCGACGAGCTGGCCGGGCGGTGAACCGGACGCGCGGGAGGCTTCCCGGCACCCTCAGCGAACGTCCAGCGCGTACCGATAAAATGGGCTGCATGATCGACTCTCCTGCCCCGGAGGGCAGCAGTAGCCGGCCGGGTAATACCCGGCGAATTCCCTCCCCGACGACCCCGGGAGCACTGAACCTCCCGTGTTGATCCTCGTCGGTCTCCTTCTCATCACCGTCCTCACCGCCGCCACCGGTTACTTCGTGGCCCAGGAGTTCGGTTACGTCGCCGTGGACCGGGGCAAGCTCAAGCAGCTCGCCGACGGTGGCGATCGTGCCGCGGCCCGGGCCCTGGAGGTGACCGCGCGGCTCTCCTTCATGCTGTCCGGCGCCCAGCTCGGCATCACGGTGACCGCCCTGCTGGTCGGTTACGTCGCCGAGCCGTTCCTGGGTGCCGGGCTGGCCGACCTGCTCGGCCTCGCCGGGCTGTCCAGCGCGGTCACCCTGCCGCTGTCGGTGGCCCTCGCCCTGGTCATCGCCACAGTGGTGCAGATGGTCCTCGGCGAGCTGGCGCCGAAGAACCTGGCCATCGCGCGGGCCGAACCGCTGGCCCGGGCGCTGGCGCGGTCCACCCTGATCTACCTGAAGATCGCCGGTCCGCTGATCACGCTGTTCGACAGGGCGGCCGTACGGCTGCTCCGCCGGCTCGGCATCGAGCCGATCGAGGAGCTGCCCAGCGGCGCCACCCCGCAGGACCTGGAACAGATCATCGCCGAGTCCCGGGAGGAGGGGCACCTCGACGCCGAGATGTCAGACCTGCTGGACCGGGGTCTGGACTTCCGGGAACTGACCGCCGGGGAGGCGATGGTGCCGCGCGTCGACGTGCACACCATCCGGGCCGACGAGCCGGTCAGCCGGATCGTCGAGCTGCTGGACACCGGCCACTCCCGGTTCCCGGTGAGCGGCGCCGAGGGCGTCGACGACCTGATCGGTGTGGTCGGCATCGCCGACGTGCTCGGGGTGCCCCCGGCGCAGCGCGCGACCACCCGGGTCGACGCGGTGGCCGTACCCCCGTTGCTGGTGCCCGAGACGCTGCCGCTGCCGACGGTGCTGGACCGCCTGCGGTCCGGGCACCGGCAGCTCGCCTGCGTGGTCGACGAGTACGGCGGCTTCGCCGGCGTGATCACGCTGGAGGACCTGGCCGAGGAGCTGGTCGGGCCGATCCGCGACGAGGACGACCCGCCGGACCGGGCCGCGGCCCGGCAGGAGGACGGCTCCTGGGTGGTCCCGGCGCGCTGGCGCATCGACGAGGTCGCCGACAGCACCGGCATCGAGCTGCCCGAGCGCCCCGAGTACGACACGCTCTCCGGCTTGGTGATGCGGGAGCTGGGCCGGGTGCCCGAGGTCGGTGACCTGCTGGAGATCCCGGTCGCCACGGACGGCGACGAGCCGGCCGGCGGCCCCCGGGTGCTGGTCGAGGTGCTGGCGGTGGACCGGCACGTGGCCGACTCGGTGCGGCTGCGGCCCACCGCCGACGTGTCCGGGGAGGGTTCCGCATGAGCCCCGGGTTCGCGTTGTTCTTCTCCGTGGTGCTGCTGGCGCTGAACGGATTCTTCGTGGCCGCCGAGTTCGCGCTCATCGCGTCCAAGCGGTACCGCCTGGAGCAGGCCGCCGCCGGTGGCGGCCGGGCGGCCCGCGCGGCGCTGGACGGCGTCCGCGAGCTGAGCCTGATGCTGGCCGGCGCACAGCTCGGCATCACGCTGTGCACGCTGGGTCTTGGTGCGCTGGCCGAGCCGGCCATCGAGCACCTGCTCAGCCCGTTGCTGCACGCGGTCGGCCTGCCCACCGCGGCCAGCCACGTGGTCGCGCTGGTGTTCGCGTTGTCGCTGGTGACGTTCCTGCACCTGGTGGTCGGCGAGATGGCCCCGAAGTCGTGGGCGATCACCGACGCCGAGCGTTCGGCGATGCTGCTGGCGCTGCCGTTCCGGGCGTTCGCCCGGATCGCCCGGCCGGTGCTGTCGGTGCTCAACGGGCTCGCGAACGCGATGCTGCGGCTGGTCGGCGTGCAGCAGCAGGACCAGCTGGCCCAGGTGCACGGCCCGGACGAGCTGCGCATCCTGCTGGAGCAGTCCCGGGAGCACGGGCTGCTCGGCGCCGAGCAGCACCAGCTGCTGACCAGCATGCTGGAGCTCCAGGGCACCACAGTGGCCCAGGTGATGGAGCCGTTCGACCAGATCGTCACTGTGGGCCGGGGCGAGACCGCCGAGCGGATCGAACACGTCTCGCGCGACAGCGGCCGGTCCCGGCTGGCAGTTGTCGACGCCGGTGGCGAGGTGTGCGGCCTGGTGCACGTACGCGAGGCGGTGCGCGCCGTCACCACCGGCCGTCCGGCGACCGCGGAGGAGCTGATGACCAGCGCCTTCACGCTGCCGGCCGAGGCGTCGGTGACCGAGGCGGTGACCTCCATGCGGGCGCAGCAGGCGCAGCTCGCGCTGGTGAGCAACGGCGGTGGGCCGACCCGGCCCATCGGGTTCGTCGCGCTGGAGGACCTGCTGGAGGAGGTCATCGGCGAGTTCGACGACGAGACCGACCCGGTGCCGCGAGGCCGCCGGATGCGCTGAGCGTCGTGATCCGGGCCGGCGTCCGTTCCGGCCTGGCATGGCCGGGCGGGCAGCGGGAAAGCCCCGGTATGCGGTTGACCGGCGTGTCGCGGGACTCCGCCTGGACCGGGCTGTCGGTGAGCACCACGCTGCCCAACCCGAGCACCCGGCCGGGCCTGCGCCTGCCCGGCCGGGTGACGCTGAGCGCGGGCGGCTCGGACGTGCCGGTGCGGCACATCCGGCTCGGGCTGGTGACCCAGGTCGAACCGGAGGACCCGGAGGCGCCGCGCCGCCTGGTGCAGTTCCGGACGTGGACGATCGCGGGGCGGTTCGTGGTGCCGGCCGGGCGGCGGCGCGCTGTCGACTTCGCCGTGCCGCTGCCGTGGGAGTCGCCGGTGACCACGTACGGCGGGGTGCCGCTGTTGAGCCTGCGTACCGGCCTGCGCACCGAGGTGTCTGTGGATCCGGAGGTGGATCAGGGCGCGATGGTGCCGGTGCTGATCCATCCGCTGCCCGCCCAGGAGCACGTGCTCGCCGCGCTGGACACGCTCGGCTTCGCGATCCGGCAGGCGGGCCTGCGGGAGGGGCGGCTGCCGGGGGTGGAGCAGACGCTGCCGTTCCAGCAGTGGTACGGGTTCTGGGCCGCCCCGCTCTATGCCGGCCCGATGACCGAACTCGAAATGATCATGCTGACCGACTCGGCCGGCATGGAAGTGCTGCTCTGGTTGGACCGGCGGCTCTCCCTGGCCGGGATCACCCACCAGAGCATCAGCCGGTTCCGGGTCTGGCACGCCGGCGCCGACAAACGGGACTGGGTGGCCACAGTGGACGGCTGGCTGCGGCATGCCATCGACAGGCACGCGGCGGCCGCCTCGCACGCCGACTGGTCGGCCACGATTCGCGAGTCGGCGCACGTCAGCCGCCGCCCCGACCGCCCGGTCGCGCCGGGTTACGGGCTCGGGGGTACGGCCGGCGGCGCGGGCATCGGCGGTGGTGGCGGAGGCGGCGACGGCACGTGAGCGTGTGCGCGTGCCTTGTTAAGAAGGGGCCCTTCCTCTACCGGAGGTGTTAATAGGGGCCCCTTCCTTACACCTCAGCCGGCGGCGAGCTTGAGGCTGAAGCCGAGGAACAGCACGGCGACAGCTGTGGTGCCGCTCGCGGCGAGCCGGCGGCGCTGCCGGAACTGGGCCGCCAGGTACGTGCCGGTGAAGATCAGCACGGTCAGGTAGAGCGCGCTGGCGACCTGGGCGATCAGCCCGAGCAGCAGGAACGACAGCGCCGGCCAGGCGTACCCGGGGTCGACGAACTGGATGAAGAACGACACGAAGAACAGGATCGCCTTCGGGTTGAGCAGGCTGATCACCAGCGCCTTCCGGAACGGCTCCCGCTGCCCGGCCGGCTCCACCTCGTCGATCAGGCGCGGCGTGGCCGGGTCGTTGCGGTCGCGCCAGCGCCGCCACGCGCCGCGCAGCATGGCCAGCCCCAGATAACCGAGGTACGCCGCGCCGGCGTACTTGATCACCAGGTAGAGCGGGGGATACGCCTGGAGCAGCGAGGCCACCCCGGCGGCGGAGAGGATCATCAGCACCGCGTCGCCGACGAACACTCCGGCGGCGGCCCGGTAACCGGTGGCCACGCCGCGACGGGCGGCGGTGGCCAGCACGAAGAGCGAGTTCGGGCCGGGCAGCAGCACGATCGCCACGGTGCCCAGCACGTACGTCCAGATGTCGGTGATCCCCAGCACGCCGGACATCATGACGCCGCGCCCGCCGTCGGGCGAAGCCTTTCCCGCAGGCTGACCTGTGCCGTCGGCCACTCCCGCGCGAGCATCGAGTACTGCACGGTGTCCCGCCAGGAGCCGTCGGCGCGCTGCTTGTGCTGCCGCAGCACGCCCTCCCGGCTCGCGCCGAGCCGTTCGATGGCCCGCTGGGAGCGTTCGTTGCGGATGTCGGTGTGCCAGACCACCCGGACCGCGTCCAGCTCGTCGAAGGCCCGGCCGAGCAGCAGCAGCTTCGCCTCGGTGTTCACGCCGGTACGCCACCACGGGCGGCCCAGCCAGGTGTAGCCGATCGCCAGCGAGCGGCGTACCGGGTCGATCTCGTAGTAGGAGGTCGTGCCGACCACCGCGCCGGTGGTGGCGCAGCGCTGCGCCCAGCACACCTGCTCGCCGCGTTCCTGCGCGTCCAGGTAGTCGGTGACGACCCGGCGCATCTCGGCGGCGTCGGCCGGCTGCGTGCCGCCCAGGTGCCGCCACACCTGCGGGTCGGCGGTGGCTGCGTACAGCTCGTCGGCGTGGGCGAGGTCGAGCGGCTCCAGCACCACGTGCTCGCCGCGCAGCGCCGCCGGCTCGTGCCACGGCGACCGGGCCGCCCGCAGGTACGCCGGCACCGGCGCGCTCACCCCCGGCGCCGGTTCGGGGCGGCCCGGCGTGAGCCGCAGCGGCACCACACCGGCCCAGTACGGCAGCGCCTCGTCGGCCGGCTCGTCGTTGACGCCGCCGGTGCGCATCCGTACCGACACCTCGCGCAGCGGCAGCGCCAGCACCGCCGTCTCGGCCAGCTCGCGCCGGTTCGGCGGGCGGCTGTCGGCGGACCGGCCGGCGGCCACCTTCTCCACCAGCGCGGTCATCACCCGCGCCTTCTCGCCGGCGTCCTCGACCAGCCGGGCGGTGCCGTGCGCCACCACCGACCGGTAGTTGGCGCTGTGGTGGAACTGGGAGCGGGCGTAGATCAGCCCGTCGAGGTGGGTGACGGCGACGCAGACCGGGAGACCGGCCTCGCCCCGGGCGGCCAGCAGCGGCCGGCTGCCGGTGGACCCGTGCAGGTAGAGCGTGTCGCCGACGCGCACGTGCAGGGTCGGCAGGATGCGCGGCTCACCGTCAACAGTGAACGACAGCGCGCAGTGGTACGCCTCGTCCAGCAGCGCGTGCGCGGTGGCGCGGTCGTAGTGCATCCGGTCGCGGGTGCGGGTGGCGGTGGTGCGGGCGGTCGGGGGGTACACGTGACATCCCACCTTTGTTCTAGTACAATCACTAAACTGTGGCAGCACATTATCAGATCGTCGGGTCCACCTCCGCCGCGATTTCGGCAAGCGTCGAATCCGGCATCCGCACCGGCGACCTGGCCCCCGGCGACCCCCTGCCCGCCGTCCGCGCGCTCGCCGCCGAGCTGGACGTCAGCCCGGCCACCGTCGCGAAGGCGTACCAGGAACTGCGGCAACGCGGCCTGGTCGCGACCGCCGGCCGGCACGGCACCCGGGTCCGCCCCCGCCCGCCGGTCGCCGCCCGCCGCGCCGCCCTGCTGCCCCCACCGCTGCCCGGCGGCCGTGACCTCTCCGCCGGCCAGCCCGACCCCCGGCTGCTGCCGCCGCTCGGCCCGCACCTCGCCGCGCTCGCCGCCGAGATCGGACCCCCCGGCGGGTACGCGACCGACGCCGTGCTGCCCGACCTGGCCGCCCTGGCCCGGGAGCGGCTCGCCGCCGATCGCGTGCCGGCCGGCGAGCTGACAGTCACCGGCGGGGCGCTCGACGGCATCGAACGGCTGCTCGCCGCCCACCTGCGCCCCGGCGACGCGGTGGCGGTGGAGGACCCGGGCTGGGCCAACCTGCTCGACCTGATCGCGGCGCTCGGCCTGCGTACCGTCGGGGTGCCGGTGGACGACGAGGGCCCCACAGTGGGCGGCGTCCGGGCGGCGCTCGCCGCCGGGGTCCGGGCGCTCGTGGTGACCAGCCGGGCGCAGAACCCGACCGGCGCCGCGGTCTCCGCCGCCCGTGCCGACGCGCTGCGCACGCTGCTCGCCGGCCGGGCCGACCTGCTGCTGATCGAGGACGACCACGCCGCCGAGCTGGCCCGCGTACCCCTGCACCCGCTCGCCGGGGCGACCCCGGCGTGGGCCTTCGTCCGGTCGGTGAGCAAGCCCTACGGGCCCGACCTGCGGCTCGCGGTGCTGACCGGCGACGAGGCCACTGTGGCCCGGGTGGCCGGGCGCGCGCGGGTCGGCGCCGGCTGGGTGTCCACAGTGCTGCAACGCCTGGTCGTGTCGCTCTGGCGCGACCCGGCCACCGCCGGTCTGGTGCGGCGCGCGGCGGACAGCTACGACAGGCGGCGCGACGGGCTGGTCGAGGCGCTGGCCGAGCGCGGGGTGACCGCGTACGGGCGCACCGGGATCAACGTCTGGGTGCCGGTGCCCGACGAGACGGTGGCGGTCACGACCCTGCGCGACGCCGGGTGGGCGCTCGCCCCCGGCGGCCTGTACCGGATCGCCGCCGACCCCGCCGTGCGCGTCTCGGTGAGCGCGCTGGACGAGGCCGACATCCCCGCGCTGGCCGACGCGCTCACCGCCGGAAGGAAGGGCCCCCTCTTAACGCATTCGGTATAGGAAGGGCCCCTTTTTAACACCTCCGGACAGCGCGGCGGGCCGCTCGCGTGCGCGCCGCCGAACGGGGTAGAACGATCGGCATGGCCGAGACCGAGAGCGCACCCGGCGCACAGGAGTTCATCCCGCCGTCGGCTGACACCATCGACGAGCTGCGCGCCGCGGCGGGCGACTGCCGGGGCTGCGAGCTGTACCGGGACGCCACCCAGACCGTCTTCGGCCGCGGCGACGAGCACGCCCGCCTGGTCTTCGTCGGCGAGCAGCCGGGCGACATCGAGGACCAGAAGGGGCTGCCGTTCGTCGGCCCGGCCGGGCGGCTGTTGCGCAAGGCCGTCGACGACGCGGCGCTCGACCCCGCCCAGATCTACCTGACCAACGCCGTCAAGCACTTCCGCTTCGAGCTGCGCGGCCGGCGGCGCATCCACCAGACCCCGGACCGCGTGCACGTCACCGCCTGCCGGCCGTGGCTGGTCGCCGAGTTCGCCCGGCTGCGCCCGGAGATCGTGGTGGTGCTCGGCGCCACCGCCGCCAAGGCGCTGCTCGGCCCGAGCTTCCGGGTGACGAAGCAGCGAGGTGAGCTGCTGCCCTGGCCCGCCGCCGCCCAGCATCCGGAGGACTTCGAGCGCGTGCCGGTCGACCGGACGGGCGCTGTCGCCGACGCCCCGGCGGCCCGGCTGCTCGCCACCATCCACCCGTCGGCGGTGCTGCGCGCCGACAACCAGGACGTGGCCTACGAGGGCCTGGTCGCCGACCTGAAGGTGGCCGCGAAGGCGCTGCGCTGAGTCAGGAGCGCTGCTGCCAGGTGCAGAGGCAGACCCGGTTGCCGTCCGGGTCGGCGAGTACCCAGAAGCTCGGCGCCTCCGCGTCGCTGACCAGCGTGCCGCCGGCCGCCAGCGCGGCGGCGATGCGCGCGTCCACCTCGGCCGGGTCGACCCACACGTCCGGGTGCCACCGCTGCCGGGGCTCGTCCCGGCCGGAGCGCTGGAACCAGACAGTCGGCAGCACGCCGTCCGGGTCGCGTACCTCGTCGTCGTCCGGGCCTCGGCCGCCCGGTGCCTGCCAGGTCAGGACCGCCCGCCAGAACGGCAGCACCGCCGCGTGCGCCGGGGTGTCCAGCGCGAGTTCCAGGCGGGCCAGCCCGGCCGCCGACAGGGTGAGCCCGGCGTCCGCGGCCAGCCCCGAGATGAACCGGGCCAGCCGCAGGTCACGCTGGGTCACGCCGCCCGCGTCGTGCGACCAGAGCCGCACGTCCACGTGGGTGTAGCGCAGGTCCAGATCGGGATGGTGATCGACCCGCTCGGCCTCCGCGCCGACCGCGGCCACCAGCGCCATCCCGGCCGCGAAATCGGGGGTACGGATGCGCGTCTGCAACGCCCCCAGCAGGTACGTCCACCCGTCCAGCCCGGCCTCGGCGACCTGTTTCCCCGTGAGTGTGCTCATCCGGCCATCCTGGCGTGCCGCACGTCCGCCCGCCACCGTCCACAGGGGATTACCGGACGGCGCGCGAGGGTACGGCTCCGGCATGGCGGAACCCCGACCTCGCGTGGCGTTTCTCCGGTTCGGCGCTCCCGGCCCCTACGTGATCTCCATGGCGTTCGCCGGAGTCGCCTGGCTGGCCATCCGGCTCTGGGATCGGGACGAGTCCGTACAGGTAGCGGTGCTCGACGCCGGTCTGCACGGGGTGATCTACGGGCTCATGTTCTTCATGCTGAACTGGTTTCAGAAACCAGGCGCCGCCGAGGCGGAGCGGGCCGCCGCCTGGGCGGTCACCGAGACCGGGCTGCGCCGGGGCGAGCCGCCCGTCGACGAGGCGGGACGCGCGGCGGTGGCGGACAACCTTCCGGTGGTACGCCGGGGAGCGCTGTTCGGGGCCGCCGGTGGCGTCCTGCTGCTCGGCCCGCTGATCGTGCTCGCGATCCGCACCGGGTGGGAATCCGCCGCCGTCGGGTTCGGGATCGTCCTGGTCGCGATCCTGGCCGAGGCCGTCCGCACCGGCCTCCGGGAGCGCCGGCTACGAGCGGCGCTCGCCCCTGTCCGGGGCGGCTGAGCGGTGTCAGACTTGCCGCCATGGAGCAGCATCTCTACGAGCCCGTCCACGACGAGTTCCGCGACCTGTGCCGTCGGTTCCTCGCCCGGGAGGCGGTGCCGCACCACGAGCAGTGGGAGGCCGACGGGATCGTCGACCGGCAGGTGTGGCGGGCCGCCGGCGCGGCCGGGCTGCTCGGCCCGGACGTCGACCCGGAGTACGGCGGCGGCGGGCAGCGCGACTTCCGGTTCAACGCGGTGCTGGACGAGGAGATCGTCGCCGCCGGGTGCACCGGTCTGGGGTTCGGGCTGCACAACGACGTGGTCGCCCCGTACCTGACCGAGCTGACCACCGGCGACCAGCGCAAGCGGTGGTTGCCGGGCTTCTGCTCCGGCGACCTGGTCACCGCCATCGCGATGAGCGAGCCGGGCGCGGGCAGCGACCTGGCGGGCATCCGCACCACCGCGGTCCGCGACGGCGACAGCCTGGTCCTCAACGGGCAGAAGACGTTCATCACGAACGGTGAGATGGCCGACCTGGTGGTCGTGGTGGCCAAGACCGCGCCGGACCAGGGCGCGCACGGGGTGAGCCTGGTCGTGGTGGAGAGCGGCACGCCCGGCTTCAGCCGGGGCCGCCGCCTGGCGAAGGTGGGCCTGAAGGCCAACGACACCGCCGAGCTGTTCTTCGACGACTGCCGGGTGCCGGCGGAAAACCTGATCGGCACCGAGAACCACGGCTTCTACCACCTGATGGCCAACCTGCCCCGGGAGCGGCTGAGCATCGCCGTGGCAGCGGTGGCGGCGTGCGAGAAGCTGCTCGCGCTCACCATCGAGTACGCCCGTTCCCGGGAGGCGTTCGGGCGGCCGATCGGCCGGTTCCAGCACAACCGGTTCCTGCTGGCCGAGCTGGACACCGAGGTCACCATCGCGCGGACGTTCGTCAACCACTGCGTCACCGAGTTCAACGCGGGCCGCCTCTCGGTGACCGACGCGGCGAAGGCCAAGTGGTGGACCACCGAGTTGCAGACGAAGGTCGCCGACCGGTGCGTGCAGTTGCACGGCGGCTACGGCTTCATGGCGGAGTACCCGGTGGCGAAGGCGTGGCTGGACAGCCGGGTGCAGACCATCTACGGCGGCACCACCGAGATCATGAAGGAGATCATCGGCCGGGGTCTCGGCCTGTAGCCGAACCGGGTGCCGGTCGGCCGGACCGGTGCGGGAGGATGGGACACCCATCCCCACCAGGAGCGCAGCATGTCCGTCGACCTGACCGCGCCGGCCCCGCCCCGGCCGGATGTCGCCCGCGTCCAGCGGCGTACCGTCCGGCTGCTGTTCCTCACCCAGATCATCGGCGGCATCGGCGTCACCATCGGCATCTCGGTCGGCGCGCTGCTCGCCGCCCGGGTCGCCGGCACCGCGCTGGCCGGGCTGGCGCAGAGCGCCGGAGTGGTCGGCGGCGCACTGCTGGCCATCCCGGTCACCCGGCTCATGGCCGCGCGCGGCCGGCGGCCGGGGCTGGTCCTCGCGTACCTGGCCGGCGCGGTGGGCGGCGTGCTGGTGGTGGTCGCCACCGTGACCGGCGCGGTGCCGTTGCTCTTCGCCGGCATGCTGCTGTTCGGCGGCGGCACGGCGGCCAACCTCCAGGCCCGCTACACGGCCGTGGACCTGGCCGAGCCGCACCGCCGGGGGCGGCAGCTCTCGATGGTGGTCTGGGCCACCACCATCGGCGCGGTGGCCGCGCCGAACTTCGCCGCGCTCGCCGACGACACCACCCGGGGCTGGGGTCTGCCGGCGCTGTCCGGGCCGTTCGCCTTCAGCGCCGTCGCGTTCACGCTGGCCGCCGTCGTCATCCTGGTCCTGCTCCGGCCGGACCCGCTGCTCACCGCGCGCCGGCTGGCGGTGGCCGAGCCGGTGCCGGACGCCGCGCCCGCGGCCACCCGCCGCGGGGGCATGGTCGCCGCGTGGCGCACGGTACGCCGCAGGCCGGCCGCGCGCCTCGGCATCGCCGCTGTCGCGGTGGGTCACCTGGTGATGGTCGCGGTGATGTCGATGACCCCGGTGCACCTCGGCGAGTGGCACTCCGACGAGGACGTGCTGCCGGTGGTCGGCCTGGTGCTGAGCCTGCACATCGCCGGCATGTACGCGCTGTCGCCGGTGGTGGGGTGGCTCACCGACCGGTTCGGCCGGCGCCCGGTGATCCTCGGCGGGGTGGCGCTGCTGCTGGCCGCGTGCGCGGTCTCCGGCACCGCCGGGCACGACACACCGCTGCTGTCGGTGGGGCTGACGCTGCTCGGGCTGGGCTGGTCGGGCACGATGGTGGCGGGCTCGACGCTGCTGTCGGAGTCGGTGCCGACCGCCGACCGGCCCGGCGTGCAGGGCCTGTCCGACCTGCTCATGGGGCTGGCCGGGGCGGGCGCGGCGGCGGCGAGCGGGTTCGTCATGCGGGCCGTGGGGTACCCGACGCTCACCCTGCTGTCGGCGATCGCCGTGGTGCCGCTGGTGGCGCTGGCGCTGCGCCGTCCCGCCACGGCACCACTCGACGAGGAGGACTGAACACGTGCGGCTGACCGACTTCTGGACGCGGCTGGAGGAGGCGTTCGGGCCCGGCTACGCGGCCAGCATCGCCAGGGACCAGGTGCTGTCCCAGCTCGACGGGCGGACCATCGAGCAGGCCCTCGCCGCCGGTGAGCAAACGCACGTGGTGTGGCGCGCCGTGGTCGCCGCGTATCCCGACCGGGTGCCCGCCCGGCTACGCTGAGCAGCCTTTTCGTCGATCCCGCGTGTCGCTTGCCCAGTCGTACACCTGTTCGGCTATTGTCCACAGCGGGGTGCTCGTCCACAGCTCACGGCCCGTCGGCTGGTTTTCTGTCGGACCCAGCGCCTAGCGTGTCCCGCGTGACGCGAAGCTCAGGAAAGACGCCGGCGAAGGCAGGGGTGGCAACGATGGCAGCAGGGCCTGACCGGGAGAAGGCGCTCGACCTTGCTCTCGCTCAGATCGACAAGCAGTTCGGCAAGGGTTCGGTGATGCGCCTGGGGGAGCGGCCCGTCGTGCAGACGGCCGTCATCCCGACCGGCTCCATCGCGCTCGACGTGGCGCTCGGCGTGGGCGGTCTGCCCCGCGGCCGGGTGGTCGAGATCTACGGTCCGGAGTCCAGCGGTAAGACCACCGTCGCGCTGCACGCGGTCGCAAACGCCCAGCGGGCCGGCGGCATCGCCGCGTTCATCGACGCGGAGCACGCGCTCGACCCGGAGTACGCGCGGGCCCTCGGCGTCGACACCGACGCCCTGCTGGTCTCGCAGCCGGACACCGGCGAGCAGGCGCTGGAGATCGCGGACATGCTGGTCCGCTCCGGCGCTATCGACATCATCGTGATCGACTCGGTGGCGGCCCTGGTGCCGCGCGCCGAGATCGAGGGCGAGATGGGCGACAGCCACGTCGGTCTCCAGGCCCGGCTGATGAGCCAGGCGCTGCGGAAGATCACCGGTGTGCTCAACAACACCGGCACCACCGCGATCTTCATCAACCAGCTCCGCGAGAAGATCGGCGTGATGTTCGGCAGCCCGGAGACCACCACCGGTGGCCGGGCGCTGAAGTTCTACGCCTCGGTCCGGCTCGACGTGCGCCGCATCGAGAGCCTCAAGGACGGCACCGACGTGGTCGGTAACCGCACCCGGGTCAAGGTCGTGAAGAACAAGGTCGCCGCGCCGTTCAAGCAGGCCGAGTTCGACATCATGTACGGCAAGGGCATCTCCCGTGAGGGCTCGCTGATCGACGTCGGCGTGGAGCAGGCGATCATCCGCAAGTCCGGCGCCTGGTACACCTACGACGGTGACCAGCTCGGCCAGGGCAAGGAGAAGGCCCGCGAGTTCCTCCGCGAGAACCCGGACGTGGCGGCCGAGATCGAGAAGAAGATCCTGGAGAAGCTCGGCGTCGGCACCGGTGGTGCGGGCGACGCCGCCGGTGGCCCGGAACTGCCGCCGGTCGACTTCTGATCCGCTGACCCGTGGCAGGACGACGCGCCCGTACGGGCCGGGGCTGGGATGCCGGCCCACCCCGTACGGGCGACGCCACAGGCACGCCCCGGCCCCGCCGGGGGCGCCGTGATCGCGCGGCGGAGCCCGATGCTGGGGAGGCTCCGGCTCCGCCGCGCGACGAGGCCGAACTGGCCCGGGAGATCTGCCTGCGGCAGCTCGCGGTGCGTCCGCGTACCCGGGCCGAGCTGGCCGGCGCGCTGGCCCGTCGCGGCATCTCCGAGGAGGTCGCCGAGCAGGTCCTCGACCGCTACGACGAGGTGGGCATCGTCGACGACGCCGCCTTCGCCCGTGCCTGGGTGAGCAGCCGGCACGCCGGCCGTGGGCTGGCCCGCCGGGCGCTCGCCAACGAGCTGCGCCAGCGCGGCGTCGACGGCGAGGTCGCCGGCGCCGCCCTGGACGGGCTGGACGAGGAGACCGAGGCGGAGACCGCCCGTGCCCTGGTGGAGCGCAAGCTGCGCAGCGCCCGGGGCGAGCCGGACGCGGTGTTCCGCCGCCTGGTCGGGATGCTGGCGCGCAAGGGCTACCCGCCCGGGGTGGCGATCCGGGCGGTGAAGGACGCGCTGGCCGCGCAGAGCGCCGAGGCGGCCGAGTTCGCCGAGCACATCGACGCCGACGCGATGGCCGACGCCGAACACGACCTCGACTCCCGCCGGCTCGACTGACCGACTGGCCGCCCGGGTCGTGGCTTCCGTCCCGAGGAGAGGCACACCAGTGCTGAAGGCGTGTCTCAACGGCACACGACGGCGGGACGAGCACCCCGCCGTGCCGCTCACCCCGGCGGAACTGGCCGCCGACGCGGTGCGCTGCGCGGCCGCCGGGGTGGCGGCGGTGCATGTGCACCCGCGCGACGACACCGGCGCCGAGTCGCTCGGCCCGGCGGTGATCGCCGCAGCCGTCACCGCCATCCGGGCCGCCCGGCCCGGCCTGCCGGTCGGGGTGAGCACCGGCGCCTGGATCGTCCCCGACCCGGCCGAGCGGGTCGCCGCCGTCCGCGCCTGGACGGTGCTGCCCGACTTCGCCTCGGTGAACGCCCACGAACCGGGAGCGGCGGAGGTCGCCGCCGCCCTGGGTGAGCGTGGCGTGATGGTCGAGGCCGGTCTCTGGACCCCGGCGGCTGTCGACGCCTGGCGCCGCTGGTCCGCGCCCACCGGACGGATCCTCGTGGAGTGCGTGGCCGAGCAGGTCGAGACGGCGCTCGCCGACGCCGCGGCGATCCTGGCCGCGCTGCCCGGCGGGCACCCGCCGGTGCTGCTGCACGGCGAGGGCCCCGCCACCTGGCCGGTGTACGCCGAGGCGGTCCGGCGGGGCCTGCACACCCGGATCGGCCTGGAGGACACGTTGCTGCTGCCCGACGGCACCCCTGCTCCCGACAACGCCGCGCTGGTGACCACCGCCCTGACCACCACCGCCCGCTGATTCACCCGGCCAGGGCGGTGATCAAGGAGTTTGTGTCGCTCGGGGGGTCGTGGGTGGACGTCAACTCCTTGATCACCGGGGGTGGGAGGGTGGAGTGGCGGCCTGCGCAGGGGAGTGGATCATGAGCGTGGGAGGGTATGGGCAGGTCGGGAGGTCAAGTCGCGGGAGTGAGGGTGAGGTTTGTCCGGGGGTGTCCGGCATCTGGACACCACTGAGTGACGCGGCAACTTCTCTCCGTCCGGGTGGTTTGATCATGACTCCTTGACCGAACGGCACCTCGCGACCTAGCCTCGCCATACAGGCTCACTTTGCCCGACCAGCGCAGGCTAAGCGCACAACATAGATCTCGTAACAGAACAGCATCACTTTGGCCAGCTACACCGGCCCTTGACGGGCGCTCCGGACCCTTCGGAGCCTCCGACAACTGCAACCGGCCGCCAGCGGTGCCCTCACGGGGACACCGCCGACGGAAAGCTGCCCACAGCCAGCCGCTCCGGTCGGGCGTCCAGAGCCGCAGGCGCGTGTCCTTCACGCGTGCTGCGGCGCCGACGTTCAGGGGGAGGCGGCCATGGCAGGGCGGCACAGGTTCACCGGCGGACTGCCACACGGCCCCTCCGCGACGGGCGACACGCCCCGTACCGCCACCGGGCCCCGGCGGGCGGGCGTGTCCGCGTGCCGGTTCGGAGCGGCCGGATGAGCGCCTTCGACATCGTCCTCCTCGTGGTCGTGCTGCTGCTCGTCGCGGTGGTGGTCGGCGCCGTGCTGTTCGGCGTGCGTACCCTCAAGCGGCTCAGCCTGGCACCCGCGCCGGAGGACCCGGCCTTCATCGCGGAGAAGGACCGGCAGGAGCAGTCCCTCGCGGCGTTGCGGACCGCCGCCGACGAGGTGAACAGCACGATCGACGTGGCGAAGTCCGCCGCCTCCGCGGCCCGGGCCGAGGCGGCCGCCGCCAAGGCCGAGGCGAAGGCCGCCCGGGCCGAGGCGCGGCGGGTGCTCGACGACGCCCGGGCCGAGGCCGACACGGTGCTGGAGCGGGCGCACAAGCAGGCCGAGGCGGACGCCGAGCAGTTGCGTACCGCAGCGCGGCGTAGCGGCGAGCGGGAGGTGGCGGTGCTGGCCGCCACCACCCGGGAGCAGGCGGCCGAGGTGGAACGCCGCGCCGCCCGGATGGACGAGCGGGAGCGGCTGCACACCGAGGAGGTGGAACGGCTCGCCGAGCGCGAGCGGCAGCTCACCGCCGCCACCGCGGCCCTGGCCGTCCGGGAGGCCGCACTGGCCGAGCGGGAGCGGGCGCTGACCGAGGTGGAGGAGCAGCGCCGCCGGGAGCTGGAGCGGGTGGCCGGGCTGACCGCCGACGCGGCCCGCGCCGAGCTGGTCGAGTCGATCGAGGGGCAGGCGAAGCGGGAGGCCGCGCTGCTGGTCCGGGAGATCGAGGCAGACGCCCGGGGCAGCGCCGAGCAGCGCGCCCGCAACATCGTGGTGGACGCCATCCAGCGGGTCGCCAGCGAGCAGACCGCCGAGAGCGTGGTCAGCGTCCTGCACCTGCCCGGCGACGAGATGAAGGGGCGCATCATCGGCCGGGAGGGGCGCAACATCCGCGCCTTCGAGTCGGTCACCGGCGTCAACCTGATCATCGACGACACCCCCGAGGCCGTGCTGCTGTCCTGCTTCGACCCGGTACGCCGGGAGGTCGGCCGGGTCACGCTGGAGAAGCTGGTCCTCGACGGCCGGATCCACCCGCACCGGATCGAGGAGGTGTACGACCTGGCCCGGCAGGAGGTGGAGGAGCTGTGCCACCGGGCCGCCCAGGACGCGCTGGTCGAGGTGGGCATCACCGAGATCCACCCGGAGCTGGTCACCCTGCTGGGCCGGTTGCGCTACCGCACCTCGTACGGGCAGAACGTGCTCAAGCACCTGGTGGAGAGCGCGCACATCGCCGGGGTGATGGCCGCCGAGCTGCGGCTGGACGTGCCGACGATCAAGCGGTGCGCGTTCCTGCACGACATCGGCAAGGCGCTCACCCACGAGGTGGAGGGCAGCCACGCGATCATCGGCGCGGACGTGGCCCGCAAGTACGGCGAGAGCGAGGACGTGGTGCACGCCATCGAGGCGCACCACAACGAGGTGCCGCCGCAGACCATCGAGGCGGTGCTGACCCAGGCGTCGGACGCCTGCTCGGGCGGGCGGCCGGGGGCGCGGCGGGAGAGCCTTGAGGCGTACGTCAAGCGGCTGGAGCGGATCGAGGAGATCGCGGCCGGCAAGCTGGGCGTGGAGAAGGTCTTCGCCATGCAGGCGGGCCGCGAGATCCGGGTGATGGTCAAGCCGGACGACGTGGACGACATCGGCGCGGCGGTGCTGGCGCGGGACGTGGCCAAGCAGATCGAGGAGGAGCTGACCTACCCGGGGCAGATCCGGGTGACAGTGGTGCGCGAGTCGCGGGTCACCGAGATCGCCCGCTGATCCAGCGGCAGGACGGGAAACGGGCGGGTGGGGAAGAACCCCACCCGCCCGTTTCCCGTCCTGCCGCTGGATCAGACCAGCCGCGTGGCGCCGGTCCCACCGTCGGTCTGCGTCGACGCCACCGGCTTGGCGGCGCTGCGCGGCAGCCGGGTCAGCCGCTTCTGCAGCCACCAGGCCAGCACCGACAGCAGGCCGCAGATGCTGATGTAGATGGCCGCGACGATGAGGTACGTCGGCACGTACGGCAGGCCGAAGGCCAGCCGGCCGCCGATCTGCTTGCCCACGAACAGCAGCTCCGGGTACGTGATGATGAAGCCGAGCGCGGTGTCCTTGAGCAGCACGACGAGCTGGCTCACGATCGCCGGGAGCATCGACCGGAACGCCTGCGGCAGCAGGATCAGCCGCAGCACCTGGTTCTTGCGCATGCCCACCGCGTACGCGCCCTCGGACTGCCCGTACGGCACGGCGTTGATGCCGGCGCGGAAGATCTCCGCCAGCACCGAGCCGTTGTAGAGGGTCAGCCCGATGACCAGCGCCCAGAACTTGTCGATCGGCCAGCCGTACTGCAACGGCACGTAGTAGCCGAAGAAGATCAGGATCAGCAGCGGGATCGCGCGGAACAGCTCCACCACGAACGTGGCCGGAGCGCGGAACAACACCTTGTCGCTGAGCCGGGCGCTGGCGAAGAACGCGCCGAACAGCAGCGCCAGCACGGTGGCGACGGCGGCGACCTTCAGCGTCGCCCAGAGGCCGTTGAGTAGTTCCCGCTGCACGGCCGCGTACTGGAACTGCTCCCACTTGCGGGCCTCGAACTGGCCGGTCTGGTCGAACTTGTAGACCACGAAGGCGAGCAGCGCGACGATCGCGGCGATCGAGACGATGCCGAGGATACGGTTGCGCAGCCGGGCCTTCGGGCCGGGGATGTCGTAGAGGACGCTGCTGCTGCTCATCGGGCCACCGCCCACTTGCGCTCGAGGAACCGCTGGAGCACCACCAGCGGGAGGATCAGGATGAGGAAGCCGATCACGATCCAGGTGAGCACGACGAACTGCGGCTCACCCCGTTCCGACATGTACGCCGGGATGGCGCCCGCTTCCAGCACCGAGAAGCCGGCGGCGATCGTGGTGTTCTTCAGCATGGCGATGAGCACGCTCATCATCGGCGGGACCATGGCCCGCAGCGCCTGCGGCAGCACGATCAGCGTGAGCACCTGGCCGAACGTCATGCCCAGCGCCCGCGCGGCCTCGGCCTGCCCGGTGGCCACAGTGTTCACGCCGGAGCGGATCACCTCGCAGATGAACGCCGACGTGTAGGCGATCAGGGCGATGCAGGCGCTGTTGAAGTAGTCGATGTTCACGTCCAGCTTCGGCACCGCGAAGACGAGGAACGCGAACACCAGCGTCAGCGGGGTGTTGCGGACCAGGTTGACGTACGTGGCGCCGAACGCCCGCAGCGCCGGGACCGGGGACACCCGCATCGCGCCGAGCAGTGTGCCGAGGACGAGACTGCCCACGCCGGCGATCAGGAACAACTTGACTGTGTTGTAGAACCCGTCGCGGAACAGGCTCGCGTTGTCCGTCAGGACGCGGAAGAACTCGCCCATACCTCGCTCTCACTCTCTCCAGACGGGACCGGGCGGGGAGGACGACCTCCCCGCCCGGCCCGACGTCGGTGCGGACCGTCAGTACCGCTCGAGCTGCGGCGGGGTGGCCGGCGAGCCGGACTTGCCGAGCGTGCCGTCGTAGATCTTCTTCCAGGTGCCGTCGGTGAACGCGGCCTCGATCTGGTTGTTCACGTAGTCACGCAGCGCCTTGTCGTCCTTGGGCAGGCCGATGCCGTACTTCTCGGTGCTGAACGGCTGGCCGACGACCTTGAGCTCGTCCGGGTTCTGCGCGGCGTAGCCCTTGAGGATGGCGTCGTCGGTGGTCACCGCGTCGACCTTCTTGTCGAGCAGCTGCGAGACGCACTCGGAGTAGGTCTTGAACTCGACGATGTTCTCGCCCTCGGTCAGGCCCTCGTCGCGGATCTTCTGGATCGGCGTGGAGCCGGTGACCGAGCAGACCTTCTTGCCCTTGAGGGTGTCCTTGCCGGTGATCGACGACTCGTCCTTGCGGACCAGCAGGTCCTGGCCGGCGACGAAGTACGGGCCGGCGAAGGAGACGTCGTTCTTGCGCTTGTCGGTGATCGAGTACGTGCCGACGTAGTAGTCGATCTCGCCACCCTTGATGGCGGTCTCCCGGTTGGCGGAGGCGATCTCCTTGTACTCGATCTTCGCCGGGTCGACGCCGAGCGTGCTGGCGACGTACTGGGCGATCTCGATGTCGAAGCCGCAGCGCTTGCCCTGGGCGTCCTTGTAGCCGAGGTTCGGCTGGTCGAACTTGACGCCGATGACGACCTTGCCGGCCGACTTGATCTTCTCGAAGGCCGGGCTGCCGGCGACGTTGGCGTCCGCCTTGGGGGTGAAGGTCACGCCCGAGCTGCTGCAGCTGTCGCCCTGGGCGCCGCCGCTGGCGTTGCCGCCGCCGCTGGGGGCGGGGTCCCCCTCCTTGCCGCAGGCCGCCGCGGACAGGGCGAGCGAAGCCATCATGGCCACCGCCGCCACGCGCTTGAAACGCATACTCATTCTCCTTCTTCGATGGGGCCGACGTGGCGGCTCCACATACGGGCGCTCAGTGAGTGAGGATCTTGGAGAGGAAGTCCTTGGCCCGCTCGCTGCGCGGGTTCGCGAAGAACTCGGCCGGCGGCGCGTCCTCGACCAGCTTGCCGTCGGCCATGAAGATGACCCGGTTGGCCGCGTGCCGGGCGAAGCCCATCTCGTGGGTGACCACGACCATGGTCATGCCCTCGCGGGCCAGCGACGTCATCACGTCCAGCACCTCGCCGACCATCTCCGGGTCCAGGGCGCTTGTCGGCTCGTCGAACAGCATCGCCTTGGGCTGCATCGCCAGCGCGCGGGCGATCGCCGCCCGCTGCTGCTGGCCGCCGGAGAGCTGCGCGGGGTACTTGTCGGCCTGGTTCGCGATGCCGACGCGCTCCAGCAGCGCCAGCCCGCGCTCACGGGCCGCGGCCGGCTTCTCCTTGCGGACCTTGACCGGCCCCAGCGTGACGTTCTCCAGGATGGTCTTGTGCGCGAAGAGGTTGAACGACTGGAACACCATGCCGACCTCGCTGCGCAGCTTGGCCAGGGGCTTGCCCTCGGCCGGCAGCGGCTGGCCGTCGAAGGTGATGGTGCCGTTGTCGATCGGCTCCAGCCGGTTGATGGTGCGGCAGAGCGTCGACTTGCCCGAGCCGGACGGGCCGATGACCACGACCACCTCGCCCCGTTCGACGGAGAGGGACACGTCGTCGAGCACGTGCAGCGGCCCGAACCACTTGTTGACCCCGTCGAGCACGATCAGCGGGTCGCCCGTCGTCACGTCGTCCACCGTCCCTGTCGTCCATGGCGGAATTCGGGTGTCGGTCGACCCCCGGTTGGGCAACTGTAGGCGGCGTGATGTGGCAGAACGCAACTCAGATGGTCACGGAGCGGTAACACCGATCACCGGCGTACCGGCCCGTCCGAATTTCGTCACCGTCGGGTGGGCCGACTGGCGCCGTCGCCGCAGGCGGGAGATCATGAGGCGATGACCGACGCGATCCGGCTGACCGACTACGCCCGCGGTGGCGGCTGCGCCTGCAAGATCCCACCGGGCGAACTGGAGGCGATGGTCGCCGGTCTCGGCGCCACCGGCGGCTCGGCCGACCTGCTGGTCGGCCTGGAGAACGGCGACGACGCCGCGGTGGTCCGGCTGGACGAGCGGACCGGCCTGGTCAGCACCGCCGACTTCTTCACCCCGGTGGTCGACGACGCCTACGACTGGGGGCGCATCGCCGCCGCGAACGCGCTCTCCGACGTGTACGCGATGGGCGGCACCCCGCTTGTCGCGCTCAACCTGCTCTGCTGGCCGCGCGGCGTACTGCCGCCGGAGATGGCCCGCGAGGTGCTGCGCGGCGGTCTGGACGTGGCCCGGGAGGCGGACTGCCACCTGGCCGGCGGGCACAGCGTGGACGACGACGGCCCGAAGTACGGACTGGCGGTCACCGGCGTGGTCCGGCCGGACGAGCTGATCACGCTCGACGCCGGGCGGGCCGGCCTGCCGCTGTCGCTGACCAAGCCGCTCGGGGTGGGCGTGCTCAACACCCGGCACAAGCAGACCGGGCAGCGCTTCCCGGAGGCGGTCGATTCGATGGCCAGCCTCAACCGGGACGCGGCCCGCGCGGCGATCGCCGCGGGCATCCGCTGCGGCACCGACGTGACCGGCTTCGGCCTGCTCGGGCACGCCTCGAAGCTGGCCCGCGCGAGCCGTCTGACGGTGGCGATCGACGCGGCGGCGGTGCCGTACCTGCCGGGTGCGCGGGAGGCGCTGCGCGACGGGTTCGTCAGCGGCGGCACCCGGCGCAACCTGGAATGGGTCACCCCGTGGACCGACTTCGGCGGCGCCGACGAGGGGGAGCGGCTGCTGCTGGCCGACGCGCAGACCTCCGGTGGCCTGCTGGTCGCCGGTGAGGTGCCGGGCGGCACGGTGATCGGTGAGCTGCTGCCGGCCTCGGAGCACCTGATCCGGATCCGCTGAGCCGTCGATTTCGCGGCGTGGCCGGGCCACCGGTGCGGCACCGTACCCGATAAACTGTCATCTTCCAGCTACTCTGGGCAACGTCGCCCGAGGGAATTTTGCCCGGAATGGTCACAGACCGGTAACTTGCGCCCGGCTGAGGGCAAATGCCCTCCACCATCGTCAGTAAGGCCCGATCCGGAGGCCGGTGGAACGAGCGCAGCGAGGAGGCGGCATGACCGAGCTGTGGAACTGGAGAATCGACGGCGGCGAGCCGGTGGAGGTCTACCCGGCGCTGGCCGAGGCGCTCGGCCGGGTGGTGATGCCCATGGCCGTCGCCGACCCGGTCCGGCTCCCCGCGTACGCGGTGGTCTGCGACGTGTGGGAGGCGCCCGGGCTGTACGGCACCGTGGTCGACTGTTACGGCGTGCCCGAGAGCCTGGCCGAGCTGCCCGCGCTCGCGGCGCTGGCCCGGCTGATGGGCCGCAACTGCCTGATGCGTGACGACACGCTAGACGCCGGCCGGCACCTGCTTGTCGCGCCGGACGGCACGATCCGCCCGGTGCACTTCGACGTGGCCGACACCGACGACGGCGAGGTGCTCAGCCACCACCGGCTCTGCACACAGGCCGACCCGCGCTGCCGGGGCTGGTCGCAGTGCCACCGCTCCCGCTGGGCCCCCGACTCGGTCGCCCCGGCGCTCGCCGCCGCCTGAGCGCGGCCACGCCGCCGGGTGAAGGCCGGGCCCGCCGTGCCCGGCCGGCGGCGAGCGGGCGGCGGCCCGGCTCAGCCCCGGGCCGCCGGCTGCGGTCGCGCACCACGAGGCGGCGTCGCGGTGGCGGCGGCCACGGCGTCCACGTCGAACGCGGCGGTGTCGTGCCGCCGCTGGGGTGTGGAACCCGGAGATCTTCCGGACGTACCCGGCTCCGCCTCGTTCGAGCAGACCGGCACCACCCGGATACGCTGTCCGGGTCATGACTACCGCAGCCGCGGGCAGCCCGCGCACCTACCAGGTGCGTACGTACGGCTGCCAGATGAACGTGCACGACTCCGAGCGCATCTCCGGCCTCCTCGAAGACGCCGGGTACGTGCGCGCCGCCGAGGCCGACGATCAGCCCGACGTGGTGGTGTTCAACACCTGCGCGGTCCGGGAGAACGCCGACAACCGGCTCTACGGCAACCTGGGCCATCTGCGCCCCGTGAAGGCGAAGCACCCCGGGATGCAGATCGCGGTCGGCGGCTGCCTGGCACAGAAGGACCGCGGCGACATCGTCCGCAAGGCCCCCTGGGTGGACGTCGTCTTCGGCACGCACAACATCGGCTCGCTGCCGGCGCTGCTGGACCGGGCGCGGCACAACGCCGCCGCCGAGGTGGAGATCCTGGAGGCGCTGGAGGTCTTCCCCTCCACGCTGCCGACCCGGCGCGAGTCGACGTACGCCGGATGGGTCTCCATCTCCGTCGGCTGCAACAACACGTGCACGTTCTGCATCGTGCCGTCCCTGCGCGGCAAGGAGAAGGACCGCCGCCCCGGCGACATCCTCTCCGAGGTCCGCGCGCTGGTCGACTCCGGCGTGCTGGAGGTGACGCTGCTCGGGCAGAACGTCAACTCCTACGGCGTCGAGTTCGGCGACCGGTACGCGTTCGGCAAGCTGCTGCGCGCCTGCGGCGACATCGACGGTCTGGAGCGGGTGCGGTTCACCAGCCCGCACCCGAAGGACTTCACCGACGACGTGATCGCCGCGATGGCCGAGACGCCCAACGTCTGCCACTCGCTGCACATGCCGTTGCAGTCCGGCTCGGACGACGTGCTGCGGGCGATGCGCCGCTCGTACCGCTCGGAGCGTTACCTGGGGATCATCGAGAAGGTGCGGGCGGCGATGCCGGACGCGGCGATCACCACCGACATCATCGTCGGCTTCCCGGGCGAGACCGAGGCCGACTTCGTCCGCACCCTCGACGTGGTCCGGGAGGCGCGGTTCTCCTCGGCGTTCACGTTCCAGTACTCCAAGCGACCCGGCACCCCGGCCGCCACGATGGACGGGCAGCTGCCCAAGCAGGTCGTGCAGGAGCGTTACGAGCGGCTGATCGCCTGCGTCGAGGAGATCACCTGGGCGGAGAACAAGAAGCTGGTCGGGGAGACCGTCGAGGTCCTGGTGGCGGTCGGCGAGGGCCGCAAGGACGAGCGCACCGGCCGGATGTCCGGCCGGGCCCGCGACGGCCGGCTCGTGCACTTCGCCACAGGTGAGCTGGCCGGCCGGATCCGCCCCGGCGACGTCGTGCACACCACTGTCACGTACGCCGCCCCGCACCACCTCAACGCCGACGGAGCCCCGCTGGCGCACCGGCGTACCCCGGCCGGGGACGCGGCCGAGGCGGGACAGGTCCCGCGTACGCCCGGGGTGCTGCTCGGACTGCCGACGATCGGCGCGCCGGCCCCGTCACCGGCCCCCACCGGCGGCTGCGCCGCCCACTGACCGCCCCCGCGTAAGGAAGGGCCCCCTCTTAACACTCAGTGTTAAAAGGGGGCCCTTCCTCTACCACAGGCGTTAATAAGGGGCCCTTCCTTGCACGGTCAGCAAGCGGTGCCGTTGAGCCTGACCGTGGCGGGGGCGGCGGCGGTGCCGTTGGCGGTGAAGCCGACGGTGACCGACGCGCCCGGCGCCAGCGACGACGCCCAGGCCGGCGCGGCGGCGGTCACAGTGGTGCCGGACTGCGTGACAGTGGCGTTCCAGCCACTGGCGAGCGTCACCCCGGACGGCCAGGTCCAGGTGGCCGACCACGGGTTCACCGCGGCGGTGCCGGTGTTCTTCACCGTCAGTTCGCCCTGGAAGCCACCCGCCCAGGAGTTGATCTGCTTGTAGGTGGCGGTGCAGCCGCCGGTCACCGGAGGCGGCGGGGTGGTGGGCGCCGGCGAGGTGTTCGGGGTGCCGGTGGGGGACGGGCTGGTGGTGCCGCCACCGCCGGTCGGCGGGATCAGGTACGGCGTGAGGATGTCCTGCTTCGGCTGGTTGACAGTGGTCCAGTCGTCGTTGGCGATGCCGCCGGTGTCACCTGAGTTCGGGTTCCACGACCAGTACGTGAACGACATGCCGTTGACGCCGGTGCCGGTGTACGCCATCAGGTTCTGGAGCCAGATCTTGTCCTTGGGGTCCTGGAGCGTGGTGCCGAACTCGCCCATCATGATCGGCGCGATGTTCTGCTTGTAGAGGTAGCCCCAGTACTTGTCCCAGATGGCCGGCATGTTCGCCGGGTACGACGGGTCGTCGAACCACGCCTGGCGGTAGACCGAGGTGGCGTACTCGTGCGGCGAGTAGACCAGCCGGTTGGTCACGTTCAGCCGGACCGGGAACTGCCCGGCCTTGGACAGGTTGCCGCCCCACCAGCCGCAGTCCTCGTCGTTGCTGGGGTCGTTGTCCCAGACGTTCGACAGGCCGCCGCTCGGGCAGCTCACTCCCTCCACGAAGATCAGCCAGTTCGGCTGCACGCCGAGGATCGCGTTGCCGGCCCGCTCGGCGGCCAGCCGCCAGTCCCGGGCGGTGTCGCCGCAGCCCCAGCAGGCGCCGGTGGCGGCCGGGTTGGTGCCCTCGGCGTGCGGCTCGTTGTGCAGGTCCGCGCCGATCACAGTGGTGTTGCCGGCGTACCGCTGGGCCAGCGTCTTCCAGTCGTTGATCCAGGTCGCCTCGGAGACCGTCGAGGTGTACCAGAGCGGCGACTGCCCGGCCGACGTCGGCCGGTGCCGGTCCAGGATGACCCGCATCCCCTTGCTGCCCGCGTAGTCGATGACCTTGTCGAGGATCTGCAGCGGGGAGAGCCCGATCAGGTCCGGGTTGACGAAGTCGTTGATGCCGGTCGCTGTCGCGCCGGGCTTGAGCGCGTCGTTCGAGTACGGGATGCGCAGCGTGTTGTAGCCCAGCCGGGCCATGGTGTCGAGCTGGGAACGCCACGGGTTGCTCGACCACAGGCCGTGGAACGTCTTGTTGTCGGTCTCCATCCCGAACCAGTTGATGCCGGTCAGCCGGACTGTCGTGCCCGTACTGTCGACGATCTTGTTGCCGCTGGTGTGCAGGTAACCGGTGCCGGTGCCACCGGCCGCCGCGGCGGCCGGTGCGGTGGAGACGGCGGCGGCGACGAGAACGCCTGCTGCCGCGGTGGCGAGCGCCGTCAGGGCGCCGCCGAGGGCGGTGCGTCGGTGCATGGAAGCTCCACTTCGGATGCCCGCGCCGCGCAGGCGCCGCGGGCGGCAGGACCAGGAGGATCGGCCCGCTCCTCATCGAGTACGCGCGACAGCGCGCGCCGGGCCGGTCACGTGGACGGCCACTCGCGGAAATGCGCACCGGCGATCGTCGACGGCGTCTGTCAGCCGTCGATGCCCTCGTGCCGGTGCCGGAACCTGGCTCCGCCGCTCATTCTGATCAGCGCGCCTCGATGCGTCAACCCGGCGGCGGAAAGCCGGAGAGCCCCCGGCCGACCAGGCCGAGGGCTCCCCTGAGATGTGTGTCCGCCGGCCCGCGGGCCGGGGCGCTCGTGTCAGCCGGCCTGCTCGGCGAGCTGGAGGAACTGACGCTTCGAGGCGAGCGCCTGCTCGGCCTCCTTGATCCGCCGGGCGTCACCGGCGGCCTGGGCCCGGGCCAGCCGGTCCTCCGCCTCGGCGACCTGGGCGCGCATCTGCGCCAGCAGCGGGTTGTCCTCCTTGGAGGTGCGCCGCCACGCCGAGTCCATCACCTCGCGGACCTTGTCGTCCACGGCCCGCAGCCGGCGCTCCAGCCCGGCGGCGGCCTCGCGGGGCACCCGGCCGGCCTCGTGCCACTGCGCCTGGATCTCCCGCAGCTTCGCCTGGGCGCCCTTCGGGTCGCCGTCCACGTCCAGCGCCTCGGCCTCGGCCAGCAGGGCCTGCTTGCGCTCCAGGTTGGCGCGCTGCTCGTTGTCGCGCGCCGAGAAGACCTCGCTGCGGCGGCTGAAGAACTCGTCCTGCGCGGCGCGGAACCGTTCCCAGAGCTTCTGCTCGGCCTCCTTGGCGGCGCGCGGCGCGGCCTTCCACTGGGCCATCAGGTCCTTGAGCTGACCGGCGGTGACACCCCAGTCGGTGGACTCCTTGAGCTTCTCCGCCTCGGCGACCAGCTCCTCCTTGACCGTCTGCGCCTGCTTGCGCTGCTGGTCGAGGGAGGCGAAGTGGGCGCCCCGGCGGCGGGTGAAGGCGTCCCGCGCGGCGGCGAACCGCTTCCACAGCTCACCGTCGGTCTTCTTGTCGACGCCGCGGATGGTCTTCCACTCGTCGAGGATCTCCTTGAGCCGGTCACCGGCGGTCTTCCAGCCGGTCGACTCGGCGGCCAGCTTCTCGGCCTCCTCGACCAGGGTGGTCTTGCGCGCCAGCGCCTCACCCCGGGCGGCCTCGCGGGCGGCCTTGGCCTCGCCGGCCTTCTCCTCGGCGACGGCGGCCAGCTTGTCCAGGCGGGCGGCGAGGGCGTCGATGTCACCGACCACGTGCGCCTCGGCCAGTGACCCACGGATCCGGCGGATCGTGGTCAGGGAGTGGCCGGCGTCAGCCGCGCCCGAGTTGAGCCGGGCCTCGGTCAGATCGACCTCGGTCACCAGGTCGGCGTAGCGCCGGGCGAAGTGGGCGAGCCCTTCCTCCGGTGCCCCTGCCTGCCAGGATCCGACCACCCGCTCGCCCTCGGCGGTCTTGACGTAGACGGTGCCGTCCTCGTCGACCCGTCCGAAGGCAGTCCAGTCGCTCATGTGCCCATCCTCGTTCTCCCGGCGTCGAGGGGAAAGCCCTCGGCCGCCGCCACGGCGCAGCAAACTTTCTCCCGGCATTGTCACAGGTCCGCCCCCGTCCGTGTCGAGCGCCTGTCGCCGACCGTGACCATACGGTGTTGTACGCCCTCGATGACCGGATCGGCGCGGGGACGCACCGGGGGACCCCGATAGGTTGGGGGCGTGCCACTGGTCGCCGCCGCCGTCTGCCCCCACCCGCCGCTCATCGTGCCCGAGCTGGCCGGCGCCGCCGCGCCCGAGCTGGACGACCTGCGCGCCGCTGCCGACGCGGCGGTCGCCCGGCTGCTCGCCGCCGGCCCCGAGGCGATTCTGCTGGTCGGCGGCGGACCCGAGACCGTCCGCTTCACCACCGCCGAGCACGGTTCGCTGCGCCCGTTCGGGCTGGACCGGTACGTGCGGCTCTGGAAGGTCAACTGCGCTGGTGGGACCCGCCTTCCGCTGAGCCTGACCGTCGGCGCCTGGCTGCTGAACCGCTCCGGCACGGAACTGCCCCGGCTGGCCCGGTCGGTGGCGCACGACGCCACACCGGCGGAGTGCGCGGCGTTCGGCGCGAGCCTGGTCGACGACGACGATCCGCGGGTCGCGCTGCTCGTGCTCGGTGACGGGTCCGCCTGCCGGGGCGTCAAGGCGCCGGGGTACGACGACCCGCGCGCCGAGGCGTACGACGAGGGGGTCGCCTCGGCGCTGGCCGGCGCGGACGCCGACGCCCTGCTCGGCCTGGACCCGGGGCTGTCGGCGGAGCTGCGGGTCGCCGGGCGGGCGGCGTGGCAGGTGCTGGCCGGCGCGGTCGGGGCGGCGGGCGGCGACTGGCGCGGCGAGCTGAGCCACCACAGCGCGCCCTACGGCGTCGCCTACTTCGTGGCGAACTGGGAGCGGGCATGACAGTCGTCGCTGTGGTCGGGCCGACGGCAGCCGGGAAGTCGGCGCTGAGCATCGCGCTGGCGCACGCGCTCGATGGCGAGGTGGTGAACGCCGACTCGATGCAGCTCTACCGGGGCATGGACATCGGCACCGCGAAGCTGACACCGGCCGAGCGCGAGGGCGTGCCGCACCACCTGCTGGACATCTGGCCGGTGACCGAGCCGGCCAGCGTCGCCGAATACCAGACGCTGGCCCGCGCGGCGGTCGACGACATCCTGGCCCGGGGCCGGGTGCCGCTGCTGGTGGGCGGCTCCGGGCTGTACGTGCGGGCGGTGCTGGAGCGCTTCGAGTTCCCCGGCACCGACCCGGCGCTGCGGGAGCGGCTGGAGGCGGAACTCGCGGCTGTCGGCTCGCTGCCGCTGCACGCGCGGCTGGCCGAGGCGGACCCGGGCGCGGCGGCGAGCATCCTGCCCACCAACGGGCGGCGGATCGTCAGGGCGCTGGAGGTGATCGAGCTGACCGGCGCCCCGTTCACCGCGTCACTGCCGTCGCCCACGCCGTACTACCCGTCGGTGCAACTCGGCGTGGACCTGGACACCGCGCTGCTGGACGAGCGGATCGCGCTGCGGGTGGACCGGATGTGGGCCGACGGGCTGGTCGACGAGGTGCGGGCGCTGGTCGGCGAGGGGCTGCCCGACGGGCGGACGGCCAGCCGGGCGCTCGGCTACCAGCAGGTGCTGCGGTTCCTGGCCGGCGAGCTGACCGAGACCGAAGCGCACGAGGAGACGATCCGCGCCACCCGCCGGTTCGTCCGGCGGCAGCGCTCCTGGTTCCGGCGTGACCCGCGCGTGCACTGGCTGGACTCGGCCTCACCCGGGTTTCTCGACACTGCCCTGCGGGCGGTCGCCGAGCATCGGCGATGATGGGGGCGTGGAGTTCACAAAGGGTCACGGCACCGGCAACGACTTCGTCATCCTGCCCGACCCGGACGGCACCCTCGACCTGACACCCGGCCTGGTCGCCGCGCTCTGCGACAGGCGGCGCGGGCTGGGCGGCGACGGCGTGCTGCGCGTCCTACGGGCCGCCAAACACCCCGAGGGCGTCGCGCTCGCGGGCGAGGCCGAGTGGTTCATGGACTACTGGAACTCCGACGGCTCGTTCGCCGAGATGTGCGGCAACGGGGCCCGCGTGTTCGTCCGCTACCTGCTGGACCGTTCGCTGGCCGTCGCCCCGCCGGGCGGGACGCTGCCCATCGCCACCCGCGCCGGCCTGGTGCGGGCCCGCGTCGAGGGCGCCGACGTCGCGGTCGAGATGCGCCGCCCCCGGCTGTACGACACGGCCACCGCCACGCTCGACGGGCTGACGGTGCCCGGCACCGCCGTGGACGTCGGCAACCCGCACCTGGTGTGCCCGCTGCCCGCCGCGCTGGAGCTGGCCGCGCTCGACCTCACCCGCGCGCCCGAGGTGGACGCCTCGACGTTCCCGTCAGGGGTGAACGTCGAGTTCACCACGCCGGGCGAGCCGGTCGCCGGCACCGACGGGCACGTGCTGATGCGGGTCTACGAACGCGGCTCGGCCGAGACGCTCTCCTGCGGCACCGGCGCGTGCGCGGTCGGCGCGGTGGCGTTGCGCGACGCCGGCCTGGACACCGGCACGGTGGCGGTGGACGTACCCGGCGGACGCCTCACTGTCACCGTCACGGCCGACTCCTGCTGGCTCTCCGGCCCCGCCGTCCTGGTGGCCACAGGCACCCTGACTCCCGCAGCCCTCCACCCGTAGCCCACCCCCGCCCTCCCGCCCCCGCCCCTCCCCGCCCCCTCCCCGGTGATCAAGGAGTTTGCGGCGGATTCCGGCACTCCGGATGACACAAACTCCTTGATCAACACGGTGACGGGTGGGGCTGGCCGCACGCCGGGTGGCCGAGCCGCTGATGCTGGAGATCTTGGACGATTCGGGCCCCTATGAGGGCCGTTTCCTTCCAAGATCTCGGGCGAATCCGCGTGCGTGGCCGGGAGACGTGGTCGCGTGTGTAGGCGGAGGGTGTGCGCGTGCGCTGGGAGGTCGGAGCGGGTGCCGGGTGGTGTCAGGGGGTGGCGCTGGCGTTGGCGGCGATCTCGGGCAGGTCGGCGGGGCCCGGGTCGGCCGCCGGGGCGGGGGTCGCGGCCGGGTTCTGGGCGGCGGCCCGTACCGCCGCGGCCACGGCCGGGGCGACCCGGGAGTCGAAGACGCTCGGCACGATCACCGTCGGGTTGATCTTGTCTTCGCCGACGACGTCCGCGATGGCCCGCGCGGCGGCGATCGCCATCTCCTCGGTGAACTCCTCGGCGTGCGCGTCGAGCATGCCGCGGAACACGCCGGGGAAGGCGAGCACGTTGTTGATCTGGTTCGGCTGGTCCGAACGGCCGGTGGCGACCACCGCGGCGTACTTGCGGGCCTCCCGCGGGTCCACCTCCGGGTCGGGGTTGGCGAGCGCGAAGACGATCGAGTCCTTCGCCATCGCGGCGACGTCGTCGCCGGTGAGCAGGTTCGGCGCGCTCACGCCGATGAACACGTCCGCGCCGCGTACCGCCCCGGCCAGGTCACCGGAGTAGTTCTCCTTGTTGGTGTTCTCGGCCAGCCACTGCCACGCCGGGTTGAGGTCCGGCAGGTCGCGGTGCAGGGCGCCCCTGCGGTCGTACGCGATGATGTCGCCCACGCCCTGACGCAGCAGCAGCTTCATGATCGCGGTGCCGGCGGCGCCGGCGCCGGAGACCACGACCCGGACGTCCGCGAGCTGCTTGCCCACGACGCGCAGCGCGTTCGTCAGCGCGGCCAGCACGCAGATCGCGGTGCCGTGCTGGTCGTCGTGGAAGACCGGGATGTCCAGGGCCTCGCGCAGCCGGGCCTCGATCTCGAAGCAGCGCGGCGCGGCGATGTCCTCCAGGTTGATCCCGCCGTACGCGGGCGCGATCGCCTTGACGATCGCCACGATCTCGTCGGTGTCCTGGGTGTCGAGCACCACCGGCCAGGCGTCCACCCCGCCGAAGCGCTTGAACAGGGCCGCCTTGCCCTCCATCACCGGCAGCGACGCGGCCGGTCCGAGGTTGCCGAGGCCGAGCACCGCGGTGCCGTCGCTGACCACGGCGACCGTGTTGCGCTTGATGGTGAGCCGGCGGGCGTCGGCCGGGTTCTCCGCGATCGCCATGCAGACCCGGGCCACCCCCGGGGTGTACGCGCGGGACAGCTCGTCACGGGTGCGCAGCGCGACCTTCGGGGTGACCTCGATCTTGCCGCCGAGGTGCAGCAGGAACGTCCGGTCGGAGACCTTGCGCACGTCCACCCCGTCGAGCGCGGTGAGCGCGTCGACCACCTGGTCCGCGTGGCCGGCGTCGGCGGTGTCGCAGGTGAGGTCGACGATCACGTTCGTGGGGTCGGAGTCGACCACGTCCAGCGCGGTGACGATGGCCCCGGCCTCGCCGGCGGCGGTGGTGAGCCGGCCGATGGAGGAGGCGTCGGCGGGTACCGCGATCCGGATGGTGATGGAGAATCCGGCACTCGGCAGTCGTGTGTTTGCCACGAGAAACTCCTCCGTCGGCGCTGAGCGGCTCGACTCGCATTTCTACTCGCCCGCCCTGGTGGACCGGCATCCGCCCCCGCTACCCGTCGGTAGCGTCACGGGCATAACACAGGTGCGCCCGGCGTTGACACATGTCAGGATTGCTGTCACGCGCCGAAAATTCTCGGCGTGGCACATAACGGACAGGAGACGCGGTTTGCGCGAGCAGGAGACCTTCCATCCCTACGAGGACGACGAGCTCGACGCCACCACAGGCGAGTACGAGCTGTCGGAGCGGCAGGCGCTGCGGCGGGTCCCCGGCCTCTCCACCGAACTCACCGACGTCACCGAGGTCGAGTACCGCCAGCTCCGGCTGGAGCGGGTCGTCCTGGTGGGCGTCTGGACCGAGGGCACCCAGACCGACGCCGACAACAGCCTCACCGAGCTGGCGGCGCTGGCCGAGACGGCCGGCTCGCAGGTGCTCGAAGGGCTGATCCAGCGCCGGAACCGGCCCGACCCGGCCACGTACATCGGCCGCGGCAAGGTCGACGACCTGGGCGCGGTGGTGCTGTCCACCGGCGCCGACACGATCATCTGCGACGGTGAGCTGTCGCCGTCCCAGCTGCGCAACCTGGAGCAGCGCACCAAGGTCAAGGTGGTCGACCGGACCGCCCTGATCCTGGACATCTTCGCCCAGCACGCCAAGAGCAAGGAGGGCAAGGCGCAGGTCGAGCTGGCCCAGCTCGAATACCTGCTGCCGCGCCTGCGCGGTTGGGGCGAGACGCTGTCCCGGCAGACCGGTGGTAGCGGCCGCGGCGGTGGCGCCGGCGGCGGCGTGGGCCTGCGCGGTCCCGGTGAGACCAAGCTGGAGACCGACCGGCGGCGCATCCGCCACCGCATCGCGCGGCTGCGCCGCGAGATCAAGAGCATGGCGACGGTACGCCAGACCAAGCGCGCCCGGCGCACCCGTAACGCGGTGCCCGCGGTGGCCATCGCCGGCTACACGAACGCCGGCAAGTCCAGCCTGCTCAACCGCCTGACCGGGGCGGGCGTGCTGGTGGAGAACGCGTTGTTCGCCACGCTGGACCCGACCACCCGCCGGGCCACCACCTCCGACGGGCGGCTCTACACGCTGTCCGACACGGTCGGGTTCGTCCGGCACCTGCCGCACCAGATCGTCGAGGCGTTCCGCTCGACGCTGGAGGAGGTCGCCGACGCCGACCTGGTGGTGCACGTGGTCGACGGCACCCACCCGGACCCGGAGGAGCAGGTCCGGGCGGTCCGCGAGGTGCTTACCGAGGTGGGCGCCGACCGGCTGCCGGAACTACTGGTGGTGAACAAGACCGACGCCACCGACGAGGAGACGATGCTGCGGCTCAAGCGGCTCTGGCCGGACGCGGTCTTCGTCTCCGCCCACAGCGGGCGCGGCGTCGACGAGCTGCGCGAGGTGGTCGAGCGGCGCTTGCCGCGGCCGGCCGTCGAGGTGCGCGCGGTGCTGCCGTACGACCGGGGTGACCTGGTCGCCCGGGCGCACCGGCAGGGTGAGGTGCTCAGCACCGCGCACCTGCCCGAGGGCACGCTGCTGCACGTACGGGTCAGCGAGGGGCTGGCCGCGGAGCTCGCGCCGTACCGGGCGGGTGACCGGCTGACGAGCGACGAGCGGGTGGGCGCCGGGCGGTGAGCCGTCCGGCGTCACCCGCCGGAAACCCGCTCCGTGCGACACTGAGCGTCATGCGGCACGTTGTCTCCTCGGTCACGCTCGCGCTCGGCCTGGTCGGCGCGGTCGTGGCGCCGGCCGGGCCGGCCCCGGCGGCCCCCGCCGCGGCCCCCGTGCTGGCCGCGGCACCCAAGAAGAAGTGCACTGTCGAGGACGGCCGCCTCCGCGAGTTGTCCGGGCTCGTCGCCATCAACGGCGGGTACGTCGTGGTGAACGACAGCTCGGACGACCCCGCCCGCAAGCGGGTCTTCTACCTGGACTCCAAGTGCAAGGTGGACAAGGATGTCCGTTACTCCGGTGACGGCCCGCTCGACACCGAGGACCTGGCGCTCGGGCCGGACGGCAAGACGCTCTGGATCGCCGACACCGGCGACAACATCGACAAGAAGACCCGCCGGGAGCGGGTCGCGGTGTGGACGATGCCGCTGAGCGGCTCGAAGCAGCCGGTGCTGCACCGGCTCACCTATCCGGGCAAGGAGCCGCACGACGCGGAGGCACTGCTCGTCGGCGACGACAACCTGCCGTTGGTGATCACGAAGGAGCTCTCCGGCAAGGCGGAGATCTACACCCCGACGGCGAAGCTGAAGACGAGCGGCAACCCCGAGCCGATCCCGATGAAGAAGGTCGGCGAGGTCACGCTCCCGAAGACCAGCACCGACAACAAGCTCGGCTCGCCGGGGCGGGTGCTGGTCACCGGCGCCGCCCGCTCGCCCGACGGCGGCAAGGTGGTGCTGCGCACGTACGCCGACGCGTTCGAGTTCGACGTCACCGGCGGCGACATCGTCAAGGCGATCACCACCGGCAAGCCCCGGGTCACGCCGCTCGCCGACCCGTTCGGCGAGGCGATCTCCTACACGCCGGACGGGAAGTCGTTCGTCACCGTCTCCGACGGCGGCACGCTCGACGACTCGGACCCGATCGACATCCTCAGCTACACCCCGTCCACCACGGGCGCGGAGGCGCTTCCCAACGGCGGCAAGGCCCCGACCAAACCGGCCGCCAAGCAGTCGTGGCTCGAAGGGCTCTCGCTCGACGAGATCACGTACCTGATCGCGGCGGTCGGGGTGCTCGGCGCGCTCCTGGTCGGCGCGGGCGTCTTCGGCATCCTGCGGGCGCGGCGCAAGCCGGCGCCCCGGGCGCCCGCCGACGAGCCCGAGCGCAGCGGCGAGTTCCCGGTCAACAACGGCTTCCCGTCGGCGGAACGGCCGGAGGCGCCGCGCGGCGGGGTCTACGGCGGTGGTCAGGGCGGCGTCTACGGCGGCGCGCCCAACGGCGACCGTCCGGCGTCCGGCGGCGTCTACGGCGGTGGCCGGCCCGGCGGCGGCGTGTACGGCGGCGGCCCCCAGGACGGCGGTCGCGGCCAGGGTGGCGGCCGTCCTCCGAGCGGTACCCGTCCGCCGGGCGGCGGCGTGTACGGCGGCGGCGGAGCCCCGGCCGGCGGTGGAGGGCGCGGTGGCGGCGTCTACGGCGGAGGAGGCCAGGGCGGACCGGGTGCCGGCCAGGGCGGTCCCGGTCGTGGCGGCCCGGGTGGCGGCGGCCAGGGCAGTCCGGGCCGTGGCGGTCCGGGTGGCGCCTACGGCGGCGGTCCCGGCGGGGCCGGGCATCGCGGACAGCCCAACGGCGGCGGACCGCGCGGCGAGGGCGGCCGGGCCGAACCGCCGCGTCGCGGACCGGATCCGCGTGGCGCGCGGCGCGACGACGGCTACGACGACAGGGGCCGGTACGGCCCGGTGTCCGGCGGCCGGGAGTACCGCGGCGACCGCTACTGAGACGACACGCAGAAGGGGTGACCGGCGGACCGGTCACCCCTTCTGCGTCGCTGTCGCTCAGATGCGGCGCAGCACCGCCACCACGCGGCCCATGATGGTGGCGTCGTCGCCGGGGATCGGGTCGAAGGCCGGGTTCTGCGGCATCAGCCAGACGTGCCCGTCGCGGCGCCGGTAGGTCTTCACCGTCGCCTCGCCGTCGAGCATCGCGGCCACGATGTCGCCGACCTCGGCGTTGGGCTGCTGCCGGACGACCACCCAGTCGCCGTCGCAGATCGCCGCGTCGAGCATCGAGTCGCCCTTGACCTGGAGCATGAAGACCTCGCCCTCGCCGACCAGCTCGCGGGGGAGGGGGAAGATGTCCTCCACGGCCTGCTCAGCCAGGATCGGCCCACCGGCGGCGATGCGACCCAGCATCGGCACGTACGCCGGGGTGGGCCGCTGCGCGCGGGCGGCCTCGTCGTCGGCCTCGCCCGGGGCCCGGACGTCGACGGCGCGCGGCCGGTTCGGGTCGCGGCGCAGGTAGCCCTTCTTCTCCAGCTCCTTGAGCTGGTAGGCGACGCTGGACGGGGAGACCAGCCCGACCGCCTCGCCGATCTCGCGCACGCTCGGCGGGTAGCCGTGCCGCTCGACCCAGGTGCGGATGAACTCCAGGATCCGCCGCTGCCGGGCGGTCAGGTCGACGGTCGCCGGGTCGGGGAAGCTGCTCACCACCGGGGTGACCGGACGCACCGCCGCGGGGGCGGTGCGGCTGCGGGCGGTGCGGGGGCGACGGGTCGCCGGAGGACCCGCCCCGTCGTTCGGCTGCGGGTTCTTCTGCCGGCTGGCCCGGTCCTCGGTCACGTCCGTCCCTCCCTGGTCGGCGCTGGGGTGCCTCGTCGGCTCGTGGTGCGTGTGGTCTGACCGTATAGGTGAGATCGGCCATTTTCAAACATCTGTACGACCTGCTGTCGGCGTGTCGCGCCGAATTCCTGGATTTCCGAACTGGTGTTCTGATAGAAGGGTACGCCGCTCGAACGGATGTTCTATCGCGGCCGCCCGTGACCGGCACGGGAGGCCGTCCGTTGGGCTCCTCGGTGGCGGCGCGCCGGGCGTGATGCGGATGACGCGCCGGACACGCCGACCAACTTGACCTCGCTTGGGGTTCGGCATACGGTCGACCCCTAGATGTAGTAGTCACACGGGCGTAAGTTGCCCACAGGTTGGGTTCCACTACCGAACGCACTCCCGCACCGCGCACTCGGCGACGGTCATCCGACGATGGCTCCGCCGTGTCGACGCGTGCCCGCGAGCCGGTAGGTGTGCCCGCGATCGACGACAGGAGGTCGGGCGAATGCGGTGTCCGTACTGCCGGCACGCCGACTCCCGGGTGGTCGACTCGCGGGAGGCCGACGACGGCCAGCTCATCCGGCGGCGACGGTCGTGCCCGGAGTGCGGCAAGCGGTTCACCACCGTCGAGGAGGCGGTGCTCGCGGTGGTCAAGCGCAGCGGGGTGACCGAGCCGTTCAGCCGTACGAAGATCATCGGTGGGGTGCGCAAGGCGTGCCAGGGGCGGCCGGTCGACGACGACTCGATCGCGCTGCTGGCACAGAAGGTCGAGGAGACCGTGCGGGCCAAGGGGGCGGCCGAGATTCCCAGCCACGAGGTGGGCCTGGCCATCCTCGGCCCGCTGCGCGACCTCGACGAGGTGGCCTACATGCGGTTCGCCAGCGTCTACCGCTCCTTCGACTCGCTCGCCGACTTCGAGCGCGAGATCGAGTCGCTGCGGGCCGCCGCGCGCGCCCGGGAGGGCGCCGGTGCCGGTGCGGCGGACGCCGCCGGCGCGATCAGCTGACATTTTCGGGTTTCTGACAGGTACACGAGGCGCGGTGGGTGACCGTGCCGACGAGGGGGGCGAGGGCGTGACGACCAGCAGGTCACGGAACAAGGCCGGGGCGGGGCTGAAGATCGAGCGCGTCTGGACGACCGAGGGGGTGCATCCTTACGACGAGGTCGCCTGGGAGCGCCGCGACGTCGTCATGACGAACTGGCGGGACGGCTCGATCAACTTCGAGCAGCGCGGGGTGGAGTTCCCCGAGTCCTGGTCGGTGAACGCGGCGAACATCGTGACCACCAAGTACTTCCGGGGCGCGGTGGGGACCCCGGAGCGGGAGTGGTCGCTCAAGCAACTGATCAACCGGGTGGTCGAGACCTACCGCACCGCCGGTGAGGAGTACGGCTACTTCGCCACCCCGGCCGACGCCGAGGTGTTCGCGCACGAGCTGACCTGGATGCTGCTGCACCAGGTGTTCAGCTTCAACTCGCCGGTGTGGTTCAACGTCGGTACGCCGTCGCCGCAGCAGGTCAGTGCCTGCTTCATCCTCTCCGTCGACGACTCGATGGACTCAATCCTCGACTGGTACAAGGAGGAGGGCCGGATCTTCCAGGGCGGCTCGGGCGCCGGGGTCAACCTGTCCCGCATCCGTTCCTCGAAGGAACTGCTCTCCTCCGGCGGCACCGCCTCCGGCCCGGTCAGCTTCATGCGCGGCGCGGACGCCTCCGCCGGCACCATCAAGTCCGGTGGCGCCACCCGGCGTGCGGCCAAGATGGTCATCCTCGACGTGGACCACCCGGACATCGAGGAGTTCGTGGCGACCAAGGCGCGCGAGGAGGACAAGATCCGCGCGCTGCGGGACGCCGGGTTCGACATGGACCTGGGCGGCGCCGACATCGTCAGCGTGCAGTACCAGAACGCCAACAACTCGGTCCGCGTCTCCGACGAGTTCATGTCCGCTGTGGAGAACGGCGGCGGCTTCGACCTGCGCGGCCGGCTCGACGGGCAGACCATCGAGACGATCGACGCCAAGAAGCTGTTCCACACCATCTCCCAGGCCGCGTGGGAGTGCGCCGACCCGGGCCTGCAGTACGACGACACCATCAACGACTGGCACACCTGCCCGGAGACCGGGCGGATCACCGCGTCGAACCCGTGCTCGGAGTACCTGCACCTGGACAACTCCTCGTGCAACCTGGCCTCGCTGAACCTGATGAAGTTCCTCCGCGCCGACGGCGGCTTCGAGGTGGAGAAGTTCGTCAAGTCGGTCGAGTTCGTCATCACCGCGATGGACATCTCGATCTGCTTCGCCGACTTCCCGACCGAGAAGATCGGTGAGACCACCCGCGCCTACCGGCAGCTCGGCATCGGGTACGCCAACCTGGGCGCGCTGCTGATGGCCTCCGGCCTGCCGTACGACTCGGAGCAGGGCCGGGAGGTGTCCGCCGCGATCACCTCGCTGATGACCGGCACCGCCTACCGCCGGTCCGCCGAGCTGGCCGGCATCGTCGGCCCGTACGACGGCTACGCCCGCAACGCCGAGCCGCACAAGCGGGTCATGCGCAAGCACGCCGCCGCCAACGACGCGATCAAGCCGACCGGCACCGTGGCGACCGCCGTGCAGCGCGAGGCGACCAAGCAGTGGACGCTGGGCAACAAGCTGGGTGACAAGCACGGCTGGCGCAACTCGCAGGCCAGCGTGCTCGCCCCGACCGGCACCATCGGCCTGATGATGGACTGCGACACCACCGGTGTCGAGCCGGACCTGGCCCTGGTGAAGTTCAAGAAGCTGGTCGGCGGCGGCTCGATGCAGATCGTGAACCAGACGGTGCCGCGCGCCCTGCGCAGCCTCGGCTACCCCGAGGAGCAGGTCGAGGCGATCGTCGAGCACATCGCCGACCACGGTCACGTGGTGGACGCCCCGGGCCTCAAGCCGGAGCACTACCCGGTCTTCGACTGCGCGATGGGCGAGCGCTCGATCGCGCCGATGGGTCACGTGCGGATGATGGCGGCGGTCCAGCCGTTCATCTCCGGCGCCATCTCCAAGACGGTGAACATGCCGGAGCAGGCCACCGTCGAGGACGTCGAGAAGATCTACTTCGAGGGCTGGAAGCTCGGCCTGAAGGCGCTGGCGATCTACCGGGACAACTGCAAGGTCGGCCAGCCGCTGTCGGCTGCCAAGCCGAGCAAGGGCGCCGTCGAGGCCCAGGCCCCGGCCGCCGCGCCGGAGAAGGTCGTGGAGAAGGTCGTCGAGTACCGCCCGGTGCGCAAGCGGCTGCCGAAGAAGCGCCCGTCGGAGACCATCTCGTTCTCGGTCGGCGGCGCGGAGGGCTACCTCACCGCCTCGTCCTACCCGGACGACGGCCTCGGCGAGGTCTTCCTCAAGATGTCGAAGCAGGGCTCGACCCTGGCCGGCGTGATGGACGCCTTCTCGGTGGCCATCTCCATCGGTCTCCAGTACGGCGTCCCGCTGGAGACGTACGTCAGCAAGTTCACCAACATGCGCTTCGAGCCGGCCGGCATGACCGACGACCCGGACGTGCGCATGGCCGCCTCGGTGATGGACTACATCTTCCGTCGCCTGGCGCTGGACTTCCTGCCGTACGACCGCCGCGCCGAGCTGGGCATCTTCACCGCCAAGGAGCGGGCCGCCCAGCTCGCGGCCGAGGCGGAGGCGGAGGCGAGCGGTGCGGACCTCACCGCGATGGCCGCCTCCGCCCCGGTCGAGGCGCCCGAGCCGAAGACCGGCCCGATCGCCCAGCCGGCGCAGGAGATGGCCGACGCCGCGGCCGTGAAGCCCGCGCCGTCTGTGGGTTCCAGCACCGAACTGCTGGAGGCCGTGATCGGCAAGGCCGCCGACGCGCCGCTCTGCTTCACCTGCGGCACCAAGATGCGGCCCGCCGGTAGCTGCTACGTCTGCGAGGGCTGCGGCTCCACCAGCGGCTGCAGCTGACGAAAGCAACGAGCCCCGGGCGTTGGCGCGCCCGGGGCTCGTGAGCCGGGACGGAGCCCCGACCTGTTTCCTTGCAGAGACAGATCTTCGCTCCTCCCGGCTCGGTCAAGCAAGTTAATCGAGTAGGAGTGGAGAAAATCATGGCTGATAAGCCCAAACCTGTTCATGTCGTCCCTCGCGACGGCGCGTGGGCTGTGGTCCGGGAGGGAAATCAGCGGGCATCGTCGCTGCACCCGACTCAGGCGGAAGCCGAGAGGGCTGGGCGGCCAGTAGCCCGGGCGGACCAGACGGAGTTCTACCTTCACGGCAGAAACGGTCAAATCCGTGAGCGAGACAGCTATGGGAACGATCCGAATCCGCCCCGTGACTCACGCTGACTAGAGGGCCGGGGCGTACGCGAAGGCGTGCGCCCCGCTTGCCATCATTCGTCCTCGCGGCTGGCTTAAGGGCCAGCGATGAAGTGTATGTACCGGCAGGTCCGGGTTAGCGCAGAGTGCGGAGGAACGCCTGCCATGCCTGACACCCGAAGCGTAGAACGGGACCGGCCGCATCCTTGCTGTCGCGGATCAGGATGTTCTCGCTGACGGCGGCAACCTCTACGCACGCGCCGCCGTTGTTGTCGCTGCGACTCGACTTGCGCCACTTGAGGCCGAGGCGATCCGGGCTTGTCACGGCCACCTCCAGTTCCGTCAGCGTGCCAGCTCATCCGCCAGTTGCCGGATGAGCTTGCGCGACTCTACCGGCCCGAGCGCGGCGGCACGGAGCCGGTCCCACAGCCGAGTGTAGGCCCGCACCGCGTCCGGTCGGTCGAGGTAATCCGCGTCCGTGAACGTCTCTACGTAGATCACATCCGAGCCGGCGTCGTCGCCGAAGCGCAGGATGATGAAGTTGAAGGACGCCGTTTCGTAGGTCTGCGCGTCGAAGGGGAAGACCTGGAGCGAGACGTTCGGCTGGTTGCTCACCTCCACGAGGTGGCGGAGTTGGTCGCTCATGGTGTCGACGTCACCGATGTTCCGCCGGAGCGCGGACTCGCTCAGGATGAAGCTCAGCTCTGGGCCGCTTTCCTGGCGCAAGATCGCCTGCCGTTCAAGCCTGATGGCGACCGTCAGGTCCAGATCCTCGTCGTTGGGGCGCGGGTGGGCGGTGGCGTTCATCGCGCGGATGTAGGGCTCGGTCTGGAGGATGCCGGGAACGACCTCCGGTTGGTACCAGCGAATCTCCGACGCGTCGCCCTCTAGGTCGAGGTACTGGCGGAACCAATCGGGTACGGCGTTGCGGTATGTGCTCCACCGCCCTCGCTGGCGCCCGGCACGAGCGAGTTCCCGTAACGGCTCGGCTTCCTCGCCCGTAACGCCGTACAGGTCGAGCAGGAGATGCAGGTCGGTCAGCTTGATGCCCGACTGGCCCAGCTCGATGCGGCTGATCTTGCTCGCTGCGGCATCGATGACTGCTGCCGCCTCGTCCTGCGTCCTGCCGGCGTGCTCCCGAGCCCGCTTGAGCGCGAGTCCGAGCCGCCTGCGCTGGATTGTCGGGTTGACCATCGGCTGATTATCGCCCTCCGCATCGAGATGACGCGACACGCTCGGCAGGGTTCCAAAACAGGAGTCCAACTTTTAGTCTAGTTGGGCTTCCAAAATGGAAGTCTAAATTTGGGAGGGCGGCATGCGTACTCGTGTGTCGTACGAGGAGTACGTGGTGGCGGTCGCGCTGACCCTCGCTCGGCGGCACCGGCCGGTGTGGTCCTGGCGGCGGTGGCGGCGGATCTGCCGCTGCGGTGCGGAACTGCCGTGCCGCGCACGCCATCGCATCCCGATCCGTCGCGGCCACTGGCCGGGAGAGGAGCAGACGTGACGGAGTCGCAGGTCCGGCAGATCCTGTCGGTGCACGTACCCGGCCTCGACGGCTTCTGCACGGGGTGTCGGGCATGGTGGGCGCGCCTGTCTCCGTACCCCTGTCAGCAGGTCGAATGGGCGGCCCGCCGGCAGGCGCGGACCGCCACCCGGCGCTTCCTGGACGGCCTCCGGTGACCACCCACGGGCCGGTTCTTCCGGTGTGGAGCTGCGGTGGGTGTGGCGCTCCGTGGCCCTGCCCGACGCGGCGTCGTGAGCTGCGGGCCGAGTTCGCCGGAGCGCCGGTGTCGTTGGGCTTGTACATGGGGTCTTATCTGGTGTGGGCGGCGGAGGATCTGACCTGGATGCCGGCCGGGGTGTTGCATCAGCGCTTCCTCGGGTGGGTGCGATGAGTGTCATTCGGCCGGGCGACGAACGGTTTCACTACTGCGACGGCTCGCACCGGTGGGTGCCGCTCGATCCTGACTTCGACCAGGAGATCTGGGAGGCCATGGTGCGCGAGCACCAACAGCGGCACCTGGAGGAGATCTCCCGGGGACTTCGTCCCCGTCGGCCGAAACGGCCGTAGGTGCCCACTGTCACATCCCATCGTGTACGCGAGCTGGAATGCTCGGGGGATGAGCACGACCGACATCTATCGGGTCTTCGCCGAGCGGGAGACGCGCGGCGTGTCCCCGGCGTACGAGCGGTTGTCGCGGGCGGTGGCCGGTGACCCGGAGCTGCTCGCCCTGCTCGACACGCTGCCGCCGGCCAAGCGTCAGCCGAACCTGCTGTTCGGGGTGGTGCGGTTGCGCGGCGGGCCGGTGGACGACCCGGCGGCGTTCCGCGCGTACGTGATCGCGCACTGGCCGGATGTCGCGGCGCAGATGCGGGTGCGGGCGACGCAGACGAACGAGGCCGGGCGCTGCGCGGTGCTGCTGCCGGTGCTCGCCGCGTTGCCGCAGCCGCTGGCGTTGCTGGAGGTCGGCGCGTCCGCGGGGCTGTGCCTCTACCCGGACCGGTACGCCTACCGGTACGGCGACCGGCATCTCGGCGGGGGTGAGCCGGTGCTCGACTGTGACCTGACCGGCGTCGAGCCGCCGCGGCGGCGCCCGGAGGTGGTGTGGCGGGCCGGGCTGGACGTGAACCCGCTCGACGTCACCGCCCCGGCCGACGTGGCCTGGCTGGACGCGCTGATCTGGCCGGAACACCGGCACCGCCGGGAGCGGCTGCGCGCCGCGGCGGCGATCGCGGCGGCCGACCCGCCCCTGCTGGTACGCGGTGACCTGGTCGACGACCTGCCGGCGCTGGCGGCGCAGGCCCCGGCCGGGGCGACGCTCGTGGTGTTCCACAGTTCGGTGCTCTACCAGGTGCCGCCGCCACGGCGGGACGCGTTCACCGCGCTGGTCCGGAGCCTGCCGGGCCACTGGATCGCCAACGAGGATCCGTCGGTGCTGCCCCACGCGGCATTGCCCGAGCCACCCGCCGACGGCTTCCACAACGTCCTGGCCCTCGACGGCCACCCCGTGGCCTGGACGACAGGCCACGGCCAGTCCCTCACCTGGTTCCGCTGACCCACCCGTTCTGTCTTCGTTGATCATGAAGTTGACGGCGCGACACGCCGGGCGCGACGGCCGTCAACTTCATGATCAATCAGGTCGGGCGAGCCGGGCAGGCGGCGACTAGGGTCGGCGGGCGTGACCGAACCTGCCTGGCTGGTCGAGACGCGCGCCGCCTACGACACCGTCGCCGAGGACTACGCGCGGCTGCTGCCCGACGTGGTGGAACCACCGCTGGACCGGGCCCTGCTGGCCGCGTTCGCCGAGACGGTCGGGCCGGGCCGGCCCGTGCTGGAGGTGGGGTGCGGCACCGGTCGTGTCACCGACCACCTGCACCGGCTCGGCCTCGACATCAGCGGGGTCGACCTCTCGCCCGGCATGGTGGCGGTGGCCCGGCGGACGTACCCGGACCTGCGCTTCGAGGTCGGCTCGCTGACCGAGCTGACCGTGCCGGACGGGTCGCTGGCCGGGCTGGTCTCCTGGTACTCGGTCATCCACCTGCCACCGGACCTGCTGCCGGAGGTGTTCGCCGGCTTCCACCGGGTGCTCGTCCCGGGCGGCCACCTGCTGCTCGCGGTGAAGGCCGGCGACCGGCTCGACCGCCGGGAGCAGGCATACGGCCACCGGGTCGGGTACGACGTCTACTGGCTGTCGCCGCAGCGGCTGGCCGCGCAGCTCGCGGCGGCCGGGTTCGCGGTGACGGCGACGACGGTCCGCGCGCCGGCCGACGGCGAGCGGCAGCCCCAGGCGTTCCTGCTCGCGCAGCGTCCGGCCGATTGAACCGGACGCTGCGCGAAGCGCGCCGCCGACCTCGCCGGAACGGGTCGGCAGCGGGACGGTCAGGGCCGCCGCGGAGTCACCGAGATCTGCTCGGCGATCGCGACGACCTGGTCGACGGAGAGCCGCAGCGGCGCCTGCAGGTTGACCACCGCTCCGCCGGGCACCTCGGCCTGCAGGAACCAAATACTGTCGGCGCGGATCAGATGGGCTTCCCGGCCGCCCACCGTGACCTTTCGCTCGTCCCGGGCCCCCATCACGTTGCGCAGCAGGTCCGGGTCACGGCGTGCAACGACCTGCACGGTGAGCGTCTCGTCGGAGGAGTCGCCCTGCAGGGTCAGGATGGTGTCGTTCTTGAAGAAGGCGAGCCGCCAACCGCGTGGCGCCAGCCGGACCCGCAGCGGCACCTGCTGCGGCTCGTCGACGAGGTGCTCGGCCAGCCGGAGTAGCGCCGCGTCGTCGGCGAACATGCCGTGGCCGGTCAGCGACACCCACTGACCGGCCCTGCGTTCCCACGACATGTCGAGCCGGCGGGGTCCGCCGGGGTCCGACTCCTCGTAGATTTCGGCCGGGCGGCCTGCGACGGTCACCGGACGCGACGTCGTCGCGATCCGTGCCGGTCGGCTGTCCCAGACGAAGAGGTAGACGTCGTCGGTGGCACCGCGGGACAGGTATACGGCGAGAAACTGGCCCGGAGCGTAGCTGTAGCGAGGTGGGTCCAGCGTCGCCGGCCGCGACCGCAGGGTCAGCGGAAACTCCGGGATCGTCGCAGCCACCAGGGTCAACGGCTCCGCCGATCGGTCGAGCGGACGTACCGCGAGGCCAATGCCCGCCCCGGCCGCCATCGTGGCCCCGGCTGCCACCAGGAGCGTCCGCCGCCGCAGCGGCGGAACGGTCCGGCGTACGGATGCGGCGGCGAACTCGCCGGCGAGGCGGTCCCGCGCGAGGCGGAGCGTCTCGGTGGACGGTTCCGGGGCGTCCGGCCCGTGCGTACGCAGCAGGTCGATCTCGTTCATGTCGGCTCCTCGGGGGCGAGCGCGAGTCGGGTGAGTCGGCGGGCACGGTGCAGGCGGGAGCGGACGGTACCGAGCGGGATGTCGAGCACGGCGGCGATCTGCTCGTACGACAGGTCCGCCCACGCGGTGAGCAGCAACACGTCCCGGTCCCGCCGGTGCAGCGATGCCAGGGCCAGGGCCAGGTCCCGGCGCAGGGCGGCGGCGTCCAGCCGGTCGACCGCGTCCTCGATTACCGGCGCTGCGACCTCGCCGGCGGCGAGCCGGGCCAGCGCGCGGTAGCGGCGTTCCTCGGTCCGCACGTGCCGGCGCACGAGGTTGGTGGCGATCCCGAAGAGCCACGGCCGTACGCCGACGTCCGAGGTGTACGACGCCCTCCGCCGGAATGCGACCAGGAAGGCCTCGGCCAGTAGATCGTCCGCCGGCGCACCGATCCGGCGAGCCAGATAGCGGTGCACGGGGACGGCATGCCGGTCGAACAACGGACCGAACCGCTCCGGCTCGGCGACGGACGCGCGGATCACGTCGTCGTCCGACGGCTCGTCGGGCGGCCCGACCCCAGGAGATTCCCGCTCGTGGGCCTCGGCCCGGCGCATTTTGTTCGTCACACCCGTTCATGCCCGGTCGGCGCGGACCGGTTCACGGCGCAACCGCATCCGCTCCTAGTGTCCCTCCCGAACGGCCGGCGCGACGGGAGGTACCGGCGTGAGCACCCAGGGCGTCGCGCGAGGGTAAGGAGGCTACTCCGTAGACTCCAGCGGTGCGTGACGAGCTGGCGGACCGGCCCCTGACCGAACCGCACCCGTCGCGGCTGTCGCCGGACCACCCGGAGCGGGAACGAATCCTGGCCGCGCACGCCGCCGCACTGGCCGCCGGGGAGGCCGGCTACCTGGACCCGGAGACCGGGCTGTTCGTGCTCAGCGCGGGCTTCCTGGCGAGGCGCGGCACGTGCTGCGGGCGAGGCTGCCGGCACTGTCCGTACGTGGCCGATTAGGGGCTTCCGTCCCCGCTGGGGCACCCCGTACGGTGTCCGACGGAACTCCGGCGGGTCGGACCCGCCGCCGACCGCGGAGGTCTCCCGTGCGCGCCCGAATCTGGCTGGCCGTTCCGGCCGTCCTGCTCGCCGCCGGCTGCGCCGAGGAGGCGCCGACCGGGTCCGGACCGCCCGCTCCGCCCCCGCCGGTCCCGGTGGCGGCGGCGTCCTCGGGCGGGGCGTGCCGGCTGCTCGACTTCGCGGTGATCGCCGAGCACACCGGCGGCACGTTCGATGTGGCGGCGGCCACGGAGCGGGGCGACACCCACACCTGTGTGGTCCGCGCGGCGAGGGCGGTGCTGCCGGAGCTGACGCTGTCGGTGACGGAGACGTCGATCGACGCGGCCACGTTCACCTTGGACGTGCAGCCCAGCGGCGCGGCGAAGATCAGCAAGCTGGGCAAGGCCGCCTACCGGCGCACGCTGCCCAAGACCGCGAAGTCCGGACCGGCCGCCGAGGTCGGCTGGCTGGCCACCGAGGGCCGGCTCGCCACGCTGCGCTGGACCGCCCCGCCCGGCACCGCGAAGGCGGAGGCGGACAAGACGGCCGGCAAGCTGGTCACGCTGGCCAAGGTGATCGACACAAGGCAGCTCTGACCGGAGGTCGCCATAGCAGCTCTGACCGAAGGTCGCCATAGCAGCTCTGACGGGACGTCAGGGCCGCCGGAGAGTCAGCGGGCCGCGACGAACACCCGGGACGCCACCTCGCGGGGCAGCCGGACCCGGTCACCGGAGCGGTCGATCGAGACGGCGTCGCGTTCCTGCGCCACAGTCACCGTCGCGCCCGGGTCGACGCCGGCGGCGTGCAACTGCCGGAGCACGTCCGAGTCGGTCTGCACGCTTTCGCAGATCCGCCGCACCACGACGGTGCCGGACAGGCCGGGGAAGGCCAGGTTGCGCTCACCCTCGACGGCGTCGGCGGGCACCAGGCCCGGGTCACCCAGCTCCTCCAGGCCCGGGATCGGGTTGCCGTACGGCGAGCGGGTCGGGCGGTTGAGCAGGTCGAAAACCCGCTTCTCCACCGCGTCGCTCATCACGTGCTCCCACCGGCAGGCCTCCTCGTGGGCCTCCTCGTAGGGCATCCCGATCACGTTGACCAGCAGCAGCTCGGCCAGCCGGTGCTTGCGCATCACGGACACGGCGGTGTTGCGGCCCTGCGGCGTGAGGGTCAGGTGCCGGTCGCCCTCGACGGTGAGCAGGCCGTCGCGCTCCATGCGGGCGACGGTCTGGCTGACGGTCGGGCCACTCTGCTTCAGCCGCTCGGCGATGCGGGCACGAAGCGGCGGCACCCCCTCCTCCTCGAGTTCGAGGATGGTGCGCAGGTACATCTCGGTGGTGTCAACAAGGTCGTGCTTCACGTCTGCGGCCTCCTGGGCTCCGATGGTACCCGTTACCACCGACCATCGACGCAGGCGAAGCCGGAGGTGATGCGCCGGATGGTGTTGACTGGACCGTATGTCCGCCACCGCAGACCTGCTGGTCGAGCCCGACCGGCTCGTCGCCGAACTCGATCACGCCGACCCGCCGACCCTGCTCGACGTCCGCTGGCGGCTGGCCGGCCCGCCCGGGCGCGACGACTACACCGCCGGCCACCTGCCCGGCGCCGTCTTCATCGACCTGGACACCGAGCTGTGCGGGCCGCCCGGCGCCGCCGGGCGGCACCCGCTTCCGGACCCGGCGGCGTTGCAGGCCGCGCTGCGGGCCGCGGGCGTCCGCGCGGGTCATCCGGTGGTGGTGTACGACGGCGGCGACGGCATGTCCGCCGCCCGCGCCTGGTGGACGCTGCGCTGGGCCGGGCACCGGCAGGTGCGGGTGCTGCACGGCGGCTTCCCCGCCTGGACGGCCGCCGGGCTGCCGGTCGACACGAGCGTGCCCGCTCCGGCGCCCGGCGACGTGACTGTGGCACCCGGCGCGTTGCCGGTGCTCGACGCCGCACAGGCCGCCCGGCTCGCCGCCGCCGAGCCCGGCGTGCTGCTGGACGTACGGGCCGCGCCGCGCTACCGGGGCGAGCACGAGCCGGTCGACCCGGTCGCCGGGCACGTGCCGGGCGCTGTCAACGTGCCCGCCCCGGAGTACGTCACGCAGGGCCGCTTCCCCGACGCCGGGGAACTGCGGGAACGGTTCGCCGCCGCCGGGGTGGACGCGGACGCGCCGGTCGGCGCGTACTGCGGCTCCGGGGTGACCGCCGCGCAGGCGGTGCTCGCGTTGCACCTGGCCGGTCGCCCGGACGCCGCGTTGTACGTCGGCTCGTGGAGCGAGTGGGTGGCCGACCCGGACCGTCCGGTCGCGACCGGTGGCACGTCCGGCCGGTGAGCGCACGTCAGGTGGGCGCACCCGGGCCCACGTGCGACGATGGCCGCATGGCCGACGACACGGTTGTGGTGTGGGACGAGGCGCTCCTCGCCTACGACATGGGCGACCATCCCCTCGACCCGGTCCGGGTCGAGTTGACCATGGCGCTCGCCCGCGAGCTGGGTGTGCTGGACCGGCCCGGCGTGCGGCTGGTCAAGCCCGAGCCGGCCGACGACGCGCTGCTCACCCGCGTCCACGATCCGGCCTACCTGGACGCGGTCCGGTCCGCGCCGCGTGACCCGCTGTTCGCCGGCTTCGGTCTCGGCACTTCGGACAATCCGGTCTTCGACGGGATGCACGAGGCGAGCGCGCTGATCGCCGGCGCCACCACTGCCGCGGTCGAGGCGGTGTGGCGCGGCGAGGCCCGGCGCGCGGTGAGCGTCGCAGGCGGCCTGCACCACGCGATGCCCGCCCGGGCCGCCGGGTTCTGCGTCTACAACGACCCGGCGGTGGCCATCGCCCGGCTGCTCGACCTCGGCGCGCAGCGAATCGCGTACGTGGACGTCGACGTGCACCACGGCGACGGCGTGCAGGAGATCTTCTACCGCGACCCGCGGGTGCTCACGATCAGCCTGCACGAGACGCCGCTCGCGTTGTTCCCCGGCACCGGGTTCCCGGACGAGACCGGCGGACCGGGCGCCGAGGGCACCGCCGTCAACGTGCCGCTGCCGCCCGGGGTCGGCGACGCCGGCTGGCAGCGGGCGTTCCACGCGGTCGTGCCGTCGGTGCTGCGCGCGTACCGGCCGCAGGTGCTCGTCACCCAGTGCGGCGCCGACGGGCACCGCAAGGACCCCCTCGCGGACCTGCACCTCTCCGTGGACGGGCAGGCGGCCACGTACCGCACGCTGCGGGCGCTCGCCGACGAGCTGTGCGACGGCCGCTGGGTCGCCACCGGCGGCGGCGGGTACGCGCTGGTCGAGGTGGTGCCCCGGGCCTGGACGCACCTGCTCGCGGTGGCCACCGGAGAGCCGGTCGACCCGGCCACGCCGACCCCGCCCGGCTGGCGGGACCTGGCCGCGCGGCGGCGTCCCGGGCACGAGGTGCCGTTGCGGATGACCGACGACGTGGACCCGTCGTACCTGCCGTGGCAGCCCAGCGGCGAGCCGAACGCGGTGGACCGGGCCGTCGCGGCCACCCGCAAGGCCGTCTTCCCGCTGCTCGGGCTCGACCCGCACGACCCGCGCGACTGAGCCGGCGGCAGGGGGAGGACCGACCGGTGACCACCGTCGAACAACCGGTGGACGTGCTGCTCAGCGACGGCACGACCGTCCAGCTGCGACCGATCCGACCGGAGGACGCACCCGAGATCGTGGCCATGCACGGCCGCTTCTCGGAGCGCACCCGATACCTGCGCTACTTCTCGCCGTACCCGCGAATCCCGGAACGCGACCTGAAGCGTTTCGTCAACGTCGACCACCGCGACCGGGAGGCGTTCGTGGTGCTCGCCGGCGAGCGGATCGTCGCCGTCGGCCGGTACGAGCGACTCGGCCCCGCCTCGCCGGAGGCCGAGGTGGCGTTCGTGGTCGAGGACGCCTACCAGGGCCGGGGCATCGGCTCGGTGCTGCTGGAACATCTGGCCGACGCGGCCGGGCGCCACGGCATCGTGCACTTCGTCGCCGAGGTGCTCCCGGCCAACGGGACGATGCTGCGGGTCTTCGCCGACTTCGGCTACCAGGTACAGCGCCAGTACGCCGACGGCGTGGTGCACCTGAGCTTCCCGATCGCGCCCACCGAGGCGACCCTCGAGGTGCAGCGCGGCCGGGAGCACCGCACCGAGGCCCGCTCGATCGCCCGGCTGCTCGCGCCACGCGGCATCGCCGTCTACGGCGCCAGCACCACCGGCCAGGGCGTCGGCGCGGCGCTGCTCGGGCACCTCCGCGACGGCGGCTTCGCCGGGGCGATCGTGCCGGTGCACCCGAGCGCGGCGACGGTGGCGGGGCTGCCCGCGTACCCCTCGGCGGCCGACGCCGGTCAGGACGTCGACCTCGCCGTGGTGGCGGTCCCGCCGGACGCGGTGACCGACGTGGTGCGCGACGCCGCCCGCGCGGGCGCGCACGGCCTCGTGGTGATCTCGGCCGGGTTCGCCGAGTCCGGTCCGGCCGGCGCGGCGGCGCAGCGCGCGCTGGTCCGCGCCGCGCACCTGGCCGGCATGCGCGTGGTCGGCCCGAACTGCCTCGGCGTCGCCAACACCGACCCGGCGGTACGCCTCAACGCCACGCTCGCGCCGGTGCTGCCCGCGGCGGGCCGGGTCGGCGTGTTCAGCCAGTCCGGCGCGTTCGGGGTGGCGCTGCTCGCCGAGGCGTCCCGGCGCGGGCTCGGGCTGTCCAGTTTCGTCTCGGCCGGCAACCGGGCCGACGTGTCCGGCAACGACCTGCTCCAGTACTGGCAGGACGACCCGGCCACCGACGTCATCACGCTCTATCTGGAGACGTTCGGCAACCCGCGCAAGTTCGCCCGGCTGGCCCGGCGCATCGGCCGCCGCAAGCCGGTGGTGGCGCTCGCCTCGCTGGCCCGATCGCCGGGCGTGGGGGAGGCGCCGGCGCTGGACGCGGCGGCGGTGAGCGCGCTGTTCGCCCAGTCCGGGGTGATCCGGGTGGACACCGTCTCCGAGCTGCTCGACGTGGGCGTGCTGCTGGCCCACCAGCCGCTGCCGGCCGGGCGGCGGGTGGCGGTGGTGGGCAACTCGTCGGCGCTGACCGGGCTCGCCGCGACCGCGTGCGCCGCCCAGCGGCTGACAGTCGCCGACGGCTACCCGCGGGACGTGGGGCCGAGCGCCGGGGCCGCCGCGTACGCCGCCGCGCTCCGCGACGCGGTGGCCGACGAGCGGGTGGACGCCGTGGTGGCCGTGTTCGCGCCGCCGCTGCCGGGCCAGCTCGCCGATCCGGTGGCCGACTTCGCGGCGGCGCTGCCCGACGCGCGGGTCACCGGCAAACCGGTGGTGGCGACGTTCCTGGCCGGGCTGGTGCCGGCCGGCGTGCCGGCGTACCCGAGCGTGGAGGAGGCGGTACGCGCGCTGGGCCGGGTCACCGCGTACGCGGACTGGCTGCGCCGGCCACCCGGTGTGCTGCCGGAACTGGCCGACGTGGACCGGGCGGCCGGGCACGCCGCGCTGCGCCCGGACGGCGCCGACTCGGCGGCGTTACTGCGCGCGTACGGGATCGACGTGGTGGACTCGGTGCCGGCCCGCTCGGCCGAGGAGGCGGCGGCGGTGGGGGACCGGCTCGGCTGGCCGGTGGCGCTCAAGGCCGCCGCCCCCGGGCTGCGGCACCGCCTCGACCTCGGCGCGGTACGCCTCGACCTGGCCGACGCCGCCGCGCTGCGCCGCGCGTACGCGGAGATGGCCCCGGTGTTCGGCGCGGAGGTGCTGGTGCAGCCGATGGTCGCGCCGGGCGTGGCGTGCGTGGTGGAGCTGGTGGAGGATCCGGCGTTCGGGCCGGTGGTCGGGTTCGGGCTGGGTGGCGTGGCGACCGAGCTGCTCGGCGACCGGGCGTGGCGTGCGGTGCCGCTGACCGACCGGGACGCCGCCGAGCTGGTCGACGAGCCCCGGGCGGCGCCGCTGTTGCGTGGGCACCGGGGCGCGGCGCCGGTGGACCGGGCGGCCCTGGTCGACCTGCTGGTGCGGGTCGGCCGGCTCGCCGACGAGCAGCCCCGGGTACGGTCGCTCACGCTCAACCCGGTGCTGGCCCGGCCGGACGGCATCTCGGTGCTGCACGCCACTGTGCGCACCGGCGTGGAGGCCGCCCGCCCGGACACCGGCCCGCGCCGGTTGTAAGGAAGGGCCCCTTATTAACGCCTCCGGTAGAGGAAGGGCCCCTTCTTAACAGCGCCCGCCCGGGCGACCCGCAGCGCCCGCCCGGGCGACCCGCAGCGCCCGCCCGCGGGCGCCGCAGCGCTCAGCCGCGGGCGGAGATCTGCTGCACCGACCACCCGTTGCCGTCGGGGTCGCGGAAGAAGACGAAGCCGACGTTGTCCAGCGGGTGCGGCACCGGGTGCGGGTTCTGGCCCATCACCTGGATCTCGCTCACCTCGACGCCCCGCTCGACCAGTTCGGCGCGCGCCTGCTCCAGGTCGGCCACGACGAGTTGCAGGCCCTTGAGTGAGCCCGGCGGCATCTCCGGTACGACGCCTCGGCCGAAGACGATCGAGCAGCCGGAGCCCGGGGGAGTGAGTTGCACGATCCGCCCCATTCCGCCGAGATCGGTGTCGTGGTCGACGGCGAAGCCGAGCCGTTGCGCGTAGAACTCCTTGGCCCGGTCCACGTCGGAGACCGGTACGACCACCACTTCCAGCGTCCAGTTCATCGTCTCAGGGTGGTGGGGCGTGGCCGGCGTATCAAGCGCGACAGGCCCCGGCGAACCGCCGGGGCCTGTCGGGGTAGGGGTGGCTCAGCAGGCGTACGCCTCCAGCCGGTTCGCCCGCTCCGGGTCGCGCAGCTTCAGCAACGTCACCTTCTCGATCTGCCGGATCCGCTCCCGGGACAGGCCGAACTCGCGGCCGACCTCGTCCAGCGTGCGCTGCCGGCCGTCGTCCAGGCCGAAGCGCAGCCGGATCACCGCCTGCTCCCGCTGGGACAGCGTGGCCAGCACGATGCGGACCTCGTTGCGCAGCTCGCCGTTGGTGGCGGCGTCGCCGGGCTCGGTGCGCGGGTCGACGGCGGCGACGAAGTCGCCGAGCGCGCTCTCGCCGTCCTCGCCGACGGCCTGGTCCAGGCTGACCGGCTCCCGGTCGTAGGAGATCAGCTCGATCACCTGGAACTCGGGGATCTCCAGCGCCTTGGCCACCTCGCTGACCGTGGGCTCGCGGCCCAGCGACACCGACAGCTCCCGGCGTACCCGGACCATCCGGTTGACCTGCTCGACCATGTGCACGGGGATGCGGATGGTGCGGGCCTGGTCGGCCATGGCGCGGGTGATGGCCTGGCGGATCCACCAGGTGGCGTAGGTGGAGAACTTGTAGCCCTTTGTGTAGTCGAACTTCTCGACGGCGCGGATGAGGCCGAGGTTGCCTTCCTGGATGAGGTCGAGGAAGGCCATGCCGCGACCGGTGTAGCGCTTGGCGATGCTCACCACCAGCCGCAGGTTGGCCTCCAGCAGGTGGTCCTTGGCGGCGCGGCCCTCGGCCGCGATCAGCGCCAGGTCCGCGCGCAGCTCGGCGGAGACGGGGGTGCAGGGGCCAGCTTCTCCTCGGCGAAGAGGCCGGCCTCGATCCGCTTGCTCAGCTCGACCTCCTGCGCCGCGGTGAGCAGCTTCGTGCGGCCGATGCCGTTCAGGTACGCCCGGACCAGGTCGGTGGAGACGCCGCGCTCGTCGGTGGCGTCGAGGTCCGTGAGGGTGACGTCCATGTCCTGGTGCTCGATCATCTGCTGGGTCATCTCTGTTCTCCCCGTGTCCGACGTGCCTACCGGTCCCGTGCCGCCCACGCGGTGGTGGCCGATGACAGACAGCTTGGCGGTCGGGGCGTGAGACGGGAGTGAGGCGATCGGGGACCCGACAGGAATCCACGTGGGAATCCGGCATTCCCTTGCCCGGCGCGGTTACCGTGCCACCGACCGGCCGTCGGGGCCGGCCCGGCACTGACGATCGGAGAACGTGGTGGTCTTCAAGCGGCTCATGCAGGCGATGGGTGTGGGCGGACCGTCGGTGGAGACGGTGCTGGCCAACCCGAACTGCCGCCCGGGCGGCGTTCTGGAGGGCCGGATTCAGGTGGTCGGCGGTGACCACCCGGTGGACGTGAGCTACATCGCACTCGGCCTGGTCACGCGGGTCGAGGTGGAGAGCTCCGACAGCGAGTACGACGTCAACCAGGAGTTCGGCCGGGCCCAGATGACGGGTGCGTTCCGGCTGGAGCCGGGGCAGCGTCACGACGTGCCGTTCCGCTTCCAGGTGCCCTGGGAGACCCCGCTGACCGACCTGTACGGCCAGCACCTGCACGGCATGACCATGGGTCTGCGTACCGAGCTGGAGGTGGCGCGGGCGATGGACAAGGGTGACCTGGACCCGGTGGCGGTGCACCCGCTGCCGGCCCACGAGCGGCTGCTGGAGGCGCTGCTGCGGCTGGGCTTCCGCTTCGCCCGTGCCGACGTCGAGCGCGGACACATCTACGGCCTGCACCAGCAGTTGCCGTTCTACCAGGAGATCGAGTTCTACCCGGCGCCGCAGTACGCGGGCGCGATGAACCAGCTGGAGGTCACCTTCGTGACCGATCCGCGCCAGGTCCACGTGGTGCTGGAGCTGGACAAGCGGGGCGGCCTGTTCACCGAGGGCCGCGACGCGTTCGGCCGGTTCACCGTGGATCACGCGACCGCGGACCACACGGACTGGGCCGCCCAGCTCGACGGCTGGTTGCGGCAGTCGCTGTCCCGCCGGGGCCTGTTCTTCTAGAGGTCGAGCACGAGGGTCCGGGGACCGACGTTGACGCTCTCCACCAGCATGTGGGCGCGGAACCGGCCGGTCTCCACCTTCGCGCCCCGGGACCGCAGCTGCTCGACCACGGCGTCCACCAGGGGTTCGGCCACCTCGGCGGGAGCGGCGGCGGTCCAGCTCGGCCGCCGGCCCTTGCGGGCGTCGCCGTAGAGCGTGAACTGGCTGACCACGAGCAGCGGCGCCCCGACGTCCGCGGCGCTGCGCTCGTCGTCGAGGATGCGCAGCTCGTGCAGCTTGCGGGCCATCGTGGCGGCCACCTGCGGGGTGTCGGTGTGGGTGACGCCGAGCAGCACCAGCAGCCCGTCGGTGATCTCACCGGTCACCTCGTCGTCGACAGTCACCCGGGCCCGGCCGACGGTCTGCACCACGGCCCGCATCAGTCGGTCACCGGCTCGACGATGCCGCGCTCGACCAGGTGCGCCACGATGGGCCCGGCCGCCTCGGCCAGCTCGTCCGGGGTCACGTCGTGCGCGGCGGCGAGCAGGGCGAGCTGGTCGCGCAGCGGCAGCCGGCCGTCGGCGCCGCCGACCAGGGCGAGCACCAGCGGGTCGATCTCCTCCGACCAGCGCAGCCCGCGCGGCATGGCCAGGACCTGCCGGTCCACCGCCCAGCCCTCGTCGCCCATGGTGGCCTCCTGCCGCAGCTGGAGCCCTTCGGCGGCGCGGTAACGGGCGGCCAGCAGACCCTGGGCGCCCTGGGCGCGCAGCCAGTCCTGCCTGGTGAACCACTCGCCGATCCGGTCGCCGAGCGGCGGCTCGACCCGCTGGCGCAGGTCCTCCACCCGGACGATCGGCTGGTCGTGGCCGGAGCGGCGCAGCGAGACGATGCCGAAGCCGATCGCCTCCACCTTGTGCGCGTCGAACCAGTCCAGCCACGCCGCCATCCGCTGCGGGTCCGCGCTCTCGCCGACGTCGGTGAGCCAGAGGTTCACGTACGCCATCGGGTCGGCCACCTCGCGCTGGATCACCCAGGCGTCCAGGCCGGTGCCGGCGAACCAGCCGGTGACCCGCTCGGCCCAGTCCTCGCCGGTGACGTGCACCCAGTTCGCCAGGTACTGCATGGTGCCGCCCTCGGTGAGCAGGTCCGGCGCGGCAGCGGCCAGCTCCGCGCCGATCGCGTCGCCGACCCGGCCGGAGTCGCGGTAGACGTGCGTGGTGGTGCCCGGGCCGACCACGAACGGCGGGTTGCTGACCACCAGGTCGAAGCGGCGCCCGGCCACCGGGGCGACCATGTCGCCGCGCAGCAGCTCCCAGTCCTGCCCGTTGAGGGCGGCGGTGGTCGCGGCGAACCGCAGTGCCCGCTCGGAGACGTCGGTGGCGGTGACCCGGCGCGCGTGGGTGCCCAGGTGCAGCGCCTGGACGCCGGAGCCGGTGCCGAGGTCGAGCGCGGTGTCCACGGTCGGGCGGACGGTGGCCGAGATCAGCGTCTGGGTGGCGCCGCCGATGCCCAGCACGTGCTCGGCGTGCAGCGGCCGTCCGGGCCGGGCGCTGGCGGGCACGTCGGCGAGCACCCACCAGTCGTCCCCGTACGGCTCCAGGTCCACCCCGGCGCGCAGGCCGTCGCCGTGCCGTTCGACGATGCCCCCGGCCAGCGCCTCGTCCACGGTCAGCGGGGCCAGCGCGGCGGCCACCACCGCCTCCGGCTCGGTCTGGTCGCAGATGAAGACCCGGATCAGCGTGGCCAGCCGGTCCCGGTCCTCGGTGGCGCGCAGCGCGGCCCGGTAGTCGTTGCGGGCCACCGCGCCGGTGCCCTGCGGGCCCAGGCGGTCGGCGATCCCGTTGGCGGTGAAGCGGGCAAGCGTCAGCGCGGTGCGCAGCGCGTCGACCCCGGCGGGGGAGAGCAGCATGTCGTGACGGTCCACGTGCTCATCCTGCCTCGGGCATCGTCCGGCGTGGCGCGCACCCGCCGATCCATAACGTGAACCGTATCTATCGGCAACTATCTCTTTCATGTTTGTCGATCTCTGGTTAGCATTCCTGCCAACATCCGTCGATGGGGTGATCCGGCCACAAACCGGGCTGCCCCGGTAGGGAGCCAGACGATGCCCGACGTGTCCCTTCCCCGGCGCCGCGCGCTGCGTGCGCTCGCCGTCACGGCCGCCGCCGCGGCCTTCGCCGCCGCCGCCTCCACGCCCGCTCTCGCCGCGCCCACCGGGGAGATCCGGTACGCCGGTGCCGCCGACGCCGTCAGCGGCAGCTACGTGGTCGTGCTCAAGGGCGACGCGGTCGGCACCGCGAACACCCTCGCCGCCCGTACCGCGGTGCCGGACCGGGCCGCCGGCCTGGCCAAGCGCTACGGCGGCAACGTCGGCACGGTGTGGAGCTCCGCTCTCACCGGCTACAGCGCCAAGATGACCCCCGCCCAGGCCCGCCGGCTGGCCGCCGACCCGGCCGTCGCGTACGTCGAGCAGGACCGCGTCATGACCACCCAGGGCACCCAGACCGGGGCCACCTGGGGCCTGGACCGGATCGACCAGCGGAACCTGCCGCTGAACAGCACCTACACCTACCCGAACACCGCCACCAACGTGCGCGCCTACATCATCGACACCGGCATCCGCACCACGCACAGCGACTTCGGCGGCCGGGCCACCTGGGGCACCAACACGGTGGACACCAACAACACCGACTGCAACGGCCACGGCACGCACGTCGCCGGCACGGTCGGCGGCACCAAGTACGGCGTGGCCAAGGGCGTGCGCCTGGTGGCCGTCAAGGTGCTCAACTGCTCCGGCAGCGGCACCACCGCCGGCGTGATCAGCGGCGTCAACTGGGTCACCTCGAACGCGGTGAAGCCGGCCGTGGCGAACATGAGCCTCGGCGGCGGCGCCAGCACCACGCTGGACAACGCGGTGGCCAACTCGATCAACTCGGGCATCACGTACGCGCTCGCGGCCGGCAACTCCAGCGCCAACGCCTGCAACTCGTCGCCGGCCCGGGTCGCCTCGGCGATCACCGTGGGCGCCACCACCAGCACCGACGCCCGTGCCTCGTACTCGAACTACGGCTCCTGCGTGGACATCTTCGCGCCGGGCTCGTCGATCACCTCGGCGTGGCGTACCAGCGACACCGCCACCAACTCCATCAGCGGCACCTCGATGGCGTCCCCGCACGTGGCCGGCGCCGCGGCGCTCGTGCTCTCCGCGAACACCTCCTACACCCCGGCTCAGGTGGCCAGCTACCTGACCAGCAACGCCACCACCGGCAAGGTGACCAGCCCGGGCACGGGCTCGCCGAACCGGCTGCTCTTCGTCGTCAACTGACGACGACGGTGACCTGACCGCACCGTGGGCCGCGGCCCGGTGGACCTCCCAGGGATCCACCGGGCCGCGTCACGTCACGGAGATGTCCGCGGTTCACCGGGCAGACTGAGCCGGGTGAGCGACGACTACATCCGCCTGGTGCCCACGGATCCGAACTGGCAGCCGGATCGCGAAGCCGCGGCCGGTGGACATCACGCGCCGTCCGGCAAGGATGTGCACGGAGCCGCCCGATCGGCGGCAGGATGGCCCCATGACGCTGTCACTGCCCATCGACCCGCAGGCCAACGAGCTGCTGGGGCGCAGCCCGCTGGCCCTGCTCCTCGGCATGGTGCTGGACCAGCAGGTGCCGATGGAGAAGGCGTTCTCCTCCCCGTACGTGCTGGCGCAGCGCCTCGGCCACGAGCCTGACGCCGCCGAACTGGCCGGGTACGACCCGGAGGCGCTGGTGGAGGTCTTCGCCCGGCCGCCCGCGCTGCACCGCTTCCCGAAGGCGATGGCGGCCCGCGTGCAGGAGGTGTGCCGCGTGCTCGTGGAACGCTACGACGGCGACCCGGCCCGGCTCTGGTCCGACGTGACCGACGGCCGGGAACTGCTGCGCCGGGTGGGTGAGCTGCCCGGGTTCGGCCGGCAGAAGGCGCAGATCTTCGTCGCGCTGCTCGGCAAGCGGTTCGGCGTCACCCCGGACGGCTGGCGCGAGGCCGCCGGCGACTACGGCGACGCGGACGCCCACCGGTCGGTGGCCGACGTGACCGACCCGGAGTCGCTGCGCCGCGTACGCGAGTTCAAGCAGCGGATGAAGGCGGAGGCGAAGGCCGCGAAGGGCTGACCCCCGTGCCGCCGCAACCGGTCGCAGCCCTTGTCGTTGGTCGCCAGGACGGGGGCGGGGGCGGACGATGACCGAGCAGCGAGGTGGGGCGCTGCTGCGGAGCGCCTCCAGCCCGGGGCGGGCCACGTTCCTGGAGCTCTTCTTCGACCTGGTCTTCGTGTTCGCGCTGACCCGGGTCTCCGAGCGTCTGATCAACGGCGTCGACGGCTCGGCCCTGGCGGTCGCCGCCGAGGTGGGCAAGACGCTGCTGCTGTTCCTGGTGCTCTGGCAGGTCTGGACGATCACCACCTGGGTCACCAGCCGCTACGAGCCGGAGCGCGCCGTCATCCAGGCCGTGGTGGTCGGCACCATGTTCGGCAGCCTGGTGCTGGGCGTGACCCTGCCGCGCGCGCTGGAGGAGCGGGCGCTGCCGTTCGCGCTCGCGTACGTGGTGGTGATGGTCGGCCGGCCGCTGGCGATCGGGGTGGCGTTGCGTGGGCACCCGCGCCGCCTGGTCCCGCTGCGGCTGGCTGCCTGGGCGGGGTTCAGCGCCCCGCTCTGGATCGCCGGCGCGCTGCTGCCCGGCCCGCGCCTGGCACTGTGGGTGGTCGCGCTGGCCGTGGACCACCTGGGCGTGTTGCTGGGCTGGCCGCTGCCCCGGATCGGGGCGTCGCGCACCCGGAAGTGGCTGATCATCGGGGAGCATCTGGCCGAGCGCTACCAGCAGATCTTCCTCATCGCGCTCGGCGAGTCGATCCTGGTCATCGGGTTGACCTACAGCGGGAAGGAGTTCTCCGGCGAGGCGGCCGCGGCGTTCGCGATCTCGTTCGTGATCACCGCGTTGCTGTGGCGGATCTACTTCTACCGGGCCGGTCACCTGCTGGCGGAGGCGTTGCGGACGGCCGGCGCGCCGGGGCGGCTGGCCGAGTCGGCGGCGCAGACCCATCTGTTCATGGTGCTCGGCGTGCTCAGCGCCGCGGTCGGCTACGAGCTGGTCATCGCCCACCCGTACGATCCGGCCCCGCCGAGCTGGCTGGTCTTCGTGGCGGGCGGTCCGGCGCTCTTCCTGGCCGCCCGGTCCCGGTTCGAGTACGAGATCTTCGGCCGGGTGTCCCGCTCCCGGCTGGCCGGCCTGCTGGCCCTGGTGCTGCTCGTGCCCGCTCTGGCGACCCTGCCGGCGATGCTGGCGCTGGGCGCGGTGGCCGTCGTGCTGGCGCTCGTCGCGTTCGCCGACGCCCGCCGGGCCTGGCACCACCCGCCGGAGTCCTCCGCCTCACCGATCGGACGGGAGGCGCCCGGCGAGGCCGGCCCCGAGGCGTGAGCCGTCAGGCGGCGGTCGGGCGGGACAGCGACGCCAGCGCGCGGCGCACGTCGGCCAGCGAGACAGTGGCCGAGTCGTCCAGGTCGGCCAGGCCGGCCTCGATCCACTGCCGCATCAGCGTGGTGACCCCGATGCCGCGCGCGTCGGCGGCGGCGCGGACCCGCTCGTACGTCTCCAGCGGCAGCCGCACCGACCGGCTGACCATCGGCACGTCGGTGTCGGGGGTGGGCAGCTGCGCCGGTGACGTGTCGTCGATCAGATCGGCGAACGCGTCGCCTCCGGCGTGGAACCGCTTGGTCGCCTCGTCACGGTGCATCGTGACCGCCTCCTCGTCGGCGTGCTCTCCGCACCGCCTCGTCGTAGCGCTTGGCCTCGACGTCGCTCAGCTCGCGGGCGGAGAGGATGTCCCAATCGTTGTCGGTGCCGTCGGCCTCGGCCAGCAGCACGGCGAGCCGCCGGCCCCGGTGGTCGGTCGCGTAGACCACCATGACGTCGTCGCCGAGGTGCCGGATGACCCGGCGCCTGCTGTGCAGGGCCTCCCAGACTTCCCCGGGTGTGACGTCGTAGACCCGCAGGTTCGCCAGCGCCTCGTCGGTGAAGCTGAACCGGTTGGCCACCGGCGAAGCGTACCACGCACGTAACACGTACCCGGCTGTCACGAATTTCGCCGATCATCCGTCCGGAGTGACAGGATGGGCCCTATCCCCTCGTAGGAGGTCCGTGGTGAAGCGTCAGGCGTACCAGCCGATCCTGATCACCGACGCCCCGCGCAGCCAGGACGACCAGCTCAACAGCCGGCAGAAGCGATACGTGCTGATGATGGCCATCCGGGTCGCGTGTCTGGTGGCGGGCGCGATCCTGGTCGGCGCCAAGGCCCCGCTGCTCTGGCTCTGGCTGCCGCTGTGCGCGCTCGGCATGGTGCTCGTGCCCTGGCTCGCCGTGCTGCTCGCCAACGACCGGCCGCCCAAGGAGGAGCACCGGCTGGCGAACCGCTTCCGCAACCGGCACCGCGAGGAGCCCGCGCCCACGGCCGTCACCGCCGAGGAGAACCCCCACAAGATCATCGACGCCGAGCCCTGACCGGCCCGGGCGGAGCACCGCCCGGACCGGCCACCGCCGTCAGGGCGCCGGGCGGGCGCCCACCGTCGTCACGGCGAGCGCGCCCAGATCACCCGCGCGGGCCAGCGCGGCGCGCGGATCGGCGCCGTCCAGCCACGCGGTGAGCAGCCCGGCCGCGAACGCGTCCCCGGCGCCGGTCACGTCCACCACGTCCACCCCGGGTGCCGGGGCGAACTCCACCACGCCGCCGCGCTCCACCCACACCGCACCGGCCGCGCCCCGTTTGACCACCACCCGGTGCGCCACGGCTGTCAGCGCCCGCGCCTGCGCCGCCGGGTCCAGCCCACCGGCCAGCACAGTCGCCTCGTCCGTGTTGACGAGCAGCAGGTCGACGTCGCGTACCCAGGTCAGGAACGCGCCGCCGACGCGCCGCAACGGCGCCGCGGACGCCGCGTCGACGCTGACGGTCAGCCCACGCTCGCGGGCGGTGGCCAGCGCGCGCAGGCCGGCGCCGCGCGACCCGACGTCCAACAGGGTGTACGCGGACAGGTGCAGATGCCCGGCGTCGGGCGCGGCGGCCAGCGCCGCGTCCACGTGCGCGGCGGTCAGCCGCAGGTTCGCGCCCCGCTGGCTGACCATGGTCCGCTCCCCGTCGTGGGTGAGGACGATGACGGTGCCGGTCGGGTAGCCCTCGTGCCGCTCCACCGCGCAGTCGACGCCGATCCGGGCCAGCTCGGCCACCCGCTCCCGGCCGGTCTCGTCGTCGCCGACGGCGGCGACCAGCGTCACCGCCGTGCCCTGCCCGGCGAGCCACGCGGCGGTGTTCGCCGCCTGCCCGCCGCCGCTGAACCGGATCCCGGCCGCGGTGTCCGAACCGGTCGCCAGCGGCCCGGACAGCACCGCGAGCACGTCGGTGATGATGTCGCCGACGACGACGACGCGCGGCCTGGTGCTCATGCCGCGGGGAGGGCCGCGGCGGCGACGGCGATCCGGGCCGCGAGGTCGGCGTTGCGCAGGATGATCCGCACGTTCACGGCCAGGCTGGCGCCCTCGGTGGCGGAGTGGAAGTGCGACAGCAGGAACGGGGTGACCGCCTTGCCGGTGATCCCCTCGCGGGCCAGCGCGGCGAGTCCCTCGGCGAGCGTGCGGTCGTGCAGCGCCGGGTCGAGCTGCTCGTCGGCGGGCAGCGGATTGGCCACCACCAGGCCGCTGTGGTGCACGCCGTGCGCCGCGCGGGCGGCCAGCACGTCCGCCACCTGCTCCGGCGACTCGACCGACCAGTCCAGGTCGAAGCCGGCGTCGGTGAGGTAGAAGCCGGGGAAGCGGCGGGTGCGGTAGCCGACCACGCCCACGCCGAGCGTCTCCAGCCGCTCCAGCGTGGCGCCCACGTCCAGGATCGACTTCACCCCGGCGCAGACCACGGCGATCGGCGTGCGGGCCAGCGTGACCAGGTCGGCCGACTCGTCGAACGTCTGCGCCGCCTCGCGGTGCACGCCGCCGAGCCCACCGGTGGCGAACACGCCGATCCCGGCCGCCGCCGCGACCGCGCTGGTGGCCGCCACGGTGGTGGCGCCGTCCGCGCCCGTCGCCGCAGCCGGGGCCAGGTCGCGGACCGAGAGCTTGCTCACGCCGTCGACAGTGGCGAGCCGGGTGAGCTGGGCGTCGTCCAGCCCCACCCGCAGCTCGCCTGCGACCATGCCGATGGTGGCCGGCACCGCCCCCGCGTCCCGTACCGCCTGCTCGATCTCGCGCGCCACGCGCAGGTTGTCCGGCCGGGGCAGCCCGTGCGAGACGATCGTGCTCTCCAACGCCACGACCGGGCGGCCGTCCCGCAGGGCGTCGGCCACCTCACTACCGAGACTGATGTGAAAGTTGGTCACGTCGGTTACCGTACGGGCCGCTTCCGGCCGGGGCCCAGGTGGACCGGGGCGGACCGACCTGCAAAACTGGAACGCCGGAGGTGTAGTCGTGAGCACAGAGGTTCTCGAGCGTCCCGAGCTGAAGGACGCGGACACTGGTCCGGAGATGTTCCACTACGTCCGCAAGGAGAAGATCGCCGAGAGTGCCGTCATGGGCACCTACGTGGTCGCGCTCTGCGGTGAGACGTTCCCGGTCACCAAGGCGGCCAAGCCGGGCTCCCCGGTCTGCCCGAAGTGCAAGGAGATCTACGACTCGTACCGCGAGTGACCACGGGCGGCGTCGCCGCCCGTGCACGTAACCTGCGGCGGTGACCACCTCCACCGCCCTTCTTCTCGCCGACCTGACCGGCGTGGCGGTCTTCGCCGCCTCCGGCGCCTCCGCGGCGGTGGCGAAACGGCTCGACCTGTTCGGGGTCGTCTTCGTCGGTGTGGTCGCCGCGCTCGGCGGGGGAATCGCCCGTGACCTGGTGATCGACGAGGTTCCGCCGCTGGCGTTCGCCGACTGGCGGTACACGGCCACCGCGTCCGTCACCGCCGCCGCCGTGTTCTGGCTGCACCCCCAGCTCGCCCGGCTGCGTACGACGGTGCTGGTGCTCGACGCCGCCGGCCTCGGCCTGTTCACCGTCATCGGCACGCTCAAGGCCCTCGACGCCGCGGTGCCGGCGGTCGGCGCCTGCATGATCGGCATGCTCACCGCGATCGGCGGCGGGCTCGGCCGGGACCTGCTCACCGGCGAGATCCCGGTGGTGCTGCGCCGCGAGATCTACGCCCTCGCCGCACTCGCCGGGTCGGTCGCGGTGGCGCTGCTGTCGGCGTCCGGACAGGCAACCGCCGTGCCGCTCACCGCCGCCGCCCTGCTCGTGTTCGGGCTGCGCCTGATCGCGCTGCGCCGCCGCTGGTCCGCACCGGTGGCGACGCTGCGGCCCCCGCGCACCGGCACCCGGGGACCACTGCCCTGACCGCCGTGCGCCGGGGTGGGCGGATGTGACAGGCGTGGCGTCGAGTGGGGCGCACGGCCGGCGCTGGTTATGCTGAACCGGCCTTCGCGGCACCGGATGCGCGAGGGCGTTTTCATGGGCGGCGGCTCCCGTGGCCCCGGTCGGGCCCGCCGCCGTCCGCGGCGGAGAGGAGCTACGCGTGCCACCGCGGATGCCGGCGCTCGACACGTTCCCGCCCCTGCGCGCCTGGCAACGCAAGGCGCTCGTGGAATACCTGCGCCGCCGGACCGAGGACTTCACCGCTGTCGCCACCCCCGGCGCCGGTAAGACCACCTTCGCCCTGCGCATCGCCGCCGAACTGCTCGCCGACGGCACCGTCGAGGCGGTCACCGTGGTCGCGCCGACCGAGCACCTCAAGACCCAGTGGGCGCAGGCCGCCGCCCGGGTCGGCATCCAGCTCGACGCCGCGTTCCGCAACGCCGACCTGCACTCCGCCGCCGACTTCCACGGCGCGGTGGTCACCTACGCCCAGGTGGGCATGGCACCGCAGGTGCACCGGCGGCGCACCATGACCCGCCGGACGCTTGTCATCCTCGACGAGATCCACCACGCCGGCGACTCGCGTACCTGGGGCGACGGCGTGAAGGCGGCGTTCGAGCCCGCGGTACGCCGGCTGATGCTCACCGGTACGCCGTTCCGCTCCGACGACAACCCGATCCCGTTCGTCAGCTACGAGCGCGGCGGCGACGGGCTGCTGCGCTCCCGCGCCGACTCGGTCTACGGCTACTCCGACGCGCTGCGCGAAGGCGTGGTCCGGCCGGTGCTGTTCCTGGCGTACTCGGGGGAGACCCGGTGGCGCACCAACGCCGGCGAGGAGCTGGCCGCCCGCCTCGGCGAGCCGATGACGCAGGACCTGATCGCCCAGGCGTGGCGTACCGCGCTGGACCCGGCCGGCGACTGGATGCCGCAGGTGCTGCGCGCCGCCGACGCCCGGCTGAGCGTGCTGCGCGCCAACGGCATGCCGGACGCGGGCGGCCTGGTCATCGCCAGCGACCAGCAGGTGGCACGCTCGTACGCGAAGCTGCTGGAGCAGGTGACCGGTGAGAAGGCCGCAGTGGTGCTCTCCGACGACCAGGGCGCGTCCGCGCGGATCGCGACGTTCGCCGCCTCGCAGCAACGGTGGCTGGTCGCGGTGCGGATGGTGTCCGAGGGCGTCGACATCCCCCGCCTGGCCGTCGGCGTGTACGCCACCAGCGCGAGCACCCCGCTGTACTTCGCGCAGGCGATCGGCCGGTTCGTCCGGGCCCGCCGCTCCGGCGAGACCGCGTCGGTGTTCCTGCCCAGCGTGCCGCACCTGCTCGGGCTGGCCAGCGAGATGGAGGCCGAGCGGGACCACGTGCTCGGCAAGCCGAAGGACCGCGAGGGCTTCGACGACGACCTGCTGGAGCGCGCCCAGCGCGACGACGGCGCCAGCGGGGAGCTGGAGAAGCGCTTCGCCGCGCTCTCCGCCACCGCCGAGCTGGACCAGGTGATCTTCGACGGGGCCTCGTTCGGCACCGCCGCCCAGGCCGGCACGCCCGAGGAGGAGGAATACCTCGGGCTGCCCGGTCTGCTCACCGCCGACCAGGTTTCGCTGCTGTTGACCAAGCGGCAGGCCGAGCAGCTCGCCGCGCAGAAGCGCCGGGCCGCCCAGCGGACCGCTGAGCCGGCCGCTGCGGCCCCGGCGGCGGTGCCCCCACCGATGAGCGCCGCCCAGCGCCGGGTGGCGCTACGGCGGCAGCTGAACGCTCTGGTGGCCGCCCGGCACCACCACACCGGCCAGCCGCACGGCAAGATCCACGCGGAGCTGCGCCGGATCTGCGGTGGCCCGCCCAGCGCGCAGGCCACGATCGAGCAGCTCGAGGAGCGCATCGCCACCGTGCAGACCCTCTGACGGGTCAACCGGGCTCGACCGGACACGAAAAACCGGCCGGAGGCTCCCCTTGCGGGTGCCTCCGGCCGGTCATGTCGGGTTGTGGACTTCTTGTCGGACCTCAGTTCGCCATCAGATCGGCGCCACGCCAGCTGAACTCCGGGTCCGCCACGAAACGCACGGTGATCTTCACGAGATCCTCTGCGTACTTGTTCGCGTGGTGCCCACAGAACACCAGCTCACTCCCACCCGAGAGGGTGATCCGGAGCTTGCCGGCAGCATTGCAGCGGTCGCACCGTTCATCGGCGGCCGGGGGGCTCACCGTCTCGGGCGGCGGCGTGAGGGTCGGGGTCATCGCCTTCCTCCTCTGGTCGTCACCGATGAACACTCTCTTCGGTTGCTCACCTATCGTGCAACACCCATCTCGGGCCCTGCCTTCCCTGTGTGCCCGCGGGGGACCGAGGTCACACCTGGCGTGGAGGACAGTGTGCCGTGCACCAAGGGTGCCACGTCAACGATCACAAACAGGCAATCGACCGATCATCGATCAATGTTCTACGGCTGGTGATCAAACCGGCACGATTTGTTGACGTACGCGGTCAGTCCAGGTAGTCGCGGAGCACCTGGGAACGCGAGGGGTGCCGCAACTTGGACATGGTCTTGGATTCGATCTGCCGGATGCGTTCCCGGGTCACGCCGTACACCTGGCCGATCTCGTCCAGGGTGCGCGGCTGGCCGTCGGTGAGGCCGAAACGCAGGCGCACCACGCCCGCCTCACGCTCGGACAACGTCTGGAGGACCTGCTGGAGCTGGTCCTGGAGCAGCGAGAACGACACCGCGTCGACAGCGACGACAGCTTCGGAGTCCTCGATGAAGTCGCCGAGCTGGCTGTCGCCCTCGTCGCCGATGGTCTGGTCGAGCGAGATGGGCTCCCGGGCGTACTGCTGGATCTCCAGCACTTTCTCCGGTGTGATGTCCATCTCCTTTGCCAGCTCCTCCGGGGTGGGCTCGCGGCCCAGGTCCTGGAGCAGCTCGCGCTGGATCCGGCCGAGCTTGTTGATCACCTCGACCATGTGCACGGGGATGCGGATGGTGCGGGCCTGGTCGGCCATGGCGCGGGTGATGGCCTGGCGGATCCACCAGGTGGCGTAGGTGGAGAACTTGTAGCCCTTTGTGTAGTCGAACTTCTCGACGGCGCGGATGAGGCCGAGGTTGCCCTCCTGGATGAGGTCGAGGAAGGCCATGCCGCGACCGGTGTAGCGCTTGGCCAGCGAGACCACCAGGCGGAGGTTGGCCTCCAGCAGGTGGTTCTTGGCGCGCTCGCCGTCCCGGGAGATCCACATCAGGTCGCGCTGGAGGTCGCGGACCAGCTTCTCCTCGCCCTCGTCGGCGGCGCGCAGCCGCTCGGCGGCGTAGAGGCCGGCCTCGATCCGCTTGGCCAGCTCGACCTCCTGCTCGGCGTTGAGCAGCGGCACCTTGCCGATCTGCTTCAGGTACGCCCGCACGGAGTCGGCGGAGGCGGTCAGCTCGGCGTCGCGGCGCGCCTGCTTGAGCGCCTCGGACTCCTCGTCGTCCCACTCGAAGTCGTTGTCGGTGGCGGAGCTGGCCGCGTCGGCCTCGGCGGCCCGGGTCAGCTCGGCCGGCTCCTCGACCACCACGTCCTCGATCTCGGCGGCCAGCTCCTCCGGGTCGATCTCACCCTCGGCGCCCTCGGCCTTGCCGCCGGCCTTGGCCGGCTTGGCCGCGGCGGTCTTCGCCGCCACGGTGGCCTTGGTGGCGCGGGTCGCCTTGGTGGCCTTCGCCGGGGCCGCGGCCTTCGCCACGTCGGCGGTGGTGGCCTTGCGCGCGGTCGCCTTCCGGGGGGCCGGGGCGGGCGACTCCTCGGCGGCCGGCGCCTGCTTCGGGGCGGGCGCGGCGGCCTTCTTCGTGGTCTTGGCGGTGGTCGCGCGGGAGGCCGGGGTGGCGGACCGGGCGGCGGCGACGCGGCGGCGGGTGCTCGCCGAGCCGTCCACCACCACCGTCACACCCGCCTCGGAGAGCGCGCGGAGGATCTTCTTGGCCTGGGCCGGGGTCACCTCAGCGGACTCGACGGTGCGCGCGAGCTGGGCCGACGTGAGCTGGCCGCCGGCGCTCTGCGCGTGGGCGATCAGGGTGTCGGTGAGCGAGCGAACGTCGGCGCCGGTCTGGCGGGGATCTGTCACGAAGACCTTCCGGAGGCGAAAGAGCGAGCACGGCCGGGTCGTCCGGCGCAGCATGGGACGGCCGCGCCGGGCGAGTCGTTGAGGACCCCCGTGTCCCGGGCCGTCCGGTCGCTGGCGGTCCGTGGCGCGTGGGCAGGGTGAATTGTAACGCCGTCTGCCGCGATCATCCCGCGCCGCACGGCGGACCTGCGGTCCGGGACCGCAGATTCGGCGCAGATGTGGACTTTGTAAGGATGATACCCGCGCACGAGACGGCCGGTCCCGATCGCGCCGGAAGGGGAGAAACATGATCACCTCGACGCCCACGGCGGGGGAGTTGCTCGCGATCGCTGTCGATGTGGCCCGGGAGGCCGCCGCCACCGCGTACCGGATGCGGGTCGAGGGCGTCTCGGTGGCCGCGACCAAGAGCACTGTGACCGACGTGGTCACCGCCGCAGACCGGGCGGTGGAGCGGCAGGTGATCGCCGCGCTGCGGGCGCGACGGCCCGGCGACGCGGTGCTGGGCGAGGAGTACGGCGCGGGCGATACCGGCCCCGCCGGCGCCGACGGCGTGCGCTGGATCCTCGACCCGATCGACGGGACCGTGAACTACCTCTACGGGCTGCCCTACTACGCCGTCTCGCTGGGCGCCGAGGTGGCCGGTGAGGTGGTCGCGGGAGTGGTGCGCAACGTCGTCACCGGCGAGGAGTGGACCGCGACGCTCGGCGGCGGCGCCTGGCGCGACGGGCAGCGGCTGAGCGGCTCCACCGCGACCGACCTCGGGCAGGCGCTCGTGGCCACCGGGTTCGGCTACGACGCCCGCCGCCGGGCGCACCAGGCGCGCGTGGTCACCGAGCTGATCCCGCACATCCGGGACATCCGCCGGATGGGCGCCGCCGCGCTCGACCTCTGCCTGGCCGCCGAGGGGCGGGTGGACGCGTACTTCGAGAAGGGGCTGGCCGACTGGGACCTGGCCGCCGGCGGGCTGGTCGCCCGGGAGGCCGGGCTGCTGGTGACCGGTCTGTCCGGGCGGGCGGCCGGCCCGGACCTGGTGCTGGCCGCGCCGCCCGCGCTGCACGGGCCGCTGCACGACCGGCTGGTCGACCTGGACGCCTCCGGCGGGCCGTGACCGGGTGCCGGGCACGCGACGGGGCGGCCTCCCCGAGGGAGACCGCCCCGCGTCGTCGGGCCGCCTGTCGCCTACTTCTCGACCGGCATCGGGCAGGTCTCCGGCGGCGCCTGTGGCGCGCCCAGGTCGCCGAGCGACTGGTTGACCTCGGTGGTGGTGGCGAGCTGCTGGAACTGGTTGCCCAGGACCACGTCGACCACGTCGTCCTTGCGGTTCGCGTCGAAGGCCTGGTTGGCCTCGTTCAGGAAGTACGCACGCAGCAGGTGCGCCGAGCCCACGGCCTTGGGCCCGAACCGGAGCTGGGCCACGCCGTCGAACGCCTTCTTCTCGTTGCCGACCTTCTTGACCTGGAACTTGCGGTTACGGAAGTCGTCCGCGACGCTGCCGGCCCGGCCGGCCTCGTCGGTGGCGTTATAGACGTTGATCTTGACGTCCTTCTGTTCCCGCAGCCGCAGGTCGACCAGCGGCCAGCCGTCCGGGCAGGAGGCCGCCGTGCCGGCTGTGCCCTGACTGTCCTTCAGCACGGCGACGACCACGAAGACCAAGGCGACGACCGCCAGCAGTCCGACGACAACGAGTGCCCGCACTCGCGCAAAACTCATCCTGGGCGCTCCCCGGACAGTGATTGGGTGGTGGCGGGCGACGCGGTCGGGCCGCGACCGGTCGGCCGTCCAGTACGCCGCTGAGGTTAACGCCTGTCCGGCTCAGGCGTGGAAACAGTCCGACATACCGGCGCGCCACGCGGTGAACCGGTAGGACTACCCCTATCTTCGTGTCGCCTGAGTCACATTGGGAACAACTTCGGGCCTGGAGGCGTACATCTCTCCCGCGAGGGCGGTATACATGCCTCGCCCACAGGGGGGTAAGGTTCCGCGCTCACCGGGGGCTTTCGCACCGGCGAGCCCGGCCCACCGTTCCTCGGGTCGGGTGCCCGACAGAGATGGTGGCCGGTCAGGGGAACCGAAACGGCGTCGTCCGGCGTTACAACCGGCAGCGACAATATCGATATTGGAGAGTGAAACCGATGGCCACCGACTACGACGCCCCGCGTCGCGACGAGGTCGACCTCGGCGAGGACAGCCTGGAAGAGCTCAAGGCCCGGCGGGTCGACTCACAGTCGGGCGCCGTGGACGTCGACGAGGCCGAGGTGGCCGAGAGCTTCGAGCTGCCCGGCGCCGATCTGGCCGACGAGGAGCTCACGGTCAAGGTCCTCCCGATGCAGCAGGACGAGTTCCGGTGCGCCCGCTGCTTCCTGGTCCACCACCGCAGCCAGCTTGCGGTCGAGCGCAACGGCGACCTCATCTGCCGCGAGTGCGTCTGATCCCGACCGGGGACACCAGCGGCGGCCGCCTCGACGTGGCCGCCGCTGTTCGAGCCGCCGCCGCCGTGCGGGGGCGGCCGGTTGCTGCTTGACTCGTTACGGGCGGCTGCCACGCCGCGCGGAGCAGGAGGGCGGACGGGTGAGCGAGCGCAGCGAGGGGACCGGCGCGGACCGGACCCCGGCACCGGCACCGAGACCGGCACCGAGCGGCCCGGCCGAGACACCGGCACCGGGCGGCCCGGCCGCGACACCCGCGACACCCGAGCCTGTCGGTTCCGCCCCGACGCCGGGTGAGTCCGGCGCGTCCGGCGCGGACAGCACCGAGCTGGGCGCCACCGTCGCGGCACTGACCGCCGACGACATCGCGCCGGCCCGCCGGCGGCAACTGCTGGCCCGGCTGGTCGGCCAGGCCCGCTCCCGCGGCATCACCGACCTGTTCAAGCCCCGCGCGGCGGTGCGCTGGATGACCGACACGGTCGCCGAGGTCGCCCCGCACGTGCCCATCCGCGACCTCGCCACGCTACGACGGCACTTCCCCGGCCTGGACGACGACGCGCTCGCCGACCGGCTGGTCCGCAACGCGTCCCGCGCCACCGCCGGGGTCGGCGCCGCGGGCGGCGGGGTCGCCGCCGTCGAGTGGGCGGTCACGCCCACCCTGCTCTCCGCTCCGGTCCTGCTGGCCGCCGAGACGGTGGCGGTGGTGGCGATCGAGCTGAAGCTGATCGGCGAGCTGCACGAGGTCCACCGGGTGCCGCTGCCGGCCGGCGGCACCGGCCGGGCCGTGGCGCTCGTGCAGTCCTGGGCCACCCAGCGGGGGGTCAACCCGATGATGCCGGGGGTCGGCGTGAGCGCGGTGCTCGGCACCGCCGCCCGCCGGGAGCTGCGGGACAGCCTGATGCGCCGTTTCGGGCGCAACCTCACCACGCTCGGGCCGTTCCTGACCGGCGCCGCGGTGGCCGGCTACCTCAACCGCCGGGCCACCCGCGCGCTCGGCGAGCAACTGCGCAAGGACCTGCGGCGTACCGCGCGTGCCCTGCCGGGCAAGCCGTCCTGACCGGCGGCGCGGGCGGACCGTCAGGCCGCGTCGCGGGCGGCCAGCAGGACGGCCGCCAGCTCGACCGGGCGCCGGGTGCTGACCACCCAGAACGGGGTCGGGTCGGCCGGGTCGTCCAGCACCACCTGCACCGCGCCGCCGATCCACGGGCGCTGCACCACGAAGGCCAGCGGGTCGGAGCCGACGCCGAGCACCTCGCGCCGGCCGGCCGCGTCCAGCGGCACCACGTCCGCGACGTACCGCACCGGCAGGTGGGCGTCGTCCACCCGCAGCTCGCCGTCGCGCACCTCGACCCGGATCCGGCCCAGCCACCACAGGCCGGCCACCGCGGCGGGGATCAGCAGCACGAACGGCAGCCAGGCGCGCACCCCGGTCGCACCCATCCAGAGCTCGACCGCGAGCAGGCCGGCCACGGCCAGCCCGGCCGGCCAGGCCCACCAGGGCAGCCCGAGGCGCTCCGCGTACGCGGCGGTGGCCGGCGGGGCGGCGGGAGATGACGACTGACGCACACAGACGAGGGTACGGCGCGCGAGCGGCCCGGCAACCGGCAGGATGGCAGGGGCACCCCGCAGGACCGGACGGAAGAGGATGACCGTGACAGACGTCGTACCCGTGGCCGTACGGCTGCTCGACCCGGAGCTGCCACTGCCGGCGTACGCCCATCCCGGCGACGCCGGGGCGGACCTGGTGGCCGCCGCGGACGTCGAGCTGCCCCCCGGCGGCCGGGCCCTGGTGCCCACCGGCGTGGCGGTGGCGTTGCCGGACGGCTACGTCGGGCTGGTGCACCCCCGATCCGGACTCGCGGCCAGACTCGGCGTGACGGTGCTCAACGCGCCCGGTACGGTCGACGCCGGCTACCGGGGTGAGATCCTGGTCAACCTGATCAACCACGATCGGGACACGCCGGCCAGGATCAGCCGGGGTGACCGGATCGCCCAACTGGTGGTCCAGCGGGTCGCCCGGGCCGAGTTCCGGCCGGTGGCCGAGCTGCCCGCCTCCCGGCGCGGCGCCGGTGGGCACGGATCCACCGGCGGGCACGCCGGGCTGGTCCCGGCGCCGTCCGGCGGGCAGAGCGAAGAGGTGGCAGGGTGAGTGTGAACAGCGGAGGGTGGGCGCAGTGATCTTCTCCCGGAAGCGGGCCGACGAGGCGCGTGACAATGGGGTCCTCGACGCCGAGGAGACCCCGTCGGCGCCGGACCGCGGCCCGTACGACGTCAGCGAGGCACCCGACGCGCCTCGCCTCGACCTCGGCAGCCTGCGGATCCCGGCGGTGCCGGACGTGGAGGTGCGGGTCCAGGCCGACCCGCAGGGCGTGATCCAGCAGGTCGTGCTGGTGCACGGCCAGAACGCCCTCCAGCTCGGCGTCTTCGCCGCGCCCCGCTCCGAGGGCATCTGGGACGAGGTGCGCGAGGAGATCCGGCAGTCGCTTGTCGGCGACGGCGCCACCGCCCAGGAGGTCGAGGGGGAGCACGGGCCCGAGCTGCGTGCCCGGGTGCGTACCCCGGACGGTCCGACCGACCTGCGGTTCGTCGGCATCGACGGCCCGCGCTGGATGGTGCGCGGTGTCTTCCAGGGCGCGGCCGCCACCGACCCGGCCGCCGCCGGCCCGCTCGCGGCCTGCCTGGACGGCCTGGTCGTCGACCGGGGCCAGGAGGCCAAGCCGGTGCGCGAGCCGCTGCCGCTGCGGCTGCCCCGCGAGGTCGCCGAGCAGCAGGCCGCCGACGCGCAGGAGGTCTGATCCAGAACGTGCACGGGCCCGGCGCGACACGGCGCCGGGCCCGCGGCGTGTCCGGTTCCGGCCGGCGGTACGCGCCACGGCGCTCCCGTCGGCGCGCCACTGCGCGTACGCTGGCGGGACGGTTCCGGGCATGCGGGGCCCCGCTGTGGAGAGGGTGACGCGGAGGTCATGACGACCGACGAGAGCCGGGGGTCGCTGCGGCGGCTCCTGCACCGGCTCACCGCGAGCGAGGCCGAGATCGAGGCGCAGGAGCTGCGCCGGGAGAGCGCCGAGTCCGGCGGCACGCCCGCCCACCAGTGCAACAGGGGTCAGGTGGTGTCGGTGGCCGGGCGGTTGCGTACCGTCGTCTACACGCCCCGCACGAACCTGCCCACCCTGGAGGCGGACCTCTACGACGGCACCGACGTCGTCACGCTGGTCTGGCTGGGCCGCCGGCACATCGCCGGGATCGAGCCGGGCCGGCACCTGACCGCGCGCGGCCGGGTGGCGGTGCGCGACGACCGCAAGGTGATCTACAACCCGTACTACGAGCTGGAGTCGCCGAAGTGACGACCGGACAGCACACCCCGCCGGGTCTCGGCCCGCAGGACGAGGAGCGGCTGCCCAGCCTCGCCGAGCAGATGGCCGACCAGCTCGGCGGATGGCGCGGCCTGGTCGAGTCGAGCATCCCGGTGATGGTCTTCGTGATCGCCAACGTGATCGGCGAGCTGCGCCCCGCCGTGTACGCCTCGGTGGCGGTGGCGCTGCTGATCGCCGGGCTGCGGCTGGCCCAGCGCAAGCCGGTGCGGCACGCGGTCAACGGGCTGTTCGGCGTCGGCATCGGCGCGCTGCTGGCCCTGCGCACCGGCGACGAGCGGGACTTCTACCTGCCCGGCATCCTCTACGGCATCGGGTACGGCCTGGCGCTGCTGCTGTCGGCCGTGATCCGGCAGCCGCTGGTCGGCTGGATCTGGTCCGTGCTGGTCGCGAAGGGCCGCTCCGAGTGGCGCGACGACCCCAGGCTGGTACGCACCTTCACCCAGCTCACCGTGCTCTGGGGCGTGGTGTGGCTGGCCAAGGTCGGCGTGCAGGCCGGGCTTTACCTGGCCCACCAGGACACCGCGCTGGGCGTGGCCCGGCTCGCCCTGGGCTACCCGCCGTACGCGCTGCTGCTGCTGATCACGGTCTGGGTGGTGCGCCGGGTCACCCGGGAGACCGCACCCACCCCGCTGCCCGGCGCCTGAGGCCCCCGCCTCAGGACCGCTCCCGGTCACGGTCCGTGCGGGCCGGGCCGAGGATCACCGCGCGCACGTCGTCCTCGACCGCCGCGGTGCAGACGAAGACCAGCTCGTCACCGGCCTCGATCGGGTCGTCCGGGGTGGGCACCAGCACCCGCTTGCCGCGCACGATCGCCACCAGCGCCGCGTCCCGGGGGATCGGCACCGCGTGGATGGGCTGCCCCAGGTAGGGCGCGGTCGGCGGCAGGGTGATCTCGACCAGGTTCGCCTCGCCCTGCCGGAACGTCATCAGCCGGACCAGGTCGCCGACGGTGACCGCCTCCTCGACGAGCGCCGCCATCACCCTCGGCTTGCTCACCGCGACGTCCACGCCCCACTGCTCGGTGAACAGCCACTCGTTCTCCGCCCGGTTGACCCGGGCCACCACGCGGGGCACCGCGAACTCGGTCTTGGCCAGCAGCGACACCACCAGGTTGACCTTGTCGTCGCCGGTGGCGGCCACCACCACGTCGCACCCGGCCACGTCGGCCTCCTCCAGGCTGGCCAGCTCGCAGGCGTCCGCGAGCACCCAGTCGGCGGCCGGCACCCGGTCGGGCCGCAGCATCTTCGGCTGCCGCTCGATCAGCATCACCTGGTGGCCGTTGTCGATCAGCTCCTGAGCGATCGAGCGGCCCACGTTGCCGGCGCCGGCGATGGCGATCCGCATGGCTCAGTGCCCCCCTTCCGGCGGCGCCGCCGCCACCGACGTGACCGGGCCGTTGATGTCGTCGGTCACCAGCATGAAGACCTGGTCGCCCTCCTGCACCACGGTGGAGGCGGTGGGCAGGGTGCCGATCCCGAAGCGGTTCAGGTAGGCCACCCGGGCGCCGACCGCCTGCTCCAGCTGCCGCAGCGGCCGGCCGATCCAGTCCTTGTGCACCGGCACCTCGATGATCGAGACCGTGCTCGTCGGGTCGCGGAAGATCTCCACGTTGCCCTCGGGGACCAGGTGGCGCAGCATCCGGTCGGCGGTCCACCGGACGGTCGCCACGGTGGGGATGCCGAGCCGCTCGTAGACCTGGGCGCGGCGCTGGTCGTAGATGCGGGCCGCGACCCGGGACACGCCGAACGTCTCCCGGGCCAGCCGGGCCGAGATGATGTTGGAGTTGTCGCCGCTGGACACCGCCGCGAACGCGTCGGCCCGCTCGATGCCGGCCTGACGCAGCACCTCGCCGTCGAAGCCCGCGCCGGTCACCGTGATGCCGGCGAAGTCGGGCCCGAGACGGCGGAACGCGTCCGCGTCCTGGTCGATCACCGCCACCGAGTGCCCCCGGGACTCCAGGCTGTGGGCCAGGGTCGACCCGACCCGGCCGCAGCCCATGATCACCACATGCACGGTGTCCGCTCCTCCCACGGTGCCGCCCGCCGACCCGTCGTCTGCGAGCCTGCCACGTCCCGCCCCGGACAGGGGGACCGACCGTACCGCGCGGGCCCGTCCGGCGGTGATCGACCACCCCCGCGCCCCGCGCCCGGTGGTCGTACGCTTGGCGGTTGTGGCCCGACCCACCTCGCTGCTGAAGCGACTCCTCCTCGGTCGACCGTTCCGGTCCGACCGCCTCCAGCACACCCTGCTGCCGAAGCGCATCGCGCTGCCGGTCTTCGCGTCGGATGCGCTCTCCAGCGTGGCGTACGCCCCGGACGAGATCCTCCTGACGCTGTCCATCGCCGGTGCCTCGGCGTTCTTCTTCTCGCCGTGGGTCGCACTCGCGGTCGTCGTGGTCATGCTCACCGTGGTGGCGAGCTACCGGCAGAACGTGCACGCCTACCCCTCCGGCGGCGGCGACTACGAGGTCGCCACCGTCAACCTCGGTCCCCGGGCCGGCCTCGCCGTGGCCAGCGCGCTGCTCGTCGACTACGTGCTGACCGTCGCCGTGTCGGTCTCCTCCGGCGTGGCCAACCTCGGCTCGGTGGTGCCGTTCGTGGCCACCCACAAGGTGCTCATCGCGGTCAGCGCGGTCGTGCTGCTCACCGCGATCAACCTGCGCGGCCTGCGCGAGTCGGGCACCGCCTTCGCCATCCCCACCTACGGCTTCGTGATCGTCATCGGCGGCATGCTGCTGACCGGGCTGATCCGCATCTTCGTGCTCGGCGACGACCTGCGCGCGCCGAGCGCCGGCCTGGAGATCCAGGCCGAGCACAGTGTCACCGGGTTCGCGCTGGTGTTCCTGCTGCTGCGGACGTTCTCCTCCGGCTGCGCGGCGCTCACCGGCGTGGAGGCGATCTCCAACGGCGTACCGGCGTTCAAGAGCCCGAAGTCGAAGAACGCGGCGACCACGCTGCTGTTGCTCGGCGGCATCGCGGTGGCCATGCTGGTCGGCATCATCTGGCTGTCCCGGCTCACCGGCCTCCAGTTCGTCGAGGACCCGAGGTCGCAGATCGTCTCCGGCCCGGTCGACTACGTGCAGAAGACCGTGACCGTGCAGCTCGGCGAGACGGTGTTCGGCGGCGGCTCGGTCCTGCTCTACGTGGTCGCCGGGATGACCGCGCTGATCCTGTTCCTGGCCGCCAACACCGCCTTCAACGGCTTCCCGGTGCTCGGCTCGATCCTGGCGCAGGACCGCTACCTGCCCCGCCAGTTGCACACCCGGGGCGACCGGCTGGCGTTCTCCAACGGCATCGTGTTCCTGGCCGTCTTCGCGGTAGTGCTGATCATCGGGTTCCAGGCCGAGGTCACCAAGCTCATCCAGCTCTACATCGTCGGGGTGTTCGTCTCGTTCACGCTCTCCCAGGCCGGCATGATCCGGCACTGGAACCGGCACCTGCGCCGCGAGCGGGACCCGGAGGCGCGCCGGCGGATGGTCCGTTCCCGGGCGATCAACACGTTCGGCATGGTCATGACCGGCGTCGTGCTGATCATCGTGCTGGCCACGAAGTTCCTGCTCGGGGCGTGGATCGCGATCGTCGCGATGGCCATGATGTACGTGGTGATGCTCGGCATCCGCCGGCACTACGACCGGATCGCCGAGGAACTGGAGCCGACCGAGCAGCGGGGCGTGCTGCCCGCCCGCAACCACGCCATCGTGCTGGTCAGCAAGCTGCACAAGCCGACGCTGCGGGCGGTCGCGTACGCCCGGGCCACCCGGCCGGACACGCTCACCGCCGTCACCGTCAACGTGGACGAGCAGGACACCCGCGAACTCCAGGCCGACTGGGAGCGCCGCGAGCTGCCGGTGCCGCTCACCGTGATCGACTCCCCGTACCGGGAGATCACCCGCCCGATCCTCAACTTCGTCGCGTCGGTGCGCCGGGAGTCGCCCCGCGACGTGGTCACCGTCTTCATCCCCGAGTACGTGGTGGGCCGCTGGTGGGAGAACCTGCTGCACAACCAGAGCGCGCTGCGGCTCAAGGGGCGGCTGCTGTTCGAGCCGGGCGTGATGGTGACAAGCGTGCCGTGGCAGCTCGCGTCCACCGCGAGCAAGAACCTGGACCGGTTGGACGCGACGCTCAGCCGGGGCCCGGCGCGCGGCCCCCGGGTGGCGCCGCAGAGCACGCTGCCACCGCCGGTGGCGTCCACGCCGTCCGCCGAGCGCGAGGAGCTGTCATGATCAACGGCGAGCGTTCCGGTCCCGCACCGGCCGATCCCGCGCCGGCGGTGGAGCGACCCGGTTCCGTGCCGGCGGCGGAGCGGCCCGGGCTGGAGGAGGCCGAGCGGGTCGAGCTGAGCGTCGACGCGGTCGCGCCGGGCGGGCACTGCGTGGCCCGGGTCGGCGGGCAGGTGGTCTTCGTCCGGCACGCGCTGCCAGGTGAGCGGGTGGTGGCCGAGGTGACCGAGCTGCACCGGGGTTTCGCCCGCGCCGACGCGGTGGAGATCCTGGACGCCTCGCCGGACCGGGTGACACCGCCGTGTCCGTACGCCCGGCCGGGGCGGTGCGGCGGCTGCGACCTCCAGCACGTCGCCCCGGTCGCCCAGCTCGACTGGAAGCTCACAGTGGTGCGCGAGCAGCTCACCCGGCTGGGCGGACTCACCACCGAGCAGATCGACGCGCTCGGCGTACGCGTCGAGGCACTGCCCGGCGGGCAGCTGGGCTGGCGGTCCCGGGTCCGCTACGCGGTCGACGCGGCCGGCCGGGCCGGGCTGCTCAAGCACCGCTCGCACGAGGTCGTGCCGATCGAGCGGTGCCTGATCGCGCACCCGGCGATCCAGGAGCTGCCGGTGCTCCCGCCCACCGGCGCCCGCTGGCCGGACGCCGACGCGGTGGAGACGGTCGCCAGCACCGGCGGTGACGTCGCGGTGGTCGCGTACGCCGACGGGGTTCCGACGGCGGTGAGCGGGCCGGAGCGGGTCCGGGAGACGGCGGCCGGGCGGTCCTTCACGCTGCCCGCCTCCGGGTTCTGGCAGGTGCACCCGGCGGCGGCGGACGCGCTGACCGGCGCGGTGCTCGACCTGCTCGACCCGAGGCCCGGCGAGACCGCCTGGGACCTGTACGGCGGGGCCGGGCTGTTCGCCGCCGCGCTCGCCGAGCGGGTCGGCGGCGCCCGGGTGACGCTCGTCGAGTCGGCGCCGGACGGGGTGGCCGCGGCACGGGAGAACCTGGCCGACCTGGCCGGCGTCGAGGTGGTGGCGGCCCGGGTGGAGGCCGCGCTGTCCCGGCGCCGGATCACCGGACCGGTCGACCTGGTGGTGCTCGACCCGCCGCGCTCCGGCGCGGGCGCGCCCGTGGTGCGCGGTGTGGTGGCCGCCCGGCCCCGCGCGGTCGCCTACGTGGCCTGCGACCCGGCCGCGTTCGCCCGGGACGTGCGCACGTTCACCGAGGCGGGGTGGCGGCTGGCCGCGCTGCGCGGCTTCGACCTGTTCCCGATGACCCAGCACGTGGAGCTGGTCGGGCTGTTCCTGCCTGGCTAGCCTGACCCGATGAAGATCGTCGGGCTGATGTCGGGCACGTCCTACGACGGCGTGGACGTGGCCGCGGCCGAGTTCACCGCCGACGGCGACACGCTGCGGCTGCGGCCGCTCGGGCACCGGGAGCTGGCGTACCCGGACGACCTGCGGGCCGAGATCGGCGCGCTGCTGCCCCCGGCGGCCACCACCATCGAGGCGGTCTGCCGGCTGGACAACCGGCTCGGCGAGGTGTTCGCGGACGCGGCGGCCCTCGGCGTCGAGCTGGCCGGGGGAGCGGCCGACGCGGTCGTGTCGCCCGGGCAGACGGTCTTCCACTGGGTCGAGGACGGCCGGGTGCGCGGCACGCTCCAGCTCGGCGCGCCGGCCCGGGTGGCCGCCCGGGTGGGCGTACCGGTGCTGCACGACCTGCGCTCGGCGGACGTCGCGGCGGGCGGCCAGGGCGCGCCGCTGGTCCCGGCGTTCGACGCGCTGCTGCTCGACCCGGAGGCCGGTGCCAGGGCCGCGTTGAACCTCGGGGGCATCGCGAACCTCACTGTGGTCGCGCCCGGGGCACCCGTCCTCGGGTACGACGTGGGCCCGGCCAACGCGCTGCTAGACGCCGCCGCCCGGCGCTTCCTGGACCGGCCCTGCGACGTCGACGGTGCCCGCGCCGCGGCCGGTCGGGTGCACGAGGCGCTGCTGAGCCGGCTGCTCGCCGAGCCGTACTACGCCGCGCCGCCGCCCAAGTCGACGGGCAAGGAGCTGTTCCACGGCGGCTACCTGGACACCGCCCTGGCCGCGCTCGGTGAGCCGGTCGGTGCCGACGACGTGCTGGCCACGCTCACCGAACTGACCGCCCGGACGGTGGCCGACGCCTGCGACAGGCACCGCGTCACCGAGGTGGTGGCTGCCGGCGGGGGAGTGCGTAATCCCACACTCCGGGCGCGGCTGGCCGCGCTGGGCGCGGGGCGCTGGCGGCTGCGCACCACCGACGAGCTGGGCGTGCCGGCGCAGGCCAAGGAGGCGTACGCGTTCGCGCTGCTGGGCTGGCTGTCCTGGCACGGGCTACCCGGCGCGGTGCCCTCGGTGACCGGGGCGTCCCGGGCCGCCGTGCTGGGCTCCTGGACCCCTGCGGGCCCGTCCGCCGCCGCGCCGCGCCCACCCGCGCCCCGGCGGCTGGTGGTGGACGCCTGACCTGGGTCGATGCACGGCCGAGCTGCGGACTGTTCAGCGGCCGATAGACTCTCCGGTCATGAGTGTTGAAGAGGGCACGGCCAACCACGGTCGGCTGCTGGGCACCGTCCACGGCCCGCAGGACGTGAAGCGGATGACCGCCGAGCAGCTGGACATCCTCGCCGCCGAGATCCGTGACTTCCTGATCGCCAAGGTCTCCCGCACCGGCGGCCACGTCGGCCCCAACCTCGGTGTGGTCGAGCTGACCCTGGCGATGCACCGGGTCTTCGACTCCCCGCGCGACCGGCTCCTCTTCGACACCGGCCACCAGGCCTACGTGCACAAGATCCTCACCGGCCGGCAGGAGGGCTTCGACAAGCTCCGCCAGCGCGGTGGCCTCTCCGGCTACCCCAGCCAGGCGGAGAGCGAGCACGACCTGATCGAGAACTCGCACGCCTCCACCGCCCTGTCGTACGCCGACGGGCTGGCCAAGGCGTACGCGCTGCGCGGCGAGAAGCGCTCGGTGGTCGCCGTGGTCGGCGACGGCGCACTCACCGGCGGCATGTGCTGGGAGGCGCTGAACAACATCGCCACCGCCGGCAACCCGCTGGTGATCGTCGTAAACGACAACGGCCGGTCCTACTCGCCGACCATCGGCGGCCTCGCCGACCATCTGTCGTCGCTGCGGCTCAACCCCGGCTACGAGAAGGTGCTCGACACGGTCAAGGACGCGCTGGGCAACACCCCGTTCGTCGGCAAGCCGATGTACGAGGTGCTGCACGCGGTCAAGAAGGGCATCAAGGACGCGGTCGCCCCGCAGGCCATGTTCGAGGACCTCGGCATCAAGTACGTCGGCCCGGTCGACGGCCACGACGTGCCGGCCGTCGAGGCCGCGCTGCGCGCCGCGAAGAACTTCGGCGGCCCGGTGATCGTGCACGCGGTCACCCGCAAGGGCTACGGCTACCGCCCGGCCGAGGATGACGAGGCCGACTGCCTGCACGGCCCCGGCGCGTTCGACGCCGAGACCGGCAAGCTGCTCGCCGTGCCGTCGGTGAAGTGGACGAACGTCTTCGCCGACGAGCTGGTCGCGATCGCCGACGAGCGCCCCGACGTGGTCGGCATCACCGCCGCCATGGCCGAGCCCACCGGCATCGCCACGCTCGCCCGCAAGTACCCGGAGCGGGTGTACGACGTGGGCATCGCCGAGCAGCACGCGGCCACCTCCGCCGCCGGCCTCGCGATGGGCGGGCTGCACCCGGTCGTCGCGGTCTACGCCACGTTCCTCAACCGCGCCTTCGACCAGGTCCTGCTGGACGTGGCCATGCACAAGCTGCCCGTCACGTTCGTGCTGGACCGGGCCGGCATCACCGGCCCGGACGGGCCCAGCCACTACGGCATCTGGGACATGTCGGTCTTCGGCGTGGTGCCCGGCCTGCGCATCGCCGCGCCCCGCGACTCGGCCACGCTGCGCGAGGAGCTGCGCGAGGCGGTCGCCGTCGACGACGGCCCGACCATCCTGCGCTTCCCGACCGGCACCGTCGCCGCCGACCTGCCGGCCGTACGCCGGGTCGGCCCGGTCGACGTGCTGGCCGAGTCGGCGCGTACCGACGTGCTGCTGGTAGCGGTCGGCTCGTTCGCCGGCCTCGGCGTGGAGGTCGCCACCCGGGTCGCCGAGCAGGGCTACGGCGTGACCGTGGTCGACCCGCGCTGGGTGCGCCCGGTGCCGGCCGAACTGGTCGAGCTGGCCGCCGGGCACCGGCTCGTGGTCACCGTGGAGGACGGCGTGCGCATCGGCGGCGTCGGTTCCGCGCTGGCCCAGGCGATGCGTGACGCCGACGTCCGCGTACCGGTCAAGGACCTGGGCGTACCGGCCGACTGGCACCCGCACGGCAGCCGCGCGCAGATCCTGGCCGACCTGCGGCTGACCGCGCAGGACGTGGCCCGCGACGTCACCGGCTGGATCTCCGGCCTGGACGCCGCCCCGGTCGACCCCGCCCCCAACGGAGCCCGAGCCCAGAGCTGACCCGCCCCGCTGCGTTGATCTTGCACTTGCGGCCCTCCTGATGTCGGCTTCGCCCGATAAGGGAGGGCCGCAACCGCAAGATCGCCGGGTGTCTGGGGTCGAGGGAGGGTGTTGTGGAGATTCGCGAGGCTGGGTTGGGGGATCTCTCGGGGATCGTCGGGCTGCACAGCCGGGCGCGGGTGGCCTACTACGGGGCCGGTGGGCTGCCGGTCGGGGAGGTGCTCACGCCGGAGCTGGCCCGGGAGCAACGGGAGGGCTGGGCGGCGGCGATCACCTCGGCGCACAAGCGGGTGCGAGTCGCCGTCGTGGACGGTGCCGTGGCCGGCGTGCTGGCCATGGGGCCGCCGCATTCGCCCGCCCGGGATCCGCGGACGACGGCGCAGCTCTACCAGATCCACGTCGACCCGAAGGTGTGGGGGCGAGGCGTGGGGAGTGCGTTGCACGCGCTGTTCGTGCGTCACCTGGCGGACGAGGGGCTGGCGCTGGGCGTGCTGGAGGTGTGGGAGCGCAACACCCGGGCCCGCGCGTTCTACACCCGCCACGGTTGGCGCCCCGACGGCACCTCCCGCCCCGGCCCAGCCGAGACCCCCTACCTGGGCATGCGGCTCAGCCCCCGTTGACCCGGTGGGGCGATCATGAGGTTGGCGGTGGTTCGTGTCCGGTTTGTCGCGGTCAACTTCATGATCGACGGGGTGGGCCGACCACGGGGGGCCGGTCAGGGGGTGGGGAGGGAGCGGTACCAGGTTTTCTCGGTGCCGGCCAGGCTGAACGTCTGCCTCTGGTCGGTGTGCTCGACGACCACCAGGCCGGGACGGTCGACCAGGCGCGTCGTGCCGGGCGGAGCGGAGAACGAGACGTCCCGGGTACGCCAGGACAGCACCGCCAGCGGGCGGCCCGGCATCGGCAGGTGGTACGCCTGAAGCGTGGTGGACCGGTCGGCGGGGGAGACCACCGGGGTGCCGCCGTCGGCCGGGCGGTAGACCACAGCCGTCATCGTCCCGCCCGAGGTCTCCCAGCTGAGCTGCTCCAGCTCGCCCGGCTCGCCCTCACCGAGAGCCACCGAGCCGAGTGAACGCGTGGTGATCTTCGCCATCGGCCAGGACTCCGGCGCGGATCGGGGCGCGTCGCGGTCGCCGATGCGCCGCGGCACGCTGCCGAACGGTCCCCGTTCGCCGGCGAGCACGCAGGTGTCCAACCCGGTCAGCGCGCGCCTGCCGGCGCCCGTCTCGTCGCGTACCAGGGGGTAGCGGGGCGCTTCGGTGGCCGTACCCAGGTCGAGGACGCGGTCCGCGGCCAGGCCGCGCGGCAGCGACGTCGTGGGTCGCAGCGTCGCGGTCAGCTCGACGGCCCGGCACTCCGGTACGGCGACCGGGTCGGTGACGCCGTCGGTGCTGCCGAGCAGCTTGCCGTCCGGGCCGGCCAGGCGCTCGACGCGGGCCGAGGTGAGGTAACGGCGGCCGGACGGCTCCCGCACCGGCAGCACGTCGGAGTAGACCAGGTAGCCGCGGTCGGTGTACTCGGTGGCGTGGGCGACCCGCCAGCGCTGCCCGTCCCGGTCGAGTTGCAGCAGCCAGGAGGCGGCCTCGCCGGGCACGTCGGCGGCGACCAGCGCGAGCGCCGACCCGGCCACCTGACCGGAGAAGAGGATGCCGGAGGTGGGCACGTGCACCCGGTCGTCCACCGGGGAGCGCCAGTCACGTACCGCTGTGGTGATCGCGGCGGTGGCGTCGGCGTCGCCGGCCAGGCTGCCGCGTGGCGGCCAGACCGCGAGGGTGCCGTCCAGGCTGTCGTAGCCGACCCGCAGGTCCGTCGGCCGCCGCTCGGCGACCGGCCCGCAACCGGCGGTGACCAGCAGCAGAGCTGCCAGCGTGGTGCCCGTCGTAGCGCCTCGGCGGGCTGAAAACACCCTGATCCCCTCGCCGGTCGTCGGTCGGAAGCCCACATGGTACGAGACGGCCGGTCACCCGGCCGCGCCTGGCTCACCCTTTCGGCCGATCGGCCACTGCGGAACGTGACGGGTGATTCGGGTATCAATATCCGGCTCCGGTAGACTCCGCCGACTGTGACGCCTGCCGAGACCCGCGGCGCCTCGACGCCGGACGCCGCCGCCCCGACGGGCCACCGTGCCGTCACTTTGGAAGCACCCCCGGTGACCGTCGCCGACGCGCCGGCCGAGCCGGAGGCGGCGACCGAGCCCGAGGCGCCGGCCACGCCGGGCGCGCGGCGCGAGCGCCGGTGGCGGTGGCGGTGGACGCGCCGCCGGATCGACCTCCTCGTGTACGGCGGATTCCTGCTCGCCGCGATCTGGGTGACCAGCGGCATCTGGGTCGACCCGGCCGGACGGGTCGCCGCGCTCTACAGCAGCGACCCGGCGCAGGTGCAGTTCTTCCTGGCCCACTCGGTGCGGGTGGTGCTGCACGGCGAGTTCCCGTTCTTCACCGAGCAGTTCAACTACCCCGACGGCGTCAACCTGATGGCGAACACCGCCATCCTGGCGCTGGGCATCCCGATGGTGCCGGTGACCCTCCTGTTCGGACCGGCGGTCTCCTTCGTCACGCTGGTCACGCTCGGCCTGGCCGGCACCGCCGCCGCCTGGTACCGGGTGCTGTCCCGGCACCTGATCCGGCACCGCCCGGCCGCCGCCGTGGCGGCCTGGTTCTGCGGGTTCTCCCCGGCCATGCTGTCGCACGCCAACTGGCACCCGAACATCATCAGCCAGTTCCTGCTGCCGTTCATCGTGTGGCGGGTGCTGGTGCTGATCCGCTCGGCCCGGCCGGTCCGCGACGGCGTGCTGCTGGCGCTGCTGGTCACCGTGCAGGCGTTCATCAACGAGGAGATCCTGCTCTTCACCGCGATGGGCCTGGGCGTGTTCCTGATCGCCGTGGTGGTGCAGCAGCGCGAGCGGTGGGCCGCCGCGTGGCGGCCGCTCGGCGCCGGGCTGGCGGTCTGCGCGGCGCTGGCCGGGGCGCTGCTGGCGTACCCGCTGTGGGTGCAGTTCGCCGGGCCGATGGCGTACCACGGGCTCAGCGACGCGGTGCGCGACTACGGCAACGACATCGCCGCGTTCTTCGCGCCCGGCTCGCCCACCTTCGGCGGCAACGAACGCGCGAACGTCAACCTCGCGCCGAACTACTCCGAGGAGAACGCGTTCTTCGGCTGGAGCCTGTCGCTGCTCGTCGTGGGCATCGTGGTGTGGCTGCGGCGGGACGCGATCGTCCGCGCGCTCGCCGCCACCGGGCTGTTCTTCGCCGTGCTCTCCCTCGGCGAGCGGATCTCCTGGTGGGACCGGGAGATCGCCACCGGCCCGTGGGAGCTGCTGGTGCGGCTGCCGCTGCTCGACGCCGTGGTGCCGACCCGCTTCGGCCTGATCACCGGCGTGACGGTGGCGATCCTGCTCGGGTACGCGGTCCGGCGCCTGTGGGCGCTGCGCGGCGTGGACCGGCGGACCGCCCGCAAGCTCACCGTCGCCGGCCTGGTCCTGGCGCTGCTGCCGATCGCGCCGATGCCGTTGCGGGTCACCACGCGGGAGCCGGTGCCGGAGTTCATCACCGCCGACAGGTGGCGCAAGTACGTCGGACCCGACCAGACGCTCGTCTCCGTGCCGGTGCCCGCGATGGGCAACACCGACCCGATGCGCTGGGCGGCCAGCACCAACCTCGACTTCAAGATCCCCGGCGGCTACTTCCTCGCGCCGCGTAACGGCGTCACCGGCGACCCCGGGCGCTTCGGCGGCCGGCCCAGCGGCATCGGCGAGATGCTGCGCGAGGTGTCCTCCACCGGCCGTACGCCGAAGCTGGACGACCGGCAGCGCCGCCGCTACCTGGACGAGCTGCGGCACTGGAACGCGGCGCTGGTGGTGCTGCCGCGCGACGAGCAGAACGCCGAGCCGCTGCGCCGGACCGTGGAGCAGTTGGTCGGCCCCGGCCGGCAGGAGCTGGACGTGTGGCTGTGGGACGTGCGGAAACTGACCAGCCGGTCCGCCTGACCGAACCGGCGGTCCCCGCCCCCGCGCCCCGCCGTCGCCGGCCCCGCCCGGTCGACGCGCTGGTGGTGGCCGGCTATCTCGGTCTGGCCGTGCTGCTCACCACCGGCCAGTGGCGCCGGCCGGAACGGCTGTTCCACCAGGCCGGCGACCAGATGCTGTTCGAGTGGATGCTGGCCCGGGCCGCCCGCGCGGTCACCGGCGGCGAGAACCCGCTCGCCAGCGGCGCGCTGAACGCCCCGGACGGCGTGAACCTGATGGCGAACACCTCGGTGCTCGGGCTGGGCGTGCCGCTCACCCCGGTCACCGTCGTCTTCGGCTCCCAGGCGGCCTTCCTCGTCGCCGTGACGCTCAGCCTCGCCGGCACCGCCACCGCCTGGTACGCGCTGCTCGCCCGCCGGCTGGTCCGCTCCCGGGCCGCAGCCGCGGTGGGCGGCCTGTTCTGCGGCTTCGCCCCGGGCATGGTGGCGCAGGCCGGGGCGCACCTGCACATGGCCGCACAGTTCCTGGTGCCGGTGATCCTCGCGCTGGTGTTCCGGCCCGCCACCGGCCGGGTCCGGCGCGACGGCGTGCTGCTCGGGCTCGCAGTCGCGTACCAGGTGTTCCTCGGCGAGGAGGTGCTGGTCTTCCTGGCGCTGGCCGCCGGGGTGTTCGCCGGGGCGTACGCGCTCGCCGACCGGGCCGCCGCGCGCCGGCTGGCGCCGGTGGTGGCCCGCCGGCTGGGCATCGGCGCGCTGGTCGCGGGCGTGCTGCTGGCGTACCCGCTGTGGTTCCAGTTCGCCGGGCCGGGCCACTACCGGGGGATGCCGTTCCACACCGAGGGCTACCGGCTGGACGTGGTCTCGTTCGCCGCCACCGCCCGGCAGACGGTCGCCGGGGACGCCCACCGGGCCGGGCTGCTGTCGCCGAACCCGACCGAGCAGAACTCGTTCTTCGGGCCGTTCCTGCCGCTGCTCGCCGTACTCGTGGTGGTGCGGCTGTGGCGACGGCCGCTGGTGCGCGCGCTCGCCGTGTGCGGCCTGCTGTTCGCGCTGCTGTCGCTCGGCACGAGCGTGGTGGTGAACCGGCACGACACCGGGCTGCCCGGCCCGTACCGCCTGCTCGCCGGGGTGCCGCTGCTGGACCTGGTGGTGCCGGCGCGGTTCGCGCTGGTCTGCGTACCGGTGCTCGGGGTTCTGCTGGCGCTCGCAGTGGACCGGGTCCGGGGTGGCGGCGTGCGCACCTGGGCGCCGTGGGCCGGCGCGGTCGCCGCGGCGCTGCTGCCGCTGGCGCCGACGCCGATCCGCACGGTGCCGGTCGCGCCGGTCCCGGCTGTGGTGTCCGGCGGCGGCTGGCGGGAGTACGTGCCACCGGGCCGGACGCTGGTGCCGGTGCCGCCGGTGACCGGTGCGGCGGTCAGCCCCGCCATGTTCTGGTCGGCGCGCACCGGGCTGGCGTTCGACGCGCCCGGAGGCTATTTCATCGGCCCGCGCTCGGCCACCGACGAGGCCGCCCGCTGGGGCGCGCCGGACCGGCCAACGTCGCTGCTGCTGCGCCGGGCCGCCGAGACCGGCCGGGTGCCGCCGGTCGGCGAGGCGGAACGCCGGCAGGCGGTCGACGACCTGCGGCACTGGCGGGCGGCGGCGCTGGTGCAGGCCGACTCGACACCCGGTGACCCGGTCCGCGCCACTGTTGACGCGCTGGTCGGCCCCGGCCGGGACGTGCCGGGCGGGCACCTGTGGGACGTCCGCCCGCTCGCCGGCTGACCGGCAGGGTCACCACCGGTCGCGCACGTCCCAGATCCACACGTCGTCGACCCGCTGCGGCGGGCCGAGCAGCTCGGCCATCAGGTCACGCAGCACCGCCTCGCGCGGGCCGGCACCGAGCACCACCACCGAGGCACGCCAGAAACGCAGGTCGTCCACGGCCTGGCGGCGGTTCTCCTCGGTGATCTCCGGCACCTCGTTGGCGTCCATCGTGGAGTAGATGAGCGTGCTGGTGGGGCGGTTCGGGGCACCGAAGACACCCTCGCCACGTTCGTTCGGGCCGATGAAGTAGCCACCCGGGATCGGGAACTCGTGCCCGGTCAGCGCGCTCCAGCGCAGCGTGTGCAGCCCGTGCACGTTGCTGGGGATCGGCACCGGCACCAGCGTGCGGCCCTCCGGCACGTACGGCCGCCATCCGCCCGCGGTGATGAAGTGCGGCGGCGGGTCGATCCGCTCCGCCGGCAGCGGACGCGGGATCAGCGGCACCACGGCGGCGGCGATGGCGACGAGCCCGGCCAGGCGAAGCACCCGGCGACGCTTGTCGCGCGCGGCCGTCCCGTCGTCGCCGTCGGCCGCGTCGTCGGCGGCGGCGCGGGGGGCGGGCACCGGCGGGCGGCCGGCCCCGGCCAGCGTGTCCCACGCCAGGGCGAGCAGCACGCCCACGGCGGCCACCACGACCAGGCTCAACCGCGTCGGCATCATCATCTCGACCAGCGGCAGGTCGTCCGGCACGTACGCCCACGGCCCGTCGATGTCGGTCTCCGCGCCGTTGAACCGTACGACCGGGCCGATCGAGGCGATCGTGAACACCACCACCAGCACGGCCAGGATCCGGGCCGGCACCGACCGGCGGACCAGCAGCACCAGCGCGGCCAGCGCCACCAGCACCAGCGGCCAGCCGAACCAGGTGTTCTGCTCGGTCAGGCCGATGGTCTTCTCCACCGCCTCGTCGCCGGCGATCGTGTCCCGGGCGAACGTGACGAACGCGACCAGGTCCTCGCCCCAGTTGTGGAAGACACCGCCCTGCAACCCCCGGTAGGACTGCGGGCCGTTGAACTGGAACCAGATCGGGTACGCCGTCAGCAGCAGCGCCAGCCCGCCGCCGAGACCGAGTGCGGCCAGGAACGACCCGGCCCGCTCCCGGGCCGCGCGGGGCCGCTGCACCGCGTACACCACCACCACGACCAGGCAGGCCAGCGCGGTGAGCAGCAGCATCTCCTCGTTGATGAAGATCTGGTACGCGACCAGCAGCCCGAGCGCGAGCCCGTTGCGCCGCCAGCGGCCCGGCTCGCCCAGCCGCAGCACCCGGGCCACGATCAGCGGCAGCAGGAAGTTCGACACGAAGTTGGGCTGCCCGTTGGCGTGGTGCACGATGCCCGGCGCGAAACCGAGGAACGCGCCGCCGACGAACGCCCCGGCCCGGGAGCGGACCAGGTGCCGCGACAGCACCCAGTACGACGTGGCGGCGGTCGCGGACAGCGCCGCGCCCAGGTAGAGCGCGTACATCACCTGCGGGCCGAGCAGCAGCGTCAGCGGCGCCAGCGGCAACGTCACCCCGAGCAGCGAGGTGTTCGCCATCATGTTCACCCCGTCCGGCGCGTTCTGCCGGGTGGTGAACAGCGGGTTCTCGAGGTGCTGCACGGAGTACGCGCCGTGCGCGAACAGCCACTCGAACCAACTGTGGTCGGTGGGCAGGTGCGAGGAGACCCGGTTCTCGACGTCGCCCCAATAGTTGAGGCAGACGAGGACACCGAGCAACACATAGGCTCCGATGGCCAGTATGTCGGCGCGGGCCGGCCGGCGACGGGCGCGGCGCGGCGGATCGGCCACGACGGCGTCCGTCTCGACGGACGAGGGGTTCAACGAGGGGTCCACCACGGGCACGGCCACGACGCGCCATCGTACAGGCGGTTCGTCACATGTCCGGTCACGGCCGGGCGGCGGCCCGGCGCGCGGGAGAGGATGGTCGCGACTACATGGTGCGGCGGCTGACGTGAGCCCGGTGATCGAACTGGGGGAGATGCGGCACGGCGAGTCCGCCGACGAGCCGGTCGCCGCGCCGCCGCGCCGGCCGCCGGGGCCCACGGCGCGAGTGGCGCTCCTCGGCTTCCTGGTGCTGCTGGTGGTGACCGCCGCCGCCGGGCCGCCGCGCCGGGCCGAGCCGATCCGGGTGCCCGCCCCGCAGGGCGCCGCGTTCGTGATCCTGCCCGACCGGGTGGTGGTGGCCGACGGCCCGGCCGCGATCGGCCCCGGTGGACGGGTGGTCGTCGCGCACCGGCTGTCCAGCGGGGAACCCGTCTGGCGGTTCGCGCTGACCGCCGGGGACCACGTGCTCGGGCTCACCGCCGTGGGCGGAGGGCTGCTGGTGACGAGCAGCCCGGCCGGGGACGGCGACTCGGTGTCGGCCATGCTCGACCCGGCCACCGGCACACTGGGCTGGCGGCATCCCGGCTACCCGGTGCGGACCGCGTCCGGTGGGCTGCTGCTGGAGAATCCGCGCCCACCGGGCGCGGGCACCGTGCGGGCCGTGGACCCGGCCTCCGGCGCGGTGCGGTGGACGCTGCCCGTGCCGGGCCAGGAGGTGGGTTACCGCCGCGACGACCACGGGGTGACGCAGCTCGTCCTGGTCACCCCGCAGGGCCGGGTGACCGTGTACGACGCGGACTCCGGCGCGGTCGCGCACACCGGCCGGGTGGCGTCCGTTGCCGACCGCGCCGCCTACCGGTACGCGCAGGTGGTGGCCGATCTCCTGCTGGTCGAGGACGCCCAGGGCTCGGTCACCGCGTACGGGCTGGACCGGCTCGACGAGCGGTGGAGCGTGCCGGTCGGCTCCCGTGCCGGGCTCTGGTTCGCCGAATGCGCCGGGATGGTGTGCCTGCGGAACCAGGTGGGCGGTGCGCAGGCACTCGACCCGGCCACCGGCCGTCCGGCCTGGTCGGACGAGCGCTGGCTCGGGCTGGGCCCGGTCGGCGACCGGCTGATCGCGGCCGAGCGCGGGGTGGGGGAGGAGCTGGAACTGTCGGCGCTGGACCCGCCGACCGGCCGGGTGCTGGCCCGGCTGGGCCGCTGGCGCGTCTCCGGCAACGACCTGCCGTCCGCGCCGCTGATCGGACTGCGCACGCTCACCGAGGACCGGACGCTCGTTGGCGCGCTGGACGTGGCGGCCGGCCAGGTGCGGATCCGGGGGATCCTGCCGGGTGCCTGGTCCGAGTGCGCGGACACGGGTACCGCGCTGGTGTGCCTGCGACCGACCGGTGGCATGGTGATCTGGCCGGTCGGCCGCTGATCACCAGTTGGCCTGTGCCGGTGGCGGCGGCAGCGGCGTCGACTCCGGCCGCAGCACGTACGCGACCCCGCCGCTGCCCGCCTGCCAGGCGCTCTCGAACGGTTCGCGCGGCACGGTGCGGCGGACCCGCTCGTCGTCCGGCGCGTACGGGTCGTTGAGCACCGGGTCGCCGTCGGCGGTGAAGCCGGCCAGCACCATGAGGTGTCCCCGGGTGTCGTAGTCCAGCCCGGGCACCTGGCCGGCGGTGAACGCGGCCGAGACGATCAGCGGGATGCCGGCGGCCACGAACCGTTCCGCCTCGGCCAGCGAGCGCAGCCGGGTGACGAAGGCGTCCACCCCGTGCGTGGCCGCGTACGCCGTGTTGAACGGCCAGTTGCCCGGCCCGCCGAAGGCGTGGTCGTAGCAGTGCCGGGCGGCGTGCACCACCTGGGGGCGGGGGCCGGGCGGCGCCACCCAGGCGTACCGGTCCGGGGTGGGGCCGGCACCCCAGTAGTCGAGCACCATCGACACGCAGGTGGGACTGCACCAGGAGTCGCCGCCGCCACCCCAGCGGGTCTCCCCGGCGGCGTGCAGCCGCTGCGCGTAGCGCGGCACCTCCAGCACCCGTCCCCACGCGCCGTCCGCCCCGCCGCCGGCCGCCTCCGCGCCGCGGGGCGGGTCGGTCGAGGCGACCACGCCCACCGTGCGCAGCACCGGGCCGGCGGGCGCGTCGAGCCGGCGGTGCATCGTCACGCGGGCCTGCCAGCCGGTCACCGTCGTGCCGGTCACCCGCAGCGTGTCGGCGGCGACCCGTGCCCGGTCGTCCTCCTGCCCGGGTACGGAGGCACGGTGCACCGCGCTGTCGTCGGCGGCCCAGTGGCCCAGGTCGTACCAGCCGGTGGCGGCCGTGCCGCCGGCCCAGCCGCGCAGCTCGACGCGCAGCCAGCAGCCGGGCGGGGTGTCGGCGGTCCAGGAGGGCACCAGCTCGGTGACGGCGAAACCGGCGGGTGCCACCGGGGAGGTCCAGGTGCCGGCGGCGTACTCGGCCGTGGTCCCGGAGTGCGGGTCGGTGTGCGTGACCCGGCCCGCCGCGCCGTCGAGCGTCAGCCCGTCCGGCCCGGCACGCAGCCCGTCCGCGTGACCACGGTCCCGGTCCGCCGGGAAGCGGAACCGGTGGTACGCGACGTCGCGGCCGGTCACCGGGGACCCGCCCGGCGTGGACGTGACCTGTGGCTGCTGCGCATGTCGATCATCGCCGCCGAGCATCGCGTACCCGAAGGTTTTCTGCAACGGCGGCGCGTGCCGCCGGGCGCGGCCGACCGTCGCGCCGCGCCGTCACCCAACGTGGCCGGAGCTCGCCCCCGGCACCATCACCCGCGCGCCCTTTGCTCTGCAGCCTTATGCGCGGCGGTAACGGTGGGCGACGGTTGCGCCGGTGGCTGCAGAGCAAAGGGCGCGCTGGGGTGTCTCTGGTGGTGCCGGCCGACTCGCTGTTTCTGCTGCTCATGGCGCTCTGCTTCCGCCGACGTTCCATCCGGCCTCCACAAGTGCTCATCACGGTGCGTGACGTGTCGATGAGCGCGCCGGAGTGACGTTCAGTCACCACCCGGGGCCGGTGGCAGCAGGTGGAGCGCGGCGCGTGCCGGTGCCGCGCCGGTCCGGGGCGACTACCGCGCTCCCCGGCGGTGCGGTTTTGCCTGCCGCACTAGGTTGTCAGGGGTCACGAGGTGGGAGGCCGGGATGCGGGTACTGGTGGTCGAGGACGAGCGCAACCTCGCCGACGCGATCGCGCGCGGGCTGCGCAAGCGTGGGATGGCCGTGGACGTCGCCTACGACGGCGACGCCGGGCACGAGGCGGCATTCGTCACCCGCTACGACGTGGTGATCCTGGACCGCGACCTGCCCGGCGTGCACGGCGACCGGATCTGCGCCGACCTGGCCTCCTCCGGCGCGCTGACCCGGGTGCTGATGCTGACCGCCAGCGGCACCGTCGCCGACCGGGTGGAGGGGTTGCAGCTCGGCGCCGACGACTACCTGGCCAAGCCGTTCGCGTTCGACGAGCTGGTGGCCCGCGTGCAGGCGCTCGGCCGCCGCGCCACCCCGGCGGCGCCGCCGGTGCTGGAGGTGGCCGACCTGGTGCTCGACCCGGCCCGCCGGGCGGTGAGCCGGCGCGGTGTGCCGCTCGACCTCACGAACAAGGAGTTCGGCGTGCTCGCCGAGCTGCTCAAGGCGCGCGGCGCCGTGGTGTCCAGCGAGGAGCTGCTGGAGCGGGTCTGGGACGCCAACACCGACCCGTTCACCACGATCGTCCGGGTGACGGTGATGACCCTGCGCAAGAAGCTCGGCGACCCGCCGCTGATCGACACAGTCGTGGGCGCGGGATACCGCATCGGCGGGGTTCAGCAGTGACCACGCGGACTGCGCGCCGGGTGCGGCCGACGCTGCGGCTGCGGCTGACCCTGCTCAACGGCGTGCTGCTGGTCGGCGCCGGGGCGATCCTGGTGTTGCTGGCCTGGCTGCTGGTCCGCGACGCGCTGCGCCCCACCGACGAGCTGCTACCCGGCACCACAGTGGTGCTCAGCGACGGGCGCAGCCTCGACGCCGGGCAGTGGCAGCGGCAACTGGTCGACGCAGCGTCGCAGGAACTGCTGGTCAAGGGGCTGCTCGCGCTGGTCGCGATCAGCATGGTCGGGGTGGCCGGGGCGTACCTGGTGGCCGGCCGGGCGCTGCGCCCGCTGCACCAGGTCACCGCGACCGCCCGCCGGCTCGGCGAGGCCACGCTGGACGAGCGGATCGGCTGGTTTGGCGCCGACGACGAGGTGGCCGAGCTGGCCGAGACGTTCGACGCCATGCTCGACCGGATCAGCGGCGCGTTCGAGACGCAGAAGCGGTTCGTCGCGAACGCCTCGCACGAGCTGCGTACGCCGCTGGCGGTGATGCGTACCGAAATCGACGTGACGCTCAGCGACGACGACGCCGACCTCGCCGAGTACCGCCGCATGGCGGGCGTGGTGCGCGACGCCTCCGAACGCGCGAACGGCCTGGTCGACGCGCTGCTCGTGCTGGCGCGCAGCGAGGCGCAGACCGGGCGGCGGCTGGCCCGGCGTACCGAGTCGGACCTCGCCATCGGCACCGCCAACGCGCTGTCCGCCGTCTCCCGGGAGGTCGAGCGCATCGGCCTGAAGGTGCACACCTCGCTGCGCCCGGCACCGGTGGTCGGCGATCCCGGCCTGCTCGACCGGCTCGCCGGCAACCTGGTGGAGAACGCGGTCCGCTACAACCACCTGCACGGCCGGATCTGGATCCGCACCGGCACCGACGGGGAACGGTCCTGGCTGGTGGTGGGCAACACCGGCTTCGAGGTCGCCCCGGCCGACGTACCCGGGCTGTTCGAGCCGTTCCGGCGCGGCGGCCAGGAACGCACCGGCGCGCGCGGCTCCGGTCTCGGCCTGTCGATCGTCCGGGCGGTCAGCGACGCGCACGGCGGCACGGTCAAGGCGGTCGCCCAGCCCGGCGGCGGCCTGGAGGTGACAGTCACGCTTCCGTCGGCCGACCCGGCGGCGGCCACCTGACCGCCGATCCGGCCCGCCCGGCCGGTGAGGCCACCTCACCTTTTCGTGCGGACGGACTCGGCTGTCCTGGCCGGACCGGACGGTGGTCGGCTCCGGCGGCGCGGTGGTCGGGCAGAATGCGCCGCCCGCGCTGGACGCGGAGCCGCTGATCAACGGAGAGTAAGCGCAGCGACGCCTCACCCTGCTCACCCACCGGAGCTGCCCGTGACCCACCACTCGGCCTCGCGCCGCCGCCGTCTCCTCGCGGTCCTCACCGCCGGCGCCCTCACCGTAGCCGGTCTCTCTCCGGCCACGCCCGCGGCCGCCGCCGCGCCCGGCCACGACACAGTGGTCCACACCGTCCCCTCCGCCGCCTCGCCCGACGTCCAGGACGGCTCGGTCGACGCGATCCACGACGCCGGTACGAAGATCATCGCGGGTGGCTCCTTCACCCGGGTGCAGAACCGCAACTCCGACGTCGACATCCCCCGCGACTACCTGCTCGCCTTCGACAAGGCCACCGGTCAGGTGGACACCGCGTTCGCGCCCACGCTCGACAACGAGGTGACGGCGGTCGTCGCCGGTCCCACGGCGGGCACGGTCTTCGTGGCCGGCAAGTTCAACACCGTCAACGGCGTGACCCGGCGCAAGGTGGCCCTGCTCGACGTCGCCACCGGGGCGGTCGTCACCAGCTTCGCGCCGCCGGCGTTCAACGGGCTGGTCAAGGACATCGCACTGGTCGGCAACCGGCTGCTGGTCGGCGGCATCTTCACCACGGCCGGCAACCCCAACCCGCGCGGCGGGCTCGCCTCGCTCAACGCCACCACCGGGGCGGTCGACGGCTACCTCACCACGACGTTGACCGAGAACCACAACTGGGACGGCGTCAGCGGCGCCAAGGCCGGCGTCGGCGCGGAGAAGCTCGCCGTCTCCCCGGACGGCACACAGCTCGTCGTCATCGGCAACTTCAAGAAGGCCGACGGGGTGCTGCACGACCAGATCGTCAAGATCGACCTGGGTGCCACCGCCGCCACCGTCGCGGACTGGAACACGGCCCGTTACACGCCGCGCTGCAAGTGGCAGTCGTTCGACTCGTACGTCCGCGACGTCGCGTTCTCCCCGGACAACAGCTACTTCGTGGTGGTCACCACCGGCGCCCCGTACGGCGGGACGCTCTGCGACACCGCGGCCCGCTGGGAGGCCGGCGCGACCGGCGCGAACCTCCAGCCGACCTGGGTCGACTACAGCGGCGGCGACACCTTCCTGTCCGTCGGCATCAGCGAGCAGGCCGTCTACGTCGGCGGGCACCTCCGCTGGCTCAACAACACCGCCGGCACCGACAACGCCCGGGCCGGCGCGGTCGGCCGGGCCAGCATCGCCGCGCTCGACCCGGTAAACGGCCTGCCGCTGTCCTGGAACCCGGGCCGGCACCCGCGTGGCATCGGCGCGTCCGAGATGCTCGTCACCGAGTCCGGGCTCTGGGTCGGCGGCGACACGCTCTGGATCGGCAACTTCCAGTACCGCCGGGAGCGGATCGCGTTCTTCCCGCTGGCCGGCGGCAAGGCGCCGCACCCGACCACCACGGCCACGTTGCCCGGCAACGTGTACCAGGCCGGCCTGCCGAAGCCGACGAACGTGCTGTACCGGGTGAACGCCGGTGGCCCGGTGGTGGCGGCCACCGACGGCGGACCGGACTGGGCGGCCGACACCAGTTCCAGCCCCAGCCCGTACCACAACACCGGCAGTTCGACCTCCAGCTTCAACACGGTCGGCAGCCTGGACTCGACGGTGCCGGCCGGCACCCCGCCCGCGCTCTACAGCGACGAGCGCTACGACCCGGCCGGCGGCGCGGAGATGCTCTGGCAGTTCCCGGTGCCCACCGGCACCGAGGTGCACGTACGGCTCTACCTGGCCAACCGGTACGACGGCACCTCCGCCCCGAACACCCGCGTCTTCGACGTGGCGCTGGACGGCACCGTCGTCCTCGACGACCTGGACCTGTCCGCCAGCGTCGGGCACAACGTGGGCACCATGCGGGAGTTCACCGTCACCAGCGACGGCACCGTCGACATCGAGTTCCGCCACGTCAAGGAGAACCCGCTCGTCGATGCCGTCGAGATCGTCAAGACCGGCCCTCCGCCCTCCGGCACCGGCGAGGAGGTGCAGGTCCGCTCGTACGACGGGCTGACCGGCGTCGGCACGCCCAGCCCGGTGGCGAACCCGGACGAGACCGTGTGGTCGGCCACGCGTAGCGCGTTCTGGGTCGGCGGGACGCTGTTCTACGGCAACGACGGCGCGCTGTGGCGGCGCACGTTCGACGGCACCACGTTCGGCACGCCCGAGCTGGTGGACCCGTACCACGACCCGTACTGGGACACCGTGATCACCAACTCCGGGCCGACCGGGCAGACGTACGTCGGCGCGACCACCGGCTTCTACGCCGAGATCCCGAACGTGACCGGCATGTTCTACTCCGGCGGGCGGCTCTACTACACGCTGACCGGGCAGAACGGCCTGTTCTGGCGCTGGTTCACGCCGGACAGCGGCGTGGTCGGCGCCGACCGGTTCACGGTGGCCGGCGCGAGCGGGTTCGCCGACACGGGCGCGGTCTTCGTGGCCGGCGGCACGCTCTACAAGGTGAACCGGAGCACCGGCGACCTGTCCGCCGTCGACTGGACCAACGGCGCTCCGTCGGGGACGTTCACGGTGCGCAGCGGCCCGGCGGTCGACGGCGTCGACTGGCGCGCGAAGGCGGTGTTCGTCGGCCCGTAAGGAAGGGCCCCTCATTAACGCCTGCGGTAGAGGAAGGGCCCCTTGTTAACAGCTCGCTGTTAACAAGGGGCCCTTCCTTGCACGAGCGGGGTTGTGTGCTCGGCGCGGGCGGTGGAATGATCAACCGGTCAGCCCGAGAGGTGGAAAGGGGGTGTGGTCGATGTCCGTCGTGAACCGTCCCGCGCCCCGCGTTCCCCGCTGACGTCCCACTCCGCCGGGGCGCGTTCCCCACAGGAGGAAGCACCATGAGTGCACAGATCCACTGCGTGACCGTCGAGTCCGACGATCCGTACACCCTGGCCGGCTGGTGGGCCCGCGTGCTCGACCGGCAGCTCGCCGACGACGACCACCCGGACGACCCGGAGGCGGTCCTCGCCGCCCCCGCCGGACAGGGGCCCGACCTGCTGTTCGTCCGGGTGGGCGAGCGGCACGGCAAGGGCGCGTTCCACATCGACCTGCACCCGGCCGAGGGCACCCGGGACGAGGAGGTGGCGCGGCTGCGCGACCTCGGCGCCACGCTTGTGGCCGACCGGCGCCGGCCGGACGGAAGCGGCTGGGTGGTGCTGGCAGACCCCGAGGGCAACGAGTTCTGCGTCTGCCGGAGCTGGGTCGAACGGGCCGCGTCCGCCTGATCCGGAAACGACACCGGGCCCCCGCCGTGACGGCGGGGGCCCGGTGCGTGACGGGTGTCAGTCCTGCTTCTCGATCTCGCCCCGCATGGTGACGAACTCCTTCTGGAGCTCCGCGGCGGACTTGAAGTAGACGACGACCATGCCGAGGCTGCCCCGGTCGGCCCAGATGCAGACGGCCACCTGCTCACCCGAGGCCTTGCCGTCGGAGCACTTGGCGTCGCCGCCGAGCGGACCCGCGTCGACCGTCTTGAAGTCAGTGGTGCCCAGGTCCGGCGTGACCGCCGTGACGGCGTCGTTCAGCTCCTTCTTCGGGTCGGCCATGACGCCGGACACGGCGACGATCATGACCAGGTCCTTCTTCGCCGGGTCGCCGTAGAAGGCGCCGGCCGTGCTCGTCGCGTCCGGCACGTCCTTGCTGAGCGAGGCCTTCATCTGCGTCGCGGCGCTCTGCAGCTGCGGGTCGGTGACCTTCGGCCGGCCGCCGAGCGTCTGCGGCTCGACCACCCGCGTCTTGGTGGCGGTGACCACCTCGTCGACCGTGTCCTTCGTGGCGAAGTAGGCGGCGACACCGCCGCCGACGCAGAGCACCAGGACCACCGCGAGGACGATCAGCAGGATCTTGCCGACGCCGGACTTCTTCTTCGGCGGGACCGGTGCACCGAGCTGGCTGCCGTACTGCGGCTGCTGCGGCGGGTAGTCGCCGCCGTACTGCTGCTGCGGGTTCTGCGGGTAGTCGCCGCCGTACTGCGGCTGCTGCGGCGGCTGGTAGCCACCGGGTTGTTGCTGGGGGGAGGGGTAGTTGCCGGAGTAGGGAGTGGACGGCGGCTGGGACATGTAGGCAGCTCCTGTGAGAAAACTGGACGCGTGATCGTAGCCAGCCCCACCGACAGCCCGCTGTCCGCCCAAGGGCGGCGTCGCCAAACCGCGACCTACCCGTGACCTGGGCCGCAGACGCCGATCGCGGTGGCCGGGCCGTCCGGAACGGACAGCCCGACCACCGCGATCGATGTGTTTGTGCCGGTCAGCGCAGGCTGGCCACGCCGCGCGGCAGGAAGCGCTTGCCGGTGACCCGCTCGGAGGTGCCGGTCCGGTCCAGGTACGGCGTGACGCCGCCCAGGTGGAACGGCCAGCCGGCGCCGAGGATCATGCACAGGTCGATGTCCTGTGCCTCGGCGACGACGCCCTCGTCGAGCATGAGCCGGATCTCCTGCGCCAGCGCGTCCAGCGCGTTCTGCCGGACCTGCTCGGCGGTGAGCGGCTGGTCGCCGACCACGAGCAGCTTCGCCACCTCGTCGTTGATCTGGTCGTCGACCACGATCGGCTGGCCCGAGTCGGCGATCCGCTTGAGGTTCTCGCTGACGCCGAAGCGGTCCGGGAACGCCTCGTGCAGGGTGCCGCCGACGTGGTACGCCACGGCCGGCCCGACGAGCTGCAGCAGCGCCAGCGGGCGCATCGGCAGGCCCAGCGGGTCCAGCGCGCTGTTCGCCACGTCCAGCGGGGTGCCCTGGTCGACGGCCGCGAACACGGTGCCGAGGAAGCGGGTCAGCAGCCGGTTCACCACGAATGCCGGGGCGTCGGAGACCAGCACCGACGACTTCTTGAGCTGCTTGCCGACAGCGAACGCGGTGGCCAGCGTGGCGTCGTCGGTCCGCTCGCCGCGGACGATCTCCAGCAGCGGCAGCACCGCGACCGGGTTGAAGAAGTGGAAGCCGACCACCCGCTCCGGGTGCTCCAGCTCGGCGGCCATCTCGGTGATGGACAGCGAGCTGGTGTTGGTGGCGAGCACCGCCTCCGGCTTGACGATCTTCTCCAGCTCCGCCCAGACCTGCTTCTTGACGCCCAGGTCCTCGAACACGGCCTCGATGACGAAGTCGGCGTCGGCGAAGACGGACTTGTCGACCGAGCCGCTGACCAGGCCGTACAGCTTGGCCGCGGTGCCCTTGTCCATCCGGCCCTTGCTGACGGCCTTCTCGATCTGGGTGTGCACGTAGCCCACACCCTTGTCCACGCGGGACTGATCCAGGTCGGTCATCACGACCGGCACCTGGAGCCGCCGGGCGAACAGCAGCGCGAGCTGGCTGGCCATCAGGCCGGCACCGACGATGCCCACCTTGGTGACCGGCCGGGCCAGGCCCTTGTCCGGCGCCCCGGCCGGGCGCTTGGCCCGCCGCTGCACCAGGTCGAAGGCGTACAGGCCGCTACGCAGCTCCTCGGAGAAGACCAGGTCCGCGAGGGCCTCGTCCTCCGCCGCGGTGCCGGTGGCGAAATCGGCGTCCTTCGCCGTCTCCAGCAGGTCGAGCGCCTTGTACGCGGACGGGACCGCGCCGTGCAGCCGCTGGTCGAGGGTCTGCCGGGCGAAGTAGAGCACGCCCGCCCACATGTCCTTGTCGACCTCGGGCCGGGTGACGGTGACCTCGCCCCGGACGACGCCGGCGGCCCACTCCAGCGACCGCTCCAGGAAGTCGGCCGGCTCCAGCAGCACGTCCGCGACGCCCATCTCGGCCGCCTGCTTCGGCTTGAGCATCTTGTTCTGCATCAGCGGGTTCTGGATGATGACCTGCGTCGCGGCCGGGATGCCGATCAGGTTCGGCAGCAGCTGCGTACCGCCCCAGCCGGGGATCAGGCCGAGCGAGACCTCGGGCAGCGCCAGGGCCGCCGCGCCCGCCGACAGCGTCCGGTAGTGGCAGTGCAGCGCCAGCTCCAGGCCGCCGCCCATCGCCGCGCCGTTGACGAACGCGAAGGTGGGGACGGTGCTGTCCTTGAGCCGGGCGAAGACCCGGTGGCCCAGCCGGCCGATCTCCAGCGCCTGGTCGCGGTTCTCCAGCGCGGGCAGGCTGGTGATGTCCGCGCCCACGCAGAAGATGTACGGCTTGCCGGTGACCGCGATGAACGCCGGCTCCGCCGCCAGCGCGGCGGTGATCGCCTCGTCCAGGCTGGTCAGGCCGGCCGGGCCGAAGGTGTTCGGCTTGGTGTGGTCGAAGCCGTTGTCCAGCGTGATGAGGGCGGCGGGCCGGTCCAGCCCGGGTACGGCCACCTGGCGCAGCAGCGCCTTGGTGACGACCTCGTTCGGTGCGGCGAGGCTCACTGCGACTCCTTCGTTCGCGACTGCGGGGCTCGCAAGCTCACTCCTCGCGCTCACTGATCTCCACCCTCCCAGTGCGGGTTCTCCCAGATCACGGTGCCGCCCATGCCGATGCCGATGCACATGGCGGTGAGGCCGTAGCGGACCTCGGGGTGCTCGGCGAACTGGCGGGCGAGCTGGGTCATCAGCCGGACGCCGGAGGACGCGAGCGGGTGACCGATGGCGATCGCGCCGCCCCACGCGTTGACCCGCGGGTCGTCGTCGGCGATGCCGAAGTGGTCGAGGAAGGCGAGCACCTGCACCGCGAACGCCTCGTTCAGCTCGAACAGGCCGATGTCGTCGATGCTCAGGCCGGCGATGCGCAGCGCCTTCTCGGTCGACGGGATCGGGCCGACGCCCATCACCTCGGGCTCGACGCCGACGAAGCCGAACGACACCAGGCGCATGCCGACCGGCAGGCCCAGCTCGCGGGCGGTCTCCTCGGCGACCAGCAGCGCGGCGGTGGCGCCGTCGTTCAGGCCGGCCGCGTTACCGGCGGTGACCTTGCCGTGCGGCCGGAACGGGGTCTTCAGCCCGGCCAGCTTCTCCATCGAGGTGTCGCGGGGCGCCTCGTCCACGGCGGCCAGGCCCCAGCCCGTCTCCGGGTCGCGGGTCGCCACCGGCACCAGGTCGCCCTGGAGCTTGCCGTTGGCGTACGCCTTGGCGGTCTTCTGCTGCGACGCCAGCGCGAACGCGTCGGTGCGCTCCTTGGTGATGTGCGGGACGCGGTCGTGCAGGTTCTCCGCGGTGGAGCCCATCACCAGGGCGGACGGGTCGACCAGCTTCTCCGCGACGATGCGCGGGTTGGGGTCGACGCCCTCGCCCATCGGGTGGCGGCCCATGTGCTCGACGCCGCCGGCGATGGCCACGTCGTACGCGCCCATGGCGATGCCGCTGGCCACTGTGGTGACGGCGGTCATCGCGCCGGCGCACATCCGGTCGATGGCGAAGCCGGGCACGGTCTTGGGCAGGCCGGCCAGCAGGGCGGCGGTACGGCCGATGGTCAGGCCCTGGTCACCGATCTGGGTGGTGGCGGCGATGGCCACCTCCTCCACCTTCTCCGGCGGCAGTTGCGGGTTGCGGCGCATCAGCTCGCGGATGCAGCGGATCACCAGATCGTCGGCGCGGGTGTTGGCGTACATCCCACCCGCCTTGCCGAACGGGGTACGGACGCCGTCGACGAAGACGACATCCCGAACTTCACGGGGCACTTGGAGCCTCCCTCGGCACGGGCATTTCCCCGGATGCTACTCGTCAGTAACCAGACGTGGCACCACCCCCCGCGTGGCCCACCTCACACCGCCGCCGCCGATGTCACTGCTGCGGGGTGCGCAACGCCTCCGTCAGGGCGGGCAGGAGCAGCCCGATCTGCCACTCGCGGGCTCCGTACCCGCGTAGCGCGTCCGCAACCGTCCCGTCGCTGACCTCAGCCGGTGGCTGCCAGGCCAGCCGGCGGATCGAGTCCGGCGCGATCAGGTTCTCCGCCGGCAGCCGGTGCGCCCCGGCGGTGCCGACCACCACCTCCCGGGCGCGGGCGAGCCGACCGGCGGCCACCGGGTCGCGTTCGGCCCACCGGTGCGGCGGGGGCGGCCCCTCCACGGCCGGGCTCACCGGCAGCGCGTCGTCCGGCAACTGGCGTGCGTCGTCGAGCGCCGCCAGCCAGGTACGCGCCAGCCGGCGCACCGAACGCCCACCGAAACCGGGGAGCGTGAGCAGCGTCTTCTCGTCCTTCGGGTCGAGTTCGGCGGCGGCCACGATGGCCGAGTCGGGCAGCACCCGGCCCGGCGCGGCGTCCCGGCGGGAGGCGATCTGGTCCCGCGCGTACCAGAGGGAGCGCACCCGGGCCTGGGCGCGGGCGCCGCGTACCCGGTGGATGCCGGACGTGCGCCGCCACGGCTCGGCGCGCACCTTCGGCGGGCGGGCGCCGCCCCGCACCAGCGCGTCGAACTCCTCTGCCGCCCAGCCGGACTTGCCCTGCCGCCGCAACTCGTCGTCCAGCGCGTCGCGCAGGTCCACGAGCAGTTCGACGTCGAGCGCCGCGTACGTCAGCCAGGACTCCGGCAGCGGCCGGCTGGACCAGTCGGCGGCGGAGTGGTGCTTCTCCAGGCTGTACCCGAGTAGCTGTTCGGTCAGCGCGGCCAGGCCGACCCGCTCGAACCCGGCCAGCCGGGCGGCCAGTTCGGTGTCGAACAACCGCCGCGGGCGCAGCCCCACCTCGGCCAGGCAGGCGAGGTCCTGGCTGGCGGCGTGCAGCACCCACTCGGTGTCGGCGATCGCCGCGTCCAGGGCGGACAGGTCGGGCAGCGGCAGCGGGTCGATGAGCGCGGTGCCGGCGCCGGCCCGGCGCAACTGCACCAGGTAGGCGCGCTGGCTGTAGCGGTAGCCGGAGGCGCGTTCGGCGTCCAGGGCCACCGGGCCGGTGCCGGCCGCGAAGCGGGCCACGACCTCGTCCAACTCGGCGGGTGTGGCCACCGGGGCGGGCGTGCCGTCGCGCGGCGCGGTCAGGGGGACGGCCGCGTCCGGATCGGTCTCGGTCCCCGCGTCCGCCGGCTCCGGCAGGGCCGGCGTCGGCTGGGCGGATGCCTCCCCGGTACGGCTTTCGGCGGCCCGACGGCGCAGGGGTGGTTCGTCGGTCACCTGACAACCCTAGTAGGCCGGACGATCCGGTGTGCGCAGCCGGTCGGGCGCGTGTCGGCGCGATGGCCGGCAGGTGACCGGAAAGCACGGGTTGCGGAGCCGTGAGAGGGTCGGACAAGAGGGAAGACAAAGCCCGATCCCGCCGGTACGGTCCATCGAGCCGCGAACGGCGTACGGGCCGGACCACAGCGGTCGGGGGGCGTCGGCGAAGCCGACGGGGAGGACGGGCGAGCATGACAGGCGGGTACGGAACCGGCGACGACGTGCCGGGGCAGGGCGGCGGCGACACGGCAGCCGACCGGCCGGGACCGCTGCCGCCGCGCTTCGCCCCGCCCGCCGCTCCGGCGCCGGTGCCCGGATCGTTCGGCGGAGCGCCCGAGTGGGGCGGGGCCTCCGGCTACCCGGCGCAGTCGGCCCGGGCCGCCGTCCCGTCGCCCGCCGGCTACCCGGGTGGTCCGGACCCGGCCGGCACGCCGCGGACCAGCGCCTACGCGTCCTCGTCCGGCGTCGCGACCCCGCCCGCCACGGCCCAGCCGGCCCAGCCGTCCTACGGCAGCACGCCGGCTCAGCCCTCCTACGGCTCCACGCCGGGCCAGCCGTCCTACGGCTCCACGCCGGGCCAGCCGTCCTACGGCGCCACGCCGGGCCAGCCGTCGTCCTTCGGCGCCGTGCCGGCGCAGACCTCGCGGTCCGCCGCACCGGCCTACCCGGGCCCGTCCGGCAGCGGCCCGGCGTATCCCGGCCAGCCGGTGTCCGCGCCCAGCTACCCGGGCGGGCCGGTGTCCGCGCCCGCCTACCCGGGCCAGCAGGTGTCCGCCCCGTCCCAGCCGGGGCAGCCCGGCTCCGCGTACCCCGGTCAGCCGGCCCCCGTCGGCGCACCCGCCGCCGGCCGGCCGTCCCGGCGCAGCCGGGTGGCGGTGGTGGCGCTGGCCCTGGTCGCCGTGCTGATCGTGGTCACCGGCGTGCAGGCGTACCAGATCTACCGGCTCGACGACCGGCTCGCCGCCGCCGACAAGCGGATGGCCGAGGGGCAGGACTCCGACGCCGGCCGGCTCGACGGCCTGGAGCAGCGCGCCGGCAGCCTGGAGAAGCAGGCCGACGCGGCGTTCAACCCGGAGGCGGTGGCCAGCGCGGTGCTGCCGAGCGTGTTCCGGGTGCGGGCCGGGCAGTTCACCGGTACGGCGTTCGCCGTCGGCAAGGCGCCGTCCGGTGGCGGTACCACGCTGCTCACCAACTTCCACGTGGTCGAGGCGGTCTTCAACGCCGGTGAGCGCAAGGTGTTCCTGGAGCGCAAGGACCAGCGGTTCGAGGCGACGATCATCGCCACCGACAAGGAGAAGGACCTGGCGCAGTTGCAGGCCACCGCCAAGTTCACCGGGCTGGTCGCGGCCCGCGCCCCGGTCCGGTCCGGCCAGCAGATCATCGTGGTCGGCGCGCCACTCGGGTTGCAGGACAGCGTCACCACCGGCGTGGTCAGCGCGTTCCGCGACGACGAGCGCGGCGGCGGGCCGGTGATCCAGTTCGACGCGCCGATCAACCCGGGTAACTCCGGCGGCCCGGTGATCAACGGCTCGAAGGAGGTCGTGGGCATCGCCACGGCCAAGGCCCGCAGCGCCGAGGGCATCGGGCTGGCGGTGCCGATCAAGACGGCCTGCGACCGGTTCCGGCTCTGCTGACCGCAGGCCCACACCGGTGTGGGCCGTCCGTACCGCATCGACCCCGGCCCACCGGGCCACCCCGCGGGGGACCAGAACATCTGGAGGAACGACATGTCCTACCCACCGGCCGGGGGCGAGAACCCGCCCCCGGCGCCGGGGGGCACGGTCTACGGCAGCCCGTACGGCAGCCCGCCCGCGCCCCAGCAGTACGACCCGAACCAGCCCGCGCCGACAGTGCAGCAGCCCGGCGTGCCGGACGGTCACGGGTACGGCGGATACCCGCCCGCAGCGCCGGCCCAGCCGGGATACGCCCCGCCACCGGCCCAGCCGGGATACGCCCCGCCACCGGCCCAGCCGATGTCGGCGCCGCCGGTCTCCGGGCCGGGCTACGCGCAGCCGATGTCGGTCCCGCCCGCGTCGGCCCCGCCGGTCTCCGGCCCCGGCTTCGCGCCGCCGCCGATGTCCGGGCCGCCCGGCCCCTACGGCCCGGCGGGCCCCGCGCCGGCCGCGGGCGGCGGCCGGAGGTGGGCGCCGCTGGTGCTCGGCCTCGTCGCCGCGTTGCTGTTCGTCTTCGGCGGCGTCATGACGTTCCTGTACGTCTCGACGAACGGCGACCTGGACGAGTCGCGGCAGACGGTCAGCCAGCGCGACAGCACCATCTCGACGAACCAGCAGGAGATCGAGAAGCTCAAGGGTGAGCTGAAGACGGTCCAGGAGCGGCTGTCGGACACCCAGCAGGACCTGACCGGCACCAAGAACGACCGGGACGAGCAGGCCCGGCAGAAGAAGGTCATCGCGAACTGCCTGGACAAGCTGACCACCGCCATCGCGGCGGCGTCGCGCGGCGACCGGGCCGCCTTCGAGACGGCCAGCAAGGGTCTGGACAAGATCTGCGACGAGGCCGAGAACTACCTCTGACCGGCGTCCGCTTCGAGGCCGCCCCGGTTCGTCCGGGGCGGCCTTCGCGCATCCGAGCGGGTGCGGTCAGGCGGCGCCGTAGGAGCGGCGGGACGGCAGCGCGGTGACGCCGGGCGGCGGCAGGCCGGCCGTGGACGCGAGCAGCGTGCACCAGCCGAGCAGGTGCGGGCCCAGGTCGGCGCGCAACGGCGTCCAGGAGGCCCGGATCTCGATGTCACCGGCGGCGGGCGGCCCGGCCAGCTCGCCGAAGCGGGTGGAGAGCGTCTGGGTGACGGTGCCGCCGATCGCCCGGTGCCCGGCGCCCTGCGCGTCGAGCGCGTCGGTCAGCCAGGTCCAGCCGACGCCGGGCAGCAGCGGGTCGCTGGCCAGTTCGACCTCCAGTTCGGCGGTGACGTACGTGACCAGCCGCAGCGTGCCCTGCCACGCCTCGTGCCCGGCCGGGTCGTGCAGCAGGATCAGCCGGCCGGTGGCCACCTCGTCGTCGTCGCGCAGCACCGCGGCGGAGAGCGCGAACGCGTACGGGGCCAGCCGCTGCGGTGCGCCGACCTCCTCCAGGACGATCTCCGGGCGGGGTGTCACCGACCGCAGCCCCGCGACCGCGCGAGCGAACGTTTCCGGGAGCGCGATCGGGGGGGCCATGCGGGCAGCCTATGTCGCACCCACCGTGCCGCGCGCGACGGCGCGCCGGGTGATCGGCGGTTAAGGCACCGCTCCACCGGAGGCGTCTTCCTTCTACGTCACAAATGCGGACGGTGAGCGCGGACGCGCGCCGGGGGCGTGGCACGATTGCCGCGATGACCACCGACACCACGGGCACTGCCGCCCGAGACGGAGAACCCCGCCGCGGCGGGCCGGCCGACTCGCCCTTCGTCCGCGCCTGCCGGCGCGAGCCGGGCCCGCACACCCCGGTCTGGTTCATGCGCCAGGCCGGCCGGTCGCTGCCGGAGTACCGCGAGATCCGGGCGAACGTGCCGATGCTGGAGTCCTGCCGCCGACCGGACCTGGTCACCGAGATCACGCTCCAGCCGGTGCGCCGGCACGGCGTGGACGCGGCGATCCTGTTCAGCGACATCGTGGTGCCGGTCGCGGCGGCCGGCGTCGACCTGGACATCGTGCCCGGTACCGGCCCGGTGGTGGCCGAGCCGATCCGTACGGCGGCCGACGTCGAGCGCATCAACCCGATCGGGCGCGACGACGTGTCGTACGTGGACGAGGCGGTCCGCCGGCTCGTCGTCGAGCTGGGCGACACCCCGCTGATCGGCTTCGCCGGGGCCCCGTTCACGCTGGCCAGCTACCTGGTCGAGGGCGGGCCGTCGCGCACCCACGCCAAGACCAAGGCGCTGATGTACGGCGACCCGGACCTGTGGCACGCGCTGTGCGCGCGGCTGGCCGAGGTGACGCTGGCGTTCCTCCAGGTGCAGGTCGACGCCGGGGTGTCAGCGGTGCAGCTGTTCGACTCGTGGGCCGGCGCGCTCTCCGAGGCCGACTACCGCCGCTTCGTGCTGCCGCACTCGACGTACGTGCTGGGCGGGCTCGCCGGCGCGGGGGTGCCGCGGATCCACTTCGGGGTGGGCACCGGCGAACTGCTCGGCGCGATGGGTGAGGCCGGCGCCGACGTGGTGGGCGTGGACTGGCGTACCCCGCTGGACGTCGCCACCGGCCGGATCGGGCCGGACAAGGCGGTGCAGGGCAACCTCGACCCGGCGGTGCTGCTCGCGCCCTGGCCGGTGGTGGAGACCGAGGTGCGGCGCATCGTCGAGCAGGGCCGGGCCGCGCCCGGTCACGTGTTCAACCTCGGTCACGGCGTGCTGCCGGAGACCGACCCCGAGGTGCTGACCCGGGTGGTCGCGCTGGTGCACGAGCTGACCGCGCGACCGGAGCGCTAGGAGGAGACAGTGGTGCGACCGTGGCGGGTGGCGATAGTCGGTGGCGGGATCACCGGGCTGGCCGCCGCCGTCCGGTTGCGCGACCGCGCTCCCGAGGGCACCGAGGTCACCGTGTACGAGCAGTCCGGCCGCCTCGGCGGCAAGCTGTTCACCGGTGAGCTCGCAGGTGGCCCGGTCGAGTTCGGCGCGGAGTCGTTCCTGATGCGCGACCCGGCCGGTGGCGAGTCGGCGGCGGTGACGCTGGCCCGCCGCCTCGGCCTGGACGCCTCGATCGTGCACCCCACAGTCGGGCAGGCGGCACTGCTCGTCGACGGCACGTTGCACCAGGTGCCGGGCGGCACGCTCGTCGGCGTACCCGGGGATCTGGACAAGGTGGCGGCGGTCGCGCCGCCGGCCGCGGACGCCGACCGCGACGAGGGCCGGCCGCTGCTGGCCGACGGCGATGACACGTCGGTCGGTGAGCTCGTCCGCAAGCGCCTCGGAGACGCGGTGGTGGAGCGGCTGGTCGACCCGATGCTCGGCGGCGTGTACGCCGGGCGGGCCGACGACCTGTCGCTTGTGACCACGATGCCGGCGCTGGCTCGCGCGGCCCGTGTCGAGCACACGCTCGTCGGGGCGGTACGCGCCGCGCAGGCCGCCGCGCCGCGCGCGCCCGGCGCACCGGTCTTCGGCACCCTCGCCGGTGGGCTGAGCACGCTGGTCGAGGCGGCGGCGACGGCGAGCGGGGCGACGATCCGCCGGGGCGCCGCGGTACGCGAGCTGCGCCGCACCCCGTCCGGCTGGTGGCTCACCGTCGGGCCGACCCGCGACGCCGAGCACGTCGAGGTCGACGCGGTACTGCTCGCGGTGCCGGCCCGCCCGGCCGCCCGGCTGCTCGCCGCCGCCGCGCCCGAGGCGGCCGAGACGGTCGGCGGGCTCGACTACGCCAGCGTCGCCCTGATCACGCTGGCCCTTCCCGGCCCGGCCCTGCCGGAGCTGTCCGGTTTCCTGGTGCCGGCCGGCGAAGGGTTGACGATCAAGGCGTCCACGTTCTTCACCACCAAGTGGGGGCACCTGCGGCGGCCGGACGGGCTGGCGCTGGTGCGCGCCTCGGTGGGCCGGTACGGCGACGAGACGTCGCTCCAGCTCACCGACGACGACCTGGCCGACGCGGTGCACCGGGAGCTGTCGGCGGTGCTCGGCGCGCCGTTGCCGGCGCCGGTGGCCCGGCACGTGCAGCGGTGGGGCGGCGCGCTGCCGCAGTACACGCCCGGGCACACGGCCCGGGTGGCGGCGGTCCGGGCGGCGCTGCGCGCCGCGTACCCGACGCTGGCAGTGGCCGGAGCCGGTTACGACGGCGTCGGCATCCCGGTGTGCGTCCGCTCCGGCGAGACGGCGGCCGAAGAGATCATCACGGCACTGGAAGGATCGGCAGCATGACCGAGCAGACCAACGCGGCGCGCCTGCGGGAGCTCAACGAGACCATCCGCTACACCATGTGGTCGGTGTACCGGGCCACCAGCCCGCTGCCGTCGCTGCGGGAGAACGTCGTCGACGAGGTCGAGTCGCTCTTCACCGAGCTGGCCGGCAAGGACGTCACGATCCGGGGCACGTACGACGTGGCCGGGCTGCGCGCCGACGCCGACCTGATGATCTGGTGGCACTCGTCGTCCAGCGACGCGCTTCAGGACGCGTACCTGCGGTTCCGCCGTACCACGCTGGGCCGGGCGCTGACCCCGGTCTGGTCGCAGATGGCGCTGCACCGCCCGGCCGAGTTCAACAAGAGCCACATCCCGGCGTTCCTGAACGACGAGCAGCCGCGCGCCTACCTGTGCGTCTACCCGTTCGTGCGCTCGTACGAGTGGTACCTGCTGCCCGACGCCGAGCGCCGCGAGCTGCTGGCCGAGCACGGCAAGATGGCCCGGGGCTACCCGGACGTACGGGCCAACACCGTCGCCTCGTTCGCGCTGGGCGACTACGAGTGGATGCTGGCGTTCGAGGCCGACGAGCTGCACCGGATCGTGGACCTGATGCGCGACCTGCGCGCCTCCGGCGCCCGCCGGCACGTGCGCGAGGAGATCCCGTTCTACACGGGTCGCCGCCGCCCGGTGGCCGACATCGTCAACTGCCTGGTGTGAAAGGAAGGGCCCCTTCTTAACGCCTGCGGTAGCGGAAGGGGCCCCGCTTAACACCCCAGCGGGTGTCGAGCAGAGCCCCGACCGGGATGGCAGTCGTCAGGCGGTCGTCGTGCAGGACAGGATGCCGGGCACCGGGTTCGTCGCACCGGCCGACCCGGTGAAGCCGAACGAGGTGCTGGCACCCGGCGCGAGCGAGCCGTTGTAGGCCACGTTCCGTGCCGTCACCAGCGTCCCGCTCGTGGTCACGTTGGCGTTCCACGCCGAGTTGACCTGCTGGCCGTTCTGGTAGTTCCAGCTCACCGACCAGCCGCGAATGGGTGATCCGCCGCTGTTTGTGACCTTCACGTCGGCCTGGAAGCCGCCGCCCCACGACCCGGTGATCGCGTACGTCGCGGTGCAGCCACCGGCCGGGTTCGGCGTGGTCGGCGGCGGGCTGGTCGGCGGGGTGCTCGTGGGCGGCGTGCTGGTGGGCGGGGTGGTGGTCGGCGGGGTGGTCGGGCCGGACCCGCCGAAGTCCACGTCGCTGCACAGGTAGTAGGACTGGTCCAGGTGGCTGGCCTGCCAGATGGTGTAGACGATGTGCCGGCCGGTGCGGCCCGGCGCGTTCGCCGGGATCTGGATGGACACGCCGTCGACCTCACGCGTCCACTGGCTGGCCGGGGTGTTGCCGATCTGGCCGACCAGTTCCAGGTCGCTCCAGCGCAGTGGCGAGGTGAGCGCGTTGAAACCCTGCTTTGTCACGTACACCCGGATGTAGTCGGCGCCGTGGCTGGCCTGGTCGAAGAACTTGACCCGGAAGTTGTTTGTCACCGGCACCGTCTTCCAGGCGCCGACGGTGTCGAGCGCGTTGTACCGGCCGCTCTGGGTGCGGCCGCCGCTGCACAGCTGCCCGTCGGGGATGGCGCCCTGGTGGTTGCCGGCCACGCCCTCGCGGAACAGGCCGTTCCAGTTCCACATGGCGTTCGGGTCGGCCTGCCACGCCTGCCAGCACATCGGGTCCTGGGTGGCCATGGCCGGGTTCTGGAAGTCACCGCCCCAGCGCTGCCAGCAGCTGTAGGCGCGCGAGGCCGGGTCGACCACCGACCCGTGCGCCGAGGCCGGGCCGGAGAACGCGGTGGTGAGCAGCGCCGCCACCACCGCGCAGACGGCGAGGATCGCCGCCGCGAGCGGTAACGGGCGGCGGTACGGAGTGGACATGGAAGCCTCCGGGATAGGTGTCGGTGCACGACGCCCGGACTGTCGGGAGTTGCCCTCTCCCGCGTGGCGGCTCCGCCCGCACACTGCCACAAAAAGCGACAAACGTCAATGAGTCGGGTCGCGGCGCATCGGTGTGTGCGGGATGCCGTCCTCGACGTAACCGGGGCCGTCGACGGCGAAACCGAACCCGGCGTAGAAGCCGACCAGGTGCGTCTGCGCGTCCAGCACGCACGGCCGGTCACCCACCACCGCCAGGGCCTGCGTCATCAGCGCGCCGGCCAGGCCCGCGCCGCGGGCCGCCGGCGCCACCACCACCCGCCCGATCCGCGCCACGCCGCCGGGGTCGGCCAGGATCCGCAGGTACGCGGCCACGACGCCGTCGCGGCTCAGCCACAGGTGCCGGGTGCCGGGTTCGACGTCCCGGCCGTCCAGTTCCGGGTACGGGCAGGACTGCTCGACCACGAACACGTCGATGCGCAGCCGGAGCAGGTCGTGGAAGGTGCTGGCGTCCAGGTCGGCGAAGCCGGCCAGGTGGGACTCGACGGGCATCGGCCCAGGTTAGGCGGCGCGTCTGCGGCCGGTCGTGCGCACCCCCGGCCCGACGTGGTTCGGCGTGCCGGCTCACGCGCGCCCGGGCCGACGCGGCTCAGCCCTTCGACGCGCGCAGCCCGGTTGCGGTGGCGGTCACGGCGCGTTCGAACCAGGTGCCGGTGTCGGCCGCCGAGCGGGTCCAGACCCAGACGCACTGGGTCACCCGGCCCTGCTGGAGGCAGCCGTAACGGTGCGGGAAACGGGTGCCGTCGGACAGGGTCATGGTGGCCGACACCATCCGGCCCGGCACGCCCAACCCGGCGGGCAGCTTCCCGGCCGTGTGGCCGGCGGTGACCTGGCCGGCCTCCTCGTCGCGCTCGCACGCCTCCAGCACGCCGAAGATCTGCCGGACCGCGTCCGCGGCGGTCGCCTCGTCCGGGTAGACCACCGTCTCCTGGGCGATCTCGACGAACTCGCCGGCCGGTGTCTCCTCCGGCGTGCCGAAGACCCGGGTCGACACCACGAGCCGCCGGTCGAGCAGGGGCAGCGGGCGACCACAGGCGACGCCGTCGGAGTCGAGTTGCTCGCTGGCGTTCTCGGGCTTTTCGGCCAGGCCGGCCAGGCGGCCGGTCGCCGCGTACCGATCGCGCAGCGCCGCGGCGGCGCCGCCGTCGGTGGGTGAGGGCGCGACGAGGGCCGGATCGGTGGCGGGGGCGGGCTCGGTGGCGGGAGAGCAGCCGGCGAGAGCGGTGGTCAGAGCCGCCGCGATGATCAACCGTCGGGACACCGGAGGGATGCTAGCCGGGGATCGACGCCGATGGCGTCCCGCGAGGGTACGCGTCAGGCGGGGCGGGCGCCGACCGCGTCGCGTACCTCGGCGCCCTGCTCGCCCTCGACGGCGCGGGCGCAGTGGGCGCAGCAGAAGAAGCGGCCGGAGACCTCGACGCCGTGGCCGACGATCTTGGTCTGGCAGTGCTCGCAGATCGGCGCCATCTTGTGCACCGCGCACTCGAAGCAGTCGAACGTGTGCCGCGACCCGTCGACGGTGCGCACCTCGAACGCCATCCAGTAGTCGTTGCCGCAAACCTCGCAGGCAGCCATGCGAAACCCCCCGAAAACGGACCTGTCATCCGAGAGTCGCGCAGACGACACCATCGAGCAACCGGAACCGGCGAACCTGATCCGGCCCCACGGCGAGTCGCTCCCGGCGTGTCGCGCGTTGACCCCGGTGACCGCCGAAACTCCCCGGAGGATTCGTGATCAAGCGCAACAAGCTCTTCGGCAACCAGACCCGGGTGACGTTCTCGCTGCCCCGGGACACCCCGGCCGGCACGGTGAGCGTGGTCGGCTGCTTCAACGGGTGGGAGCCCGGCCGCCACGAGCTGGTGCCGCGCCGCGACGGCACCCGTACCGTGACGGTCCGGCTCGCGCCGGGGGAGTACCGCTTCCGCTACCTCGCCACCGGCGGGGTGTGGCTGGACGACGAGGCCGCCGACCAGGTGGACGAGGCCGGCGGCCTGCTGCGACTCTGACGCCGCCGTCGGTGTGACGCCGCCGTCAGCCGGCGCTGGGCTCCAGCCGCACGGAGATCGAGTTGACGCAGTGCCGGGTGTCCTTCGGGGTGAAGCCCTCACCCTCGAAGACGTGCCCGAGGTGGCTGTCGCAGCGCGCGCAGCGGATCTCCACGCGCCGCATGCCGAGCGTGTTGTCCGGGATCTCCTTGACCGCGCCCGGGATGGCGTCGTCGAAGCTCGGCCAGCCGCAGTGCGAGTCGAACTTGTCGTCGCTGCGGAACAGTTCCAGCCCGCAGGCCCGGCAGTGGTAGACGCCGGGGGTCTTGGTGTCGACGTACTCACCGGTCCAGGGCGCCTCGGTGCCGGCCTCGCGGAGCACCCGGAACTCCTCGGGGCTCAGCCGCACGCGCCACTCGTCCTCGGTACGGGGCAGTTCGTTGTCGGAAAGACTCACCGTTCCACGGTACGTCGGCTGTCGGTGGCATCGCATATGGTCGCGTGATGGCGGGCAGGAGCGCGGTCGAGGAGATCGAGGTGGCCGGGCACGCGGTGCGGCTGAGCAGCCCCGACCGGGTGATCTTCCCGGAGCGCGGCTTCACCAAGGCCGACGTCTTCCGCTACTACCTGGCCGTCGGCGAGGGGATCATGCGCGCCCTGCGCGACCGGCCGACGACGCTCCAGCGCTTCCCCGACGGCATCGAGGGGGAGATGTTCTTCCAGAAGCGGGTGCCGCAGCGGGGCGTGCCCCCGTGGGTCCGCACCGCGCGGATCGCCTTCCCGAGCGGCCGCCCGGCCGACGAGCTGTGCCCGGCCGACCTGGCGCACGTGGCCTGGGCGGCGCAGATGGGCACCGTGGTGTTCCACCCGTGGCCGGTGCGCGCCGCCGACACCGACCGCCCCGACGAGCTGCGCGTCGACCTCGACCCGCAACCCGGCACCGACTTCGCCGACGCGGTGACCGCCGCCGGTGAGCTGCGCGGGCTGCTCGACGAGCTGGGCGTGCCCGGCTGGCCGAAGACCTCCGGCGGCCGGGGCGTGCACGTCTACCTGCGCATCCAGCCGCGCTGGACGTTCGTCGAGGTGCGCCGGGCGACCATCGCGCTGGCCCGGGAGCTGGAACGCCGCCGCCCCGAGCTGGTCACCACCGCCTGGTGGAAGGAGGAGCGCGGCGAGCGCGTCTTCGTCGACTTCAACCAGATGGCACGGGACCGCACCATCGCCTGCGCGTACTCGCTGCGCGCCAACGCCCGCGCCACCGTCTCGACCCCCGTCGACTGGGACGAGCTGCCGCAGGTCGACCCGGACGACTTCCACCTGGGCACGGTGCCGGCCCGGTTCGCCGAGCGCGGCGACCCGCACGCCGGCATCGACGACGCCCCGTGGGACATCACACCGCTGCTGGAGTGGGCCGAGCGGGACGCCGCCGACGGCCTGGGCGACATGCCTTATCCACCGGAATACCCGAAGATGCCCGGCGAGCCGAAGCGGGTGCAGCCGTCGAAGGACCGCGACCGCCCGCGCCCCTGACGCGCCTCCTTTCGGCGAGTGGAACACCATGGGTGTCTCCGGGGCCCTGAGACACCCATGACGTTCCACCCGACCGCGGGTGGGCGCGGCGAGGTGCCGCGTGCGCCGCGCTCGGGTGCCGCCGGCTCAGTCGAGGGCGGTGAGCAGGGCCCGGACCGAAGCGACGATGTGCCGAGGGCGGCGGTAGAGGTCGGTGGCGGTGTAGACGCGCACGCGCCAGCCGTGCTCGGCCAGCCAGTTGAGCCGGGAACGGTCGTGGTGCATCCGGCCGGGGTCGAGGTGGGATCGGCCGTCGTACTCCAGGCCGATGCGCCGACTCCGATAGCCCAGGTCGAGGCGGTAGATCGGCAGCCCGGCGGGGTCGGGAACCCACAGTTGCGGCTCCGGTGGCGGTAACCCGCCGTCGATCAGCAACAGGCGTAACTGGCTCTCCTGCCGGCACTCCGGGCGCGGGTCGGCGAGCGCGGCGAGTTGCCCCGCCTGTCGTACTCCCCGCAGGCCGGCATGCCATGCCACTTCGGCGAGCAGGTCCTCCCGGCGGCAGGCGCCGGCTCGGAGACAGAGATCCAGCACCGGCAGCGCGTCCGACCGCCGGATCACCCGGGCGAGGTCCACCGCGCAGCGGGCGGCGGGCGCGCAGGGGATCCCGGCGATCTCTGTCGCGTCCCGCACCGGCAGCACCGTCTGGTGCGTCGCCACGCCCCGGATCCGCCGTGCACTCGCACCGGGCGGCACGATCACGTGCACCCGATCGTCGGTGACCGCCCCGAACCGGTGCAGTCGCGCGCCGGTGTGGAATCCCGCGACGGTTCCCGGCGGCAGCCGCCGGAACAGGGCGCGCAACCGGCTCGCCTCGTCCTCCGTGCAGCCGTAGACACCCCGGGACAGCCGGCCCAGCCGTCCCGCCGACACCTGATGCCGGACCGCTCCCCGGCTCATCCCACCCGCCCGCAACTCCCCATACCGCCACACCCGCCCACCCTCCCGCCCCACGCCCCCGAAATTCCGCCCCTGTGGACAGCCCTCGCCCTGCCCCGTCGATCTTGGAGTCGTGGTCGTTCCCAAAAGGCACATAGAACGCATTCGAGGTGCCACAACTCCAAGATCGACGGGGAGGTGGCGGGCGGCGCGGCGAGAGGACGGCGAGGGACCGATAACGATCATGTAACGGGCGCGAACCTTTTGGTGGGTGTCACTGCTCTCTCTCGGCATCGGCCCGCCGGGGCCAGGAGAGGACGTCGGATGAAGCTGGTGTGGAGGCGGGCGGTAGAGGCCCGAGGGCTGCTGCTCGCCGCCGCTGTCGCGGCACTCGTCGCGGTCGCGCTCGTCACCGGGCTCTCCGACTACAACCGCCGGGCGGTCTCCGCGGGTGCCCGGGCGGTGCTGGACGCCGCCCCGGCCGAGGAGCGCAGCCTGCTGGTCAGCGGCTCCGGCGGGGCCGACGCCGCCGCGTTCGCCGAGCGGGACCGGGCGGTACGGGAACAGTTCGCGAACGGGCTCGGCGGCGCCCCGGTCACCGTGGCCGCGACCCGCTCCGGGACCGGCCGGGAGCTGACCGGTGACGTGGGCGCCGCCCGCACCGACGACGACCCGATGTTCGCCAACCTGGCCACGCTCGACGACCTGCCCGCGCACGCCGAGCTTGCCGCCGGGGCGTGGCCGGTGCCGGGCAGCGACCCGTTGCAGGTGACGTTGCCGGAGAAGGTGGCCGCGCAACTGAGCATCGAGATCGGGGAGCGGGTGCCGCTCTACGACAGGGGCGCGGAGCGCGCCGGCACCGTGGTGGTCGTGGGCACGTGGCGGCCCCGGGACGCGACCGAGGCGTACTGGCGTCTCGCCCCGGGGGTGGGGGAGAGCCAGGGCGACGCGGCGGTCACCTCGTACGGGCCGTTCGCGCTGGACCCGGCCGACTTCGCCGGCACCTTCCCGGGTTCCACCTCGGCGGCCTGGCTGGTCGATCCGGATCTGGTGGCGGTCGAGCCGGCCCGGCTGCCCGCGGTGACCAAAGCGCTGGACGAGATCACCGGGAAGCTGCCGGACGCCACCGGGCTGGGCTCGTCGGCGCAGCAGGTCAGCCACCTGGACCGGCTCGTCGACCGGCTGAGCCGGGCCGATCTGGTGGGCCGGTCGGCGCTGCTCACCCCGCTGCTGCTGATCGTCGTGCTCGGCGGGTACGCGCTGGTGCTGGTGGCCGCCCTGTTGAACGAGGACCGGCGGGCACAGACCGCGCTGCTGCGGGCCCGGGGCGCCGCCCGGGGGCAGATCGCCGGGCTGGCCGTACGCGAGGCGACGCTCGTGGTGGCGCCGGCGCTGCTGCTGGCCCCGGCGCTGACCGGGCAGGCGATCCACTACCTGGGCGCGGACCTGGGGCTGGCCGACGGCGACCTGGCCCGGGTGTGGCTGGTGGCGGTCGGCGCGGCGACCGGCTGCCTGCTCGCCATGGTGCTGCCGGCGATGCGTCGGGCCGGCACGTACGTCGCGGACATGGCGTCCCGGTCCCGCCCCTCCCGGGGAGCGGCGGCGCAGCGGGCGAGCGTGGACATCGCGCTGGTGGCCCTCGCCGTGCTCGCCTGGACCCAGTTGCGGCAGTACTCGTCGCCGCTCGCCGGCGCGAACGGCAGCCTCGGCATCGACCCGCTGCTGGCCGCCGCGCCCACCATCGGCGTGCTGGCCGGCGCGGTGATCGCGCTGCGGCTGCTGCCGCCGACCACCCGGATCGCGGAACGCTTCGTGGACCGGCGGACGTGGAACGCCACCATGTTCGGCATGTGGCAGGCGGGCCGCCGCCCGCACGCCGGCCCGGTGCTGCTGCTCGCGCTCGCCGTCGGCGGCAGCACGCTCGCCTGGTCGCTCGTCGCCTCCTGGGAACGCTCGCAGCGCGACCAGGCGCAGCACACGGTCGGCGCGGACCTGCGGCTGACCGAGCGGGACGGCACCGCGCCCGCTGACCGGGCCGCGCAGCTGGCCGCCGTACCAGGCCTGGACCGGGCGCTGCCGGCCTGGCGCGACGACGTACGGGTGGGCCGTGAGGCCCGGCCGGCGACTGTGGTGGCGCTCGACACCGCCGCCGCGAAGGGGATGATCCGCCTCGACGACACCGGCGGCGACGCGTCCACAGCCGCGCTGCTGGACCGGCTCGCCGCCGGCCGGACCGCGCCGGTCGGCGGCGTCCTGCCGGCCGGGGCGAAGACATTCGCCGGCACCGTGCGCACCCCGGTCGAGAGCATGTTCGACAGGCCCCGGGTGGTGGTGACCGCGCTGTTCGTCACCGACGCCGGGGCCACCTGGCGGGTGCGGCTGGCCGAGGCCGGCGGCGACGGGAAGCCGGTACGTTTCTCCGTGCCGCTGCCCGACAGCGGCGGCGCCCCGCTGCGCCTGGCCGGCTTCGAGGCCGACGGCGGCGACGCCACCGGCAGCTCGTACCGGCTGCTCCTGGACGAGCTGCGGCTCACCGACGCCGCCGGGGCGGCCCTGCCACTGCCGGTGGAGGGGCCGTGGCGGGTGATCGACCCGGGCGCCGGGCCGCGCGGCACCGCCGAGGCGAGCCCGACCCGGATCGACGGGACGCAGGGCTTCGACGTGCCGGCCGGGCTGTTGCAGTTCGCCCGGGTGCCCTCGTCCCGGTTCGCGCTGGTGCCGCAGGCGCCGGACCGTCCGGTGCCGGTGCTCGTCACGCCGGGCGTGGCCGCCGCGATGAGCGTCAAGACCGGCGACACCGTCAAGCTGTCGGTCGCCGAGGTGACGCTGGAGGTCACTGTGGTCGGCCAGGTCGCCGCGATCCCGGGCACCGGCGGCGAGGGCGTGCTGCTGGACCTGCCGGCCGCCACCACCCAGCTCCTGGAGCGCAGCGGCGGCGTCCGGCCGGTGGCCGAGTGGTGGCTGGGCACCACGCCCGGCGGGCACGCCGCCGCCGCTGACGCGCTCGCCGCGACCGGCGGCACGGTGCTGCTGGACCGGCGGGCGGTGGCCGCGGAGGCCGCCGAGGATCCGTACTGGCAGGGTGCGCGCACCGGCCTGCTGGCCGCCGCGCTCGGCTCGGTGCTGCTCGCCCTGGTCGGCCTGGCTGTCGACGTCTGGGCCACCACCCGGCGGCGGCTCACCGAGTTCGCCGTGTTCAACACGCTCGGCGCGAACACGCGGCTGCTGGCTCGCGCGTACCTCGCCGAACAGACGTTCCTGGCCGCGATCGGCGTCGGCGTCGGGCTGCTCGTCGGCGCCCTCGTCGCGGCCACCATGGTGCCGCTGGTGATCCTCACCCCGGCCGCCGGCCGGCCGGTGCCCGAGGCGGCCTTCACAGTGCCCTGGGTGCCGATCGGGACGACGGCCGCCGGGCTGCTGCTCGCCGCGCTCGCCTTCGCCGCCCTCATCACCACCGGCATCCGCCAGCGGGTCGCCGCCGCGCAGCTCCGGATCGGAGGAGAACGATGAGCCTTCCGGGTGCCGCGCGCCGGGTCCGCGCGTACGGGGGGCAGTTCCTGCTGCTCGCCGTCCTGACCCTGGTGACCGCCCTGCTGATCACCGGGGTGCCCCGGGTCGCCGACCGGCTGACCGGGCAGGGGCTCACCGAGTACGTGGCCGGTCAGCCGGTGGCCCGCCGGGACCTCACGTACAGCACCGCGCCGGACGCTGTGCCGGCCTCGGCCCAGCCCGTCGTCGCCAGCCGGGGAAGCCAGCTCGCGGCGATCGAGGAGAAGATGCCCGCCGAGGTACGCGACACGATCGGCGAGCGCTGGTTCGCGGCGCAGACCGTGCCCGGACGGCTGCGCGGCCCGACGCTCAGCGCCGACAAGGGACTGATCGACGTGCATCTGCGCGCCGGCACCGGGATCAGGGAGGCGGCCACCCTTGTCGACGGGCGGTGGCCGGAACGTCCCGTCGCCCCGGCCCGTACCGTCGAGGTGACGCTCGCCGAGACGATCGCCGGCACGCTCGGCGTGACGACCGGCGACCGGTTCCTGCTCCTGATCCTCGATCCGGACGGCAACGTGCTGAAGTCCCTCCCGGTCCAGCTGGTCGGCGTGTGGCGGCCGAACGACCCGGCCGACGGCGTCTGGGACACGCTGCCGTCGATGCTGAAGCTCACGCCGCCGGAAGGAGACGGCAAACCGTTCGTGGGCGTCGCCTACACCGCCGACGGCGGCGTCGACGAGGCCGCCGCGACCGGCTGGCCGGTGAGCTTCGGCTGGCGCTACCGGATCGCCCCGGAACGGCTCGAACCGGGCCGCCTCGACGAGCTGATCGCCGGGGTCGACGGGCTGAACCGCGCCCTGCCCACCGAGGTCACCGTGACGCTCAGCCAGGGCGTGGACATCCCGCTGCGGCGCTTCGCCGACTCGCTGGCCGCCGCGCGTACCCTGCTCGCTGTCATCGCCGCCGGGCTGCTCGCCACGCTGGCCGGGCTGACGCTGCTCGCCGCCCGGCTGGCCGCGCGCCGCCGCCGCGCCGAGTTCCACCTGATCCGGGCGCGCGGCGGCTCGACCGGCGCGGTGCTGCGCCGCGGCCTGGCCGAATCGCTGCTGGTGCTGCCGGCCGCCGCCGGGATCGGCTGGCTGCTCGGCGGGCTGCTGCCCGGCGCCGGGGCGTCGTGGTACTGGGTGGTGATCGCCGGGCTCCTGGCCACGCTGCTGCCGCCGCTCGCCGCGCTCGCCGTGGGCCGCCGGGCCGGTGGCCGCGCCGACCTGGGCGGCCGGTCGCCCGCCGTCCGGCTCACAGTCGAGGTGGCGGTGCTCGGGCTCGCCGTGCTCGGCGCGTTCCTGCTGCGCCGCCGTGGGCTCACCGCCGGGTCGGTGGACCCGCTGCTGGTGTCCGTACCGGTGCTGCTGGCGATCGCGGCGGCGCTGCTGGCGCTGCGCGCGTACCCCTGGCCGTTACGGCTGGCCAGCCGCGTCGCCGCCCGGGCGCGCGGCAGCGTCGCCTTCCTCGGCACCGCCCGCGCGGGCCGGGCCGCGACCACCGGGCCGCTGGTCGTGGTGGTGCTGGCCGTCGCCACCGCCGCGTTCTGCGGCGTGGTGGCGACCGGCATCGAGACCGGCCGGGACACCGCCGCCGCCCAGGCCGTGCCCGGTGACCTGCTGGTACGCGGGGAGCGCTTCACGCCGGACACGGCCGGGGAGCTGGCCGCGCTGCCCGGGGTACGCGCTGTCGCGCCGGTGCTGACCATCCCGGCCGAACGCCCCTACGCCGACCAGGCCGGGCGTCCCGCCCCGGTCACCGAGCTGCGCGTGGTGCTCGTGGACGGGGAGCGGTTCGCCGAGGTGGCGCGGCAGGCCGGCGTACCGGTGGACGTGCCCGACCCGGTGCGGGCCCGCGCCGACGGGAGCACGCCGCTGCCGGCGCTGGTGTCCCCGGCGGTGGCCGGGGACCTGGCCGACGCCGGGCTCGCCGACGCCCGGGGCGAGCGACCCGCCTGGCTGGACGTGCAGGGCAACCGGCTGCCGGTGCGCACCGCCGCCACTGTCGACGGGTTCGCGCTGGTGGGCGAGGGCGTACGCCGGTTCGTGGTGCTGCCGTGGCCGGCGTTGCCGGCCGACGCCCCGCACCAGCTCGCGCCGACCGGTTTCGTGCTCGCCGGCTCCGGCGTGGACCCGGCCGAGGTGGACCGGGTCGCGGGCGAGGGACAGCGACGCTACCTGCGCATCGGCGGCGTCGACGCCGGGGACCAGGCCCGCGCGCCGGAGGTGACGACCCGGTCGACGGTCCGCGCCGACCTGGGCGGCACCGGCGTGAACGGCCTGCTGGTGTTCGGCTTCGCCCTCGGGGCCGGGGGCGGCGCCGTGCTGGGGCTGCTCGGGCTCGCGCTCGCGGTGCTCGCCGGTGCCCGTTCGCGCGGGCAGGTGCTGTCCCGGATGCGCACCATGGGCCTGTCCCGCCGGCAGTGGCGCGGACTGCTCATGGTGGAGCTGACCCCGCTGGTGCTGGTGTCGGTGCTCACCGGAGCGGTGGTCGGCGCGTTGCTGCCGCTGCTGCTCACACCGGTGCTCGGACTGCCCGCCTTCACCGGCGGCGTGGACGTGCGCCCGGGTTTCGAACCCGGCCTGGTGGCCGGGGTGTCGGTGCTGGCCATGCTGGCCCTCGGCTTCGCGATCGCCGTGGAAGCCGTGAACAACCGCCGGTTGCGCCTCGGTGAGGTGCTGCGGCTCGGAGAGGAGAGCTGAGATGACCGCGACCGCCGAGGCGTCCGTACCGGATCTGGCGTCCCTGCAACAGCGTGCCGCCGAGCGTGCCGCCGAACGGGCCGGCGGGCGGGACCGGCTGCGCGGGCACATCGTCTGCGACGGTTTGGTGCGCATCTTCAAGACCGAGGGCGTCGAGGTCTTCGCCCTCCAGGGCCTCGACCTGGTGATCGACAGGGGTGAACTGGTCGCGATCGTCGGCGCCTCCGGCTCCGGCAAGTCGACGCTGCTGAACATCCTGTCCGGCCTGGACACCCCGACCGCCGGTATCGCCCGGGTCGCCGACTACGACCTGCTGTCGCTGTCGAACAAGCGGAGGCTGGCGTACCGGCGGGACGTGGTCGGGTTCATCTGGCAGCAGACCGGCCGCAACCTGCTGCCGTACCTGACCGCGCTGGAGAACGTCGAGCTGCCGATGAAGCTGGCCGGGCGGGCCGGCGGGCGGCGCAAACGGCGGGAGCGGGCCCGTGAGCTGCTGGAGATGGTGGGCGTCGGCTACTGCGCGGACCGGCGGCCGGGCCAGATGAGCGGCGGCGAGCAGCAGCGCTGCGCGGTCGCCGTGGCGGTGGCGAACGACCCGGAGATCCTGTTCGCCGACGAGCCGACCGGCGAGCTGGACGAGGCCACCGGCGCGGAGGTCTTCGCCGCGCTGCGCACCATAAACGCCGAACTCGGCGTCACCATCGTGGTGGTCACCCACGACCACGCCGTGGCCGGCCAGGTCCGCCGTACCGTCGCGATCCGCGACGGCCGGACTGCCTCGGAGGTACGCCGGACCGCGCGCGTCACCGCCGACGGCGGCACCGAGATGGTCAGCGAGGAGTACGCGGTGCTGGACCGCACCGGCCGGATGCAGTTGCCCGCGCAGTTCGTGGAGGCGCTGTCCCTGCGCGACCGGGTTCGGCTCAACCTGGAACCCGACCACGTCGAGGTGCGCCCCGGCGACCGGGCGCACGCCGAGGAGAGTGAGTGATGACCGACCAGGCCGAGGTGCTGCCGGCGGCGCCGGTGAGCGCCGTCGAGGACGTGGTCCGGGTCGAGGGGGTGAGCCGCACCTTCGGCAAGGGGGAGCACGCCGTGCACGCCGTGCGGGACGTCTCGTTCACGGCCGGGCGCGGTGAGCTGGTCGCCGTCCGGGGCCGCTCCGGCGCCGGCAAGACCACGCTGCTGAACCTGGTCGGCGGCCTGGACCGGCCGGACGCCGGGCGGATCCGGGTGGCCGGGCACGACGTCACCGCCGCGGGTGAGCGGGAGCTGCTGTCGCTGCGCCGCGGCACCATCGGGTTCGTGTTCCAGACGTTCGGCCTGGTGCCGATCCTGTCCGCGGCGGAGAACGTCGGGGTGCCGCTGCGGCTGGCGAAGGTGCCGGCGGCCGAGCGGGAGCAGCGGGTGGCGGTGCTGCTGGAGCTGGTCGGGCTGGGTGGGCACGCGGCGCAGCGCCCGTACGAGCTGTCCGGCGGGCAGCAGCAGCGGGTGGCGGTGGCGCGGGCGCTGGCGAACGAGCCGGACCTGCTCATCGCCGACGAGCCGACCGGTCAGCTCGACTCCGAGACCGGCCGGTCGATCATGGACCTGCTCCGGGCGGTGGTGCACGCCCGGGGCATGACCGCGCTGGTCGCCACGCACGACCCGGCGCTGATCGAGCTGGCCGACCGTACGCTCACGCTGCGCGACGGCCGGCTGGTGCCGGAGGACTGACCCGGGGTGCCGGGCCGCTCGCCTTCGGGTGGCGGCCCGGTGCCGGATCAGAGCGCCAGCTTCATGCCCTCGTGGCTGGCCACGAAGCCCAGGTCACGATAGAACCGGTGCGCGTCGGCGCGCTGCTTGTCGGTGGTGAGCTGCACCAGCGCGCAGCCGTGCTCCCGGGCCCGGTCGATCGCCCAGCGCATCATCGTCCGGCCCAGCCCACGGCCGCGCCGGTCGGAGCGGACCCGCACCGACTCGATCAGGCACCGCTGCGCGCCGTGCCGGCCCAGCCCCGGGATGTACGTGAGCTGGAAGCAGCCCACCAGCTCCCCGCCGTCGTCGGCGACGATCAGGTGGTTACGCGGGTCGGCGTCGAGGTCGGCGAAGGCCCGCTCGTACGCCTCGTCCACCTCGGGCAGGTCGCGGGTGCGGCCCAGCACGTCATCGGCGAGCAGCGCGAGCACGGCGGGCAGGTCGGCGCGGACCGCCTCCCGGAAGATCACCTCGGTCACCGGGCCAGCCTGGCACAGCGCCGCGCCCCGGTACGGCCCGGGCGGCGTCAGCCGACGTCCAGCCAGCTCCGCAGCGCCCACCACCAGTGCACGGTCTCCGGCACTGTGCACCGGGCCCCCTCCTCGACCGGTGGCCCGCCGGTCAGCTCCCGCAGCCGCCGCAGCCGGTAGCGCACCGTGTTCGGGTGGACGTGCAGCTCGGCGGCGGTCTGGTCGAGCCGCTGGCCGTGGTGCAGCCAGGCGAGCGCGGTGACTGCCAGCTCCCGGTGGAAGTCGTCGGCCGGGTCGAGCGCGCCGAGCAGGCTCGCCCGCAGCAGCTCGGCGAGCAGCGGCTGGGCGGCGAGCGCGGTCTCCCCGGCCAGGTCGGTGACCTGACGCAGCCCGCGCAGCCGGCGGTCGGTCGCCGTGGCCAGCGCCGCCAGGCAGAGCGCGTACATGTCGGGGGCCCGCGCCAGCGGTTGCGCGGGCGCCACAAGTGTCAGCACGTCGGCCGGTACGGCGTCGGGCGGTCGCGGCAGCAACCCGGCCAGCCGGTCCTCGACCGTGCCGAGCAGGCCGCCCCGCGTGGTGAGCTGCCGGTGCAGCGTGTACGCCCGGACCGGGTCGGGTGGCGCGGCGACCAGGCAGTGGTAGCGCCCGTCCGGCCGCAGCCCGAACCGGGTCAGCTCGGCCGTGGACAGTCCCGCCGGTCCGTCGCGCAGCAGCCGCCGCAGCAGGTGTGTCCGGGCCGCCGCGCCGGTGCGTACCAGTTCCCGCTCCGCGCCGCGGTGCCCGTCGACCACGGCCCGCTCCACGGCCGCGGCGTACCGGCCGATGGTGAGCAGCCCTTCCAGCAGCACCTCGTCCGGGATGCCGGCGGCCCGCCCGTGCCGGACCACCAGCTCCACCGCCCGGTCCCGCCCGGCCTGCACGCCGCTCAGCAGGCCGGCCACCGAGACGCCCTGCGCGGCCCGTTCCGCGCCCAGCCGACGGGCCTCGGTGAAGTCGCGTCCGGCCGGGTCCTCGCGGCGTTCCAGCGCGCCCAGGCCGCTTGTCAGCAGCAGCACGACCTGGCGGCGTACCTCCTCGGCGGGAAGCCGGGCCACCTCGGGGGAGTCGGCGCGGGCCGCCCGCGCCACCTCGTCGACGGCGGCCGGATCGGCGGACAGGTCGCGCAGCAAGGCCCCGAACGTCGGGGCCTGTCCGGTCCGGGTCATCGGCACCCCGCCGCCCTCCGTTGTCGACGCGGCACAACCGGGCCGCGCGGACGTTGGCGTCGGATCCCTAGCCCCGGCGGGCGGCCGGTTGCTCTCCTGGTTGTTACCGCAAGGTAACACCGCTCGCGCCACTGAGAAACGTCGATGCCGTACCGGCTGCCAGGAGGCGTCCATGACCCCCGTGCCACAGCACCCGTCCCGTACCCGCCGCCGCGCCGGCCTGGCCGTGCTGGCCGCGCTCGCCCTGATCGCACCGGCGCCCCTGGTGACGGTGCCCGCGCCGGCCGCCGCCGCGGTCACGCTCCAGGAGGTGATGTTCGTCGGCAACAACTGGGACGGCACCGCCGACGTCATCAGGTCCCGCGGCGACTACGCCAGGCTCGGCCGGATCAACGCGATCCCGGACCGCGCCGCCCGACTGCGCGAGATCTACCTCAACCCGGTCAAGCTGGCGTTCTTCCTCGGCATCCGGCAGGGCCCCGGAGAGGGCCACGACCAGCTCATCGACGACATGTACACCACACCGGACGGCACCGCGCTCGTGGTGTCCCGGCCCAGCTTCGCCGACGTCGTCTCGATCGACCTGGCCACCGGCGCGCTGCGCTGGCGGTTCCCGGTCTCCGGCTACCGCGCCGACCACATGGCCGTCTCACCCGACGGCACCCGCGTCGCGGTCTCCGCCTCCACCTCCAACACGGTGCACGTCCTCGACATCCGCACCGGCGCGCAACTGGGCTCGTTCGGCGCCGGTGACAAGCCGCACGAGAACATCTACACCGACGGCGGCACCCGGCTGTGGAACATGTCCATCGGGGAGGTCAACACCGACCTGGACGCGCCGTGGCTCGACTGGACAAAGGGCGACCGCCGGATCACCGTCGCCGACACCAGCACGTACCAGGTGGTCAAGGTGATCGACATGCGCGACCGGTTGGACGCCGCCGGCCGCAAGGACCTCTCCGACGCGGTCCGTCCCGCCGTGTTCACCCCGGACGGCAGCCGGCTCTACTTCCAGGTGTCCTTCTTCAACGGCGTGGTCGAGTACGACGTGGCCACCGACCGGGTCACCCGCGTCGCCACGCTGCCGAAGAACCCGGCCACCAGCGAGGACCGCACCACCTGGGTAAACGACTCCCGGCACCACGGCCTGTCGATGAGCCCCGACGGCACCCGGATCTGCGTCGCCGGCACCATGGACGACTACGCCACGGTGCTCGACCGGGCCACGCTGCGCGAGGGCCCGCTGGTGCCCGCGAGCAAGCCGTACTGGGCCACCGTCAGCGGGGACGGCCGGGACTGCGTGATCTCCGAATCCGGCGCGGACCAGGTCACCGCGATCAACTTCGCAACCGGGCAGAAGGTCGCCAGCGTGCCGGTCGGCGACCACCCCCAGCGCGTGCGCGTCGGGCACATCCCGCAGGGCTGGACGCCCCCGGCCGCCGGCTGATCACGCCCGTGGCCGCCGGCTCGCTCACGCCGCCGGCCGCGCCGTCACCGGGCGGGGCAGCGCAGCCCCTCCCGGGGGACGGTGAGCGAGATCAGGTACGCGTCGACGGCAGCCGTCACGCACGAGGTCTGCGGGTAGGCGGTGTGCCCCTCGCCCTCCCAGGTGAGCACCCGTCCCACACCGAGCATCGACGCGAGCGCGGGCGTCTGCTCGTACGGCGTCGCCGGGTCGCCTGTGGTGCCGACCACGAGGATCGGCGGGGCGCCGTTCGCCCGGCCGGTCGGGTACGGGTCCCGTTCGCCGGGCCACTCCACGCAGCCCAGCATGCCCATCGCCAGGGCGGCGCCGAACAGCGGGTATTTCTGCCGCCACTGCGACTGCAACTGGCGGACCTGATCGAGGGTCGGCTTCTCGGTCTCGTCCGCGCAGTTGACCGCCAGGTTGGCGTCGAACAGGTTGGAGTAGTGCCCGTCGGGCTCGCGGCCCGCGTACGAGTCGGCCAGCTTGAACACGCCGTCCGGGTCGCCGCCCTGCAGGTCGTCGATCGCCCGGGCCAGCTCCTGCCAGCCCTGCTCGGTGTAGAGGGAGGAGATCACCGCGTAGAAGATCCAGCCGGCGGTGGCCTCCCGGCCGCCCTGACCGCGTACCGGAGAGGTCCTCGCCTTGTCGATCTCGGCGGTGATCGCGCCCCGGGCGTCCGGGGCGATCGGGCAGCCGCCGGCGTTCGTCGCGCACCACTTGGTGAAGTTGTCGAACGCCCGCTCGAAGCCCTTCGCCTGGCTCTCCGACCCGGCGATCAGCTTCTGCTGCGGGTCGACCGCGCCGTCGAGCACCAGGGCGCGCACGCGCTGCGGGTAGAGCTGCGCGTAGGTGGCGCCGAGCAGCGTGCCGTAGGAGTAGCCCAGGTAGGTCAGTTTGTCGTCGCCGACCGCCGCGCGGACCGCGTCCATGTCCCGCGCGGCCTGCTCGGTGCCGTAGAGCGGGAGCTGGTCGCCGTACTTCGCGCCGCACCGCTGGCCGATGCGCCGGTTGAGGTCGACGAAGCCGTCGAACGACGACTGGCTCCGCGGGTCGGGGTCGTAGCCGAAGCTCGCATCGAGGTCGGCGTCGGAGATGCACTTGACCGGGCTGGACCGGGCCACACCGCGCGGGTCGAAGCCGACGATGTCGAACCGGTCCGTGATCGCCGTCGGCAGGCCGCCGAACGCCGGACCGAAGGAGAGGTAGACGGCGGTGTCGACACCGGAGGCCCCGGGACCGCCGGGGTTGACCACAAGCGACCCGATCCGGTCGCGTTGCTTGGTCGAGCGTGCCCGGATCAGCGCGATCTCGAACGTCTCGCCCGCGCCCGGCCCGGCGGTCGCGCCGGTGGTGGCCCCGGTGCCCCAGTTGCGCGGCACGGCGATCCGGGCACACTCGTAGCGCATGTCCGTCGCGCCCCGGCCGACCAGCTCGTCGGGCACCTCCGGGCAGGCCCGCCAGTTCGCGGCGGCCCCCGGCGGGGCGGCCTCGCCCTCGCTCTCGGCGCGCGGAGCGAACGCCGGCAGCGTGCATCCGGCGGTGAGCACCACCGCCGCGACGAACGCGGCCAGGACGGGCCGGAACCGGCGGGTCCGGTCGGGGAAGCGTGTCACGTCGGCGCCTTCCATGATCGTGTCGACGGTCAGGCTACGCCCGGCCGCGGGCGTCACCGACCGTCGCCGCCGGATCGCCGCGCAGCACCTCGTCGACGTCGTAGCGGATCGGGCGGTCGAGCTGGCCGTAGTCGCAGGAGCGGGGATCGCGGTCGGGGCGCCACCGCAGGAAGCGGGCGGTGTGCCGCAGCCGGTCGCCCTCCATCGCGTCGTACGCCACCTCGACCACCAGCGCCGGGCGCAGCGGCTCCCACTCCAGGTTCTTGCCGCCGGTCCACCGGCTGACCCCGCCCGGGATCCGCTGGCCCCGCTCGTGGTCGCCGTGCACCCACGGGTGCTCGTCGCCGACGTCGCGGCAGGGCTCCAGCTCGTCGAGCAGCTCCTTGCGGCGGGCCATGGTGAACGAGGAGCTGACGCCGATGTGGTGCAGCACGCCGTCGTCGTCGTAGAGACCGAGAAGCAGCGAGCCGACCACCGGCCCGGACTTGTGCCAGCGGAAACCGGCCACCACCGCGTCCATGGTGCGCGCGTGCTTGACCTTGAACATGAGCCGCTTGCCCGGCTCGTACGGCAGGTCGGCCGGCTTGACGATCAGCCCGTCCAGCCCGGCGCCCTCGAACACGTCGAACCAGCGGCGGGCCGTCTCCGGGTCGGTGGTCACCTGGGTCACGTGCACCGGTGGGCGCACCCCGGACAGCGCCTGCTCCAGCCGCTCCCGGCGGCGGGGGTAGGGCTGCTCGGTGAGCAGCTCGTCGTCGATCGCCAGCAGGTCGAACGCGACGAAGTCGGCCGGGGTCGTCTCGGCCAGCAGCTTCACCCGGGAGGCGGCCGGATGGATGCGCTGGGCCAGCAGCTCGAAGTCGAGCCGCGGCTGCCCGCCCGGCCCGTCCCGCCGGATCACGATCAGCTCGCCGTCGACCGCGCACCGGGGCGGGAGCTGCCGGCGGGCCTGCTCGACCACCTCGGGGAAGTAGCGCGTCATCGACTTGCCGCCCCGGCTCGCCAGCTCGACCTCGTCGCCGTCGCGGAACACGATGCAGCGGAAGCCGTCCCACTTCGGCTCGTAGGTGAGGCCGTGGTCGGTGGGCAGCTCGGCCACGCTCTTCGCCAGCATCGGCTCGACCGGAGGGTTGATCGGCAGGTCCACGGCGACCAGTCAACCAGACCCCACCGACAGTGGTGAGGCAGATCACCGCCGGTCGTCGGGCGGCGTGTCCCGTCCCGGCCGTGTTCGTCACCGCCGCCCGAATGGTGAAACCGCAGGTCAGAGCTACCGTCGCGGCGTGCCGGAGTGGAGTTGCGGATGCTGCGGGCGCTGGCGGGTCAGCGTCGAGTTGATCCGTGGCCGCTACCGCTACCGGCTGGCGCACCGCTACCCGCCCGAACGCGGCGGCGGCGTCAATGTCCTGGGCGAGGTCGGCTCGGTCACCGAGCTGGAACGCCTGCTGACGCGGTACGCCCCGGTCACCCTGGCCGACCTCCACGAGGCCGCCTGACCCCCACGAGGCCGCCTGACCCCCACCCGCTCCCCGTCGGCCGGGGTCGCCCGGAGCAGGGCGGCGCGGGGTGGGGCTCGGGCATAGGCTGAGGGGACCGTCCACGGGGGAGGGAAAGCCCATGCGGTTCGCCGAGTCCGTCGAGATCGCCGCCGACGTCGAGCGGGTCTGGGACGTGCAGAGCGACGTCGAGCGCTGGCCGGAGTGGACGCCCTCGGTCACCGCCGCGCGCCGGCTGGAGCCCGGTCCGCTGATCCTCGGCTCGACAGCCCGGCTGGAGCAGCCACGACTGCGCCCGGCGGTGTGGCGGGTCGTGGAGATCTATCCGCCGTACTCGTTCGCGTGGGAGTCGGCGAGTCCCGGCGTGCGCACCCGTGGTGAGCACCGGCTGATACCGCTGGAGGACGGGCGGACCCGGGCCGAGCTGGTGCTTGTACAGACCGGTCCGCTGGCCTGGCTCGTCGGGCTGCTCGGCGGCTCGACCATGCGCCGCTACCTGCGCCAGGAGGCGGACGGCCTCAGACGCCGCTGCGAGCAGGACTGACCGTCTTCTCCAGCACGGCGAGGCGGTTGCCGTTCTCGTCCGGCCGGTGCGCCACCACCCGGTAGCCACGGCCCGCGTACAGGGACAGGTTCGCCGCGCTGTCCGCGCCGGTGAACAGCGCGAACCGGGTCACCCGGCCGGCGCAGGCGTGCTCGACGGCGTCCAGCAGCCGCCCGCCGACGCCCCGGCCCTGCTGGTCGGGCGCGACCGAGAGGCGGCCGACGTGTGCGGTGCCGCCGTCGACGCGGGCGCGTACCGAGCCGACCAGGCGGGTGCCGCACCGGGCGGCGAGCACCACGTCCGGGCCGGTGAGCGCGGCCCGCACCTCGTCCAGCGTCTCGGTCAGCGGGGGCAGGAAGACGTCGCGGTAGCGCTGCGCCTCCACCAGGTACGCGGCACGCTGCACGGTGAGGATCTCCCCGGCGTCGGCGAGGCCGGCGGGGGCGATGGTCACGTCGGTCACCGGCTCAGCTCACCACAGCCCGCCGGGGCGGCCGTACCCTGGCGGGGTGTTCTCCACGAGCGAGGGGGTGACCGGCGTGCCGGAGCTGACGTACCCGGAGGTGGGCGCGACCCGCGACGGCGGCCTGCCGGCCGGCTACCACCACCTGCGCCACCGGGTCCGGCTGCCGGACGGCGGATTCCCGCTGGCGGCGGACGCCGTGCTGGGCTGGCGGCTGCACCGCGCGGCCGGCGTGGTGATGCGCGCGGACGCGCCGCGCGCCGCCCCCGGGGTGCGGGTCACGCCGGGCGTCGGTGTCGGCCCGGTGCGGCTGTGGGGCCCGACCGAGGTGGTCTGGACGGTGGACGAGCCGGACCGGGCCGGGTTCGGCTACGGCACGCTGCCCGGGCACCCGGAGGTCGGCGAGGAGGCGTTCCTGGTGACCCGGGGCGCTGACGGCGTCTGGTTCGAGGTGACCGCGTTCAGCCGCCCCGCCCACTGGTACGTGCGGGCCGGCGGGCCCGTCGTGCTGGGATTCCAGCGGTTGTACGCCTGGTGGCTGGGGCGGACGCTGCGGCGGCTGTGCCGGCGGAGCTGAGACGGTCAGTAGCGGGCGAAGGAGCGGATCGGGGCGCGCGGGCCGTACTTCGGTGCCTGGACGCCCGCCGCCTCCAGCAGCACGCACACCCGGCCCCGGTGCCCCCGGAACGGCTCCAGCAGCGCCAGCATCCGGGCGTCGTCGCCGCGCGGCTCACCGGCCAGCGCCCACGCCACTGTGTTCGGCACGTGGTAGTCGCCGACGCTCACCGCGTCCGGGTCCCCGTACGCGATCCGCACCACCTCGGCGGCGGTCCACGGCCCGATCCCGGGGATCGCGGTGAGCCGCCGGGTCGCCTCCGCCGAGTCGGCGCAGCGTTCCAGCCGGTCCGCGACGGCAGCCGCGCGGCGCAGCGTGTCGGCGCGCCGCTGTTCCACCCCGAACGGGTGGAACACCCAGTACGGCGTGGCCGCCACCGCGCCCGGCTCCGGCGGCAGCAGCAGTGGTTGCAGCGGGCCGGGCGCGGGCTCCCGGAAGTGCCGCACCGTCGCGGCGTACGCCCGGTACGCCTCCTTGCCGGTGACCTTCTGCTCGAAGACCGCCCGCAGCAGCCGGGGGAAGATCTGCCCGGTGGCCGGCATCCGCAGCCCGTGGTGCGTGTGGGCGAGGCGGGCCACCAGCGGGTGCACGGCGGCGAGCGCGGCGAACCCGGTCAGGTCGTCGCACAGCCCGGCGATCCGGTCGGCCCGCTCGACGACCCAGCCGGCGCCCGGGCCGTACCCCTCGGCGGTCAGCTCGCCGGCCTCCGGGCGCAGCGCCAGCGTGGCCGGGCCGTCCGGGGTGCGGGTGGCCCACCAGAACGTGCCGGCGGCGATCCGCGCGCACGGGTCGTACGGGCTGAACGTGAGCGCCCGCACCGACGCGGCCAGCCGGTAGCCGGCCGGCGGGCGCAGCGTACGGCGGGCGTCGGGCGAGGTCACCCGGCCACTCTGCCACGCGACCCGGCCGTGACGCCGGGCACGCCCCGCGTGCCGGGAGGCGGGCCGATGCCGGTACGCCCCGCCTCCCGGGTCCGCGACGGTGACCGGCCGCGCCCTCCCCGGCGGCGACCGGTCACCGTGTCCTGGCGGCTCAGTACGAGTAGTCCGAGCCGCCGCCGGAGCTGTTCGAGCTGCCCGCCGCGGGCGGCGCGACCGGCTTGGGCGTGCCGGTCGGCAGGCAGGTCAGGTTCTTCTTGCCGTTCGGGTCGACCACGAACCAGGTGCCGCCGACGCCCTGGCCCTTCCACTGGCCCGGCTTCTTGTCGCCGATGTAGCGGTAGACCGGCCAGCCGCCGATGGTGAGCTGCCGGGTGCCGTCCTGGCGGGTGATGGTGCCGACCTTGTCGTCGGAGACGCCCCGCAGCTTCGGGTTGCCGTCGGTGAGCGACGGCGGCCAGACCTCGGCGCACTTGTCCACGCAGTTGGACTGCGGCGGGTCGTCGGAGTCCTTGTCGAACCGGTACAGCACCCAGCCGTCCTGGTCGGTGACGACGCGGCCCATCCGGGGCAGCTTCTTGCCGACCAGCTCGTCGGTGATCTTCACGTTGGACGGGGGCGCCTTGTCCGCGACCGGCTCCTCCTCGGGAGCCGCCGACGCCTCCGGTTCGGCCGCCGCTGTGGGTTCGGCCGCGGCCACGGCGACCGGCTCGGCCGCGCCCGAGTTCGCCCCGTTGTAGCCTGCTGGGGCGCAGGCCGTAAGTGCGACCATCGCGCTCGCGACGATGACGGTCGTCCGCATGTGGTGTGCCACGTGCCCTCCTCGTTCTTGGCAGTTCGCCGAGTAGTACGGGCGCGGCGCTGTCAAGGTTGAACCCGTACGGGTGGCACATTTCACAGTGGACCGATTGAACCGACAGGCGTCGCCGCGCGTGCGTCAGCACGAGGGGGTCCGCCGGCCGGGCACGACGCGACGGCGCCGGGTGGCTCAGCCACCCGGCGCCGCTCAGCGTTCGATCAGATGTCGTCCACAGTCACCAGCGGACTGGCCACCCCGTTCGCGTCGACCGACTGCACCTGGAGCTTGTCGATGTCGCGCACCGGGGCCGAGGTGGACGCGTTCAGCTCCAGCGGAAGCTGGTTCTGGTTCGTCCCGTAGCCGCCGACCGGCACCGACCAGGTGCTGATCACCTCGCTGGTGGCGTTCTTGCGGACCACCACCAGCCGGCACGTGCGCGGCCCCGGCAGGCGGCTCAGCTGCACCGCGATCTGCGTGCCGTACTCCTTGCGGGCCAGCCACATGGTGGTCTGCACGCCGGTCGCCGGATCGGTCGCGTTGTGCTTGTCGCCCTCGATGTCCTGTGGCCCGCCGACGCCCGGGTCGTTCGGGTTGCCCGGCTCGCCGCTGGACGCCACAGTCGGCGCGGCCTGCGTCGGCACCGCCTGCGGCGGCGCCGGATCGTCGCCCAGCATCCCGGCCGCCGCCGCGCTCGCGCCGCCGAACACCACCACTGCCGCCGCGGTCGCCAGCAACTGCCGCACCCGGGTACGACGGCGGTCCCGCCGCACCGCCATCAGCGTCCGGTCCAGCAGCGCCGGATCGGTGTGCGTCTGCTCCAGCGCGGCCATCGCCTCGCCGTCGATGCCGGAGAGCAGCCCCACCACCGGGACCATCGTCTCCAGTTCCGCCGCGCAGGCCCAGCAGGTGGCCAGATGCTCCTCGAAGCGCTCTGTGTCCTGCGGATCCAGCACGCCGAGCGCGTACGCGGCGACGTCCATGTGATCGGCCCGGCTCATTCGGTCACCCCCCTCTCCTGCAGAGCCGTGCGCAGCGCGCGCAGCGCGTAGTAGACCCGCGACTTGGCGGTACCGAGCGGAAGCCCCAGCTCCTCGGCCGCCTCCGGCACGGTGCGCCCCCGGAAGTACGTCGCCACCAGGATCTCCCGGTGCGACTGGCTCAGCGTACGCAGCGCGTCCGCGACGGTCATCGTGCGCAGCACCCGGTCGGTGCTGTCCGACTCGGCGAACATGGTCAGATCCCGGTCGTACGTCTCGGGCGGGCGGGCCTGCTCGCTGCGGTGCTCGTCGATGGCGATCCGCCGGGCCACAGTGACCAGCCACGGGCGCAGCGAGCCCTGGCCCTGCACGCCGAGGCGGTGCGCGTTGCGCCACGCCCGCAGCAGCGTCTCCTGCACGATGTCCTCGGCGCGCTGCCGGTCCCCGCCGGTCAGCCGCATCACGAACATCAGCAGCGGGCCGGCGTGCTCGGCGTACAGCAGGCGGATCAGCTGGTCGGAGTGGCTGGCCTCGGCCGAGGTCGCCTGGTGGCGTCCGGGGGCGGGTCGCGGCGGCACCGGGTCATTCTGGCGATCGGCGGACCGGGCGTCGACCCCCCGGCCCGAACGCGAGGCGCGCGAGTGTGGTTGTGCCCGGGCGAACATCCACTCGGGCCGCGCCACCTCGCCGTGCCAGCCGGCCGCCACCGCATGCATGCAGACCTCCGCTGTCCAATGACATCAGCCGGCCCCCCACGGGCATGGCCGCCCGGTGATACGCAGCGGCCAGCCGATCGGATCAACGTTTGACCGAGAAAATTCCCGGCGGCGGGGGAGTGGAGTCGACGGCGTCCGCGTCGTGGACCACCGGCGCGCCCCCGGCGAACCGGTCCAGCTCGGCGCCGGCCAGCACCCGGCCGGGGAACCAGTCGCCCGCCGCCCGCCGGGTCAGCTCCGGCACCGGCGGCTCCACCCGGGACGCCACCAGCACCAGGTTGCCGTAGCGCCGGCCGCGCAGCACCGCCGCGTCGCCGACCAGGCAGGCCCGGGGCAACACGGTCCGCACGGTGGCGACCTGCGCCCGGGCGTGCCGCAGCGGCGGGCCGTCGGCCACGTTCGCCAGATAGCTGCCGCCGGGCGCGAGCACCCGGGCCACCTCGGCGGCGTACTCCACCGAGGTCAGATGCGCGGGGGTACGGGCGCCGGCGAACACGTCCGCGACGATCACGTCGTACGCGCCGTCCCGGCTCGACGTCAGCGTCGCCCGCGCGTCGGCCACCCGTACCCTCAGGCGCGGATCCGACGGCCAGGGCAGCTCGCGGCGGACCAGCTCCACCAGTGCGCCGTCCACCTCGGACACCCGCTGCGACGATCCCGGCCGGGTGGCGCGCACGTACCGGGGCAGGGTCAGCGCGCCGCCGCCCAGATGCAGCACCCGCAGCGGCGCACCGGCCGGCGCCACCAGGTCCAGTGCGGCGGCCAGCCGCCGGACGTACTCGAACTCCAGGTGCGCCGGGTCGGTCAGGTCCACGTGCGACTGCGGCGCGCCGTCCAGCAGCAGCGTCCACGAGCCCGGACGGTCGGGGTCCGGCACCAGCTCGGCCCGCCCGGTGTCGACGTCGGCGACCACCCGGTCGGCGTCGCGTCGCCGGCCCATCAGCGCCGCATCCCGCGCGCCGCGCCGGTGAGCACCCGGTGCAGCAGACGCGCGTCGCCGAGCATCCCGCGCAGCCGCCGTTCCAGCCCGGCGATCGGCACCAGGTTCTGCGGGGCACGCGGATCCTTGTACGGGGTGGAGGCGAACCGGGGCAGCGTCACCAGCGACAGGTCGGCCAGCGCCACCGCCTCCGGCACTGTGAGGTCGGCCGAGCACTCCACCCGCACGATGCCCGCCCACGGCGCTCCGGCGCGCACCGGCAGGCGCAGATACCACGACCAGCCGCCCCACGCCGTGCCCAGCCGGAACACCGGGCAGCGCTCACCCGGCGCCAGCCCGGTCACCACGGCGGTGAGCCGGGCGTCGAGATACTGGCTGTGCTGCGTCTTGATGTACCCGAGCGTGCGTGGCAGGTTTCGCCGGCTGCGCAGCGGGCCGTCCACGACCAGCAGGTCGCCGTCGGTGCGTACCGCGTCGGAGACGGCCACCTCCAGCGCGGTCAGCGGCGCCTGCACCGCCGCGGGCAGCTTGCTCAGCTCACCGGTGCCGCTGACCCGGTGCACCGGGTAGCGGACCGTCCCGGCGACCACGTCCTGCGCCGACGGGCTCGCCGTGAACAGGCCCCGGCCCACCCGGGCGCCGGCCAGCTCGGCGGCGCCCCGGTCCAGGTCGCAGCGCACCACACCGGCCGCGTACGAGGCGGCGATGCCGGGGAACGAGCCGCCGTCCTCCTCAGCCGTCCAGACGCTGGCGTCGATCCGGCGTACCCCGTCGACGAGCAGCACCACGTCCGGCGACCGCACGTCCGCGCGGGGGCCGATCGCCCGCCAGTCGGTGGCCGGCAGCTCGACGTCGGCCTCGACCTGGGCGCTGCTCGGCGCGGCCGGCCCGGACCCGCCCGCCGCCTCGAACGACGCGCCGTACGACGGATCCCAGGCGTCGACGTAGAACGCCGGCGACGGCCCGGTCACGCGGCGCTCCGCCGGGACGTGCCGGTCACAGGCCGGTCCGTTCCACGCGGGCCGTCCGCGCGTCCTTGCGGACCTCGAACCGGACCGGGATGCGCTCGGCCAGCGCCGGCACGTGGGTGACCACGCCGACCATCCGGTCGCCCCGGGCGGCCAGGTTCTCCAGCGTCGCCGCGACCGTGTCCAGCGTCGCCGCGTCGAGCGTGCCGAAGCCCTCGTCCAGCACGATCGACTCCAGGCTCGCGGCGGTGGTGGACATGCCGGCGAGCTGCTCGGACAGCGCCAGCGCGAGCGCCAGCGACGCCTGGAACGTCTCCCCGCCGGACAGCGTCCGCACCCCGCGCCGCAGCCCGGCGTCGTGGTGGTCGACCACGAAGAACTCGCCCTTGTCGTGGACCAGGTCGTACTGCCCGCCGGACAGCTCCCGCAGGATCCCCGACGCGCCGTCCACGAGCAGGTCCAGCGCCTCGGTGAGCAGCCAGCGCTCGAAGTTGTTGGCCCGCAGGTGCGAGGCGAGCGCCCGCGCCACCCGCGCCTCGTGCTCGTGCCCGGCCCGCTGTTCCCGCAGCCCGGCGGCCTGCTCGCGGCGCTCGTCCAGGCGGCGCAACTCCGCCTCGGCCCGCTCCACCGCCACCGCCACGTCGCGCGGCGCGTCCCGCGGGGCGTCCAGCCCGGCCGCGGTGAACAACGCGGCGATCCCGTCGGCCACCTCGGCCGCGGCCCGCTGCGCCGCCTCCACCGAGTCGGCCAGCCCGTCCCGCTCCGCGCGCCGCGCCCGCGCCTGCTCGCCGGCCCAGCCGGCCAGCGCCGCCCACGCCGCCGCCACGTCGTCCCGGTCGGCGGCGGGCGGCCCGAACCGGGCCAGCCCGTCGCGTACCGCGTCGAAGTCGCGCCAGGCCCGGCGCAGCCGCTCCTGCGCCGCGTCGAGCGCGCCCCGCGCCCGCCGGGCCGCCTCCCGGCCCGCCCGCACCGCGCCCGCCGCCTCCTCCAGCGCGGTCCGCAGCCGCGCGTGCTCGGCCAGCGACTCGCGCAGCCGCTCCGGCGCGGGCGCGTCCGCGAGCTGCTCGTCCAGCTCGGCCAGGCGCGTGCCGAGCTGGTCGTGCTGGGTGCGGGCGCGCAGCAGCACCCGGTCGGAGTCACGGGCCGCGGTGTCGCGTTCCTGCACGACCCGCTTGGCTGCCTCGCTCGCCGCCCGCGCCGTCTTGCCCGCCTCGATCGCCCGGCTCACCGCCGAGCCCTCCGGCACCGCCGGCACTGTGGTGACTGTCTGCTCGCACACCGGGCAGGGCGCGCCGCCGACCAGGTGCGCCCGCAGCGCCACCGCCTGGTCGGCGGCCTTCGCCTCCTCGTGCGCGCGGAACGCCGAGTCCAGCTCCGTCTCGGCCCGTTGCGCGTCCGCCCGCGCCGCCGCCAGCGCCGCCACCGCCGCGTCGTGCTCGGCGCGCGCCGCGTCCACCGCCGCCCGGACCGTCGCCGCCTCCGCGGTCAGCCGGTCCCGGTCCGCGTACGCCTTCAGGTGCAGCCGCAGCGCGCTCTCGTCACCGGCGGCGGCCAGCTCCCCGCGCAGCTTCTCCTCGCGCTCCTCGGCCAGCCCGACCGCGCCCGCCGCCTCGTCGGCGGCCACCCGGGCCTGCGCCACCGCCCGCGCCAGCTCGGCCGTGCCGTCCGGCGGCCGCACCCCGGCCAGCACACCCAGCTCGGCGTCGAGGGCGGCCAGCGCCGCGGCCCGCTCACCCGCCGTGGCCCGGGCCAGCTCCCATTCGGGTACGGCGGCAGCGACAGCGGCGGCCAGTTCCCGCATCGCGTCCACCCGCTCCCGGGCGGCGGTCAGGCTGTCGTCGTCGACGTCGGCGAGCCCGCCGAGCATCTTGTCGACGGTCTCCAGCTTCGCCTCGGCCTGCCCGGCCCGCTCGACGGCCTTCTTCTGCACCGACTCGTAGACGCCCAGCCCGAGCAGGTTCACCAGGATCTGCTGGCGGGTGGCCGGCTTGGCGTGCAGGAAGTCGGCGAACTGCCCCTGCGGCAGCACCACGCACGAGGTGAACTGCTCGTACGGCAGCCCCACCGCGTCCAGCACCGCCTGCTCCATCTCGGCCGGGGTGCCCGCCACCACCTCGCCCAGGTCCTCCGGGCTGAGCCCGGTGTCGAGCTTGGTGATGTCGAATCCCGGCGGCATGAGCTGGAGGCCGGCGTTCGCCGTCTTCACAGTGCCCCGGCCGTCGCGGCGCACGACCCGTGTCGCCACGTAGCGGTCACCGGCGGACTCGAAGACCAGCCGCACCCGCGCCTCGGTCGCCGACGGTGCCAGCGCGTTGGCCAGCCCCCGGGTGCCGCCCCAGCGCGGCACCGTGCCGTAGAGCGCGAAACAGATCGCGTCCAGCACCGTCGACTTGCCCGAACCGGTCGGCCCGACCAGCGCGAAGAAATCCGCGTCGGTGAAGTCGACAGTCGTCTCGTCGCGGAACACCGTGAACCCGGCCATGTCCAGCCGCATCGGCCGCATCAGTGCTCCACCTCCTCGAGCAGCTCGTCGAAGAGCTCCCGGACACCCTCGTCGGCGTGCCCCCGGCTGTCCAGGTAGTCGCCGAACAACTCGCCCGGCGACCGGCCGGCCCGCTGAGCCGTCCGGGTCCCGCTGCCCGGCGCGGGCACCAGCTCCGGGTCGATCCGGATCTCCAGCGCCCGGGGCAGCAGCTCCTGCACCTCCTCGCGCAGCCCGGCCCGGGGCTGCTCCCGGACGTAGACGCGCAGCCAGCCCTCCGGCGCCTCGATCTCGGCGAGCTGCGCGAGCGTGCCGCGCACCGTGCGCAGCGGCACCGCGCCCGGCACCGGCACCTCCCGGACGCGGGCGGCGGTGGTGGCGGTGACCTCCACGATCGTCACCGAGCCGACGTTCTCCTGCTCGCCGAAGTCGACAGCGAGCGGGCTGCCGCTGTAGCGGATCGGGCACGGGCCGATGACCCGCTGCGAGCGGTGCAGGTGGCCCAGCGCCACGTAGTGCGCGTTGCCGGGGAAGACGGTGGCCGGCACCGCGTACCCCAGCACGGTGTGCGCGTCCCGCTCGCCGCCGCCGGTGCTCGCCCCGACCACTGTGAGGTGCGCGGTCACCAGGTGCACGCGGTCCGGCTCGGTGAAGCCCTCGGCGAGGCGGTCCAGCACCCGGCCCAGGTGGTCGGCGTACGTCTGGTTGGCCTCGGCCGGGGTGAGCGTGTACATCTCCACCGCGCGCACCGCGTACCGCTGGGACAGGAACGGCAGCGCGGCGATCCGCCAGCGCTCCCCGCCGGCGGTGACCCCGTCGACGACGTGCTCGTCCGGATTCTCCCGTACGCTGCCGCGCAGCGTGATCCCGGCGGCCTCGGCCCACGGCCGCAGCGCGTCCAGCGCCGCGCCGTTGTCGTGGTTGCCGCCGATCGCCACCACGTCCGCGCCGGTCCGCCGCAGCGCGGTGAGCGCCCGCGTGACCAGCCGGGTCGCCTCCGGGGTGGGCGCGGCGGTGTCGTACAGGTCACCGGCCACGATCACCAGGTCGGGCCGCTCACGCTGGGCGATCTCGATCACCTGGGCGAGGACCTGCTTGTGCTCCTCGGCCCGGGACTGCCCCTTGAGGACCTTGCCGACGTGCCAGTCGGAGGTGTGCAGGATCTTCATGGTGGGTGCCGCCTAGAACGGGATGTCGTCGTCGGAGGAGCCGGAACCGACCACCGCGAACGGGTCGGCGGCCTGGGTGATCGACCGTAGCGTCTCCGAGGGCGCGCGGCCCGCCTCCGAGACCCGGGTGGCCCACGCCGGGAACGGGAACTCCAGGCACAGCGGCACCGGGATGTCCGGCTGGTTGACGAACATGGTGCCCGGCTTGGCCAGCAGCGCCCGCTGCCGCTGGGCGGGCGGCAGGAAGCCGTACTCCGGGCGGGACGCCTCGGCCGGGTCGAGCCGGCCGACCACCCGGATCGCCGAGTTGGTGACGATCCGCCGTTCCACCTCGCTCGCGGTCTGCTGCGCGCCGACCAGGATCACGCCCAGCGAGCGGCCCCGCTCGGCGATGTCGAGCAGCACCTCCTTGATCGGCGACGAGCCCTCGCGCGGTGCGTACTTGTTCAGCTCGTCGAGCACGACGAACAGCAGCGGCTTGGCGGTGCCGGCCTTCTCCTTGCGCTCGAACTCGCTCTTGAGCGTCACGCCGACCACGAACCGCTGCGCGCGGTCCGGCAGGTTGTGCAGGTCGACGACAGTGACCTGGGCGCTCTCCGCCGTGTTGATCGAGTGCGGGCGACGGGTCGCGAGGTCGCCCCGGATCAGCCGGCCCAGGTCCTTCTTGCTGCCGATGAGCCGGCGGGCGAACGCGTTCACGGTGCCCAGCCCGACCGCGCTGCCGGCCCACTCGCCGCGCGTCTCGTCGTCGTTGAGCTGCTCGACCACGTGGTCGACCAGATCCGCGTACGAGCCGAGCCGCACCCCGTCGATGCTCACCCCGCCGTCGGCGGGCTGGGCGTAGCGGGCCAGGTGCGCGGCCACCGAGTGGACCACCATCGTGTACTGCTGGCGCTCGTCGTCGGCGTCGGCGAACACGTACGGCAGCAGCCTATCGGCGCAGAACTCGGACAGCGTCCAGTAGAAGCTGTCCACCCCGGTGAGCCGGCTGCTCACATCCGGCGTGCCCGAGGAGTCGCCGACCCGCGGCGGGGCGTAGACCCGCACGTCCGGGAACGCCCCGGCGTCCAGGCCCAGCTTCGCGTACGCCGCCCGGGTCGGGTCGTCGAGCCGGCTGTTCGGGTGGTCGAGGAAGAGCAGGTCCTCGCCCTTGACGTTGAAGATCAGCGCCTTGGCGTTGACCGCGTCGCCGCCCAGCACGCCGGAGCGGAACACCGAGTAGAGCAGGAACGTGGCGAAGCTGGTCTTGGTGGCGACACCGGAGATGCCGGAGATCGACACGTGCGCGCCCCGGGTGCCGTCGAGGAAGTCGGCGTTGAGGTAGACCGGCACGCCGTCGCGGCCCATCCCCATCGGGATCCGCCGCTCCATCCGGTCGAAGTGCAGCGCCCGGGCCCGCGCGTCGCCCTCGGCCCGGTGCACCACCGCGCCCGGCGTGGGCGGCACGTAGAACTCCGGGTCGACCCGCGTCGTGGTCACCTCGGCCGCCTCCTGCACCTGCGCCGGCAGCGTGCCGTCGGCGATGGCGAAGACGTCGGAGTCGAACTGCGCCCCCTCGTGCCGGGCACGTACCTGGGTCACCACCCCGGCGATCGTCACCGGCTCACGGTCGGGCAGGTCGCGGCGGGTCACGACCACGTCGTCCAGTTGCAGGTAGCTGCCCGGCGCGACAGCGGTCCAGAAGGTGAGCGGGGTGGCGTCGGCGGTGCCGAGCACCCGGCCGACACCCTCGCCGGGCCCGTCGAGCTGGTCGTCGGTCATCGGCGGTCTCCGGTCGGCTGGTCGTACCGTTGGCGGTGCACGTCGTGCATCCTGCCCGAGGGATGCGACAGGTTGCCACGCGACGCGGCGGACGCCACGCCACCCGTGCGCCGAACGGTAGCCGCCCGAATCCGCCCGACCACAGTGCGTGCGTTTCCTCCACGTTCGCCCCTCCGTCGCCGGCCGGCCGCCGCCGTCGCCGCCGGTTCCGGACGGCCCGCCCGCTGACGGTCAGCAGTGCCGCCGGGTCCACCGAGAGGGCGTCGGGCGTCGCGCGGTCAGATCCAGTCGCGCGGGTGGAACACAGGGGTGTCTCCGCCGGCCCATGACACCCATCGCGTTCCACCCGTCGTCCGCCCACCCGGCATGCACCGCTTCCGCCCGCATCTTCCTGAAGAGCGGGAGTCGTGTCCCGCGTGCCGTCTGCCATCAGGCGGCGGGGGCGGCGCCTGCGGGTGGTGTCTGGGCGGGGTCGCGTGCGTAGCGCAGCATCAGCACGCCGTCGGCGGCGGCCAGCACGTGCCGCAGCGGCAGGTGGCGCGGGACGCTGGCGTCACCGGCGGTGATCCGGCCCGGGCCGGCGCCGGCGAGCAGCGGCGCCACGGTCAGGCACAGCTCGTCCACCAGGCCGGCGGCGGTGAGCGCGCCGAACAGGTGCGGGCCGCCCTCGCAGAGCAGCTGGTCGAGCCCGCGCCGGCGCAACTCGGCCAGCCCGGCGACGAGATCGACCCGCCCGGAGCCGCTGGCCCGCCCGGCGTCGTCGCCCTGCCCGGAGCCGCCCGTCCGTCCGGAGCCGCCCGTCCGTCCGGAGCTGTCGGCGCGGCCGCTGGCGTCCGGCCGGGCGGCACCGCCAGTCCGGCCGGACTGGCGGTGCCGCCCGGTCTCGTCGGTGCCGCAGCGGATGACGTCGGCCACGTCGGTCAGGCCGGGCGGCGGTACGGCGTCGGCGTGGGTGAGCACGATCGGCCGGACCGGGGCGTCGGCGAAGGCGGCCTGCGCCGGGTCGAGGTCGAGCGAGCCGGAGACGACCACGAGCGTCGGGTACTCGGCCAGTCCTCGCTCGCGGCGCCAGGCCCGGCGGTCCGGGCTCAGCCGCACCGCCCGGTAGCCCTCGTGCCGTAGCGTGCCGGCGGCCACCACGAGGGCGTCGCAGAGCATCCGCAACAGCCCGAAGACCCGCTTGTCCGGCTCGCCGGAGAGCCCGGCGGAGTAGCCGTCCAGAGTGACCGCGCCGTCGGCGCTGGCGACGAAGTTGACCCGTAGGTGCGGGTGGTCCGCCCGGTCGTAGAGCGCGGTGAGCTGCGGATCGGTGAGCGCGCCGGTGGCGGGTGCGGGCCAGATCCGTTCGATCGGGGTTCCGACGCTCATTCGCCGGCCGGACCGGTGACCGGAGGGGTGGGTTCGGGGGTACGGTGCTGGCAGTCGCACCATTTCCGGCCGGGACAGTCGTCGTGCCGCCGTTCCCGGCAGGCTCGGCAGATCATGCAGGCAGCCTATGCCCAGGAAGGACGGGACGTCGTGTCGCGTCAGATCTTCCAGCTCACGGTGTCGCTGGCCGGTGTCCGGCCGCCGGTGTGGCGGCGGGTTCTGGTGCCCGGCGGCTACACCCTGGACCGGCTGCACCGGGTGATCCAGCACGCGATGGGCTGGCGCGACTGTCACCTGCACTCGTTCGACGTCGGCGGCCGGCAGTACGGCGAGCCCGACCCGGACGGCGAACCGGCGCTGCGCGACGAGCTGGACGTCCGGCTGGACGCGCTGGTCGGCAAGGGCGACCGGTTCCGCTACACCTACGACTTCGGCGACTGGTGGGAGCACGACCTGGTGGTGGAGGACGCCTGCGCCGCCGACCCGGACGAGAGCTACCCGGTCTGCCTGGACGGCGAGCGCGCGTGCCCGCCCGAGGACGTGGGCGGTCCGGCCGGTTACGCGGTCATGCTGGCCGCGCTCGCCGATCCGGGGCATCCGGAGCACCTGACCATGCGTGAGTGGGCCGGCTCGGCGTTCGACCCGGCCGCGTTCGATCCGGCCCGCGCCACAGTCCTGCTGCGCCGCTGCTGCTGACCGCAGCGCCGCCGAGCCGCCGAGCCGCTGAACGCAGCGCCGCCGAGCCGCCGCAGCGCCGGCCGTTGCTGGCCCGCGGCGCCGGCCGCCGGTGACGACGGGGCAGGCAGTGCCGCTGACAGCGGCCTCCGCCGAGAGCCCGGGCGTCCACGCGGTAACGAAATGGGAACGCTCCCAACGGTCTATTGACACCCCTGTCACCTCCCGGCAACCTCATGGGAGCGCTCCCGAGAGTGGTGCGGATCTCCCTCCTGCCCGCTCCGGCCCGCGCGACACGCACCCCCCACCACACAGCAGATATCGCCTCACCACCGAAAGAGGGGTCTCGGATGAGCGTCCCAATCCGTCGTCGGCGGTTCGCGGCCATCGCGCTCGCGTCCGTCGTCGTGCTCGGCACCACCGCCGCCTGCGGCGACGACTCGGACAGCGGCGACAGCGGCAGCGGCAGCGGCCCGGTCACGCTGGTCGTCGACGTCTTCGGCGACCAGGGCTTCGGCTACGAAGAGCTGTACAAGCAGTACGAGTCGGAGCACCCGAACGTCAAGATCCAGGAGCGGGGCAAGGGCCTCGGCCTCGGTGACTACAACACCCGCCTGACCCAGCAGATCACCGCGGGTTCGGGCGCCGGTGACGTGGTGGCCCTGGAAGAGGGCACCATCGTCCAGTTCTACGCCCAGGCCGACAAGTTCGTGAACCTGGCCGACCACGGCGCGAACGACCTCAAGGGCAACTTCCTGCCGTGGAAGTGGGAGCAGGGCACCACCCCCGACGGCAAGGTGCTGGGCCTCGGCACCGACGTCGGCTCGATGGCGCTGTGCTACCGCAGCGACCTGTTCAAGGCCGCCGGGCTGCCCACCGACCGCGAGCAGGTCGGCGCGCTCTGGCCCACCTGGGACAAGTTCATCGAGGCCGGCCAGACGTTCGCCGCCGCCGACAAGAAGCACAAGTTCGTCGACTCGGCGACCAACTTCTACAACGTCGTGCTGATGCAGATCGCGGGCCAGGGCAGCGGCTACACGTACTACGACAAGAGCAACAAGATGGTCATCGACCAGAACCCGGACGTGAAGACCGCGTACGACCTCACCACCAAGATGATCGCCGCGGGGCTGTCCAACAACCTCCAGTCGTTCTCCAACGAGTGGAACGCCGGCTTCAAGAACGGCACCTTCGCCACCATCGCCTGCCCCGCCTGGATGACCGGTGTCATCAAGGGCCAGGCCGGTGACGCGGCGGCCGGCAAGTGGGACATCGCCAAGGCGCCGGGCGCCGGTGGCAACTGGGGCGGCTCCTTCCTCGGCGTGCCGAAGTCGAGCAAGCACCAGAAGGAGGCCGCGGAGCTGGCCAAGTTCCTGACCAGCGCCAAGGGTCAGATCGGCGCGTACAAGGCGGTCGGCAACCTGCCCTCGAACCCGCAGGCGCTCACCGACCCGGCCGTGGCCGACTCGACCAACGACTACTTCAGCAAGGCCCCGGTCGGCAAGATCTTCGCCGCCGGCGCCACCGAGCTGAAGCCGGTCTACCTCGGCCCGAAGAACAACGCGGTCCGCACCGCTGTGGAGAACAGCCTGCGCGCCGTGGAGCAGGGCAAGTCGGCCGGCGAGCAGTGGCAGGCGGCCCTGAAGAACGGTGCGGCCGCCGGTAAGTGACCGGTTGAGCCGCCCGCGGGTGGCGTCGGCAGCCCCGGCTGCCGGCGCCACCCGCGGTGCCCGCAGAGTCCGGCGTCGCCCGTGTGGCGGGTGACGCCGGCCGAGGAGAAGGACTCCCCATGAGCCTCGACCTGCACGCCGCGGCGCCGCCCGAACCCGGCCCGCCGCGCGCCGCTCGTCACACGCGCCGCCGTTCCGCCTCACTGACGCGCCTGGACCTGAAGTACTCGCCGTACCTGTACGTCCTGCCGTTCTTCGTGATCTTCGCTGTGTTCGGCGTGTACCCGATCGCGTACACGGTCTGGATCGCGCTGACCGACCGGTCGCCGCTGAACTCGACCATCTCCTTCGTCGGGATGGACAACTTCGTCGAACTGATCACCCAGGACCCGCAGTTCTGGAACGCGGTGGTCAACACCTTCGGCATGTTCCTGCTCTCCACGGTGCCGCAGTTGCTGCTGGCGCTGATGCTCGCCAACGCGCTGAACCGGAAGCTGCGCGCGCAGACGTTCTTCCGGATGGCGATCGCGATGCCGATCATCACCTCGACCGCCGTGGTCGCGCTGATCTTCTCGATGATCTACGCCAAGGACTTCGGCCTGGTCAACTGGCTGCTCGACAGCGTCGGCCTGGACCCGATCGACTGGCGGGCGAACCGCTTCGCCTCCTGGTTCGCCATCTCCACCATGGTGGACTGGCGCTGGGTCGGCTACAACGCGCTGATCTACCTGGCCGCCATGCAGTCGATCAGCAAGGACATGTACGAGGCCGCGGCGCTGGACGGCGCCTCCCGGCGGCGTCAGTTCTGGTCCATCACGGTCCCGCAGCTGCGCCCCACGATCATCTTCACGCTGATCATCTCCACCATCGGCGGCCTGCAGCTGTTCACCGAGCCCCTGCTGTTCACCAGCGGCTCGGGTGGTCTCTCCGGCGGTTCGGAGGGCCAGTTCCAGACCATCACGATGTACCTGCTCGACGTGATGAACCAGCGCTTCCGGTGGGGGTACGCCGGGGCGGTCGCGCTCGTGCTCTTCGTGCTCATCGCGTTGATGTCGGCGATCAACTACCTGCTCGCCCGCCGCATCAGCTCCGACAAGTGAGGTGACGAGATGACGACCACCGCCGTCCGCCCGCCCACCCGGCAGAACCCGCCGGTGAAGACCACCCACCGGGCCGAGCGGCTCTGGAAGGCCAGCCCGCTCACCATGATCGGCCTGATCTTCGGCGTGCTGCTCTCCCTGTTCCCGTTCTACTGGATGATCGTGATCGCCAGCCGGACGAACGACGCGGCCAACTCCTGGCCGCCGCCGTTCCTGCCCGGCGGCAAGCTCGGCGAGAACATCGAGCGGGTGCTCGCCAACAGCGACGCCAACATCGTCAAGGGCCTGATGAACTCGTTCCTGGTCTCCGGGACGATCACCGTCGCGACGGTGTTCTTCGGCTCGCTGGCCGGCTTCGCGTTCGCCAAGCTGCGCTTCCGGGGCAAGAACGCGCTGCTGCTGATCATCCTCACCTCGATGATGGTGCCGATCCAGCTCGGCGTGCTGCCGCTGTACATCCTGATGGCCAAGCTCGACTGGCTGAACACCATGCCGTCGGTGACCGTTCCGTTCCTGATCGGCGGCTTCGGCATCTTCATGATGCGCCAGTACGCCGAGCAGGCGGTACCGAACGAGTTGATCGAGGCGGCCCGGGTGGACGGCTGTTCCACCTGGCGGGTGTACTGGCACGTGGTGGCGCCCGCGCTGCGTCCGGCCGCCGCGGTGCTGGGTCTGCTGACCTTCATGGAGCAGTGGAACCAGTTCTTCTGGCCGTTCGTGGTGCTGGCGGACCCGTCCAACCCGACCGTCCAGATCTCGCTGCGCAGCCTCAACACCGCCTACTTCGCCGACAACTCGCAGATCTTCGCCGGTACGTTGATCGCGACCCTGCCCCTGTTCGTCGTGTTCGTTCTGTTCGGCCGCCAGATCATCGGCGGCATCATGGAAGGCGCCGTCAAGTCGTGAGCAACCCAGCAAGCCCACCCGCCGTCGGCGTCCTCGACGCCGGTCCGGCCCTCACCTTCCCGCCCGACTTCCTCTGGGGCGCGGCCACCGCCGCGTACCAGATCGAGGGCGCGGCGACGGAGGGCGGCCGTGCCCCGTCGATCTGGGACACCTTCAGCCACACCGAGGGCCGGACGGTGGCCGGGCACACCGGCGACGTGGCGTGCGACCACTACCACCGGATGCCTGACGACGTGCGGCTGATGGCCGACCTGGGCCTGCGGTCGTACCGCTTCTCGGTGAGCTGGCCGCGGGTGCAGCCGGGCGGCACGGGCGGGATCAACCAGGAGGGCATGGACTTCTACCGCCGGTTGATCGACGAGCTGCTCGGCCACGGCATCGAGCCGTGGCTGACGCTCTACCACTGGGATCTGCCGCAGCCGCTGGAGGACGCGGGCGGCTGGCCGGCCCGGGACACCGCCGGCCGCTTCGCCGAGTACGCCCACCTGGTCGCCGAGGCGCTCGGTGACCGGGTGAAGTACTTCACCACGCTGAACGAGCCGTGGTGCTCGGCGTTCCTCGGCTACGGCTCCGGCGTGCACGCGCCGGGCCGCCGGAACGGCGCGGACGCGGTCCGGGCCGGGCACCACCTGATGCTCGGTCACGGCCTGGCCGTGCAGGCGGTACGCGCGGCCCGCCCGGAGGCGCAGCTCGGCATCACCGTCAACCTCTACCCGGTCACCCCGGCGAGCGAGTCGGCGGCGGACGCCGACGCGGCCCGGCGGATCGACGCGCTGGCGAACCGGTTCTTCCTCGACCCGGTGCTGCGCGGCGCGTACCCGGCGGACCTCGTGGCGGACCTGCGCGGTGTCACCGACATGGGGCACGTGCGCGACGGCGACCTGGCGACCATCTCCACGCCGCTGGACATGGTCGGCGTCAACTACTACAGCCGGCACGTGGTCGCCGCGCCGGTCGAGGGCGCGGAGCCGGAGCCCTACTGGCGGGCACCGTCCTGCTGGCCGGGCAGCGAGGACGTCCGGTTCGTCACCCGGGGTGTCCCGGTGACGGACATGGACTGGGAGATCGACGCACCGGGCCTGGTGGAGACGCTGGAGCGGGTCCACCGGGAGTACACCGACCTGCCGATCTACGTCACCGAGAACGGGTCGGCTTTCGTCGACGAGGTGGTCGACGGCCGGGTGGACGACCCGGACCGGCTGGCCTACTTCGCCGCGCACCTGCGCGCGTCGCACGCCGCGATCGAGGCCGGTGTGCCGCTCAAGGGCTACTTCGCCTGGTCGCTGATGGACAACTTCGAGTGGGCCTGGGGCTACACGAAGCGGTTCGGCATGGTCTATGTCGACTACGACAGCCAGGCCCGGATCGCGAAGTCCAGCGCCAGGTGGTACGCCGACGTGATCCGACGCAACGGACTGCCCGCACAATAAGCTGGGCCAGCCAGTAACGGGCGGCCCGGCGCCGACGCCCCAATCGGTGCCGGGCCCGCCCGACCGTCGGAGGAGCACAGACGATGACAACGCAGCGCACCCGCTCGCTCGGGCGTCCGACCCTCGACGCGGTCGCGGCCCGCGCCGGCGTCGGGCGCGGCACGGTCTCCCGCGTGGTCAACGGGTCGCCGCAGGTCAGCCCGGAGGCTCGGGCCGCGGTCCAGCAGGCCATCGCCGAGCTGGGGTACGTGCCGAACCGCGCCGCCCGTGCGCTGGTCACCCAGCGGACCGACTCGGTCGCCCTGGTCGTGTCCGAGTCGGGGGAGCGGGTCTTCACCGAGCCGTTCTTCGCGGCCATCGTCCGGGGTGTCAGCTCCGGGCTGGTGGAGACGCCGATGCAGCTCTGGCTGGCCATGGTGCAGTCGCCGATCGAGCGGGAACGGGTCGAGCACCACCTGACCAACCAGCACGTGGACGGCGTGCTCCTGCTCTCCCTGCACGACTCCGACCCGCTGCCCACGCTGCTGGAGGAGCGCGGCCTGCCGACGGTGCTCGGCGGCCGCCCGGCCCGGATGCTGCACCCGAACGCGCAGCCGGCGTGGTTCGTCGACATGGACAACGTCGGTGGCGCGCGGCAGGCGGTGGAGCACCTGTTCCGCAAGGGCCGCCGGCGGGTCGCGACCATCGCCGGCCCGCAGGACATGGGCGCCGGCCTGGCCCGGCTCTCCGGCTACCAGGAGGCCGTGCGCGCGGCCGGCGGCCGGGTCGATCCGAGTCTGATCGCGTACGGCGACTTCAGCGAGGGCAGCGGCACCGCGGCCATGCGCCGGCTGCTCGACGTCTGCCCGGAACTGGACGCCGTGTTCGTCGCCTCCGACCTGATGGCCTTCGGCGCGCTGCGCGCGTTGCGCGAGGCCGGCCGCCGGGTGCCCGAGGACGTGGCGGTGATCGGTTTCGACGACGCCCCGATCGCGCGCCAGGCCGAGCCGCCGCTGACCACCGTGTTCCAGCCGGTGGAGGAGATGGGCCGGCAGATGGCCCGGCTGCTGGTCTCCCGCATCCGCGGCGAGGAGGTCCCCTCCCCGCACGTGCTGCTGGACACCGAACTGATCCACCGGGGCTCCGCCTGACAAACCCCCTCGGCTGAGCCGGTCAGGCCCAGCGGCGCAGCTCGCGCCGGGCCAGCGACGCGCGGTGGACCTCGTCCGGACCGTCGGCCAGGCGCAGCGTGCGGGCCTGCGCCCACAGCTCGGCCAGCGGGGTGTCCTGGCTGACCCCGGCCCCGCCGTACGCCTGTATCGCCTTGTCGATCACCCACTCGACCATCAGCGGCGTAGCGATCTTGATGGCCTGGATCTCGGTGTGCGCGCCCTTGTTGCCGACGGTGTCCATCAGCCACGCGGTCTTCAGCACCAGCAGGCGGGCCTGCTCGATCCGGACCCGCGACTCGGCGATCCACTCGCGTACCACGCCCTGCTCGGCGAGCGGGCGGCCGAACGCGACCCGGTCGAGCACCCGGCGGCAGAGCAGTTCCAGGGCCCGCTCGGCCATGCCGACCAGGCGCATGCAGTGGTGGATGCGGCCGGGGCCGAGCCGGGCCTGGGCGATGGCGAACCCGGTGCCCTCCTCGCCGACGAGGTTCTCCGCCGGCACCCGCACGTCGGTGAAGTCGATCTCGGCGTGGCCGCCGTGCGGGGCGTCGCTGTAGCCGAAGACCCGCATCCCGCGCCGTACCGTCACGCCGGGGGTGTCCCGGGGGACCAGGATCATGCTCTGCTGGCGGTGCCGCTCGGCGTCCGGGTCGGTCTTGCCCATCACGATGAAGATCTCGCAGCGCGGGTCCATCGCTCCGGACGACCACCACTTGCGGCCGTTGATCACGTAGTGGTCGCCGTCGCGGGTGATCCGGGTGCCGATGTTCGTCGCGTCGGAGGAGGCCACGTCCGGCTCGGTCATGCAGAACGCGGACCGGATCTCGCCGGCGAGCAGCGGCATGAGCCACTGCTTGCGCTGCTCCTCCGAGCCGAACTCGGCCAGCAGTTCCATGTTGCCGGTGTCCGGCGCGGCGCAGTTGAGCGCCTCCGGGGCCAGGTGCGGGCTGCGGCCGGTCAGCTCGGCCAGCGGCGCGTACTGCAGGTTGGTCAGCCCGGCGCCGTAGCGGGCGTCCGGCAGGAACAGGTTCCACAGCCCGCGCTCCCGCGCCTGCGCCTTCAGCTCCTCCATCACCGGCGGGCGGGCCCACGGGTCGCCGGCCGCGAGCACCTGCTCGTGGTGCACCGGCTCGGCCGGGTAGACGCACTCGGTGAGGAACGCCTCCAGCCGCTGCCGCAGTTCGACAGTGCGGTCGTCGTACGCGAACTCCATCAGCTCTCCCTCACCGCGCGCAGCCCGTGTGCCACGAGCGGCGCCACCATGTCGCCGATCCGGTCGAAACCCTCGCCCAGCGTCTGCCCGAGCGTGTGCCGGTAGTGGATGCCCTCGCAGATCACCGCGAGCTTGAAACAGCCGAGTGCCACGTGCCAGTGCAGCGGGCCGACGTCGACGTCGCTGCGCCCGGCGTACCGCTCGATCAGTTCGGCGCCGGTGGGGAAGCCGGCGCGCGGCCCGATGCCGTCGGCCACCGGGTTGCCCTCGCCGTGGTCGCTGTCGCCGAGCACGTCCCAGTACGTCAGCAGCAGGCCGAGGTCGGCCAGCGGGTCGCCGAGGGTGGCCATCTCCCAGTCGAGCACGGCCCGCACGGCCACCGGGTCGACGGTGGCGAGGAGGTTGTCCAGCCGGTAGTCGCCGTGCACGATCCGGCCGGCGTTGGCGCCCTCGGGCACGCTGGCGGCCAGCGCGTCGCGCAGCTGGTCGATGCCGGGCAGTGGCCGGCTGCGGGACCGGTCGAGCTGGCCGGCCCAGCGGCGTATCTGCCGGGCCAGGTAGCCCGCCGGGCGGCCGAAGTCGGCGAGCCCCACCTCGGCCGGCTCGACCCGGTGCAGCGTGGCGAGCGTGTCCATCATCGCCATCGCGAGGTCGCGCCGCTGCGCGTCGGTGAGCGTGTCGGTCTGCTCCCGCCGCCGGTAGACCTCGCCGTCGACCTTCGCCATCAGGTAGAACGGCGCGCCGATGACATGGTCGTCGGCGCAGAGCAGCAGCGCTTCCGGCACCGGTACGCCGGTCGGCGCGAGCGCCGAGATCACCCGGTGCTCGCGGACCATGTCGTGCGCGGTGGCCAGCACGTGCCCCAGCGGCGGCCGGCGCAGCACCACCTCGCGGTCGCCGGCGCGCAGCAGGTAGGTGAGGTTGGACTTGCCGCCGGCGATCAGCCGGGCCGACAGCGGCCCGCTCAGGTCCGGCCGGTGGACGGCCAGATGGGCGGCGAGCCGGTCGAGGTCGAGCCCGCGCGGGGCGGGACCGGTCGAGGGCGCGGCGACATCGGCGGCCGGATCGGTCATCCGATTAGTTGATGGCAGCTCAGCTTTGTTGTCAAGGTCGGGTTTTCCCGGCGGGACATGCCCTTGCAACAGGGGCGAAATGGTCAACCGGCAGGCTGGGCCCCAGCCTGCCGGCGCGCCGCCGGCCCGCCGAGCGGAGGGGATCAGACATGCTGCTGAGAGTTCGGGTGACCCTGCCGGACCGTCCGGGCACGCTCGGCCAGGTGGCCCGCACACTCGGCGTCTCCGGCGCGGACATCGTGCAGGTGGTCGTGCTGGAACGGCTCGGCGGCCGGGCGGTGGACGACTTCACAGTGGTCTGGCCCGGTGCGGCGCGGGTGGAGCGGATGCTCGCCGGGCTGGCCGCGATCCCCGGCGTCCGGGTGGACGGCGTGTGGCGTGCGATCGGCGCGCCCACCACCACCGGGCAGGACGCCGAACTGCTGGCCCAGGTGGCGGCCAACCCGGTGGAGGGGATGGCCACGCTCGTCGACGCGGTGCCGGGGCTCCTCGCCGCGGACTGGGCGGTGGCCGCCGTCGTACCCCTGGACTGGGCCTCACGCAGCGGCGGGGCCGGCGTCGCCGCCGTCGGGCACGCGAGCTGGCGGGCGCCGGCGCCGCCCCGGCTGCCGGAGGTGACCCCGCTGCGGGCACGCGCGATGACCAGCCCGGAGGGCCACCACTACGCGGTGGCGCCGTTCGGCCGGGCCGGGCTGGTGCTCGTGGTCGCCCGCGACCACAGCGAACCGCTCACCGCCGCCGGGTTCCACTCCACCGAGGTGGACCGGCTCGCCCAGCTCGTCCGCGCCAGCGCGGTGATCCTCGGTGACCGGCTGGACCTGGTCGGCACGCCGCCCGTGACCACGGTCACCTGACCGGACGGCCCGCGTCACCCCGGGGCAACGGGCCCGCAACAGGCGGACGGCATGGTCGGTGCCGAGGAAGGGAGACAACCATGGCGCTGTGGCGGATCCGAGCCACCGTGGACGACCGGCCCGGCTATCTGTCGGTGCTCACGGCGAGCCTCGCGTTGCGCGGGGTCAACATCCTCAGCGTGCAGGTGCACACCACCGAGGCCGGCGCGGTCGACGACTTTCTGGTCGACGCGCCCGAGCAGGTGACCGAGGCGGAGCTGCGGGCCGCCGTCGAGCGGGGCCGGGGCCGGGACTGCTGGGTCGCGCGCAGCGAGGCGCGCGGGCTGGCCGACGAGCCGACCCGGGTGCTCGGGCTCGCCGGGCGGCTGGTCCGCGACCCGGAGGCGACCGGCGCGGTGCTGCGGACGCTGCTCGGCGCGGACGCGGTGAGCTGGCGTCCGACGCCCGCCGCCGCGCCGGGCGGGGTGGGCGGCACCACGATGGTGCTCGCCGACCCGGCTGGCGGCGCCCACGAACTGCACCGCCGGGAGCCCAGCTTCACCCCGGCCGAGTACGCCCGCGCGCAGGCCCTGGTCGAGCTGGCGGCCACGCTCGCCCGGCGGGACGCCGACCGGATCACGCTGGTGCTGCCGGACGGCGGCGAGGTGTCGGTGCGGGCCGCGACCGCCGAGGACGTCCCCGGCGTACGCGACCTGCACGCCGCCTGCTCGGCGCGCAGCCGGCAGCGGCGCTACCTGAGCGGTGCGGCGGACCCGTCGCCGGCCCGGCTGCGCCGGCTGCTGGAACCGGCCCGGGGCGTGACACTGCTCGCCACGGCGGGCTCCGGCGGGGCGGCGGAGCCGGTCGTGGCGATGGCGAACCTGCTCGGCGAGGGCGACGAGGCCGAGGCGGCGCTGCTGGTCCGCGACGACTGGCAGCGCCGGGGTCTCGGCTCGGCGCTGCTGCGCCGCCTGCTGGGCCACGCCGACCGGGCCGGGTACGCCGCCGTGCTGCTGCACGTGCAGTCCGAGAACACGCCGATGCTGCGGACGCTGCGCCGGCTGGACCGGCCGGTGGCGATGGAACGCGACGGCGCCGTGCTGACCGCGACGCTGCCGCTGACCGTGCGGCAGCCGACGGATCAGTTCGCGCGCGCCGAGGCCGCGGTGCCGGCACAGCGGTCGAGTTGAGCTGACGGCCGCCGGCCGGACCACGGAGGTGCGCCGCAACGGCGCGGCACACCCGAGGGGTACGGACGGACGGCCGCAACCGGCGCGGTCACGCGCCACCAGGGCCGACCTCCGATACGGAGGACGGTGACACGGCGGGGCTCCCGATGCGGGGGCCCCGCCCGTCTGTTCGCGATCAGGTGGCCGGGTAGCTGCTGTAGTCGGGGAAGTTGCCGTAAAGCCGGCCGTCGCCGCCCACTGTGACCGCCTGCACGAGCAGGTCGCCGCCGACGAACGCGCCCTTCCAGGACGCGCCCCGGCCGCCGAACGGCTCGTCCCGGTCGCCCCGGGAGCGCGGCTTGTTGATGCCCACCTTGAAGGCCTGGAGGTCCACCGCCAGCTTGCCGGCGAGCTCCTCGTCGTCGCAGGCCAGCGACGCGACGAGCGCGCCGTTGGAGGCGTTCATCTGGGCCAGCAGCTCGTCTGTGGTGTCCACCACGACGATCGTGTCGACCGGGCCGAACGGCTCGGCGTGCATGAGGCGGGACCGGCCGGGCGGGGCCAGCAGCACGGCCGGGGCGACGTACGCGGACGTGTCCTGCCCGTCCAGGAACGGCGCCCCGCCGAGCTTGCCGCGGTGCAGCGGCACGGCGCCGCCGCGTACCGCCTCGTCGACCTTGCGCCGCAGCTCGTCGGCCTTGGCGCCGCTGATCAGCGGCCCGAAGTCCAGCTCCGGCAACGGGTCGCCGGCCCGCCACGTCTCGTCCACCGCGAGTGGATGGCCGAAGCGGATCGAGCGAACCACCGGCAGGTACATGTCGAGGAACTCGTCGACCAGGTCGCGCTGGACCACGAACCGGGGGTACGCGGTGCAGCGCTGCTTGCCGTACTCGAAGCCCTTGCGCAGGTGCGCGGCGAGCGTGTCCCACTGGGAGAAGTTCCAGATGCCCCAGGCGTTCAGGCCCTCCTGCTCGATGAAGTGCCGCTTGTCGCAGTCGAGCAGCGCGGCGGCGACCTTGCCGCCGTTGGAGCGCCCGCCGACGAACGCCACCGCGCCGATCTCCGGTGCGCGGACGAGCACCTCGGACAGCTCCTCGCCGCTGCCGGACAGCAGCGTGGCGGGCAGCCCGGCGCGGCGCATCAGCGCGTGCGCGACGGTGAGGCAGACCGCGCCGCCCTGGGAGGGGGTCTTGGCGATCACCGCGTTGCCGGCCAGCAACTGCACCAGCTCGGCGTGCACCAGCACGCTCATCGGGTAGTTCCAGGAGGCGATGTTGCTGACCGGGCCGGGCAGCGGCTCCCGGCCGTCGGCGAGCATCCGCTCGATCTCCCGCACGTACCAGCGCACGCCGTCCAGTGCGCGGTCCACGTCGGCGCAGGCCAGCCGCCACGGCTTGCCGATCTCCCAGACCAGCAGCAGGGCGAGCAGGTCGCGGTGCGCGGTGAGCGCGTCGAGCGCGTCGGTGACCCGGGCGATGCGCTCGGCCAGCGGGGTCTGCGCCCACTCCCGGTGCGCGTCGGCGGCGTGGGCGACGGCGGCGCGTGCGGTGTCGGCGTCGAGGCGGGCCAAGCCGATCAGCACGGTGTTGTCCACCGGGGTACGGACGGCGGTGGGCGTGCCGAGCGCGCGCCAGTCGCCCTGGACGAGGTTGTGCAGCGTGGTGGCGCCGTCGGGGCCGGTGCCGAACGCCTCGGGCGTGGCGGCCACCGCCCGGGCGAGCGTGTCGGACCAGGAGGTGCCCTCGGCGAGTCGTAGAGCCATCGCGATCTCCTCAGTGTCGTCCGGGGAGCGGCGGCGTCGATGGCACCGCAGGTGAGGCGTACTGTCCCGCGGGGCCGAACGGCCGGGCAACCGTACGCTCGTATGCCAGGACGGCCGAGCTGCCGCCGACCCCCTCGGGGGTGCGTTCGACACGTCGGCGATGCCCCTGAGCTGGGAAAGAACACTCTCTATATCGATTTCTATCGATAGTGTGATCCAGCTCCCGATGGTTACCCGTGAGTACGCCCGGACGTCCCGGATCAGTGCGCTCTTCCCCTGTGATGAACGGCGCATTACATTGTCGTTTATCCATGGGAGCGCTCCCGAGGCTTCCCGGATACCCACCACCACCGCCACGCGGCAGCCGGAGCCCCGAATCCCCGTCCCGCTCCGGCTGCCGCCCCGGCGCCAGCCACAGGAGCTCGCCATGCCCCGTCCGATATCGCCGCCCGGAGGCCGGTCCCGGCTCCGCCGGCTGTTCGCCGCAGGCGCCGCGCTGGCCGTCGGCCTGGCCACGGCCGTCGCCGCCCCGCCACCCGCGTCCGCCGCCGCGCAGGCCGCACCAGCGTTCAACTACGCCGAGGCGTTGCAGAAGTCGCTGTTCTTCTACGAGGCGCAGCAGTCCGGCCGTAAGCCGTCCTGGAACCGCGTCTCCTGGCGCGGCGACTCGGCGCTCACCGACGGCGCCGACGCCGGTGTCGACCTCACCGGCGGCTGGTACGACGCCGGTGACCACGTGAAGTTCGGCTTCCCGATGGCGTTCAGCGCCACCATGCTGGCGTGGGGCGCGGTCGAGTACCGCGACGGGTACGTCGCCTCCGGCCAGCTCACCCACCTGCTGAACAACCTGCGCTTCGTCAACGACTACTTCGTCAAGGCGCACGTCGCCCCGAACGTCCTCTACGGACAGGTCGGCAAGGGCGACGACGACCACAAGTGGTGGGGCCCGGCCGAGGTGATGCCGATGGCGCGGCCCGCGTACAAGATCGACGCGAGCTGTGGCGGCGCGGACCTGGCGGGGGAGACGGCGGCCGCGATGGCCGCCTCGTCCATGGTCTTCCGGCCCACCGACGCGGCCTACGCGGACAAGCTGCTCGGCCACGCCAAGCAGCTCTACACGTTCGCCGACACCGTGCGGAAGAGCTACCACGAGTGCATCACCGACGCGACGAGCTTCTACAAGTCGTGGAGCGGCTACCAGGACGAGCTGGTGTGGGGCGCGATCTGGCTGTACCGGGCCACCGGCGACGCCACCTACCTGACCAAGGCCGAGAGCGAGTACGACAAGCTCGGCACCGAGCCGCAGTCCACCACCCGCTCCTACAAGTGGACCATCGCCTGGGACAACAAGCAGTTCGGCGCTTACGTGCTGCTGGCGAACCTGACCGGCAAGCAGAAGTACGCCGACGACGCCAACCGGTGGCTGGACTACTGGACGGTGGGCGTCAACGGGCAGCGGGTGCCGTACTCGCCCGGCGGGATGGCGGTGCTCGACTCCTGGGGCGCGCTGCGGTACGCCTCCAACACGGCGTTCGCCGCGCTGGTCTACAGCGACAAGACCACCGACACCACGCGTAAGGCGCGCTACCACGACTTCGCCGTCCGGCAGATCAACTACGCGCTCGGCGACAACCCGCGCAACTCCAGCTACCAGATCGGCTTCGGCGCCAACTCGCCGCGCAACCCGCACCACCGCACCGCGCACGGCTCCTGGTGGGACAGCCAGACCGTGCCCGTCGAGACCCGCCACGTGCTCTACGGCGCGCTCGTCGGTGGCCCGTCGGCGGCAAACGACGCGTACACCGACAGCCGGTCGGACTACGTGATGAACGAGGTGGCCACCGACTACAACGCGGGCTTCACCTCCGCGCTGGCCCGGCTCGCGAACGAGTACGGCGGCAGCCCGCGCGCCGGTTTCCCGTCCGCCGAGACGCCCGACATGGACGAGATGACAGTGGAGACCACTGTCATGCAGGCCGAGCCGCGCGCCACCGGGCTCAAGGCGATCATCTACAACAAGTCCGCGTTCCCGGCCCGGGCGCTGACCACCGGTAAGTTCCGGTACTACTTCCGGCCCGACGGCACCGGCCCGGTGACGGTGACCCCCGGCTACACCCAGGGCTGCCCGTCGCCGTCGGCGGCGAAGCAGTTCTCCGGCGACATCTGGTACGTCGAGGTCGACTGCACCGGCTACACCATCGCGCCGGCCGGGCAGTCGCAGCACCGGATGGAGGTCCAGTTCAAGATCGGGGTGCCGGAGGGCGGCACCTGGGACCCGACGAACGACCCGTCCTACCAGGCCACCGCCGGGCCGAACCGCAAGGTGCCGCTCTACTCCGGCGGCGTGCGCGTCTGGGGCGAGGAGCCGGGACCGGCCACCCCGGACACCACCGCGCCGAGCGTGCCCGGCACGCCCGTGGCGTCCGCCGTCACGTCCAGCGGGCTCACGCTGACCTGGGCTGCCTCCACAGACACCGGCGGCAGCGGCCTGGCCGGGTACGAGGTGACCCGTACCTCGGCCGGCGCCGACCCGGTCGTCACCGCCTCGACCGGGACCACCCTGGCCGTGACCGGGCTGGCGCCGGAACGGACGTACCAGTTCACCGTGCGGGCGCTCGATGGCGCCGGCAACCGGTCCGCGGCGTCGGCTGCCGTCAGCGTCACCACGCCGGCCGGCCCGGCGCCGGACACCACACCGCCGACCGTGCCCGGCACGCCCACCGCCTCCGCTGTCGGTGCGACCGGCCTGACGCTGACCTGGGGGCCGTCCACCGACGCCGTCGGGGTCACCGGCTACCGCGTCTACCGCGGCGGGACCGTCCTGGTCGGCTCGACCACCGGCACCACGCTGGCGGTGACCGGGCTGACCGCCTCCACCACGTACACCTTCACCGTGGTGGCGGTGGACGCGGCCGGAAACGTGTCGCCCCCGTCGCCCGGCGTCACGGTGACCACCACGGCCCCGCCGGTCGGCGGCGGCTGCGCGGTGACCTGGACGGCGAACACCTGGGACACCGGGTTCACCGCGAACATCACGGTCGCCAACACCGGCACCACGGCGATCAACGGCTGGACGCTGGCGTTCACGTTCCCGAGCAGCGGGCAGAAGGTCGGGCAGGCGTGGTCGGCGAACGTGACCCAGACCGGCGCCGCGGTGACCGCCTCGAACCTGTCCTACAACGGGACGATCGCGGCGGGGGCGTCGACGAGCTTCGGCTTCAACGGCACGCACACCGGCAGCACCGCGAGGCCCGCCGCCTTCACCCTGAACGGTTCCGCCTGCACCGTCTCCTGACCGGTCGGCGGGGGGGGGGGGGGGGGGGGGGGGGGGGGGGCCCCCCCCCCCCCCCCCCCCCCCGACGCGGGATCAGCGGCCGGACTCGAGCGAGCCCGCGCGGCCACCGCCGTAGGAGCCGGCCAGGCCGGCCGCGGCGAGACCGTTGCTGCCGGTGGCGCGGTTGCCCTCGCGGTTCATCTCCACCTCGAGGCCCTGGCCGCGACCGTCGAGGTCACGCAGCTGGCTCTCCAGGTAGGCCTTGAGGCGGGTGCGGTACTCGCGCTCGAACTGCTTGAGCTCCTCGATGTGCTTCTGCAGCGCGGTGCGCTTGGCGTCCAGGCCGCCCATGGCCTCCTGGTGCCGCTGGCGGGCGTCCCGCTCCAGGGCGTCGGCCTTGGCGCGCGCCTCCCGGGTGACCTCCTCGGCCTTGGAACGGGCCTCGGAGAGCAGCTGGTCGGCCTCGCGACGGGCGTCGGAGACGTGGTCGTCGGCGGTGCGCTGGGCCATCATGAGCACCCGCAGCGCCTGCTGCTCGCCGTCGCCGGTCACGCCGGCCGGGCCACCCTGCGCGCGTACCTGCTCCAGCTCGGCCTGCATCGCACGGGCCGCCTGCTCGGCGGCCGCCTTGTCCCGCTGCACCCGGTCGAGCTGGGCCTTGACGTCGTTGAGCTCCGCCGCGAGGCGGGCGTCACCGCCGGGGCCGGCGGGAGCGCCACCCCGACCGCCGCGCTCCACCTGGGCGCGCAGCTCGTTGTTCTCCTCGATCAGACGGGCCAGCTCGCGCTCGACCTCGTCCAGGAAGGCGTCGACCTCCTCCTCGTCATACCCCCGCTTGCCGATCGGCGGCTTTTTGAAGGCGACGTTGTGAACGTCGGCCGGGGTCAGCGGCATCGAAACTCCTCGGGTCAGTTGCGGCCGCGAAAGCGCTCTGGTCAGGCAAACGCGAAGATCAGGCGCCTAAACACGAACTCCATCAGCACGAACAGGATAACCAGGAGCACAAGGGAGGCCAGGTCGATGCTCACGGTACCAATTCGCAGTGGCGGGATCACACGCCTCAACGCTCGCAGGGGCGGATCAGTGACGCTCCACACGACTTCCAGTCCCGCCGACGCTCCCCGGCCCGGCTGCCAGCGGCGACCGTAGGCCAGCACCGCGCCCAGTACGAAGCGCGCCAATAGGACAATTAGGAAGATGTACAGCACCAGGTAGAGCACCTGGAACAGGATCGACAACACGGCAGGCGACGTCCCTCGGTCATGGTCAGCTCAGGCTGAAGAAGCCGCCCTCAGCGATCTTGGCCTTGTCCTCAGCGGTGACCTGGACGTTGGCCGGTGAGAGCAGGAACACCCGGTTGGTCACGCGCTCGATCGTACCGCGCAGACCGAACGCGAGCCCGGCGGCGAAGTCGACGAGCCGGCGGGCGTCCGCCTCGTCCATCTCGGTGAGGTTGATGATCACCGGTACGCCGTCGCGGAAGTGCTCGCCGATGGTCCGCGCCTCGCGGTACGTGGTCGGGTGCAGCGTGGTGATCTGGTAGCGCTGCTCGTCCTCCGGCGCCACGCGCTCCCGCTCGCGCGGCTGGGCCTGCGGCGCGAGGGCGAGATTGTCCCGAGTGTGGTAGGTCAGGGCACCCGACGTTTCCCCGGCGGAGGACCGGGTGATCGACCGCACGCTGGAGCGATCGACCCGCTCCGGGCGCTCGGTCTCGCCCCGGTCGGTGTCGGCCGAGCGACTGGAGGCGCGCTCGGACAGCCGGCCGCGCTCGCCAAGCCGGCTACGCGTGGTCGGCGGCTCCTCGGCCTCGTCGTCGTCCTCGTCGGCGAACTCCTCGGCGTACCGGCTCGACCGGTAGCGCGACGAGTCCCGGTAGCCACCCTTGTCGTAGCCACCGTCCTCGTACGCCCGCTCGTCGTCCTCCTCGACGAGACCGAGCCAGACCCCCGCCTTGCGCAGTGCACCCATCCCCGCGCCCTTCCGTCCGCCGTGCGGCACGCGCCCCCGTGCCGTGTCGCTTGATCACGAGTGGACGATCATGCCCACCGGACCGGATCGGCAATCCCCTGACGTGCGGTTCGCGGTCCGCCCGTCACGGCCCCCGGCTACGGGAACGCCGTCCTGAACAACACTGATGTAATTTGCTTCCGTCGTGGTGAGGCTACCGCAGCGCAGGGCGCATTCCGAGCAACGCGCTGCCGACACGGACATGTGTCGCGCCGTACCCGATCGCGCTCTCCAGGTCTCCGCTCATGCCCGCCGACAGCGCCGTGGCGCCGGGATGGTCGGCCCGCAGGGCCGCCGCCACCTCGGCCAGCCGGGCGAACGCCCGGTCCGGCTCCCAGCCCAGCGGCGCCACCGCCATCAGGCCGGCCAGCCGCAGACCGTCGGCGCCGGCCACCGCCGCGGCCACCGGGTCGAGCCCGCGCTGCGGGTCGGCCGCGCCCGGCAGCGCCCCGCCCCGGGCCGCGTCGCCGTCGATGCTCACCTGCACCAGCACGTCCAGCGGCCGGTCCCGGAGGGCGCCGGCCGCGGCGTCCAGCGCGGCGGCCAGCCGGACGCTGTCCACCGACTGGACCACGTCGGCGTACCGGACCACCGAACGGGCCTTGTTGCGCTGCAGCTGGCCGATGAAGTGCCAGCGCGGCGACGCCCCGGCCGCGGCCACCGCCTCGGCCTTCGGCGCCGCCTCCTGGTCGCGGTTCTCCCCGACGTCGGTCACGCCCAGACCGGCCAGCGCGACCACGTCCGCCGCCGGGTACGTCTTCGTCACCGCGACCAGTGTGACCTCGTCGCGCTGCCGCCCGGCCGCCGCACAGGCGTCGGCGATGCGGGCCCGGACCCGGGCCAGTCCGGCCGCGAGTTCGGCGCGCCGCTCGGGCCGCACCGCCGTCTGTGACTCCGTCATCGGCGCGGCTCAGGACCCGTTCTTGAGGAAGTCGGGCACGTCGACGTCGTCGAAGAGCACCCGGCGCGACGGCTGCTGCGGTGCCGGCATGGTGGCCGGCGGGCTCGCCGGCGCGTTCGGCTGGGCCGGCGGGTTCTGGTTGCTCTTGCGCGGCGGCTCCACCGCCTTGTACGCCGGCGTGCCCCCGTCGAAGCCGGCCGCGATCACCGTGACCCGCACCTCGTCGCCGAGCGCGTCGTCGATGACCGCGCCGAAGATGATGTTCGCGTCCGGGTGGGCCGCGTCGGTGACCAGCTGCGCCGCGTCGTTGATCTCGAACAGGCCGAGGTCCGACCCGCCCGCGATGGACAGCAGCACGCCGCGCGCGCCGTCCATGCTCTGCTCCAGCAGCGGGCTGGAGATGGCCGCCTCGGCCGCCTCCACGGCGCGGTTCTCGCCGCGGGCGCTGCCGATGCCCATCAGCGCGCTGCCGGCGCCGCTCATCACGCTCTTGACGTCGGCGAAGTCCAGGTTGATCAGGCCCGGCGTGGTGATCAGGTCGGTGATGCCCTGGACACCGGAGAGGAGCACCTGGTCCGCGGTGCGGAACGCGTCCATCATGGAGATGTTGCGGTCGCCGAGCGCGAGCAGCCGGTCGTTCGGGATCACGATGAGCGTGTCGCACTGGTTGCGCAGCTCCTCGATGCCCGCCTCGGCCTGGACCTGCCGGCGCTTGCCCTCGAAGGAGAACGGCCGGGTGACCACGCCGATGGTGAGCGCGCCGAGCTTGCGGGCGATGTTCGCCACCACCGGCGCGCCGCCGGTGCCGGTGCCACCGCCCTCGCCGCAGGTCACGAACACCATGTCCGCGCCCTTGAGGACCTCCTCGATCTCGTCGCGGTGGTCCTCCGCGGCGTTCTTGCCGACGTCCGGGTTGGCGCCCGCGCCCAGTCCCCGGGTCAGCTCCCGGCCCACGTCGAGCTTGACGTCGGCGTCGCTCATCAGCAACGCCTGCGCGTCGGTGTTGATCGCGATGAACTCGACGCCCTTGAGCCCAACCTCGATCATCCGGTTGACGGCGTTGACGCCGCCGCCCCCGATGCCGACGACCTTGATGACCGCCAGGTAGTTGTGCGGAGGTGTCATCTCCGGTCCTTTCCCTTCGAGATTGGCATGGGCCGACCCCACACGGCTTGGCCGGATCAGCGGTCGAACATGTCCTTCGTCGCCTCCGACGGGCTGAACCCTCACCCTCTACTAGAGGCTTAGAGTTATGTCAACCACTGATCTCTTCGGGGCAACGTATGCGCCGCCGCGCCAGGAGCCAAGGACCTGTTCCGGCGTGTCGCCGACCGAGCGACAGGGGACACAGCCCAGCTCGTTGAGCCACGGGTCACTCGAACGTGACCACGTCCGGCGCGCTGACGTCGATCCGGTCCGCCTTGCGGCTCAGCAACGCGGTAGCCACTGTGGACTTGTCCGCGCCCCGGGAGGCGTCGCCCCAGAAGACCTGACGCTCGCCGCGCAGCAGCAGCGTGATCCGCGCCAGCCCGGCCACGTCCACCGCGACCAGCTCCGCGCGCAGCTTCCCGCCCAGCGCGGCGAGCACCGCCAGGCCGGCCCGCGTGCCCGGGTCGTCGGGGCCCGGCCGGGCGACCCGGATCTGCGGCAGCCCGTCCGGCACCCGGTCCAGGCGCTGGAAGACCACGCCCGAGCCGTCGACGACGACGAAGCCCTCCCCCTGCGGCACCGCCGCCACCGGCGTGCGTTCCCGCACCCGGATCACCAGCGTGCCCGGCCAGTCCCGCTCCACGGTGGCGCTCTCCACCGGCGGCAGCGTGCCCACCCGGCGCGCGGTCGCGGCCAGGTCCACCCGGGCCAGCGGTTCGTCGTCCGGCACCGCCGCCGCGTCGCGGATCTGCACCGGGGTGACCAGCCGCGCGCCGACCACCCGTACCTCGCGCACGCCGAACAGCCCGGTGCCCAGCACCGTCCACGCGACCAGGCCCGCGACGGCAAGCACCGCGGCGGCCACCGCCCAGGGCAGCGCGGCCCGCATCCGCCGCTGCCGGGCGCGGGCCATGAACCGGCGGGTCGACGGCGGCACGGCGTCCGCGTTGGCCCGCACCAGCTGCCAGCGCCGGGCCGGGCTGCGCCGCCCGCCGCCGCCGTCCGGTCCGGGGGTACGGCCACGGGCCGGACCGGGACTCATCCGGCCGGGGTCGCCGCGCCGTCCGGGTCGACGCCGGCGCCGAGGCCCGCGCCCCCGCCGGAGCGGGCGAGCAGCGCGTCGAGCAACTGGTCACCCATCAGCGAGATCGGCGGCGCGCCCATGGTCACCACCACGTCGCCGGTGCGCGCCCGCCGGGCCACCTCGCCCGGCACGTCGTCCCACGACTCGACGAACACCTTCCGCTCGGCCGGCAACGGCACCACCTCGATCAGCGCGGCCGAGCCCTCACCGGGGCGGCGCGTCTCACCGGGACCGAAGACCTCAAGCAGCACCACCTCGTCGGCGATGCCGAGCGCGGCGGCGATCTCCGCCTGGTTGTCGCGGGTGCGGTAGAGCCGGTACGGCTGGAACACCACGATCAGCCGGCCGTCGCCGGCCACCTCGCGCAGCGTCTGCAACGCCAGCGTCATCGAGGTCGGGTGGTAGGCGTACTCGTCGTAGACGAGCACGCCGTCGGCCACGCCCTTGCGCTCGAAGCGGCGCCGCACGCCGGGGAACGCGCCGAGCGCGGCCTCCGCGGCGGCCACCGGCAGTTCCAGCAGGTACGCGGTGAGCACCGCGCCGGCGCTGTTGAGCGCCATGTGCCGGCCCGGTACCGGCAGCCGGATCTCGCCCAGCGGCCGGCCCTCGATCTCGGCCTGGTAGCGCACCCCGTGCGCGGACGAGACGACCTCGCTCATCCGCAGGTCCGCGCCGGCGGACTCGCCGTACGTCCAGACCCGGCGGCCCTCGGCCCGCAGCGTCTCGGCCAGCCGGCGCCCGCCCGCGTCGTCGGCGCAGGTGATCACGAAGCCGGCCGGGTCGGTGAGCCGGGCGAACTCCGCGAACGCCGCCTCCAGGGTGGCCAGGTCGCCGTAGGTGTTGAGGTGATCCGCCTCGATGTTCGTGATGATCGACACGAACGGGCGGTAGATGAGGAAGGAACGGTCGCTCTCGTCCGCCTCGACCACGAAGTGCTCGCCGGTGCCGTGGTGCGCGCCGGAACCCACCTCGGAGATCTCGCCGCCGATCACGAACGACGGGTCGGTGCCGGCCTGCTGGAGCACCATGGTGACCATCGACGTGGTGGACGTCTTGCCGTGGGTGCCGGCCACCGCCACCGTGCGGCGGCCGGTCATCGCGGCGGCGAGCGCCTCGGAGCGGTGCAGCACCCGCAGGCCCCGGCGACGCGCCTCGACCATCTCCAGGTGGTCCTGCGGGATGGCGGAGGAGTAGACCACCGTGTCCACCCCGTCGAGGTTGGACGCCTCGTGGCTGGAGTGGATGGTGCCGCCCAGCGCCCGCAGGCCGGCCAGCGACGGCCACTCCCGCAGCTCGCTGCCGGAGACCGGCAGACCCCGGGTGAGGAAGAGCCGGGCCAGCCCGGCCATCCCGACGCCGCCCACCCCGATCAGGTGGATCCGGCCCAGGTCCTCCGCCGTCATGGTGCCGGCGGGCGTGAACTGCGCGGTGTTCATGAGACGTACCTTCCCGTCGCGGTGTCCCACATCAGCGGGCGACCGCCTCGTAGACGAAGTTCAGCAGCGCCACGTCGCCGTCCCGGCGGCCGTACCCGGCCGCGGCGGCACCCATCGCGTGCAGCCGCTGCGGATCCCGGATCAGCGGGATCACCGTCCGCTCCAGCCACGCCGGGGTCATCTCGGCGTCGTCGACCAGCAGCCCGCCGCCGGCCTCCACCACCGGCAGCGCGTTGCGCTTTTGCTCCTGGTTGCTGTGCGGGTAGGGCACGTAGACGGCGGGGAGGCCGATCGCGGCCACCTCGGCGCAGGTCATCGCGCCGCCCCGGGCCAGCATCAGGTCGGCGGCGGCGTAGCCCAGCTCCATCTCGGACAGGTACGGCAGCGTGACGTACGGCACCGGCAGGTCGGTGGGCACCGAGACCGGCTCGTTGCGGGCGCCGATGACGTGCAGCACCTGCACGCCGTTGCGGGCCAGTTCCTTGGCCGCGCCGGAGACCGCCAGGTTGATCGAGCGGGCGCCCTGCGAGCCACCGGCGACGAACAGCACCGGCAGGTCGGGACGGAGTCCGAAGTGGGCGCGGGCGGCGTCGCGCAGCGCCGCCCGGTCCAGCCCGGCGATGCCCCGGCGCAGCGGCACACCCACCACGCGGGCGTCGCGCAGCGCCTCGGCCTGGGCCGGCTGGTGCGGGAAGCCCACCGCGACGTTCTTGGTGAACTTCATCCCGAGCCGGTTCGCCACGCCCGGCGGCACGTTCACCTCGTGGATGACGATGGGCAGTTCCCGCCGCCACGCGGCCAGGTAACCGGGCACCGAGACGTACCCGCCGAAGCCGACCACGGCGTCGGCCTGGACCTCGTCGATCACCTTGCCCGCCGCGCGCGCCGCCTTCCACATCCGGTCCGGGGTGCGCACCAGACTCATGTTGACCGACCGGGGAAGCTGGTAGGCCGGGATCTGCCGCAGGTCGTAACCGGCCGGCGGGATCAGCTCGTTCTCCAGCCCCTTCGGTGTGCCCAGGCAGGTGATCCGGACGCTCGGGTCGTGTCGGCGCAGGCAGTCGGCGAAGGCGAGCAGCGGGTAGATGTGCCCGCCCGTACCCCCTCCGCAGAGCACCACCGAACGCAGCGGACCCATCAGCGTCTCCTCTCGCTCGCCGCGCCGGCGCGCGCCCGGTCGGACCGGGCGCCGCGGGGCGCGGCCTGGTCGTCCTGCCGCCGCTGCCGGGACCGGGGCACGGACCCTCGGTCGGCCGGGGGCGGCGCCGGTCGGCGGCGCCGGCCGGGAAGCGGCGGCAACGGGGCCCACACTAGCCGGACCCATCGGGCGGGCGGACGGGCGTGCAGCGCTCGCGCCGCGTCCGGCTCGGCGCGGGCGAACGAGGCGAGCATGCCGATCGCGGCGAGCGTCACCACCAGGGCGCTGCCGCCGTCGGAGATGAACGGCAGCGGTACGCCGGTCAGCGGCAGCAGGCCGGTGACGCCACCGATGTTGATGACGGCCTGGCCGACCAGCCAGGCGGTCACACCGGCGGCGGCGAGCCGGCGGAACGGGTCCTCGACCCGGCGGGCGATCCGCATCCCGGTGTACGCGAGCACGGCGAACAGCGTCAGGACCACTGTGCAGCCGACCACGCCCAGCTCCTCCGCGACGATGGCGAAGATGAAGTCGTTGTGCGCCTCGGGCAGGTAGTTCCACTTCAGCGAGCTCTGGCCCAGGCCGACGCCGAACCAGCCGCCGTTGCCGATCGCGTAGCGGGCCTGCACGAGCTGGTAGCAGTAGTCCAGCTGCTGCTCGAAGCAGGTCTTCGGATCCGGCGGGTCGAGCCACATGGTGAGACGGCCGAGCCGGTAGTTGTCGGCGTCCCGGGAGCCGGAGCCGGCGCCGAGCGAGGCGGCGGCCACCAGCAGGCCGATGCCGGCCAGACCGATCGCGGAGAGCGCGGCGAAGACCCGGCCCCGCACGCCGGCCGCCCAGAGCAGCCCGACCACGAGCGCCAGCAGGCAGAGCATGCTGCCCAGGTCGTTGAAGCCGACCAGGACGAACAGCAGGCCCACCACCGGGAACAGCGGCGTCGCCAGTTCCTTCCACCAGCCCAGCGCGGCACCCTTGCGGGCCAGCACGTGCGCCGCCCACAGCACCAGCGCGAACTTCGCCACCTCGACCGGTTGCAGCGAGATCGGGCCCAGGGAGAGCGAGAGGAGTTCGGCCTTCAACGGCCCGATCGACGTCACCCCGAACAGCGAGTTCAACGCGACGAGCAGGTTGAGGGTGAGCAGCAGCGCCACCGCCACGCCCACCGCCGGGCGGCTCACCGCCCGGAACGTGCGCGCGGGCAGCCGCTGACAGGCCCAGAACGCGCCGATGCCGATCACCGCGAACACGGCCTGCTTGGTCAGCGACGCGGACGCGTCGCCGCCCTCGGCGAAGTCCTTCACGCTGGTGGCGGAGAAGACCATGGTGAGGCCGATCAGCAGCAGCAGGCCGGCGCTGGACAGCAGCAGGTAGTACGAGGCCAGCGGCCGGGCCAGCAGACCACGCAGCGCGGCCAGGCCACCGGCCGGATCCCAGCGCGCCACGGGCGGGTCGGCCGGTGGCGTGGCCGCCGGGGCACGGCGGGCCGGCGGGTCGCTGGTCACCTGGATGTCTCGTCCCTCCCCCACAGGCCCATCATGGCCGCTCCACCCGCCCGCCCGTGGCGCAACGGCCCGGTCGGCGTGTCGGATCCGCACACCCCCGGCGTCAGCTGACCGCGGCGAGGAACTCGCTGTAGAACAGCCCCAGTGCGATGGCCACGCCGATGCCCGCGATGATCCAGAACCGGACCACGATGTTGACCTCGCTCCAGCCGGCCAGCTCGAAGTGGTGCTGCAACGGCGACATCCGGAACACGCGCTTGCCGGTGGTACGGAAGGAGATGATCTGGATGACCACGGACATCGTGACGATGACGAACAGGCCGCCCAGGATCGGCAGCAGCAGGATGGTCCGGGTGGACATCGCCATGCCGGCGATCAGGCCGCCCAGCCCGAGCGCGCCGGTGTCGCCCATGAAGATCCGCGCCGGGGACGTGTTCCACCACAGGAAGCCCACGCAGGCACCGGCCGCCGCGCCCGCGATCAGCGCGATCTCCAGCGGATCGCGCACTGTGTAGCAGTACGCCTCGGTGTAGTTCGGGTCGGCGCACCAGTGCCGGTACTGCCAGAACGCGATGAGCGCGTACGCCGCGAGCACCATCACCGAGGCGCCGGTGGCCAGGCCGTCCAGGCCGTCGGTGAGGTTCACGCCGTTCGTGGCCGCCATCACCACCATGATGATCACGATCACCGCGCCGATCTTGCCGATCTCCAGCGCCGGGATGTCCCGGATGAAGCTCAGCGTGGTGCTGCCCACCGTCTCGGTGTTCGTCGCGTTGCCGCCGGCGTCGGTCATGCTGGACGGGAAGTAGACCGCCACCGCGCCGAAGACCGCGCCGACCAGGATCTGCCCGGCCAGCTTGCCCCGCTTGTTGAGGCCACCGCTGTGCCGCTTGCGCACCTTGAGGAAGTCGTCGATGAAGCCGACCGCGCCGGAGAACACCATCAGCCCCAGCAGCACCAGCGCCGTGATGGTCGGCTCGACCTGGGCGATCTGCGCGTCCGGCAGCGTGGTCAGAGCCAGGTGCCCGGCCACGTACGCGATGACGGTGGCCAGGATGAAGACCACGCCGCCCATCGTCGGCGTGCCCTTCTTGCCCTCGTTGCTGGCGAGCCCGAGGTTCGACCGGATCGGCTGGCCGGCCTTGAGCCGGGCGAACACCTTGATCGCGATCGGGGTGCCGAACAGCGAGATCAGGAACGCGACGCCGACGGCGACGATGACCGCCCTCATGCCGCGCCGCCCTCCGTGGCCGTCTCCCGGGCGTCCGCGCGCAGCGCGTCGGCCACCTCCCAGGTCCGGTACCGGGAGCCCTTAACCAGCACCACGTCTCCCGGACGCAGCTCGCTCCGCAGCACCTCGACGGCCGCCGCCTGATCGGTGAGCAGCACCGACTCTCCTCCCCAGTTACCTACCGCTGTCGCGCCCTCGTGGATCGGCGCCGCCGGCTCGCCCACCACGAGCAGCCGGTCCACGCCCAGGTCGGCCGCGAGCCGGCCGACCTGCTGATGCCCCTGAAGTTCGAAGTCGCCCAGCTCGGCCATGTAGCCGAGCACCGCGACCGTACGCCCCTCGCCGCGCATGCTGGCCAACGCCCGCAGCGCCACGCCGGTGGAGGCGGGGTTGGCGTTGTACGAGTCGTCGATCACCGTCACGCCGTCGGGGCGCTCGAACACGTCCATCCGCCGGGTGGAGACCAGGCCCAGCTCGTTCAGCGCCGCCGCCAGCTCGGGCAGCGGCAGGCCCAGCTCCCGGCCGACCGCCGCGGCGGCGAGCGAGTTGGAGACCTGGTGCCGGCCGGTCAGCCCGAGCCGCACCGGCGCGCTGCCCTCCGGGGTGACGAGGGTGTACGACGGCCGTCCCCGGCCGTCCAGCGTCACGTCCACGGCGCGCACGTCGGCGCGCTCCGACTCGCCGTAGCGGACCACCCGGGCCCGGGTCCGCGCCGCCATCGCGTCGACCCGCGGGTCGTCGGCGTTGAGCACCGCCAGCCCGTCGGACGGGAGCGCCTCGACCAGTTCCCCCTTGGCGAGCGCGATGGCCTCCACCGAGCCGAACTCGCCGAGGTGCGCCACGCCGACGTTGAGCACCACCGAGATCCGCGGCGGCACCACGTCGCACAGGTAGCGGACGTGCCCGACCCCGCGGGCGCCCTTCTCCATCACCAGGTAGCGGGTCTCCGCAGTGGCCTGCAACGCGGTGTACGGGTGTCCCAGCTCGTTGTTGAACGAGCCGGGCGGCGCCACCGTCGGGCCGAGCCGGACCGCGATCTGGGCGATCAGGTCCTTGGTGGTGGTCTTGCCGGACGAGCCGGTCAGCCCGATCACGGTGAGCGCGGGCAGCCGGTCGACCACCGTACGGGCCAGCCGGCCCATCGCGTCGAGCGTGTCGCCGACGAGCACCATCGGCACGCCCGGCACCTCCCGGGTGCCGAGCACCGCCACCGCGCCGGCGTCCACCGCGCCGGCCGCGTAGTCGTGGCCGTCCACCCGCTCGCCGGGGAAGGCGACGAACAGCCCGCCCGGGCCCACCTTGCGGGAGTCGAACTCGACGGTGCCGGTGATCCGGGCGTCCGGGTCGGCGCCGGCCAGCCGGCCGTCGACAGCTGCGGCCACCTCGGCCAGCGTCAGCGGGATCACCGCTGACCCACCAGGTCACCGAAGCGGGCGCGCAGCGCCGCCGCCAACTCCACCCGGTCGTCGAACGGCAGCACCTCGCCGCCGATCTCCTGGCCGCGTTCCTGGCCCTTGCCCAGCACCGCCACCACGTCACCCGGTTCGGCCACCCGGACCGCCTCCTCGATCGCCGCCCGCCGTCCGGGCACCTCGATGACGCGGGCCGGGGTCGCGGCGGCGTACGCGCCGGCCAGCACCTCGGCCCGGATCGCCGCCGGGTCCTCGGTCCGCGGGTTGTCGTCGGTCACCAGCACCACGTCGGCGCCGCGCGCGGCCACCCCGCCCATCACCGGCCGCTTGCCCCGGTCCCGGTCGCCGCCGGCGCCGAGCACGCAGATCAGCCGGCCGGTGGTCAGGCCACGCAGCGCGGTCAGCACCGCCTCGATCGCGTTTGCCTTGTGCGCGTAGTCGACCACCCCGCGCACCGGGGCGTCGCCGCTGACCAGTTCCAGCCGCCCGGGTACGCCACCGCAGGCGGCCACGCCGCGCGCCGCGGTCCGCGGGTCCACCCCGGCGGCGACCAGCAGCGCGACGGCCAGCAGCGCGTTCGCGACGTTGTGCCGGCCGGGCAGCGCGACGCCGGTGGGCAGCGTCAGGCCGTCCGGCCCGTGCAGCGCGAAGCGCTGCGCGTACCCCTCGCCGTCGACGCCGTCGGCCCACCAGGTCGCGTCCGGGTCGCCGGCCGCCGAGTAGGTGACGGTGCCCGGCCTGTACAGCGGGCGCAGCGCCGGGTCGTCGTGGTTGAGCACCTCGACCCGGCAGCGGCCGTCGAACAGCTTGGCCTTGGCCGCGAAGTAGTCCGCCTCGTCGGCGTGGAAGTCCAGGTGGTCGGAGCCGAAGTTGGTGTAGCCGCCGACGTCGAACCGGACACCGCCGACCCGGCCCATGGCGAGGGCGTGGCTGGACACCTCCATGACCACGGTGTCCACCCCGTGCTCGCGGGCCACCGCGAGCATGGCGTGCAGGTCGGTGGCCTCCGGAGTGGTCCGGACGCTGTCGATCACCAGGTCGCCGAGGCGGGTCTCCACGGTGCCGATCAGCCCGGTGACGTGCCCGGCGGCGCGCAACCCGGACTCGACCAGGTAGCTGGTGGAGGTCTTGCCGGCGGTGCCGGTCACCCCGATCACGGTCAGGCCGGCGGTCGGGTCGCCGTAGATGGTCGAGGCCACCTCGCCGAGCGCGTCGCGCGGGTCGTCGACGACGAGCACGGGCAGGCCGCTCCCGGCGGCCAGCTCCGCGCCGGCCGGGTCGGTCAGCAGGGCCACCGCGCCCGCCCGCGCGGCGGCGGCGGCGAACTCCGCGCCGTGGCGCCGGGCGCCGGGCAGGGCGGCGTACAGGTCGCCGGGGCGTACCTCCTGGCTGGCGTGGGTCACGCCGGTGACGGCCGGCTCGGCGGCCTCCTCCGGCGCTGTCGCCGCCACGCGGGCGGCGAGGTCGCCGAGCCGTACGGGACGCACGGTTGTGGGACGTGGATTGCCGGGCACGGCGTCAGACCCTACCCGGTCGTCCGGTTCCGACCGCACAGCCGCCCCGGTGGTTCGTCGCCACTCCCCGATGATGTCCCGCCGTTCCCGCTCAGCGCGGAAAGACCTCGAACTTCGGGGACTTGTTGGTGAGCGACGGCGGCACCCGGTAGTGGCGGAGAGTGAAGCCCATCATCTCCCGGAACGCGGGCGCGGCGACCGCGCCGCCACCGCCGCCGGGGCTCCACACGAAGACCGCCACCACGTACCGGGGGTTCTCCGCCGGGGCCATGCCGATGAACGAGCCGACCTCGCCGGGCTGGAGCTTGCCGCCGTCGTAGCGCAGCCCGGTGCCGGTCTTGCCGGCCACCCGGTAGCCGGGCACGGCGGCGGCCAGTCCGGTCCCCTGGCCGTCCGGGCCGTCGACGGTGGTGACCGCCTCCATCATCTGGCGCAGCGCCGCCGCGTTGGCCGGGCTGAGCACCGACCGGGTGGTGGGCGCCGCGGCGGGGCTGCGCTCGCCGTCCGCGCCGATGGTCTCCTTGACCAGGTGCGGCTGCACGTACGTGCCGTTGTTGGCGATCGTGGCGTACGCGGCGGCCATCTGCAGCGGCGTGGCGTCCACGCTGTGCCCGATCGGCACCGACCCGTACGCCGAGCCGCTCCACTGGTCCGGCGGGAGCAGCCGGCCGGGCGCCTCACCGGGCATGCCCTCACCCGTCGCCTGGCCCAGCCCGAACCGCTTCTGGTAGTCGAACAGCCGTTCCTTGCCCAGTTTCTCGGCGATCTCGATGGTGCCGACGTTCGACGAGAAGGCGAGCATGCCGGGGATGCTCATGGTGCGGCCGCCGACCGGGTGTGTGTCGCGGAAGGTGACACCGCCCCGCACGATCGTGTTCGCCACCGGGAACGAGGTCTCCGGCGTGATCACGCCCTCCTGGAGCGCCGCGCCGTACGTGATCGCCTTGTGGATCGATCCGGGGTCGACCACGAACGTGGTGGCCGCGTCGTCCCGGTCGGCCGGCGAGGTGACCTTCGTGGGATTGGCCGCGTCGTACGTGGGCTGGCTGGCCTGCGCCAGCACCTCACCGCTCGGGACCTCGATGATCACCGCCGCGCCGACGCTGCCCTTCACCTTCGCCGTCTGCCGGGCCAGGATCCGCTGCGTCATGAACTGGAGGTCCCGGTCGACTGTGAGCTTCAGCGAGCTGCCCGGCTGCGGCTGGGTGGTGCGGCTGTAGCCGCCCGGGATGGGTGCGGCCAGGTCGCCCAGGCCCACCTCGTAGGTCCGCTTGCCGGCCTGCCCGCGCAGCACGTCGTCGTACTTGGCCTCCAGGCCCTCCAGGCCGTTCATGTCCTGGCTGACGAAGCCGATCAGGTTGGCGGCCAGGTCGCCGCCGGGCACCTCGCGGCGCTCGTCGCGGTGCACGTTGATGCCGGCCAGCTCCAGCGCCATGATCTTCTTCGCGGTGCTGATCTCGACACCACGGGCCAGGTAGACGAACTGCGACGGGGTGTCGCTGCCGGGCAGGGTGCGCTCGCGCATCTTCTCGGCCAGGTCGGAGGCGGGCATCCCGAGCAGCGGGGAGAGCAGGCGCGCGGTGGCGAACCGGTCCTTGACCCGGGTCGGGTCGGCGAACACGTACCGGGCCTCGACGCTGTGCGCCAGCGGCTCGCCGCCGCGGTCGAGGATCGCCCCGCGCGCGGCGGGCAGCTCGACCACGGCGAGCCGGTTGGGCAGGCCGCCGTCGGCGTACGCCGGGGTGTCCACGGTCTGGAGGTAGACCAGCCGCACGCCGATGCTGGCGAACAGCGCCAGCGCCAGCACGGTGCCGAGCCGCAGGCGCCGGCGCGGGTCGCCCAGCCGCGGCGGCCGGCGCGGCTTGCGGACCGGGCGGCGGGGCTGGGCGGCCGGGCGGCGCGGCTGGGACCGGCGGCGCGGCGGCGGCGCGTCGTCCTCGTCGTCGAACGGTTCCCGCACCGGCCGGGACGAGACGGTCCGCACCACGCCGGCCCGGCCGCCAGCGGCGGCGGACCGGCGGCCGGACCGGGCGCCGTCGGTGGCGGGCTCGCGCGTGCCGGCCCGCCCGGCCCGGCCGCCGTCGAGCACCTGCAACGCGGGCCGGAACGGGTCGCCGGACCGGTTGCTCCGGGGGGTACGCCGTTGCTCGGCGCCGCCGCCCTCGCGCACGGTCCGCCCGCGCGGGGTGTACGCGCGGGCGTCGGAGATCCCGCCGAGGCCCGGCTCGCGCGGCTCCGACCCCCGCGACGATCCGCGCCGGGAGCCAGTGGCGTCCCGGCGCGGATCCTCCGATCTCGGCGGCATCGCTCAGCCTCCGTTGCCCTGCTGGCTGGTGACCGACGGGGCGCCCTGCGCGGGGTGCGGCACCCCAATGGTCTGCCCGTCCGGCAGCCGGATGTACGCCGGGTCCTCGGACTCGACCAGGCCGAGCTTGCGGGCGTTCGCGGTGAGGTTGCCGGGCGCCTTCTGCTCGGCGATCTGCTTCTTCAGCTCCTGCTCGTCGACGTTCAGCTTGTTCTGCTGCTGCTGGAGCTTCTCCAGCTTGAAGGCGTTCTCGTTGATCTTGGTGTTGACGGCCAGGATGCCCAGCACCCCACCGACCACGAGCACCAGGATCAACGCGACGAAGGGCGCCCGGGGAACCCGGATCGGCGCCGGCGGGGCGACCCGCAGGCGCGGCGCCGGCGTGCCGGCGACCCGGGTACGCTCGGCCGGCCGCAGGGCGGCGCTGCCCTGCGTCGGGAACTCGCGCGCCCCCCGGGCGCGAGCCTGCTCCCGGCGGTCGGCCGCCGTCGTGTCCGGCGTGGTGCGCTGCGCCGCGGTCCGGCCCCCCGACCGCGGTGCGCGCTGCCCGACGGCTCCCCGGCCGTCGCGCTTCTCGACGTTCATGTCCCCTCCCCCTCCTCGTCCGTCCCGTTCGCGTCCCCCGGGGCCGACCGCGGGTCCTCGTCGGACCCCGGTGACCCCGTCCCCGGTTGGTGCATCGCCTTCACCCGGCGGCGGTACCGTTCGCGGTCGGTACGCCCCTGCCGGGCCGCCTCCGGGTCGAGGCGTTCCGCTGCTCGCAGCCGTACCGAGGCGGCACGCGGGTTCGCGGCCACCTCCGCCTCCCCGGGCAGCTCGGCGCCCCGGCTCAACAGCCGGAACGTCGGGCCCGACCCGGGCAGTTCGACCGGGAGGTCGATCGGGCCCTTACTGCGGACCCGGTCGGCGAGCGCCTGCTTGGTGAGCCGGTCCTCCAGCGAGTGGTAGGACAGGACCACCATGCGGCCGCCCACTGTGAGCTTGTCGAGAGCAGCCGGCAGCGCCGTCTCCAGCGCTGCCAGTTCTCTGTTTACCTCGATCCGCAAAGCCTGAAACGTTCTCTTTGCCGGGTGTCCACCGGTTCGTCGGGCCGGGGCCGGAATGGCGTCGCGGACCAGCTCGGCCAGCCGGGCCGAGGACGTGATCCGGGTCCGCTCCCGCTCCCGGATGATCGCCGAGGCGATCTTTCCGGCGAACTTCTCCTCGCCGTACACCCGCAGCAGGCGGGCCAGGTCCGGGTGGGAGTAGGTGTTCACCACCTCCTCGGCGGTCACCCCCCGGGTCTGGTCCATCCGCATGTCCAGCGGCGCGTCCTGCGCGTACGCGAACCCGCGGTCGGGCGCGTCGAGTTGCAGGGACGAGACGCCGAGGTCGAACAGCACCCCGTCGATCGCCGGGTAACCGAGCCGGTCGAGCACCTCGGGCAGCTCGTCGTAGACGGCGTGCTCCAGGTGGATCCGGTCGGCGAACCGGGCCAGGCGGACCCGCGCGTGGGCCAGCGCCTCGGTGTCCCGGTCCAGGCCGATCAGCACCGTGTCCGGGTGCGCCGTGAGCACCGCCTCGGCGTGCCCGGCCAGGCCGAGCGTGGCGTCGACGTGCACGGTGCGACCGGGCCGGCCCAGTGCGGGGGCCAGCAGCTCGAGACACCGCTCGAGCAGCACCGGCACGTGCGTGCCGCGTAGCTCCCCCATGTCGACCCCCACCCCGTTCGCCAGCCGTTCCGTCACGTGTCCGTCGTCGCCACGACGCCTCGCCATACCGCCAGATCCCCATCCGCTCCCGCCCGCCGGAGGCCGCGGCCCTCCGTGTCGGATCGTGCGCCTGGCACCGGGGAAGGGGTGCCAGGAACTCGAAAGCGGCTGGAGATCTCGCAGTACGTCGGGCGCCGTCACGCCCTACAGACCGCCGGGCAGCACCCCCTCCTCGATGTCGGCGAAGTCGTCTTCGCTCTCCGCGAGGTAGGCCTCCCAGGCCGCCCTGTCCCAGATCTCCACCCGGGTGCTCGCTCCGATCACGACCAGATCCCGGTCCAGTGCCGCGTACGACCGCAGGTGGCCGGGAATCGTGACCCGCCCCTGCTTGTCCGGCACCTCGTCGTGCGCGCTGGCGAAGAAGACCCGGCTGTAGGCCCGGGCCGCCTTGCTCGTCATCGGCTGCGCGCGCAACTGGTCGGCGATCCGCTGGAACTCGGGCATCGGGAAGACGTAGAGGCAGCGCTCCTGCCCTTTGGTGATCACGACACCCCCCGCCAGTTCGTCCCGGAACTTCGCCGGAAGGATCAACCGGCCTTTGTCGTCCAGGCGCGGAGTGTGGGTGCCGAGGAACATCGGCCCAACCCCCTCGCCCTGAGCGGCGTTCGCGGCGCCGCTGACCCCCCGGGCCGGTGTGGCCCTCCCGGCCTCACCATCGCGCCCCACTCTACTCCACTTCCCTCCACCTGCAACCAGAATCGCCCGCGTGGCGTGGCGTTTCGGCGCGCAAAACCGCACGTCAACGCGGGTGGGGCCGAGTGGAGGGGGTGGAGGGCGCCCCACACCGTCCGCTACCCGACATCGACCGCCGCCGTCCGGCCCGGCGCGCTCCGGCCGTCCGCCGCGCCGTCCCCGGCCGAACGGTTCGCCGTCGGCGGCGATCTGGTGGAGGTGGCGGTCCGGTAACCTCGCTCGCGTGACGGACGCGAAGATGCCCTTGCGGGCGAAGGTGGCCAGCTCCGTGTCGCGCACCGCCGCGGCGCTGTCGCGGGCCGCGGGTCGCGGCGACGGCTCGGTGATCGGCGGCTGGATCGGCCTCAAGATCGACCCGGACCTGCTCGCCCACCTCTCGGCCGGGCGCGCGATCGCCCTGGTGTCCGGCACCAACGGCAAGACCACCACGACCCGGCTCACCACCGCCGCGGTCGGCGTGCTCGGCCGGGTCGCCACCAACTCCTTCGGCGCGAACATGCCCACCGGCCACACCTCGGCGCTCGCAAAGGCCGGCAGCACGCCGTACGCGGTGCTGGAGGTGGACGAGCACTACCTCGCCCAGGTGCTGGAGGCGACCGAGCCGCACGTGGTGGCGCTGCTCAATCTCTCCCGCGACCAGCTCGACCGCGCCAAGGAGGTCGCCATGATGGCGCAGCTCTGGCGCGCCGCCCTGGTCCGGCACCCGCGGGTACGGGTGGTCGCCAACGCCGACGACCCGATGGTGGTGTGGGCCGCCTGCCCGCCGGCCGACCCGGCCCAGGGCCACGTGCCGCCGCACGTCACCTGGTTCAGCGCCGGGCAGCGCTGGCACGACGACTCCTGGGTCTGCCCCGAGTGCGGCTCCACCATCCAGCGCTCCGGTGAGCAGTGGTGGTGCACCGGCTGCCCGCTGCGCCGTCCCGAGCCGAACTGGACGGTCGAGGACGACGGCGTGCTCGACCCCACAGGCGCCTGGCACAAGATCCAGCTCCAGCTCCCCGGCAAGGTCAACCTGGGCAACGCGGCCACCGCCCTCGCCGTCGCCGCCGAGTTCGGCGTACGCCCGGTGGACGCGGTCTCCCGGCTCGGCAGCGTCACCTCGGTGGCCGGCCGCTACGCCCAGGTGGACCGCGACGGGCGCAACATCCGGCTGCTGCTGGCGAAGAACCCGGCGAGCTGGCTGGAGGCGTTCGACATGGCCGACGTCGCGCCGACACTGCTGTCCATAAACGCCCGCGACCCCGACGGGCTGGACACCTCCTGGCTGTTCGACGTGGACTTCTCCCCGCTGGTCGGCCGGCAGGTGCTGATCACCGGCGACCGGGCGTACGACCTGGCGGTGCGGCTGGAGGTCAACGGCGTGCCGTTCCAGCACGTACGCGCCTTCGACGAGGCGGTCCGCGCGGTGCCGCCGGGCCGGCTGGAGGTCATCGCCAACTACACCGCCTTCCAGGACATCCGAGCGGAGTTGGACCGTGTCAACTGAGAGCCTGCGCATCGTCTGGATCTATCCCGACCTGCTGTCCACGTACGGCGACCGGGGCAACATGCTGATCCTGGCCCGCCGGGCCCAGCTGCGCGGCATGCCGGTCGAGGTGCTGGAGGTCCGCTCCGACCAGCGGCTGCCCGCCACCGCCGACATCTACCTCATCGGCGGCGGCGAGGACGGCCCGCAGGCGCTCGGCGCCCAGCGCCTGATCGCCGACGGCGGCCTGCACCGGGCGGTGGCCCAGGGTTCGGTGGTGTTCGGCGTCTGCGCCGGCTACCAGCTGCTCGGCACCTCCTTCTTCGCCAAGGGCACCCGCTGCGCCGGGCTGGAACTGCTCGACCTCTCCTCCGACCGGGGCCCCACCCGCGCGGTCGGCGAGCTGGCCGGCGAGGTCGACCCGCGGCTGGGCATCCCGCACCTGTCCGGCTTCGAGAACCACGGCGGCCGCACCCACCTCGGCCCGGGCGTGTCCCCGCTGGCCCGGGTCACCGCCGGGGTCGGCAACGACGGCGCCACCGAGGGCGCGTGGCGGGGCAAACTGCTGGGCACCTACTCGCACGGCCCGGCGCTGGCCCGCAACCCGGACCTGGCCGACCTGCTGCTGCGCTGGGCGACCGGCATCCACCAGCTGCCCCCGCTCGACGACACCTGGGCCGACCGGCTCCGCTCCGAGCGCCGCGCCGCGGTGGCCGCCGCACCGAGGCCGTGACCGACGCCGCCCGGCCGGGGCGGCGACCGGTGGCCCGCCGGCTCGCCGGGTTGCTGCGGCAACCCTCGGCGCGCCGGTTCGGGCTGCTCCTGCTGCTGCTCGCCGGGTTCGGCGTGACGCTGCTGCTGGTGCCCCGGCCGGACCCGGCCGACCTGCCCCGGCTCGCCGACTCGCTCGGCGACTACGGCCCGCCCGCGGCGGTGATCGGCGGCGCGCTGCTGCTGGTGGCGCTGGTGCCGCGCACGTTCGTCACGCTGGCGGCGGGCGCGATCTTCGGCCCGGTGCAGGGTGCCGCGTACGCGCTCGGCGCGGCGCTGCTCGCGGCGGCCATCGGCTTCACCGTCGGCCGGGTGCTCGGCCGCGACTTCGTCGCCGAGCGGGTGCGCGGCCGGCTGGCCCGCCTGGACGGCTGGTTCGCCCGGCAGAGCGTCTTCGGCGTGGTCACCGTACGGCTGCTGCCGATCGCCGGGTTCGGTCTGGTCAGCTACGGCTACGGCACCACCGCCGCCCGGGTGCTGCCGTTCCTGACCGGCAGCGTGATCGCCTCCGCCCCCACCGCCGTCGGGTACGCGGCGATCGGCGCGGCGGTGACCACGCCCGGCTCGATCAACTGGTACGCGGCCGCGCCGGCGAGCCTCGGCCTGATCGCCAGCGTGCTGATCATCCACCGCTGGTGGCGGGCCGAGCGGCGGCGCCGGTCCGAGCCGGCATGACCGGCGGTGGGCGTGCCCCCGATGTGGACACGCCCACCGGCCGGGTCAGGCGACGACCGAGACCATCCGGCCCTTCACCACGATCACCTTGCGCGGCTCCTTGCCGGCCAGCGTGCCGGCCACCGCCTCCAGCGCCGCCGCGCGCACGGTCTCCTCGGTCGCGTCGGCCGGCACCTCGACCCGGCCGCGGACCTTGCCGTTCACCTGAACCGGGTACGTGACCGACTCGGCCACCAGCAGGGCCGGGTCGGCGACCGGGAAGTCCGCGTACGCCAGTGAGTGCTCGTGGCCCAGCTTGTGCCACAGTTCCTCGGCCATGTGCGGGGCGAACGGCGCGACCATCAGCACCAGCGGCTCGGCCACCTCGCGCGGGGTACGCGCCAGCCGGGTCAGGCCGTTGGTCAGCTCGATCAGCTTGGCGATGGCCGTGTTGAACCGGATCCCGTCCATGTCGGCGCGGACCCCGTCGATCGCCTTGTGCAGCAGCCGCCGGGTCGCCTCGTCGGCCGGTTCGTCGGTGACCCGCAGCTGGCCGGTCTGCTCGTCGACGACGGTGCGCCAGACCCGCTGCAGGAACCGGTACGAGCCGACCACCGCCCGGGTCTCCCACGGGCGGGACACCTCCAGCGGGCCCATCGACATCTCGTACACCCGGAACGTGTCCGCGCCGTACGCCGCGCACATGTCGTCCGGGGTGACCACGTTCTTCAGCGACTTGCCCATCTTGCCGTACTCACGGCGGACCTCGGTCTCGCCGTGGAACCAGCGGCCGTCGACCTCGACGACCTCCTCGGCGGGCACGTACGCGCCGCGCGGGTCGACGAACGCGTACGCCTGGATCATGCCCTGGTTGAACAGGCGGCGGAACGGCTCGAACGACGAGACGTGGCCCAGGTCGTACAGCACCTTGTGCCAGAAGCGGGCGTACAGCAGGTGCAGCACGGCGTGCTCGGCGCCGCCGACGTACAGGTCGGTGCCACCGCAGTCGCCCGCGCCGCGCGGCCCCATCCAGTACGCCTCGTTCTCCGGGTCGGCGAAGCGCTGCGAGTCGGTCGGGTCCAGGTAGCGCAGCTCGTACCAGCAGGAGCCGGCCCACTGCGGCATCACGTTCGTCTCGCGGGTGTAGCGCTTGGGCCCGTCACCCAGGTCCAGCTCCACCTCCACCCAGTCACGCCGCCGCGACAGCGGGGTCTCCGGATCGCTGTCGGCGTCGTCGGCGTCGAACGTCTTCGGCGAGAAGTCCTCCACCTCGGGCAGCTCGACCGGCAGCATCGACTCGGGCAGCGCGATCGGCGCCCCGGTCTCGTCGTACACGATCGGGAACGGCTCGCCCCAGTAGCGCTGCCGGGAGAACAGCCAGTCGCGCAGCCGCCAGGTGACCGCGCCGGCGCCGTGCCCGCTGGCCTCCAGCCACTCGATGATGCGCGCCTTCGCGTCGGTGACGCCCAGGCCGTCCAGGTCGATGCCGCGATCCGGCGCGGCGCTGTTGATCGCCGGGCCGTCCCCGGTGTACGCCTTGCCGTCGAAGCCCTCCGGCGGCTGCACGGTCCGCACGATCGGCAGCTCGAAGACCTCGGCGAAGGCCCAGTCCCGCTCGTCCTGGGCGGGTACCGCCATGATCGCGCCGGTGCCGTACCCGGCCAGCACGTAGTCGGCGATGAAGATCGGGATCTGCCCGCCGGTCACCGGGTTGGTGGCGTAGGCGCCGACGAAGACGCCGGTCTTCTCCTTGCTGTCCGCCTGCCGCTCCACGTCCGTCTTGGCCGAGGCGGCCTTCCGGTACGCCTCGACGGCCTCACGCGGGCCGGCGTGCCCGCCGGTCCAGGCGTCCTTCGTGCCCTCCGGCCAGGCGGCCGGCGTCAGCACGTCGACCAGCTCGTGCTCGGGCGCCAGCACCATGTAGGTGGCGCCGAAGACGGTGTCCGGCCGGGTGGTGAACACCCGCACCGGGGCCGCGTCCGTCGGGAAGTCGATGTGCGCGCCGGTCGACCGGCCGATCCAGTTGCGCTGCTGCAGCTTGATCGGCTCGGGCCAGTCCAGTGTGTCCAGGTCCTCCAGCAGCCGGTCCCCGTACGCGGTGATCCGCATCATCCACTGCTTCAGGTTGCGCTTGAAGACCGGGAAGTTGCCGCGCTCGGAGCGGCCGTCGGCGGTGACCTCCTCGTTGGCCACCACGGTGCCCAGGCCCGGGCACCAGTTCACCGGCGCCTCCGAGACGTACGCCAGCCGGTGGTCGTCGACGACGCGCCGCCGCTCCCCCACGGACAGCTCGGCCCACGGGCGCCCGTCGGGGGTGGCACGGGTGCCGCCCTCGAACTCGGCGATCAGCTCGGCGATCGGCCGGGCCTTCTTCGCATCCGCGTCGTACCAGGAGTTGAAGATCTGCAGGAAGATCCACTGGGTCCAGCGGTAGAAGTCGGTGTCGATGGTCGCCACCGAACGCCGCTCGTCGTGGCCCAGCCCCAGCCGGCGCAGCTGCGCCTTGAACCGCTCGATGTTGGCCTCGGTGGTGGTCCGGGGGTGGGTGCCGGTCTGCACCGCGTACTGCTCGGCGGGCAGGCCGAACGCGTCGAAGCCCATCGCGTGCAGCACGTTGCGCCCGGCCATCCGCTGGTAGCGGGCGTAGCAGTCGGTGCCGATGTAACCCAGCGGGTGCCCGACGTGCAGGCCGGCGCCCGACGGGTACGGGAACATGTCCAGCACGTACAGCTTCTCGGCGCCCGCGCGCGGGTGACCCGGGTCGGCCAGCGGGCCGGCGGGGTTCGGGGCGTGGAAGGTGCCGTCGCGCTCCCAGGTGTCCTGCCAGCGGTGCTCGATCTCGTCGGCCAGGGCGGCGGTGTACCGGAACGGGGGAATGTCGGTCGCCGGTGCGGCTGCCTCACTCATGGCGTCTCCTCGGCGCGGATCGATACGAAATATGTGGGCGGTCTGCTGCGGGCACAAAAAAGCCCCTCGCGCAGGAGGGGCGGCCGTGCTGTCGCGCTTTTCAGCGCATCAACACGGCTCGGTAAGAAGCAGGAAGAACCCGGCCATGCACGCAGTGTACCTCGCGCCTCTCCGCACCCGCGCGCCAGTTCCGGCCCCGCGCCGGTCCCCCGGTCTGGCGAATATTCCGGGCGTAACCGACCGACCACCTGCGGGAGTCGGCGATAACGACAAACATGGTTAGCCTGAGAGGCCAGTGAGATTACTGCGGCAGACGTGGCTCGGCGTCGCGAACCCAACGGCGGGTCCAGGTGCTCTATAAAGAGCTGCCGTCCAGGCGACGAGGAGGAGGCCCGTGACACAACAGACCTGGGACGAGGTGGGCGGTCTGCTGCCGCACGACGAGTTCCGCGCCGCCAGCGAGGCCATCGTGGCCAACATCGAGCAGGTCATCGAGGGCAAGACCGCCACCGTCCGGCTCGCCCTGGCGGTGCTGCTGGCCGAGGGTCACCTGCTCATCGAGGACGTGCCCGGCGTCGGCAAGACCAAGCTCGCCAAGGCGATGGCCCGCTCCATCGACTGCTCGGTCCGGCGGATCCAGTTCACCCCCGACCTGCTTCCCAGCGACGTCACCGGCGTCAGCGTCTACAACCAGGAGACGCACGACTTCGAGTTCCGCCCCGGCGCGGTCTTCGCCAACCTGGTCGTCGGCGACGAGATCAACCGGGCCTCGCCGAAGACCCAGTCGGCGCTGCTGGAGTGCATGGAGGAACGGCAGGTCACAGTCGACGGGGTCACCTACCAGTTGCAGACGCCGTTCATGGTGATCGCGACGCAGAACCCGATCGAGATGGAGGGGACCTACCCGCTGCCCGAGGCGCAGCGGGACCGGTTCACCGCCCGGATCGCCATGGGCTACCCGGACCCGCGGGCCGAGCTGGCGATGCTCGACGGGCACGGCGCCACCGACCCGCTGCCGGGGCTGCGGCCGGTCTCCGACGCGGCCACCGTCCGCCGGCTGATCGGCCACGTCCGGCAGGTGCACGTCGCCGACGCCGTCAAGCAGTACGCGATCGACCTGGTCACCGCCACCCGGGAGGCACCCGACCTGCGCCTCGGCGCGTCCCCGCGCGCCACGCTCCAGTTGCTGCGCACCGCCCGCGCGGTGGCCGCCCTGGAGGGCCGCGACTACGTCCTTCCGGACGACCTCCAGGTCCTCGCGGTGCCGGTACTGGCGCACCGGATCATCCCCACCGCCGACGCGCAGCTGGCCCGGCGCACCACCGACGCGATCGTCTCCGAGCTGGTGCACCGCTTGCCGCTCCCGCACGACCGGCAGCGCTCGCCGTACGACACCCGGCCCGGCGGCGGCAACAACAGCCGCGGGCCGTACGAGCCGCGGAGGCCGTGACGTGCGCGACGGCCTGCGTGGGCTGACCACCCGCGGCCGCTCCTTCCTGGCGGCCGCGGTGGCCGCCGCGATCTCCGCCGGCATCCTCGGCGAGAAGGACCTGCTCCGGGTGGCGGTCCTGCTCGCCGTGCTGCCGCTGCTGGCCGCCGCGTACGTCGGGCGGAGCCGGTACAAGCTGGCCTGCAACAGGTCGCTGGAGCCGCACCGGGTGCCGGTCGGGGCCAGCTCCCGGGTGGTGCTGCGGTTGCAGAACCTGTCCCGGCTGCCCACCGGCACGCTGCTGCTGGAGGACCGCCTGCCGTACGCGCTGGGCAGCCGCCCCCGGGTGGTGCTGGAACGGCTCGGCGCGCACCAGGCCAGCTCGGTGGCGTACACGGTCCGGGCGGACGTGCGGGGCCGCTACGAGGTCGGGCCGCTGGTGATCCGGCTGACCGACCCGTTCGGACTGTGCGAGCTGACCCGGTCGTTCCCCAGCACCGACCACCTCACGGTGATCCCGCAGGTCACCCCGCTGCCGTCGGTGCGGCTCCCCGGTGAGTACGCGGGCAGCGGCGACAGCCGGGCCCGCTCGGTGGCGGTGCACGGCGAGGACGACGCCGCCACCCGGGAGTACCGGATGGGCGACGACCTGCGCCGGGTGCACTGGAAGTCCACCGCCCGCACCGGTGAGCTGATGGTGCGCCGCGAGGAGCAGCCGTGGGAGAGCCGCGCCACGGTGGTGCTCGACACCCGCGCCGGCGGGCACCGGGGCGAGGGCCCGACGGCAAGCTTCGAGTGGGCGGTCTCGGCGGCGGCCAGCGTCGCCGTGCACCTGCGCGAGGCCGGCTACAAGCTGCGGCTGGTCACCGGCAACGGCGCCGACGTCGGGGCCACCGAGGCCGGCGGCGAGGGACTGCTCCTCGACCACCTCGCCGACGTGCACCTGGACCGGCGCGGCGAGATCACCACGCTGGTGCAGCAGGTCCGGCAGCGGGCCGACGGCGGTCTGATCATCGCGATGCTCGGCACGCTCGGCGCCGCCGAGGCGGAACTGCTGGCCGGCTTGCGCGGCAACGGCGCCACCTGTGTGGCGTTCCTGCTGGACAGCAACACCTGGCTCAACCTGCCACCCAACGCCCGGGCCGAGGCGGAGCGGGCACACGGCGCCGCCGCGCTCGCGCTGCTGCAGAGCGGCTGGCGGGTCATCGGGGTGGAGCACGGCACGCGCCTGCCGATGGTGTGGCCGCAGGCCGGACGGGGCTCGCAGGGCTTCGCGCTGCGAGCGGCCATGGCCGAGACGGTGGCCGGCGGACGACGATGACCGGAAGGATGTCCCTGTGACCCCGCACCGCAACATCGGGTTCGTCGCCGCGGCGGCGACGCTGCTGGCGGCGGCACCGCTGTCGGCGATCTTCGAACGCTGGACCTGGCTGATCCAGGCCGCCGTCGTGGTCGCCGTGGTGGCCGGCTCGGCCGCGTTGAGCCGCCTGGGCCGGTTCCCGCTGTGGGGGCAGGTGCTCGCCATGCTGGCCGGGCTGACCCTGGGCCTGACGTGGGTCTTCCCCGGCGGCACCGAACTGCTCGCGTTCGTGCCGACCCCTGCGACGTTCGCCCACTTCGGCGACCTGCTCCAGGCGTCGTTGCAGGACATGCGCTCGTACGGCGTGAAGGTGCCGGACGTCGACTCGCTGCTGTTCCTCGCGGTGCTCGGCATCGGCGCGGTGGCGGTGGTGGTGGACGTGCTCGCGGTCGGGTTGCGCCGGCCCGCGCTGGCCGGCCTGCCGATGCTCGCCATCTACTCGGTGCCGGTCGCGGTGTACGTGGACAGCGTCCCGGCCACCCCGTTCGTGGTGGGCGCCGCCGGTTACCTCTGGCTGCTGGTCACCGACAACGTCGACCGGGTACGCCGGTTCGGCCGCCGGTTCACCGGCGAGGGGCGAGACGTGGACGTCTGGGAGGCGTCCCCGCTGGCCGCGGCGGGACGACGGCTCGCGGTGGTCGGCGTGATCGTGGCGGTGGCGCTGCCGCTCGCGGTGCCCGGGATGACCGGCGGCCTGATGAACAACGTCGGCAACGGGCCCGGCGACGGCAGCGGGCGGCCGGGCCAGGGCGGCAGTTCGGGCCGGGTCGACCTGTTCGCGGCGCTCAGCGGCCAGCTCAACCAGAGTGAGGAAGTCGAGCTGGTCAAGGTCAGCACCGACGAGACGACGCCGTTCTACCTGCGCCTGGGCGTGGTCGACGACCTTCGGCCGAGCGGCTTCCAGGCACGCGTGCCGACCGGGCGGCCGATCACCCGGCCGCTGCCCGACCCGAGGGAACGCGCCGTGCGCGGCGTGGAGCAGCAGCGCTACCGCGCCACGGTCGAGGTGACGAAGAACCTCAACATGCCGTTGCTGCCGGTCTACGCCGAGCCGGTCAAGACCGACGACCTCAACGGCAACTGGCTGTACGACCCGAACCAGCAGGTCGTCTTCTCCAACCGGGACAACGCCCGCGGCAAGAGCTACTCGTTCGACTACGTCCGGTCCACGTTCAGCCCCACGGCGCTGCGCACCGCCCCGTCACTGCCCTCGGACAGCCCGGTGATGCGGCAGCAGACCGAGCGGCCGTCGGTCCCGGCCGTCGAGGAACTGGTCGCGCAGCTGGTGAAGAGCAAGTCGACCGACTACGACAAGGTCCGGGCGATCTACGACTACTTCTCCGTGGAGAACGGCTTCACCTACTCGCTGTCCACCCGCAACGGCAGCAGCGGTGAGGACATCACCGACTTCCTCGCCACCAAGGTCGGCTACTGCCAGCAGTACGCCGCGGCGATGGCCTGGCTGGTCCGGGCCGCCGGCATCCCCGCCCGGGTGGCGGTCGGGTTCACGAACGGCAGCAGGGCCGAGGGCGGCACGTACGTGCTGACCAACCAGAACCTGCACGCCTGGACCGAGGTCTACTTCGGCGGGATCGGCTGGGTGCCGTTCGACGCCACCCCGGCGGCGGCGGTGGCCGGCTCGGTCCGCTCGGCCTGGGCGCCGGACATCGACGCCCCCGAGGAGGTCACCCCCTCGGCCGGCAGCACCGCCGTTCCCGACGCGGCCGGCCCGTCGGCCGGGCCGAACGAGACGGACCGGCTGGACAAGGACGCCGACCAGGGCCTGGCCCTGAACCAGGGCGGCCCGGCCGAGGAGAGCCCGGTCTGGCCGTGGTGGCTGGCCGGCGCTCTGCTGGCGCTGCTGGCGCTGCTGGCCGTACCGGCCCTGCGCCGCTCCGCCCTGCGCCGCCGCCGGCGTGCCCGGACGGTCACGCCCGCGGCCACCGCGCTTCCGGTGCCGGGCCAGCGCGGCGAGACGCGGGAGGTGGTCGTCGGCGTGGACGCCGAGGCGGCCCGCGCCGACGCGCACGCCGCCTGGGACGAGCTGCTCGACACGCTCGTCGACTTCCAGGTCCGGGTGGACCGCACGGAGACCCCGCGGGCGACCGCCGAGCGGCTGGCCCGGGAGGCGCTCGCCGAGCGCGGGGACGCCGCGACCGGCGTACGCCTGCTCGGCCGCGCCGAGGAGCGCGCCCGGTACGCCCGCGACCCGCTGACCGACGCGGAGCTGCAGCCGGCGCTGCGTACGGTCCGGGGCGCGCTGGCGGCCGGCGCGGACCGCCGCACCCGGCTGATGGCGGCGCTGCTGCCCCCGTCGGTGCTGCAGCGCTGGCGTACCGGCCTGGCCGAACGGTCGGCAAGGGTGGTGACCACGAGCGGCCAGGTCCGCCAGCGCCTCACGCGCTGGAGCCCGCGCCGCCTCCTGGCCGGCCGCCCCGCCCGCTGACCCCCCTCCCGGCCCTCCGGCCGCTCCCCCGGTGATCAAGGAGTTGGTGTCCGGATCCGGCTCTGCTGAGGACACAAACTCCTTGATCACCGGGGTGGGCCGCCTGCTCCGGTGCGGCGCGCGCCCGTGCACGCCGCCTGGGCGGGTGAGGGCGGTCGACTGGACGCTTCCGCCCTGGCGCCCGCGAGACCTTGGTACGAAATGGCCCCCATAGGGGCGCTTTCGTACCAAGATCTTTTCTGGGTCCTGCGATGCGGGAGGCTCGTCTTGCTGGGCAGGAAGGGGTGTCGGTGATCATGGCCGAGTGGGTGCGGCGGGGTGCACGCGGGACGGAGGAGACGTCGGCAGGCGGGCGCTGCGCGACGAAAGCTCGGACGGAGACCCGGCGCGCGCTGCGCGGGACGGAAGCGTGACGCCGCGCCGGACGGACGCGTGACGGAAGCGTGACGCCGCACCGGACGGACGCGGGACGGAAGCGTGACGCCGCGCCGGACGGACGCGGGACGGAGGCGTGACGCGGCGGAGCGGAGCGGACGGGCCACGTCCACCGGCGGAGCCGCCCCGCCGGCCGGGTCGGAGCGGGCACGACGAAGCGCGGGCCCTCGCCCGCGCATGCCACGGCGACCCGCAGCGGGTCGCTCCGGCGGCGCTTGCCAAAGGTGCCGCCGGTATCCCGCCCCCCGGGTTCAGGGGCGGGACGTGATCAGCGGTGGCCCTCCGGGCGCTGCCGCCAGCGGTCCTCCATCCGGTCGAGGAAGGAGCCCCGGCGACCACCACCACTGCGGCCACGGGGACGACGCCGGCTCGTTGTGCCGCCGACCACGTGCAGGTCGGGCGACTGGGATCGGCGGTGCGACTGCACCGCGTAGCCCAACGAGGCCAGCATGACGACGAAACCCGCCACGGCCACCGCGGGAATCTTGATCACGGCACCGTAGATCAACAGGGCCAGACCAGCGACGACCACGCCGGCAGCGACGAGCACGCGACGCCGCGCGTGGAAACGCGGGTCGCTGGCGCGCACGGCCGAGGCGAACTTGGGGTCCTCGGCAAGCGACCGCTCGATCTGCTCGAACAGCCGCTGCTCGTGCTCCGAGAGCGGCACGGCACTCCTCCCCGGTCACGTTGGTCGGCCCGGTCGGGCCGACAGACCGTGGCAGCCATCCGGCTGCTTACCCGCAAGTCTACGAGGGCCCCCGCGCGTCGGAAAGCGGGACGACCTACGGCCGGGCCGGTTTTTCGACTTGTCGGGTATCACGACGGCCGAGAAGACTGGCCGGACCTATGACGGACCGCCCGAATCGGGCGGCCGCCGCGTCGGCCGCCGCCTCCGCCTCACGCCAGCCGCGCTCCGGCGCGCCCAGGGTGAGCTGCCGTGGAGTCTCCCCGGCCGGGGCGAGACCTTCCATCCGGACACCGACCAGCCGGACCGGCTCGCCGGGGGCGAGCGCGGTCCACAACGCCCAGGCCGTGTCGAACATCTCCCGGGCGGTGTCGGTGGGCACGGCGAGGGTGCGGGAGCGGCTGATCGTCCGGAAGTCGGCGAAGCGAACCTTGAGCGACACGGTGCGCCCGACCTGCCCGGCCGCCCGCAGCCGAGCGCCGGCCTTGTCGGCGAGCGCGAGCAGGGAGCGCCGGATCTCGGCCGGGTCGCTCACGTCGGTGTCGAACGTGACCTCGGCGCCGATCGACTTCTCCACCTGCTCGGGCGTGACAGCGCGCGGGTCACGCCCCCAGGCCAGCTCGTGCAGGTGGGTGGCGGACGCCTCGCCCACAGCCCGGCGCAGCAGGCCGGCCGGCGCCTCGGCCAGGTCGCGTACGGTGCGCAGGCCGAGGCGGCGCAGCGCGTCCGCGGAGCGCTCCCCCACGCCCCACAGGGCGGACACCGGCAGCGGGTGCAGGAAGTCCAGCACCCGGGCGGCCGGGACCACGAGCAGGCCGTCGGGTTTGGCCCGGGTGGAACCGAGCTTGGCCACGAACTTGCTCGGACCCACCCCCACCGAGCAGGTCAGTCGCTGTTCCTCGGCGACCCGGCGGCGGATCAGCGCGGCGATCTCGGCGGGCCGGCCGAACAGCCGGCGGGCGCCCGCCACGTCGAGGAACGCCTCGTCCAGCGACAGCGGCTCGACCAGCGGGGTGACGTCCCGGAAGATCCGCATGACCGCCCGCGACGCCTCGGTGTAGGCGGCGAAGTCGGGCGGGAGGTAGACCGCGCCGGGGCAGAGCGCCCGGGCGCGGGCGGTGGGCATCGCGCTGCGGACGCCGTACCGCCGGGCCTCGTAGCTGGCGGAGCTGACCACGCCGCGCGGCCCGACGCCGCCCACCACCACCGGCCGGCCGCGCAGCTCGGGGCGGCGGCGCACCTCCACCGAGGCGTAGAACGCGTCCATGTCGACGTGCAGGACGGTGCAGCCGGTGTCGTCGGCGTCCGGCCCGAAGCGCGGGTCACCGCCTCGGGGCAACGACTGGCTGCGGCCCATGCCAGCAGGCTAGCCCGCCGGTCCGACAACCCACCGCCCAGCCCGCGGCCATGCCGCCGACCCCGGACGAACCATGCTCGGCCCGCCGCCGGACCGGGCGAGGGCCGGCACCACAGCCACCGCCCCGCCGGCCCCCGGACGAGGCGGAACCGCCCCGGACCCGCAGCGCAGAGGCACGGACGAACCGGCGTCAGCCCCGGATCACCAGCAGCGGGATGGTCATCTCGGCGGCGGTGTCGGCACCGTGGTACGCGACCAGCCGCGACGCCATCGGCGGTTCGGAGCGGGTGGCGACCACCGCGTACGTGTCCCGGCAGACCACCACCACGTCACCGATGCGGGTCAGGTGTGCCTCGGGCACCGGCCCGAACCAGCCGGTCGCCACCGCCTCGGCCCGGATCAGCACCTGCGCGGCCGGGCCCAGCACCTCGGTCCAGGCGGCCGTCACGTCGGCTTCGGCACCCGGCTCGACGTGCAGGTAGCGGACCCGGGGCTCACCGGCGACCACCCGTACCCCGGCCCGCAGCCGGGGGTCGGTGTCCAGGTCGATCCGGTGCCCGGCGGGCACGTCGAGCTGGCCGTGGTCGGCGGTGACGAGCAGCGCGGCGTCCGGCGGGAGCCCGTCGACGAGCCGGGCCAGCAGCGCGTCCACGTCGGCGGCGGCGGTCCGCCAGGGTGCGGAGTCCACGCCGCTGAGGTGCCCGTGCCGGTCCAGGTCGGGGTGGTAGCCGGAGACGAGCGTGGGCCCGTCCCCGGCAGCGAGCGCCGCCAGCATCCGGGCGGCGAGCGCGTCCACGCCCGCCGCGCCCCGGTAGTCGCCGCCCCGGTTGGCGGCGAGCGTCAGGCCGCTGCCGGCGAACTCGGGGCGGCTGACCACAGTCACCGCGACCCCGGCGGCACGGGCCCGCTGGTACCAGGTGGGCACCGGCTGCCAGCTCACCGGATCGGGGTCGCCGGCCCAGTCGACGTGGTTGAGCACCCGGCCGGTGCCGGGCACCCGGACCGTGAAGCCGAGCACGCCGTGCGCGCCGGGCCCGGTGCCGGTGCCGAGGCTGACCAGGCTTGTCGGGGTGGTGGACGGGAAGCCGGTGGTGAGTGGGCGGCCGGCGGTGGCGGCCAGGCCGGCGAGCGTCGGGGCGTACGGGGCGGCGGTGGGGATCTGGTACCAGCCGAGGCCGTCGACGAGCAGCACCGCGATCCGGCGTACCCCGGCCAGGCGCGGGGCCAGGCCGAGCCGGTCGGCCGCGCCCGGTACGCCGAGCAGCGCCAACGCGCTGGGCAGCACGTCGGTCAGGGCGCCGCCGTCGTAGCGCGGCGCCACCCGGTCCAGCGGGCCGGGAGCCGGATCGGGCACCGGACCGGTCATGCCGGGCAGCGGGCGAACAGGTGCAGCTGGGCGGCGAGATCCCGGTACGGGGACCGGGCGGCGAGGGCGCGCTCCAGCTCCACCAGGGCGGCCTGCTGCCCGTCGGCCACCGCGGCCGGGAGAAGGTCGGCGAGCACCCGTACCCCGTGGATCTCCTCCACGACGAGGCCGGCGGCGGTGAGCAGCGCGCCCGCGTCGGCGGCGTCGTAGCGGCGGCGCAGCGTGTCCCGGCCGCCGGTGGTGCCGTTCGGGTCGGCGGCGAGCGCGGCGGCGGCGTCCAGTTGCCCGTTCATCGCCCGGCCGAGCACGGCGGCGGTCCGGCCGGCCACGAGCACGCTCGCCGCGCCACCCGGCCGCAACGCGGCGACCAGCGCTGACGTCACCGGTTCCGGGTCGTCGACCACCTCGAGGACGGAATGGCAGAGCACCAGGTCCACGGTGGCCGGTTCGACCAGTCCGGTGAGCGCGTCGGCGTCGCCCTGCGTCGCGCGTACCCGATCGGCGACCCCGGCCTCGGCGGCCCGTCGGGTCAGCGCGGCGAGCGCGTCGGGGCTGGCGTCGATCACCGTGACCCGGTGACCGGCCTCGGCGAGCGGGACGGCGAAGCCGCCGGTCCCGCCGCCGACGTCGAGCACGGAGAGTCGTTCGCCGGCCCGCCGGTCCAGCTCGGCCCGGAGCACCGACCAGATGACCGCGGTGCGGGGGGTGAGGGTTCGGATCTGCTCCACGCGCCGAGCCTAGTCACCCCCCGGCCCGGGTTCAGGACTCGCCGCCGCCGGCGGGGTCGTCCTCGGCGCGGGAGCGCTGGTGGTTGGCCACCGGGCCGTCGGTCACCTGGTATTCCCGCGGCTCGGCCTCGTGGGTGGGCGCCCAGTCGGCGCCGAGGCGGGTCCGCCGGGCGTTTGCCACGCCACCGGCGTTCGTGCGGTGAAAGGTCATCGGTTCATCCCCCATACCCCGGGTGGGCCACTCTGCCCACCCGCGTCGGGAGTCTCCCGCCTCCGGCTCGGAGAAACCGTAATGTGGATCACTCCATCAACGGAAATCCCTTGACGCCGGTGTGACGGGGGGCTCGATCGCGTCCAGCCGGTCCGCGGTGAGGTTCGTGACGCCCTCGTGCCGCTGCAGCCGGCCCCGCACCACAAGTGCTCCGCTGGTGCGGGCGACTCGACGGTATCTCTGCCACAGCCCCGGGGAGCAAGTGACATTGAGCATCCCGGTCTCGTCCTCCAGGTTGAGGAACGTGACGCCGCCGGCGGTCGCCGGGCGCTGCCGGTGGGTGACGATCCCGCCGACCCGGATCCGCTGCCCGGGTGGCACCTGGCCGAGCCGGGCGATCGGCACCGCGCCCAGCTCGTCGAGGCGGTCCCTGATGAACCGGGCCGGGTGGCTCTCCGGGGACAGGCCGGTGGCCCAGACGTCGGCGACCAGGCGGTCCACCGCGGCCATGCCGGGCAGGGTGGGCGGGTCCGCGCCGGTCACCGTGCCGGGCAGCCGGCCGGGCCGGTCCTGGGCCGCCGCGCCGGCGGCCCAGAGGGCCTGCCGCCGGGTCAGCCCGAAACAGGCGAAGGCGTCGGCGGTGGCCAGCGCCTCCAGCTGCGCGGCGGTGAGACCGACGCGGCGGGCCAGGTCCGGCATGTCCCGGTACGCCCCGTGCGCGGCGCGTTCCGCCTCGATCCGCTCGGCCACGTCGACGCCGAGGGTACGGACGCTGCCCAGCCCGAGCCGCACCGCCGAGCCGCCCAGCCCCCAGGCGTGCGGCGGCTCGCCCGGCACGCTGCCCCACCGGGTCTGCGGCGTGGACTCCAGCACCGCCTTGGCGCCGCTGGCGTTGATGTCCGGCCGGCGCACCTCCACACCGTGCCGGCGGGCGTCGTCGGCGAGCGTCTGCGGCGAGTAGAAGCCCATCGGCTGCGCGTTGAGCAGCGCGGCCAGGAACGGGCCGGGGTGGTAGCGCTTGAGCCACGAGCTGGCGTACACCAGGTAGGCGAAGCTCATCGCGTGGCTCTCCGGGAAGCCGTAGCTGGCGAACGCGGTGAGCTTGCGATAGACGTCGTCGGCCAGCTCGCCGGTGATGCCCCGCTCGGCCATCCCGGCGTAGAGCCGGTCGGCGATCTGCGCCATCCGCTCCACCGAGCGCTTCGCCCCCATGGCCCGGCGCAGCTGGTCGGCGCCGGCCGCGTCGAACCCGGCCAGGTCGATGGCGAGCTGCATGAGCTGCTCCTGGAACAGCGGCACGCCGAGCGTCTTCTCCAGCGCGTTGCGCATCAGCGGGTGCGCGTACGTGACCGGCTCCTGGCCGTTCTTGCGCCTGATGTACGGGTGCACCGAGCCGCCCTGGATCGGGCCGGGCCGGATCAGCGCCACCTCCACCACCAGGTCGTAGAACTCGCGCGGCTTGAGCCGGGGCAGGGTGGCCATCTGCGCCCGGCTCTCCACCTGGAACACGCCCACCGAGTCGGCCCGGCAGAGCATGTCGTACACCTCGGGGTCGTCCAGCGTCATGTCGCCCAGGTCGAGCCGGGAGCCGATCAGGTCGTAGCCGTAGTGCAGCGCCGAGAGCATGCCGAGGCCGAGCAGGTCGAACTTGACCAGGCCGACGGCGGCGCAGTCGTCCTTGTCCCACTGGAGCACGCTGCGGCCGGGCATCCGGCCCCACTCCACCGGGCACACCTCGATCACCGGCCGGTCGCAGATCACCATGCCACCGGAGTGGATGCCCAGGTGCCGGGGGAAGGTCTGCAGCTCGTTCGCGTACGCGACCACCTGCTCGGGGATGTCCGCCACGTCGACCGCGGCGACCGAGCCCCACCTGTCGATCTGCTTGCTCCAGGCGTCCTGCTGGCCGGGCGAGAACCCGAACGCCTTCGCCACGTCCCGCACCGCCGACCGGGGCCGGTACGAGATGACGTTGGCGACCTGGGCGGTGTGCTCCCGGCCGTAGCGGGCGTAGACGTGCTGGATCACCTCCTCCCGGCGGTCGGACTCGATGTCCACGTCGATGTCGGGCGGGCCGTCGCGTTCCGGGGCGAGGAAGCGTTCGAACAGCAGCCGGTGCCGGACCGCGTCCACGTTTGTGATGCGCAGCGCGTAGCAGACCGCCGAGTTGGCCGCCGACCCCCGGCCCTGGCAGTAGATGTCCTGCGCGCGGCAGAACGCCACGATGTCGTAGACGACCAGGAAGTAGCCGGGGAAACCGAGATCTTCGATCATCCGCAGCTCGTGTTCCAGTTGCGCGTACGCCTCCGGGTGCGCCTCGGGCGGCCCGTAGCGCTCGCGGGCGCCGCCCATGGTCAGCCGGCGCAGCCAGCTCATCTCGGTGTGCCCGGGCGGCACCGGGTACGCGGGCAGCCTCGGCGCCACGAGCTGGAGGTCGAAGGCGAGTTCCGCGCCGTACTCGGCGGCCCGCGCCACAGCGCCCGGGTACGCGGCGAACCGCGCCGCCATCTCCGCGCCGCTGCGCAGGTGGGCGGTGGCCGCGGCGGGCAGCCAGCCGTCGATCTCGTCGAGGCTGCGCCGGGCCCGGACCGCCGCCACGGTGGTGGCCAGCCGACGCCGGCCCGGGGTCGCGTAGTGCGCGTTGTTGGTGGCCACTGTGGGCAGCCCGGCGGCGGCGGCCAGCTCGGCGAGCGCGTCGTTGCGGTCGGCGTCGACCGGGTGGCCGTGGTCGGTCAGCTCCACCGCCACCGTCTCCGCGCCGAACAGCGCGGTGAGCCGGTCGAGCTCGCGGGCCGCCGCGTCGACGCCCTCGGTGAGCAGCGCCGCGGGCACGTGCCCCTTGCGGCAGCCGGTGAGCACCAGCACGTGGTCGCGCAGCTCGGCGGCGATCTCCTCCAGCTCGCCGTAGACCGGGCGGCCCTTCTCCCCGCCGCGCAGCTGGGCCCGGGAGATGGTGGCGGCCAGGCGCGCGTACCCCTCGTGGCCGTGCGCGAGCACCAGCAGGTGCCGGCCGAGCGGGTCCGGTTCGCCGTTCTGCGGGCCGGGCAGCCCGAGGGACAGTTCCGCGCCGAAGATCGTCGGCAGCCGCAGCGCGCGGGCCGCCTCGGCGAAGCGCACCACGCCGTAGAAGCCGTCGTGGTCGGTGACGGCGAGCGCGGTCAGCCCGAGCCGGGCCGCCTCCTCGGCCAGTTCCTCCGGGTGGCTGGCCCCGTCGAGGAAGCTGAAGTTGGAGTGCGCGTGCAGCTCCGCGTAGGGCACCACGCCGTCCGGACGGGTCAGCTCCGGCGGCTGGTATTCCTGGCGCTTGCGGCTCCACGCCGGTGAGTCGCCGCCGTCGGCGTCGACCGCGAGCGGGTCGACCACGTGCAGGTGCCGCTCGCCCTTGGCCCGCCCGGACAGCACCTGCTCCAACTTGGACCACGGCATCTTCGGGTTGTGGAAGCTCACCGGCGCCTCCCCCACCCGGCGGCCAACCGCCTGAGATCTTGGTACGAAACGGCCCCCCGAGGGGCACTTTCGTACCAAGATCTCTCCCGGCGCTCAGTCATAGATCGCCTCCACCAGCCACTGCCCGCCCTCCACCGCGAGCAGCAGGGCGGCGCCGTCGGCCAGGCTCACCTGGAACCGGGCCCGGCGGCGCGCCTCGGCCGGCGCCCACCAGCGTTCGTCCACGGGCCACGGACCGGCCCAACCGGTGATCTCGGCCGGACGCCCGTCGCCGACGGTGAGCCGGGCCGGCGCCGCGCTGACCGCCAGCCGCGCGGTCACCACGACCGGCTGCCCGGCCGCGTCGCGCACGTCGGCCGGCAACGGGGTCGGCAGCACCACGGCCGGCGACGGTGGCGGGATCCGCCCCGGCCACGGCGGCTCGGCCACCGCCCGGCCCCGCCGGGCTCGCCGTCCGGCCCGCGCCCCGGCATCGGGTACGGCGACCGAGGCGGACGCGGCACCCGGAGCGGCCCCGATGCCCGGGATGAGTGACGCGGCCGGGGACGACAGCCCTGTCGGGGACGGCGACGCTGCCGGGACCGGAGCCCGGGACGGCGGCGCGGCCGGAGCCTGGGACGCCGGGACCGGGGGCGCCGCGTCGGCCGGCAGGGGTGGCGGGCCGGGGCGCGCGGGCACCCGCTCGTCGCCCCACGGGACCAGGCGCACCTGGTCGGCCGGGGAACGCCCGCCGCCGAGCACTGCGGTGACCACCGCCTCGGGACCGAGGATGCCCTGTACCCGGTTCAACGCGCGATGCGCCCGCTCCCGCTCCTCACCGGTCTCCCCCCACAGCCCGGCTTGCAGGCCCGCCTGGGCGAGCACCCCGTCGGGCACCAGCCGCAAGCGGACGATCCCGGCGGTGGGCCGGGCCGGACGCGCCCCGCCCCGGCCGTTGCTGCCGGAGAGCCAGCCGTCGAGCTGCCAGCGGACCCGGTCGGCGATGGCCGCGGCGGTGAGCAGGCCGTCGTGCCGCCAGACCCGGTGCAGTTCCTGGCCGTGCGCGGTGACCGCCTCGATGCCGAGCCGGGTGCAGGCCAAGCCGTATCCGGCCAGCCGCTCGTGCAGCCGCTCGGCGAGTGTGCGGGCGGCGAACGCGGCCGCGTCGACCCGGTCGATCGGCTCGTCGTTGTCGGCGGTGACGGTCAGGTCGGCGGGCGGCTGCCGGACCGCCAGCGGACGGTCGTCCCGGCCGCCGGCGAGCCGGTGCGCCAGTGCCCCGTCGAAACCGAACCGGGCCAGCACGTCCCCGGCGGGCAGCGCCGCGAAGTCGCCGAGCGTGCGGACGCCGAGCCGGCGCAGCAGGTCGGCCAGGGCGGGCCGGCCGAGCGCCTCGACGGGGCGGCCGGCCAGGAACCCGCGGGTGCCGCCGGGGGCCACGATCCGCCCCTCCCGGGCGGCCAGCCCGGCCGCGAACACCCCGTCGGCGATGCCGGCCTGGCTCTCCACCGCGCAGCTCTGCGCGACGTGCTCCACGATCCGCTCGGCCGCCGCCTCCTCGCCGCCGAGGTAGCGGCTCGGCCCCCGGGCCGCCGTGGCGCAGGCGCCGGGCCGGATCACCTCGACGCCGGCGACCACCTCCTCCACGGCGGCCACCACCGGCTCGAACGCGCGCACGTCCCGGGCGGGGTCGTGGTCGACAACGGTGAGGTGCGGGCAGCGTCCCTGTGCCTCGCGGCGGCGCAGCCCACGCCGGATCCCCTCGGCGCGGGCCCGCTCGGAGCAGGCGATCACCCGGTTGGCGTGCAGCACCACCACCGGGTCGGTGGCGGGCACCCCGTCGACGATCTCGGCGGCGAGGACCGGCCAGTCCGGGCACCAGAGCAGCAGCGTCCGCTGCGGTACGCCGCTCACGCCGGACCGGCAGCGGCGAGCGTACGGGCGGGTGGGGCGACCACGCGCAGCCGGCGCGGCGGCGCGGCGGCCGGGGTGCCGAGCCCGGCCGAGCGGGGGATCACCCGGGTCAGTTCGTCGCCGGGTAGCCACACCTTGATCTCCTTGGGGCGGGCGGCGGCGCCCCGGCCCCGGGCCGAGACGGTCACCTCGCGGCGGCGCAGCCGCCCCCGACCGGGGCCGAGCCCCTGCCAGACGCCCCGGACCACCTGGAGCGTGACGTCCGCGCCGTCCCACCGCCCGTACGGGACGAGCACGCTTCCGCGCTGCCGGGCACGGGCGGCCAGCCGGGTCGCGACCGAGGCGGAGACGGTGGCCGGCACGGCGGTGACCACCACGTCGACCCCGTCGATGAGCGCGGCGACCACAGTTGGCCACTCCGGCCCGGGGTCGGGCACCAGGGCCAGCCGGTCCAGGGCGATGCCCGCCTCGGCCGCAGCGCCCGCCCCGAATGTGGGTACGCCGACCACCGCGCACCACGAGCCGGCCCGGGACGCCTCGGCGAGCAGCGCGAGGATCAGCGAGGTGGTGCCGCTGCGCCGGGGCCGGCCGGCACCGACCGCGACCGTGCTGCCGCGCCGCAGACCCCGGTTGGGCAGCAGCCCGGTCAGCTCGGCCCGCACGGGCAGCACCCGGTGGCCGCCGGCCGGATCGGGTGCGCTCGCCGGCCGGACCAGATCGGCCAGGGCGGCGGAACCGACCACCATGCGGCCCGCCATCGGACCAACCCCCCGTCGTGTTTCGCCACGGGCCTCACCCGTGGATGGTGCTGTGGATCGTGTCGTGCGCGGCACGCGTGTGCCGTGGCGCGGCGCCCGGCCACCCGGAGTCCCGCCGGTGGTGGCCGGGCGCCACGGATCAGGCGGCGGCGGCTCCGGGCCGGGGCGGGGTGTCGGAGGCGCCGCGGCGCAGCGGGCGGGGCAGGCCGTCGAGCGCCGGCTGGTGGGCCACGCCGAGCGCGGTCTCCACCACCGTCACGAACTCCTCGGCGGCGCGCAGCAGGTCGTCGGCCTCCCGGGCGGTCACCACGCGGGGGATGCCGGCCTCGGCGGCGGCCCGCTTGCTCGCGCCGGCGGCGAAGTAGGCGGCCCACTCGTCCAGCTCGGGGGCGACGGTGGCGAGCAGCACCCAGACGCTGGTGATCCGGTTCCGGCGGGTGGGCGCGGGGCGAGCGCGGGCGGCGAGCACGGCGGCGGCGGCACGCAGCGCCGCGAGGTGGGCGGCGGCGTACCGGAGGCCGTCGGGACGGGTGCGGGTGGCCTCGGCCAGCCCGTCGCGGGCCACCGCGAGCAACTGGGCGGGGGTGCGGTGCGGCAGCACGTGCGCGGGCACCGTGGGCGCCTGGGCCGGACTGGTCGGCATGGGTCTCTCCTCCGCGTGTGGCCGGGGCGGGCGCTCGTGCGACGGGAACGTCGCCCGGTCGCCCGGAGCGGTCGGTGCGGAGGAAGACGCACCTTGTGGCGGCCGGCCGGATGTGGACGCTTCCCCACACCCACACCCGGCCGGCGTGCCGGCGGGTCCGTCGCCCGCCGCCCGGGGGTCGTGGGCGGCGGGCGACGACCTGCCTGACGGGCCCGGACTCGCGACTGTCCGAGACCCGGTGCGGCCCGCGGTGCCGCACCTCCCGGAAGCCGGTGCCGCGAAACACCGCTTCCGGAGCGTTCGACGGGTGCGCGACCGGCTCGGACAGGCCGGGCCAGCCGGGGAGCTGAGCCGCTTGCCGTCTGAGCCGAACCCGGCTTCGAGGCGAACCTGACTTCGAGCCGGAATCGAACACTCGTTCTAACTACCCTGACAGTACACCTCCCCACCGACGAAAACGCAACGTGTGACGCGCCGGGACGCACGGGAGGGCGACGGCCCCCGGCGGGCCCGCGCGCGGGTGGGGGAAGAATGGGGGGATGCAGCCACACCCGAACGTGCAGGCGGTGCAGCGCGCGCTCGACGAGGCGGGCGCGCGGAACGGATCGGGCGAGGCCAGCCTCGTCCGGCTGCTGCCCGACGCGGTGCACACCGCCGCCGCGGCGGCCGAGGCGCTCGGTGTCGCCGTCGGCGCCATCGCCAACTCGCTGATCTTCGACGCGGACGACGCGCCGCTGCTGGTGCTCACCTCCGGCGCGCACCGGGTGGACACCGCCGGACTGGCCGCCACGCTGGGCGTGACCCACCTGCGCCGGGCCACCCCGGAGTTCGTCAGGCGGCACACCGGGCAGGTGATCGGCGGCGTCGCCCCGGTCGGCCACCCCGCGCCGCTGCGCACCGTCGTGGACACCGCGCTGGCCGGGTACGACGAGGTGTGGGCGGCCGGCGGCGTACCCCGGGCGGTGTTCCCCACCACGTACGCGGAACTGCTGCGGATCACCACCGGCACCCCGGCCGAGGTGGCGTGAACCCCGGACTCGTCACGCTGCACGTGTGGCGTGTGCCCCGGCGGGCCGTACCCGGTGTGCTGACCCGGATGGCCACCCACCCGGCCCGGCTGCGCCGGCTGCCCGGCGTCCGCTTCGCCAAGCTGCTCGGCACCGGGACCGGCACCGGCTTCGGCCCCGGCGACGCCGATCTGACCCGGTGGGCCGCGCTCGTGGTCTGGGACTCCCCCGCCGACGCGGCCGGCTTCGACGCCTCCCCGGTCGCCCGTTCCTGGGCCCGGATCGCCCGCGCCGCGGTACGGGTCGACCTGCGCCCGCTGACCAGCCGCGGCCGGTGGTCCGGCCGGGAGCCGTTCGGCGCGCCGTCCGGCGGGCGGGTCACCGGGCCGGTGCTGGCGCTGACCCGGGCCCGGCTGCGGGCGCACCGGGCGGCCACGTTCTGGCGCGCGATCCCGCCGGTCGCCGGCGCGCTGCACAGCGCCCCCGGCCTGCTCGCCCGCTTCGGCGTCGGCGAGGCGCCGCTGGGCTGGCAGGGCACGGTGAGCGTGTGGCGCGACCCGGCGGACCTCGTCGCGTTCGCGTACCGTTCCCCGGAGCACCGCGCCGCGATCACCCGCACCCCCACCGAGGGCTGGTACGCGGAGGAACTGTTCGCGCGGTTCGCGGTGGGCGACGTGGTCGGCGACCGTACGGTGCTCGGCTGGGCCGCCGAGGGCGACCCGGAGACGGCGAGAGGGCGCGCATGAGACTGGTGCGGTGGACCCCGGACGACCTCGTCCGGCGGCTGGACGACGTGGTGGCCGTCTACGGCGAGGCGATGGGCTACCGGCCCGACCTGCTGGAGGCCCGCCGCGGCTACATCGCCACCCACGTACGCCGCCCCGGCTTCCGCGCCGTCGCCAGCCTGACCAACGAGGGACACCTGGCCGGTTTCGGGTACGGCTACCGGGGCGCCACCGGGCAGTGGTGGCACGACCAGGTGTACCGGGCCCTGAACACGCAGGCCCGGCAGCGCTGGCTGACCCACCCGTTCGAGGTGGTCGAGCTGCACGTCCGCCCGCCCGCGCAGGGCCACGGCCTGGGCGCCCGCCAGTTGCGCGCCCTGCTCGCCGTGGCCGAGGGCGACACCACCCTGCTGTCCACCCCGGAGGCCGACGAGGAGAAGTCCCGGGCCTGGCGGCTGTACCGCCGGTTCGGCTTCGTCGACGTGCTGCGCCACTTCCACTTCCCCGGCGACGAACGGCCGTTCGGCGTGCTCGGCCGGGACCTGCCGCTGCCCCCGCCGGACGCCCCGTGAGCGCGAGGAGTGAGCCGGGTTCGCGAGCCCCGCAGTCGCGAACGAAAGGTCGGCACCGTGAGCGCGAGGAGTGAGCCGGGTTTGCGAGCCCCGCAGTCGCGAACGAAAGGGCGGCACCGTGAGCGCGAGGAGTGAGCCGGGTTCGCGAGCCCCGCAGTCGCGAACGAAAGGTCGGCACAGTGAGCGCGAGGAGTGAGCCGGGTTCGCGAGCCCCGCAGTCGCGAACCGGAAGCGTCATGAGGGCCCGGCTGCCCTGGGCGCTGCTGGCCGTGCTGGTGCTCGCCCAGATCTGCTACCCGCTCACCGGCGGCGCGACCCGGGCCGGGCTCACTGTGGCCACAGTGGTGCTCGGCTGGCTGCTCTCGGTCGGCCACGCGCTGCTCACCCGGGGCGCCCGTACCGCCGTCGCGCTGGTCGCTGTCGTCACCGGCGGCGGGTTCGCGGTGGAGGCGATCGGCGTGGCCACCGGGTTCCCGTTCGGCACCTACGACTACTCCGGCGAGCTGGGCCCGAAGCTGGCCGGGGTGCCGCTGATCATCCCGCTCGCCTGGACCTGGATGGCCTGGCCCGCCTGGCTCACCGCGGTCCGGCTGGTCCGCTCGCGGGCTGCCCGGATCGCGCTGTCGGCGGTCGGGCTCGCCGCCTGGGACCTGTTCCTCGACCCGCAGATGGTGGCCGAGGGCTACTGGACCTGGCGCGACGCCACCCCGGCGCTGCCCGGGCTGCCCGGCATCCCGGTCAGCAACTACCTGGGCTGGCTGGGCTTCGCGGTGCTGCTCGCCGTCGCGCTGCGCCCGCTCGCCGGGCCGTCGGTGGACCGGGTCGACGGCCGGGACGCCCCGATGTTCGCGCTCTACCTCTGGACGTACGCCTCCAGCGTGCTGGCGCACGCGGTGTTCCTGCGGCTGCCGGCGTCGGCGCTGTGGGGCGCGGCCGGGATGGCGGTGGCGGCGGTGCCGCTGGCGGTGACGCTGTGGCGGGCCCGCCGGGACCGGGCCACCGAGCCGCAGTCGGCGCCGCGCGTCGACGCCCCGGCATGATCGCCGCCCTCGCGCTGGCCGTGGCGGTCGCCGCGCTCACCGGGCACACGCTCGTCAACGCGCTCGCCTGGCTGCGCCGACCGGCCACCGGCCCGGCCGAGGTGACCGAGCCGGTGGCGGTGCTGCTGCCGCTGCGCGACGAGGCCGACCGGGTCACCCCGTGCCTGCGCGCGCTGCTGGCCCAGCGCGGGGTGCCGGACCTGCGGATCGTGGTGCTCGACGACGGCTCGACCGACGGCACCGCCGACGTGGTCCGCGCGGTGGCCGGCGACGATCCCCGCCTCACGCTGCTCACCGGCGTCGCCCCGCCGCCCGGCTGGCTGGGCAAGCCGCACGCCTGCTGGCAGCTCGCCACCCGTACCGCCCCGGAGCCGACAGCGCTGGCCTTCGTCGACGCGGACGTGGTGCTCACCCCGTACGCGGTGGCGGCGGCCGTGACCGAGTTGCGCGCGGCCGACGCGGCGCTGCTGTCGCCGTACCCCCGGATCGTGGTGCGGACGGCGGCCGACCGGCTGGTGCAGCCGCTGCTGCAGTGGTTGTGGCTGACGTTCCTGCCGCTGCGCGCGATGGAACGCTCGCGGCGGCCCTCCCTCGCGGCGGCGGGCGGGCAGTTCCTGGTCGTGGACCGGGCCGGCTACCTGCGGGCCGGCGGGCACGCGGCGGTGGCCGACAAGGTGCTGGAGGACATCGAGCTGGCCCGGGCGGTGAAACGGGCCGGCGGGCGGATCGCGCTCGCCGACGGGTCCCGGCTGGCGTCCTGCCGGATGTACGACACCTGGCCGCAACTGCGCGACGGCTACACCAAGTCGCTGTGGGCGACGTTCGGGCACCCTGCCGCCGCGGCGGCCGTGCTGGCGGTGCTGTTCGCGCTCTACGTCGCGCCGCCGCTGCTGGCCCTCGGTGCGCTGCTCGCCGGCGCGCCGGCGGTGGCCGCCGTGGCGTTCCTGGCCTACCTGGCCGGGGTCGCCGGGCGGGTGGTCAGCGCCCGCGCCACCGGCGGACGGGCGTGGCCCGACGCGCTGGGCCACCCCGTGTCGGTCGTGGTCCTCGGTTGGCTGACCGTCCGGTCGTACCATCTGCGGAAGCGACGCCGGCTCACCTGGCGGGGTCGCCCGGTCACCTAGGAGGGGCACGCCATGGCGCGCATCGTGGTCATCGGCGCCGGTGTGGGCGGGCTCGCCGCCGCCGCCCGGCTCGCGGTCACCGGGCACGAGGTCACCGTCCTCGAACGGGCCGGCACGGTCGGGGGCAAGCTCGGCCGGTACGCCCACCACACCCCGGAGGGGGTGTGGCACTTCGACACCGGGCCGAGCCTGCTCACCCTGCCGCAGGTCTTCCACGACCTGTTCGAGGCGACCGGGGCGAAGCTCGACGAATACCTCGACCTGGTCCCGCTGGACCCGATCGTGCGGCACGTCTTCCCCGGCGGCGAGCAGGCGCTCGACTCCTGCGCCGACCCGGACGAGTTCGCCGCCCGGATCGGCGCCGCGTTCGGCGACCGGTCCGCCGCCGACTGGCGCGGCCTGTGGCGACGCGCCGGCCGGGTGTGGGCGGCCTCACACCGGGACATCCTGCGCCGTACCGTCGACTCCCCCCGCGACCTGGCCGCGCTAGCCTGGCGGCTGGGCGACCTGGCCGCCATCGGCCCTGGCCGCAGCCTGCGCGGGCTGGGCCGCCGCCACCTGTCCGACCCGCGGCTGCGGATGCTGCTGGACCGGTACGCCACGTACACCGGCGCCGACCCGCGCCGCGCCCCGGCCGCGCTCGTCGCCGTCCCCTACGCCGAGCTGGCGTACGGCGGCTGGTACCTGCGCGGCGGGCTGGGCACGCTCGCCGACGCGCTGCTGTCGCGCTGCCTGGACCTGGGCGTGGTGGTGCGCACCGACGCCACTGTCACCAGGATCGACGCCGCGGGCGGGCGGGTGCACGGGGTACGCGTGGCCGGGACGGCCGCGCCGGTGCCGGCCGACGTGGTGGTGGCGAACGTGGACGCGCTCACCGTCTACCGGGACCTGCTGCCCGACCCGCGCCGGCTGGCCGCGCTCACCGACCGCAGCCTGGCCGGGTTCGTGCTGCTGCTGGGCGTACGCGGCGACTCCGGGCTGGCCCACCACACCGTCTTCTTCCCCGACGACTACGACGCCGAGTTCGACGCCGTGTTCGGCAACCCGGGTCGCGGGGTGCGGGCCCGCCCGGCGCACGACCCGACCGTGTTCGTCACCGCCGCCGACGACCCGGCGGTCCGCCCGGAGGGCCACGAGGCGTGGTTCGTGCTCGTCAACGCGCCCCGGCACGGCACCGCCGCGAGCGCCGTGGACTGGCGGCGGCCCGGCCTGGCCGAGGCGTACGCGGACCGGATCCTCGACGTGCTGGCCGAGCGCGGCGCCGACGTGCGGGACCGGCTGGTGTTCCGGGAGATCCGCACCCCGGCCGACCTGGACGCGGCCACCGGCGCACCCGGTGGGGCGATCTACGGCACCGCGGGCGGGCTGCTGCGCCCGGCCAACCGGGGCCCGGCGGCCGGGCTCTGGCTGGTCGGCGGTTCCAGCCACCCGGGCGGCGGCCTGCCCATGGTGACGCTGTCGGCGGAGATCGTCGCCGAGGCGGTCGGCCCGGCCTGGTGAGCCGGGCCGGCCCCCGTCAGCCGGCGTCGACCAGGGCGCGGCGGACGGCGGAGAGCAACTGGCCGAGACCGAACCCGGCGAGCAGCACCCAGACCGTGGTGGCCATGGTGACGGTCCCGGCGGTCAGGTCGACGTCGATCAGGCCGGTGAGCCCGGCGACCAGCAGCCCGACCAGCGCCACACAGACCCGGGTCGGCCGCTCCCCCACCGTCACCGCGCCGATCTCCCGCATCCCGGCCGAGACCGCCCGCGCCCGCACGTACTCGTGCAGCCAGGACAGGCCGCCGGCCGCCGCCACCAGCGCGCCCGGCGCCCCGAGCAGCCAGAACGCGATCAGCCAGGCCACCTCGCCGAGCCGGTCGGCGACCGAGTCGTACACGTAGCCCAGCCGGGTGGTGCGGCCGGTGGCCACCGCCACCGCACCGTCGACGCTGTCGGCCACCGCCGCCAGCAACACGAACAACGCACCCAGGAACGGTCCGTCGCCGGGCCGGCCCACAAGCAGCGGTACGCAGAAGCACAGCAGCACCCCGAACACGGTCACCGGGGTCGGGCCGACGCGCAGCCGGCCCAGCACGTAGCCCACGTGGTAGGCGAAGCGCAGCCAGGCGCGCACCACCGGCGCGGCGGTACGCGGATCGAAGCCGCCGTGCAGCCGCGCCCACGCGGTCGCGTACTGGTCCCAGTTCAGCTGTGTGCCCACCACGGATCAACCGTAGAAGCACGGCGCGGGTGTCGTGTGGCGGGTGGTCACACCCGTGCGGCGGCGCGCAGCCGCTGCCACACCTCCCGGGTGGCCGTGGACCGGTTGAGCGTGATGAAGTGGATCCCCGGCACACCCTCGTCGAGCAGCTTCTCGCACATCTCGCTCGCCTGCTCGACGCCGAGGCGGCGTACCGCCTCCGGGTCGTCGGCCACCCGCTCGAACCGCTCGGCCAGCGCCGCCGGGAACGGCGCGCCGGACAACTGCACCGACCGTTCGATGGTGCCGATCTGGGTCACCGGCATCACCCCGGCCAGGATCGGGGTGTCGCAGCCGGCCGCTGCCACCCGGTCACGCAGCCGCAGGTAGTCGTCGGCGTCGAAGAACATCTGGGTGATCGCGAACTCCGCGCCGGCCCGGCACTTGCGGACGAAGTGCGCGGTGTCGCTGTCCACGTCCGGCGAGCGCGGGTGCTTGTACGGGAACGCGGCCACGCCGACGCTGAAGTCGCCGCTGTCGCGGACCAGCCGGACCAGGTCCTCGGCGTACCGGACGCCCTCCGGATGGGCGATCCACTCGCCGCCCGGGTCGCCCGGCGGGTCACCCCGCACGGCCAGCACGTTGCGCACCCCGACCGAGGCCAGCCGGCCGATCACGTGCCGCAGCTCGGCCACCGAGTGGTTCACCGCGGTCAGGTGCGCCATCGGCAGCAGCGTCGTCTCGGTGGCGATCCGCTCGGTCACCGCCACAGTGGTGTCGCGGGTCGAGCCGCCCGCGCCGTAGGTGATCGACACGAACGAGGGACGCAGTGACTCCAGCTCGCGGATGGCCTGCCAGAGCAGCTTCTCCCCGGCGGGGGTCTTCGGTGGGAAGAACTCGAAGGAGAAGGTGGGACGGCCGTCACGGATCAGCTCCCCGATGGCCGGCTGGGGATTGGGAAGGACCGAGGGAAGACCGAGCGCCACAGACCGACTGTAACCGGGACGGCACGCCGTGCCGAGATCTTCCCAGCCCGCGAACACCTGGCCGGTGCGACGTCGTACCCCGGGGGTAGAAACGACGGCAGCGCGGAGGGGCGGCCGTGCGTCGCCGTCCCGGGGGCCCGCGCGGGGGTCGCCACGACGGCGACGCACGGCGCCACCACCTGGCCGGGCGTCCACGTCGCCATCCGCGCCGTCGCTCCCGGAGGTTCCGATGATCCCGTCCCCGCCGCCCGGCCCGCGCCTGCTCGGGCCGCTGCTGGCCGAGTTGCGGGCCGCCCGTGGCTGGAGCCAGCAGCGGATGGCCGCCGAGCTCTGCGCCGCCTCGGGCGTGCCCACGCTGACCCGGCACGAGGTGTCCCGCTGGGAACGCCAGCTCCGGCTTCCCGGCGACTTCTGGTCGGCCTGGCTGGCGACGGTCCTCGGGGTGCCGGGCGAGCTGGTCGCCGAGGCCGCCGCCCGCAGCCGCCGGCTGGGCGTGACGCCCGCGGCGGTCGACCCGGCCGGGTCCCGCGCCCGGCTGGCCCTGCTCACGCTCGCGTACCGCTGGGCCGCCGACCCGGACGGCCGCACACTGGCCGGTCCGTTCGCCGCGGCAGCTCCGCCGGCGGTCCACACCCGGCCCGGTCGGCCCGGGCCGCACGACGTGGGCGCGCCGGCCGGGCCGTTCGCCCACGGCACGGCCGGGCCCGGGGCGGACGGCGGACCGGGGACGTCAGTGCCGGACAACGCCCGCCACCCCGGGGACGGGTGGCACCCGGCGGACGGGGTGACGCTCGCCACGCTGCGGCGCTGGGACGACCTGCTCGGCGGCGGGGATCTCGCCGGGCACGGCGCCCGCCGGCTGCGGCGGGCGGTCCGCGGCTACCGTCGCGCCGGGCCCGCCGGCCGGCGCGCGCTGCTGCCCGCGCTCGCCGAGTCGGCGCAGCTCGCCGGCTGGCTGGCCGCCGACGCGGGCGACCCCGGCGGGGGCCTGGTCGCCTACCGGCTGGCGCTGCGGGCGGCGGTGGCCGCCGGGCAGCCCTCGCTGGCCGGGCACGTGCTCGCGTCGGCCAGTCACCTGCTGGCCGACGCCGGCGACCCGGCCGGCGCGCTGGTCCTGGCCCGGATCGGGTACGCCGCCGGCCGCGCCACCGCCTCGCCCGGCCTGCGGGCGCTGCTGCTGCACCGGGTCGCGCTCGCCGCCGCGCTCGCCGGGCGTCCCCGCGCCGCCGGGCGGGCGCTGGCCGGGGCGGACCGGGCCGGTACGCCGGAGCCCGGCCGGGAGCCGCCCTGGCTCTACTGGCTCGACGCGGCCGAGCTGGCGGCGATGACCGGGCGCACGCTCGTCGCGCTGGGCCGTCCGGCCGCCGCGGTGCCGCTGCTGACGCCGGTGGCAGCCGCGCGTGACCGTCCCCGCCGGGCCGCCGTGTACGGCGCCTGGCTGGCCCGCGGGCACCTGGGCCTGGGTGCGGTGCCCGAGGCGTGCGCGGTGGCCGGCGAGGCGCTGCTCGACGCGGTCCGGTCCGGCTCTCCCCGGGCCGTCGGCCAGCTCACCGCGTTCCGCCGCGGCTTGGCGCACGCTGCGCCCGGTCCGGCCACCCGGGGGTACGCGCGACTGTTCACGGCGGCCCGCCCGTACCTGCCGCCCGGCGTGCCGCGCCACCGGCGGGACCGTCCGGGCCGGTGAGCCACGAGGCACGCCGGGACGCCGGGCGCGGCGATATCGGGTGTGAACCGCTAGCGTCGTGGCGTGACCGACGCTGCTCCCGTATCCCCCGTCGACCGTGCCGGCCTGCGCCAGCGGATCGACAAGGCGCTCACCGAGTTCCTCGCCGGCCAGCGCGGCCGGCTGACCGCCGTCGACGACGGCCTGCTGCCGGTCGCCGAGGCGATCGAGGCCTTCGTGCTGGGCGGCGGCAAGCGGCTGCGCCCGGCGTTCGGCTACTGGGGTTACCGGGGCGCCGGCGGGGTCGACTCCGACCAGGTGGTCGCCACCCTTGCCGCGCTGGAGTTCGTGCAGGCCAGTGCGCTCATCCACGACGACCTGATGGACCGGTCGGACACCCGGCGCGGTGAGCCGGCGATGCACAGGCGGTTCGCCGCCCGGCACCGCGCGGCCGGCTGGGGCGGCGACGCGGACTCCTTCGGCGACGCCGCCGCGATCCTGCTGGGCGACCTCTGCCTGGTCTGGTCCGACGAGCTGCTGCACTCCTCCGGCCTGCCGCCGGCCACCGTGGCCCGGGCCCGGCCGGTCTTCGACGAGATGCGCACCGAGGTGACCGTCGGGCAGTACCTGGACGTGCTGACCCAGGCCACCGGGGACACCTCGCTGGACCGGGCCGCCAAGGTGGCCCGGTACAAGTCGGCCAAGTACACGGTCGAGCGCCCGCTGCTGCTCGGCGCCGCGCTGGCCGGCGCGCCGGCCGAGGTGCACGCCGCCTACTCGGCGTACGGGCTGCCGCTGGGTGAGGCGTTCCAGCTCCGCGACGACGTGCTGGGGGTCTTCGGCGACCCGGAGCGCACCGGCAAGCCGGCCGGCGACGACCTGCGTGAGGGCAAGCGGACGTACCTGGTGGCGGCGGCCCTGGAGACGCTCGACCCGGCCGGCCGGGAGACGCTGCTGGCCGGGCTCGGCGTACCGGACCTGGACGCGGCCGGGGTGGACCGGCTGCGCGAGCTGATCACCACGAGCGGCGCGCTGGAGCGGGCCGAGCGGCACATCACCGCGCTCACCGAGAGCGCCCTGGCCGCGCTGACCGCTGTCGACCTGGACACCGAGGCCCGCCAGGCCCTGGTCGACCTGGCCATCGCCGCCACCCGCCGCCCCGCCTGACCCTCCGCTCTCCCACCCCTCCCACCCCCACACCCGCCCTCCCCACGCCCGCCCCCGAAGCGGTCGATCATGAAGTTGGCGGCACTTCCGGAGATCGACTTCGCCGCCAACTTCATGATCAACGGGAGCGGGCGCGGGTGGGCGCGGGTGGGGAAGGGCGCTAGAAGGCGACGGCCTGGGCGCGGCGTTTGACCTCGCGGGCCAGGTCGCCGCCGAGGGCGACGGCGGGGGTGCCGGGAAGCGTCGGGTCCTCCCGGTAAAGCCAGCGCAGCGCCTCCTCGTCGTCGTACCCGGCGTCGGCGAGCAGGTTGAGCACGCCGGGTAGGTGCTTGAGCACGGTGCTGTTGGCCACCAGGTCGGCCGGGATCCGGCGGACGCCGTCGCGGCGCACCGCGATCAGTTCCCGGTCGCGGATCATCTGGTGCACCTTGCTGATCGACAGGTCCAGGCGCTCGGCCACGTCGGGCAGCGCCAGCCAGCCGGCCGGGTCGGCCGGTCCGGCCAGGTCGGGGCCGGTCTCGGCGGGTACGGAATCGGTCACCCGACCACCCTGCCACGTGCCCGCCGGGGCCGGTGCACGGCACCCCGCACCGCCGCCGGGAGCGCGGCGGTCCCCCCGTGTCGCAACCCGGCGGTAGCATCCTGTTCAACCTTCATCCTTCCGACACATAGACTGCCTGCCGATGGACACACAGGTCGCCGACACGTTGCTGGGCTCGCTGATCGAGGGGCGCTACCGCATTCGCGGTCGCGTCGCCCGTGGCGGCATGGCGACCGTGTACACCGCCACCGACGAGCGCCTGGAGCGCACCGTGGCGGTCAAGATCATTCACCCGACCCAGGCGCCGCAGGCCCAGGCCCGGATGGCCGGCTTCGTCGAACGCTTCACCGACGAGGCGAAGACGATCGCCCGGCTCACCCACCCGAACGTGGTGGCGGTCTACGACCAGGGCATCCACGCCGGCCTGCCGTACCTGGTGATGGAGTACGTCCGGGGCCGCACGCTGCGCGACGTGCTCGCCGAGCGCCGCCGGCTGAACCCGGACGAGGCGCTCGCGATCACCGAGCAGATGCTCGCCGCGCTCGCCGCCGCGCACCGGGCCGGCCTGGTGCACCGCGACGTCAAGCCGGAGAACGTGCTCGTCGCCGAGGTGCCCACCGGGGGCAGCCGAAACCTGGTCGACAGCGTGGTCAAGGTGGCCGACTTCGGGCTGGCCCGGGCCGTCGAGGCCAGCGCCGAGGACGAGAACGGCAACCAGCTCATGGCGACCGTGGCGTACGTGGCGCCGGAGCTGGTCACCCAGGGCCACGCGGACCCGCGCACCGACGTCTACTCCGCCGGCATCGTGCTGTTCGAGATGCTCACCGGCCGGGTCCCCTACGACGGCGACCGCCCGGTGGAGGTCGCGTGGCAGCACGTCGACCGGGACGTACCGGCGCCGTCGACGCTGGTGCCGGCACTGCCGCCGGTGCTCGACGCGCTCGTCGCCCGGGCCACCCGGCGGGATCCGGCCGGCCGGCCGGCCGACGCCGCGGCGCTGCTGAGCGAGGTGCAGGCGGCCCGCGAGCAACTGGGCGACCCGCACGCGCACACCACTGTGCTGCCGCAGCTCAGCGACGAGACAGCCGTCCTGAGTCAGCCGACCCAGATGGTGGCCGCGCTCCAGCCGGTCGAGCGCCCGGCGTGGGCCCGGCTGCCCGAGGGCGGCGCCGCGCAGCGCCCGCACCGGCGCCGCGCCGCCGAGGAGGACGCCGCGGGGACCGGGTTCGCCGCCCTGCGTACCCGGATCATGGGCTCGCCGCGCGGACGGCTCGCAGTCGCCGCGGTGGTCGTGGTGCTCGGCCTGGTCGCCGCGGGTGGCGGCTGGTGGTTCGGGGTGGGCCGCTACACGGTCGCGCCGCAGCTGGTGAGCCTGAGCAAGGCCGACGCGGAGGCGCAGGCCCAGCGCGGCGGCTTCACGCTGCGGTACGCCGCCCCGCGCTACGACGAGAAGGTCCCCAAGGACACGGTGCTCGGGCAGGCTCCCGGATCGGCCGCGCGGATCGTCAAGGGCGGCACGATCACGCTGACCCTGTCGCTCGGTCCGGAGCGGCTGCCGGTGCCGGACGTGGTGGGCAAGGACTACTCGCTGGCCCAGGCCGAGTTGGAGGGCGTCAACCTGGTCGTGGTCAAGGGCTCCTCGCGGTACGACGACGCCCTGCCGGCGGGCGTGGTGCTGGCCACCGACCCGAAGGTGGGCACGGTGGTCAAGCCCGACACGAAGGTGACGTTGATCCTGAGCAAGGGTCGTGCGCCGGTCTCCGTGCCCAACCTGGTCGGCAAGAGCCTCACCGAGGCACGGACCATCCTCGCGCAGCTCGGGCTGAGGCCGGTGGAGACCGTCAAGGACTCCGACAAGCCGAAGGACGAGATCCTCGGCCAGAGCCCGGCCGACGGCACCGGCGTGGAGAAGGGCGCCCAGGTCAAGCTGGAGATCAGCAAGGGCCCGCCGCAGGTGGCCGTCCCCCGGGTGATCGACATGCCGTGCCAGCAGGCCAAGCAGACGCTGGAGAGCCAGGGCTTCCCGGTCAACGTCCAGCTCAACCCGAACGGCGTCGTCCGGATCCAGAACCCGGCCGAGAACACGCCGGTGCCGCCGGGCACGACGGTCACGGTGACGTGCCTGTGAGCGGCTGCGACGGTCGCCGCCGGGTGGGGTCGCACACCCCCACCTCCGGCGGCCTGGCCCGGGCGGCCCTGCCGTACGCCGAGGCGGCCGAGTCCGAGGTGGTGCAGGTCTACGTCTCGAACTCGCGCGGCTGGGCGCTGCCGCCGGGCGACCCGGCGCAGGACGCGTTGTTCCGCGACGGGTGCGGCGAGCGCGGCCTGCCCGTCTTCATCCACGCCTCACTGCTGGTCAACCTCGGCTCCCCCACTCCGGCGACCGTCACCCGGTCGGCCGATACGCTGGCCCACGCGTTGCGGCGAGGGCGGGCGATCGGCGCCGAGGGCGTGGTCTTCCACGCCGGCAGCTCGGTCGACGCCGGTCACGCCGAGGCGGCCATGCGGCAGGTCCGCGCGGCGTTGCTCCCACTGCTCGACGAGGCAGCGGCCACCGGCGGGCCGATGCTGCTGGTCGAGCCGAGCGCCGGGGGCGGCCGGTCACTGGCGTCCCGGGTCGAGCACCTCGGCCCCTACCTGGACGCGGTCGACCGCCACCCGATGCTCGGCGTCTGCTTCGACACCTGTCACGCCTGGGCGGCCGGGCACGACCTGGCCGCCGAGGGTGGCATGACCGCCACGCTCGACACGCTGGTCGCCACGGTGGGCGCGGACCGGTTGCGGCTGGTGCACGCGAACGACTCGAAGGACCTGTGCGGTTCCACCCGGGACCGGCACGAGAACATCGGCAAGGGCACCATCGGCGAGCCGGCGTTCGCCGAGCTGATGCGTCACCCGGCGACCGCCGGGGTGCCGGTGCTGGTGGAGACCCCCACGGAGAAGCACATCGGCCACGCCGCCGACATAGCCACCCTCAAGCGCCTCCACCCCTGACGGGCCCCTCCCCCTCCCCCGCACCACTGCGTTGATCAAGGAGTTTGTGTCCGGCTCCGGCGCGGAATCAGACACAAACTCCTTGATCAACGGGCGTGGGCGGGGCGGGGGCAGGCGCGCGGGGTCAGGCGCGCAGGGCGGTGTGCAGGATGGTGGCGGCGCGGTCGATCTGCGCGTCGGCGACGTCCAGGTGGGTGACCAGCCGGGCGGTACGCGGGCCGAGCACCGAGATAAGCAGCCCTTCCGCCCGCGCGGCGGCAGCCAGCGCGGGCGCGTCCAGCGGGTGCTTGGTCAGGTCGAGCGGCACGATGTTGGTCCGCACCACCGCCGCGAGCACCCCGTGCGGGGCGACCGCCTCGGCCAGCCGGGCCGCCTTGGCGTGGTCGTCGGCGAGCCGCTCGACGTGGTGCGCCAGCGCGTACCGGCCGGCGGCGGCGAGGATGCCGACCTGCCGCATGCCGCCGCCCATCCGCTTGCGGAGGAACCGCGCCCGGGCGATCTTCTCGGCGCTGCCCACCACCAGCGAGCCGACCGGCGCGCCGAGGCCCTTGGAGAGGCAGACCGAGAGCGTGTCGAACAGCACGCCGTACTCGGCCAGCGGCACCCCGTCGGCCACGTGCGCGTGCCAGATCCGCGCGCCGTCGCAGTGCAGCGCCACCCCGTGCTCGTCGGCGACCTCCCGCATCCGGCGCAGCGTCGGCAGCGGGATCACCCCACCGCCGCCCCGGTTGTGGGTCTGCTCCACGGCGATCGCGCGGGTGGGCACCGCGAAGTAGCCGTCCGGCCGGATCATCCCGGCGACCACGTCGGGGTCCAGCTCCGCGCCGACCGCCGGCCACGTCCGCGAGGAGATCCCGCCGTACGCGGCGGCGGCGCCGACCTCGTACGTGACCACGTGCGCGTCGGCGTCGCAGAGCAGCTCGTCACCGGGGGGTACGTGCAACTGGAGCGCGATCTGGTTGGCCATCGAGCCGCTCGGGGCGAACAGCGCCGCCTCGTGGCCGAAGAGCGCGGCCACCTCGGCCTCCAGCGCGGTGACGGTCGGGTCCTCGCCGTAGACGTCGTCGCCCACCTCGGCGGCGGCCATCGCCTCCCGCATCCCCGGCGTCGGCCGGGTCACCGTGTCCGTCCGCAGGTCGATGACCTCAGCCACGGAGCATCTCCGCCACCAGGAACGCCAACTCCAGCGACTGCTGGGTGTTCAGCCGGGGGTCGCAGGCGGTCTCGTACCGGTCGGGCAGGTCCAGGTCCTCGATGCCCTGGGCGCCGCCGAGGCACTCGGTGACGTCCTCGCCGGTCAGCTCGACGTGCAGGCCGCCCGGGTGGGTGTCCAGACCGCGGTGCACCTCGAAGTAGCCGAGCACCTCGTCGACGATCCGGTCGAAGTGCCGGGTCTTGTAGCCGTTTGAGGACTCGTGTGTGTTGCCGTGCATCGGGTCGCACTGCCAGACGACCTTCGCGCCGGCGGCGGTGACCTTGGCGACGATCGGCGGCAGCGCGTCGCGGACCCGGTGGTTGCCCATCCGGCTGATCAGCGTGAGCCGGCCGGGGATGTTGTCCGGGTTGAGCTTCTCGCAGAGCTCGATCGCCTCGTCCGGGGTGGTCGTCGGGCCGAGCTTGACCCCGATCGGGTTGGCGATGCGGGAGATGAAGTCGATGTGCGCGCCGTCGATCTGCCGGGTCCGTTCCCCGATCCAGAGGAAGTGCCCGGACAGGCCGTACGCCTTGCCGTTGGAGATCCGGGTCAGCGCCCGGTCGTACTCCAGCGCCAGCGCCTCGTGTGAGCAGTGCAGCGTGACGGTACGCAGCGCCTCGTCGTCGGTCATCCCGCAGGCCCGGATGAAGGCCAGCGCCCGGTCGATCTCGCGGGCGATCGCGTCGTAGCGCTCCCCGGCCGGGGACCGCCGCACGAAGTCCTTGTTCCAGTCGTGCACCGCGTGCAGGTCGGCCAGCCCGCCGGCCAGGTACGCCCGGAGCATGTTCATCGCGGCGGCCGAGTTCGCGTACGCCCGGATCATGCGCTGCGGGTCGGCGACCCGCGCCTCCGGCGTGGCCTCCAGCGAGTTGATCATGTCGCCGCGGTAGGCGGGCAGGCCCCGGGCGTCGGTCGGCAGGGACCGGGGCTTGGTGTACTGGCCGGCCACCCGGGCGACCTTGACCACCGGCAGCGACGCGCCGTAGGTGAGCACGATGGCCATCTGGAGCAGCGTGCGGGCGTTGGCGAGCAGGTGGCTCTCGGTGTTGTCGGCGAAGGTCTCCGCGCAGTCGCCGCCCTGGAGCAGGAACGCCTTGCCCTCGCAGACCAGCGCGAGCCGCTGCCGCAGCTGGTCGACCTCGTAGGGCGCGACCACCGACGGCACCGTGTCCAGCACCCGGCAGACCTCGGCGACCTGGGCCGGGTCGTCCCACGGCGGGGTCTGCGCGCGCGGCAGCTCCCGCCAACGGTCGAGGCCGAGGGCCGCGTCCTCGGCGGAGTCGGCGGTCGGGCGGCTGGTCTGCAGACCAGGGCTGCCCACGGCGGGGTGACTCAGCTGATGCCACTCATGGCGCATGAGAGAAAGCGTACGGCGACCGAAGCGATCACTCGCCGCCGAGGGGGATGGTTCCGGTCACTGGGAGGACACCGGCGAGGCCGGCGCGGCCGGCGGCGGTCCCGTCGGGTCGGTGGTCCCGCCGCCCGATGCCGGCCCTGCCGGTTCGGGGGTCGGCTCGACCGGAGTGTCGACGGGCACCTCGCCGGAGATGCACCAGTCCGCCCCGTTCCGGGTGACGGTGAACAGCAGCGACCGGGCGGCCGTACGCGATCCGGCGGTGACAGTGACCGAGGCGCTGACCTCCTGGCCGTTCGGGCCGGAGCGGACGTCGGTGATGGTCGCCTGCGGCACCGTGAAGTGGTCGGCGAAGTCGCCGTTCGGGCCGGTGGCGGCGGAGTCGAAGGCGGCGTGCATGGGCGCGCAGAGCTGGCTGCGGCCGGCGTCGGCGTCGCGGGCGGTCAGCGCGTCCAGGTACGCCTGCACGCGTTCCCGGCTCTTGGCCGCCGCCTCCTCGGCGGGCGCCTTCTCGCTGGGCCGGGCGTCGCCGCCCTCCTGACCGTTCGAGCCGCAGGCGGCCAGGGCCACCGGCAGGAACGCGAGGAGAGCGAGGCCGGCGAACCGGCCCCGGTGGCTGCGACCCATCTGTCCTCCCGTCGCGTGGACTCGTCGAGCGGCGAGTGTGCCACACCCGGCCCGCGCCGCCGGGTGACTCCCCATCCTGACCCGGATCGGTGCGCTCGGCCAGGACGGCACGCGGGCGGGGAGGGGCCGGTGTGGCCCCTCCCCGCCGGGTGGGTGGTGCGTCGGCCCTCGGCTCAGCCGAGACCGCCCTTGATGGCGCCGATCAGCTCGCCGTTGCCTGTGTCACCGGAGAGCTCCCAGAAGAACGCGCCACCGAGGCCCTGGCTGTTGGCATAGCTCATCTTCCCGCCGATGGTCGACGGGGTGTCGTAGCTCCACCAGTTGCTGCCGCACTTGGCGTACGCCGTGCCGCCGACGGTGCCGGTGGCCGGGCAGCTGTTCTTGAGCACCTTGTAGTCCTCGATGCCCGCCTCGTAGGTGCCCGGTGCCGCGCCGGTGGCGCTGCCGCCGGGTGCGGCCTGGGTCACGCCGGTCCAGCCGCGTCCGTAGAAGCCGACGCCGAGCAGCAGCTTGCTGGACGGCACGCCCTTGGACTTGAGCTTCTGGATCGCCGCGTCCGACCAGAAGCCCTGCTGCGGGATCCCGGTGTACGAGTAGAGCGGCGAGTGCGGCGCGGTCGGTCCCTGGGCGTTGAAGGCGCCGAAGTAGTCGTACGTCATCGGCATCAGCCAGTTGAGGTTGGTCGCGGCGCCGGCGTAGTCGGTGGCGTCGATCTTGCCGCCGTTGCTGCCGTCGGCGGTGATCGCCGCGGTGACCAGGAAGCTGGAGCCGAACTTGCTCCGCAGCGCCGAGACCACGTTCTTGAACGCGTTCGGGCCGCTGCTGTCGCACTGGAGGCCGCAGGCGTTCGGGTACTCCCAGTCGACGTCGATGCCGTCGAAGACGTCCGCCCAGCGCGGGTCCTTGACCAGCGAGTAGCAGGAGTCGGCGAACGCGGCCGGGTTCTGCGCGGCCTGGGTGAAGCCGCCGGACCAGGTCCAGCCGCCGAAGGACCAGAGCACCTTCAGGTTCGGGTACATCTTCTTCAGCTTGCGCAGCTGGTTGAAGCTGCCGCGCAGCGGCTGGTCCCAGGTGTCGGCGACGCCGTCGACGCTGTCCGCGGCGGTGTACGCCTTCTCGTAGTCGGCGTAGCTGTCACCGATGCTGCACCGGCCGCCGGTGGTGTTGCCGAAGGCGTACAGGATGTGGGTCAGCTTCGCGGCCGAGCCGCTGGTGTGGATGTTCTTGACGTGGTAGTTGCGGGCGTAGACGCCCCACTCGGCGAAGTAGCCGACGATCTTCTTGCCACCGGGCGGCGGCGTGGTGGGCGGCTGCGTCGTCGGCGGGGTGGTCGTCGGCGGCGTGGTGGTGGGCGGCGTCGTGGTCGGCGGGGTCGTGGTCGGTGCGGCGGTCGTCGGCGTGCCGCCGCCGGTGCAGGAGCCACCGTTGATCGTGCAGCTCACCGGCGCCTTGTACGCGCCGGTGCCGTTGTAGCCCCAGCTGAAGCTGGCGCCCGGGGCGAGCGTGGCCGCCCAGCTCTTGTTCACCGCCACGTAGCGGTCGCCGCTGCGGGTGATGTCGGCGTCCCAGGAGCTGCTGATCGAGGTGCCGGAGGGCAGCGTGAACTCGATGCGCCAGCCGTTGACCGTGGAGCTGGTGCCGTTTGTGACTGTCACCCGTCCCTCGTGGCCGGTCCCCCAGTCCTGCACCTTGGCGAACGTGGCGGTGACGCTGCCGGCGGCCGACGCGGTGGTCATGGGCACCGCGGCGACCGCGAGCGCGACCACGGCGCCGGTGGCCCACAGGGCCCGGCGGAGCGATCTCTTCATACGGCGTCCCTCCAATAGTTAGGAAACTTTCCAAATTGATTGCTGAGACGCTACTCACACCGTCGCCACTTCGTCAAGATGTCGATGCATCGATTTCCCGGACGGCACGGCACCGCCCACGCGGGTGCCCGTAGCCTCGTGCCATGACCGTTTTCGACGTCCAGATCGACGCCCTCACCGGCGGCCCGGCCGGCCTCGGCAGCTACCGCGGCCGCGCCCTGCTCGTGGTCAACGTGGCCTCCCGCTGCGGCCTCACCCCGCAGTACGCGGGCCTTCAGGAACTCGCCGACACGTACGCCGGACGCGGGCTGACGGTGCTCGGGGTGCCGTGCAACCAGTTCGCCGGCCAGGAGCCGGGCAGCGCCGCCGAGATCGAGGAGTTCTGCCAGGTCAACTACGGCGTGACGTTCCCGATGACGGAGAAGGTCGACGTCAACGGGCCGGACCGGCACCCGCTCTACGCGGAGCTGGTGTCCACGCCGGACGCCGAGGGGCACACCGGCGACGTGCGCTGGAACTTCGAGAAGTTCCTCGTCGCGCCGGACGGCACCGTCGCGGGCCGGTTCGCGCCGCAGGTCACGCCCGACTCACCGGAGCTGCGTACGGCGATCGAGAAGGTCCTGCCCGCCTGAGCGCCGCAGGGCACGGCGCAGCGGCACGCCCCCGTCCGGAGGCGTGCCGCTGCCGTGGACCGGGTCAGCCGGCGGCGGACCGGAAGACCGGGTAGTAGCCGCCGGACTGCCCCGCGGCCGTCGGGTGGTACGACTTGCTCAGGCTCAGCACGTTCAGGGCGTGCAGCCACTTGGTCCCGCCGCTGCACAGCTGGTGGCCGACGAAGATGGAGCGGACGTCGGCGAATTTGAAGCCGGCCGAGACGGCGGCCGTACGGGTGATGTCGTCGAGCAGGTTGATGCCCTCGTTGATCTTCGCCCGGGACGTCGCGCTGAGCCCGACGCAGGTGGTGCCGAGCTGGTAGAAGACCGGGTAGCCGACCACCACGACGCGGGCCGAGGGCGAGCGGCTCTTGATGCCGTTGTAGACGTTGGCGAGGCGGCCCGGCATCGAGGTGCGGGCCACGTTCATGGCGGACTGCACGGCCGCCACGCACTGGGTCTCCCCCTGGAGCACGCAGGTGCTCATGATGTTGGCGAAGCCGACGTCGTTGCCGCCCACTGTGACGCTAACCAGCGTGGTGGTGGAGGAGAGCGCGGAGAGCTGGCTGTTGATGACGTCCGCCGTGGTGGCGCCGGAGCAGGCGACCGAACGGTACGACGCGGGCTTGATGTTGGTGTTGTAGAGCGCCGGATAAGCGTTCGTACTGCGCAGGCAGTTACCGCTCTCGGACGTGTAGCTGTCGGCGCCGACGCCGGAGGCGTACGAGTCGCCGAGCGCGACATAGCGGTCGGACGGGGCCGCCTGGGCGGGGGCGGCCAGAGACAGAGTGACCCCGACCGAGGCGGCCAGAGTCAGGGCGAGGGTGGCAAGACGGGATCTCCGCACGTCGCACTCCTGGGGGCGTGAAGTGGTGGTGAGAGATAGATATCAATAAGATCACAGGGCATGGAAGATCACCGATTTGCGGCCCGGCGCGCATAGCGACTTACGCCGACAAATCGTTGCCGGTTTCGCGCACCGCACCGAAGGTTTCCGCCAGCGAGGACGAATCGACGCAGATCAGACGCGGACAGGGCGGCTCGGGCCGGACCACGGCTCGCTCAGACGGGGCGGCGGCCGGCGAAACCGCACTCGACCCGGTGGTACCACCGGATGTCGGTGTCCCCCTCCAGCCAGCACCACAGCACCGCCCGGCCGTCGCGCTCACCGGGGAAGTCGAGCAGCACCGGGGCGATCCCCTTCACCGCGATCTCGTGCTGGTGGAACTCGTCCACCACGAGATGCAACCGCGCCTCCAGCGCCTTCACCTCGGCCAACCCGCCGAGCGCGCTGACGCCGTGATCGGCCAGATCGACCCGCAGCTCGGCCAGGTCGGCCCGCAGCCGGATCAGCTCGTCGACGCGCGGCCGCAGCGTGGCCACCAGGTGTCGCGCCTGGGCGAGAGTGAACACCGGGCCAGTATGCGGCACGACCGTCCGGAGGGAAGCTGCCACACGGCACCGCCGGAACGGCGCCGGGTATCGAGCATCGTCGCGCTCGGGTATACAGATGGTTTCTCCCGGATCGGCCCTCGGCTTGCCCGGACACCCCTCGCCCGCCGTTGGAGGCTCACTGGCATGAGCGATCGTTCGCCCAGCCCCAGCACCCCGGACCCGCGGTACCTGTTCCGGTACCGGGATCTGGTCGCCGACACCCTGCCCGAGCATCGCGCCGTCCTGCAGGAGCGTGGTTGGTGCTGGTGGGGCTGGTGGAAGCGACCCAACGAACCCGGACGACTGGAGGTATGGGAGGCGCTCGAACGCGAGACGCTGGAGGGACCTCGGGTGCCGATCGGGCTGTTCCACTCCGGGACGGGCCTCGTTCATCCCGCCATCGTCGACCGCGTGATCCTGCCGCAGCCGGACGATCTCGGGGCCTTCACCTCGCTCAGTCCGCCCGACGCCGAACGGGACGGCGTTCCACCCTACTATCGGGCGAGTCGGCACAGCCGGGGATGGCTACGGCTGGTGGCCCTGGCCGAGGAGCCGATGGAATTCTTCGGGAAGTTCTCCTTCGCCGCCGCACCGCCGTTGCCACATCATCCGCGAGGCCAAATGGAGCGGCTGGTGGGTAAGCGGATCCTGGACGCTGACGAGCTGCGCGCGATGGACACCACCATCTGGGAGATCCGTCCGGCCCAGCCGGCTGACTCCAGCGAGCGGTTCCTGACCGCGTCGCCACGCCAGGACGGCGCGCTGTCCGCCGAGCCGATCGCCTGCCCAGGGCCGTGGCTGCTGCACCTCACCGATCCGCACTATGCGACCGGGCGGTTTCGGTCGGAGCATCAGTGGCGGCTGGAGACCGAGGACGGCGCTACTCGCCCGACCATGGTCGACGCGATCTCCGATGCCCTGGCTCGTGATCAGCGGTCGGTAGGAGCGGTCCTCGTAACGGGCGATCTCACCTACGTCGCCCACCGCGACGAGTTCGCGGCGGCGCGGGCCGGCCTCTTCAAGCTCACCAATGGGCTGCTCGGGCTGGGCATGGAACATCTCGTCGTCATCCCCGGCAATCACGACATCGCCTGGACCCGCGGTGACTCGTACGAATACGGAGCACCGGTCGAGGTGGCTCCGGCGGCGGCAACGGCCGACTACCGGGAGTTCTTTCGCGCCCTATACGGATACCCGGCCTCACCCCACCTCTCGATGGCTCGCCGCTTCGTCTTCCCCGGCGGCAACCTGGTCGACATCGCCGCGGTCAACTCCAGTTCGCTGGAACAGGGGCAGTCGTTCCTGGCGGGCATGGGCCGGGTCCAGGAGTCCGCATACCGCGAGGTGACCAGTGCGCTCGCCTGGTCGAGCCCTGGATCAGCCCTGCGCGTGCTCGCGCTGCATCATCATCTCGCACTGACCGAGGACCTCGAATCGCCCGACGAGTACGCGACGGGTTTCGGGATCGCCATCGACGCACCAAGGATCCAGCGCCTGGCCGCCCGTGACGGGGTGCACCTCGCGGTGCACGGGCACAAGCACCGCGCGTTCGTCTGGCGCACCGAGGCGTACCATCTCCCCGAATACAGCAACGAACGCTGGGACCTGGGACGCTTCAACATCGTCGGTGGCGGGAGCAGCGGCTCGAGATCGTCAGACGGTCGGCGTAACTTCTTCAACCTGATCCGGATGGCGGGTCCAGTCGTGGAGTTGGAGATGTACCGGAGTCAACAACAAGGCTCGTTCGAACGCTTCATGACCTGGCGGGCCCCGCTGGCAACAGGGTCAGACGGCCGGCTTGAGATTGCCCCCTGGAAGGTCGTTTCCCCATGACCATCAGACGGCCCGTCGTGCACGCCCTCATCCTCGACATGGACAATACGTTGTACGACTGGGTGGCGTACTTCGTGCCGGCAGTGCGAGCGATGGTGGCCGTAGCCGCCGAACTCCTCGACGTGTCCGAGGACGAGTTGCGCAACAACCTCCAGGCCGTTCACCGCAACCACGGCAACACCGAGCACCCCTTCGCGCTGCTCGAGACCTCTGCCGTCGAGCGACGCCTACCCGGGATGAGCCAACGAGCACGACACGAGCACCTACTGCCGGCCTTCGCCGCTTTCAACGAGGTCCGGCGACGTCACCTTCACCTCTATCCGGATGTGGAAAGCACGCTCCGGGCCATCAAGGCCACAGGTTGTCACGTTGTGGGACACACCGAGGCCAAGGACGTGAACATCAGCAGTCGAGCAAGGTCGCTCGGGTTGGACGCGATGTTGGAGGCGATCTACGCGCCCCGGTTCGTCGGGCCACCACACCCGTTGGGCGCCGATCGACTGTCCCTTCCGGCCGCAATCGAGGTTCGCGTACTGCCACCGACGGCACGCAAGCCCAATCCGGAGATCGCCCGTCAGATCTCCGAGCAGCTCGGCGTTCCGACTGCCCACTGCCTGTACGTGGGCGACAGCCTGAGCAAGGACGTGGCGATGGCCAAGCGAGCAGGGATGCTCGCCGCCTGGGCTCGCTACGGCACCCACCACGACTCCGACCTCTGGCGCGGCTTGGTCGCACTGTCCCACTGGGACCCGGCGGCCGTCACCGCAGCAGAAGTCAAGAGCGATGATCCTCCGCAGTACGCGCCGGACGTGACGCTCGACGCCTTCCGCGAGTTGTGCGACCACTACACCTTCAGTGCTGCACCGCACCCGAGGCGGCCTCAAGTGATATCGGCCTGCTTGCCGGCGGCACCGGCCGATTGACCCGCTCCGACGGAGGTGTGGTCCGCTGCGGGCGACCATCCGCTCCGCCGGTTTAGGTCACCGATGTTGCTGCGGAACTCACTGAGCCACTCGCCGGTCTCCGCCTCGACCAACTCGGCCGTCCGCAGCACGAGCACGCGGATTAGTTCCTCGCGCCGCCGTACCACCGCGTCCTCCGTGGCCGCGACACCCAACTGCGTGGCAACCCAGTCCAGCCGGAACTCGATGAGTGCCCGCTGAAGCGCTTGCGCGGTAGCGATGTCGCGCATCCAGGCGGAGGACAGGCCAAAGAAGTGGTCGAAGGCCAGGCAGCCACCAGCAATAGCGAGCAGGACATATCCCCAGCTGGCGCCGCTCCCAGCGCTCGCCGCGCTGACGAGGGGCACGACTCCGCCAGCGATCCCCAGCAGAATCGCGCAACCGCGCAGCAGGCGGGAGATCCTGCGGCGTACCGCCTTGTCGCGCAGGTACCAGGCAACCGCGTCCTCAGCCTGCCCTTCCGCCCACCCGCGCAAACGGTCCAGAGCGGCCTCAGGCTGTTGGTCCGCAGCCAAGACGGGGAACGGGCGGATGATCATGTCCCGTCGCGGGACTCGACGGCTTGGCCTGTCGACGTGACCGTTGCCCGCTACCACGAGCCGCCCGATCCCAGCGCATGGCGAAGGCCGTGACCGGGTGGCGGGTCGAGGATCGGAGAATGCTGTCGCGCCATACGCACAGCCTGCGTCATCGCGCCCTACCACTCAAGGAATCAGACGCGTTCCGCCTCCTGCACGAACGTGTCGCTCCGCCGCGCGCCCATCCGGTCCAGCTCGTCCAGCACCGCACCCACGCCGTCAGCGCCGACCAGCACCGTGACCCGCAATCGGGCGGCGAGGGGCTGGTCCTGCCAGTAGCCGCGCGGCAGCAGGCTCGCCTGCGGCGTGGTCGTCGCCACGGCGGCGTCGCTGACGATCACCGAGATCGCGCCGGCGGCAAGCAGGGCGTCGCGCAGGTCGGCGCTGTTGGCCGCCGGATCCGGTTCCAGCAGCGCGGTGACCACCCGTACCCGCTGGCCTGGTGGCACTGCCGGTTCGCCGGCCGGCGCCGCTCCGGTACGGCGGCGGGGCGCGCCCGGCGCGGTCAGGCTGGTGACCCCGCCTAGGTGGTACGCGTCGGCGCCCTGTTGCGCCTGGTCCAGGCGTTCCTGGTCGGCGAGCGGCACGCGCAGGCCGATCAGCGCCTGCACCCCGGCGGCGATCAGCCAGGTGAGGACGAAGGAGAACGCGACCACCGCGACCACGCCGACGATCTGGCGCCACAGCAGGCCGCCCCCGCCGCCGAGCAACAGCCCGTCGGCGCCGAGCGGGTTGACCCCGCGGTTGCCGAACAGGCCGAGCAGGAGCGTGCCGAGCATGCCGCCGACGAAGTGCACGGCGAGCACGTCGAGCGCGTCGTCGAGGCGCAGCAGGTACTTCAGCTTCAGCGCGAAGTGGCAGACCAGGCCGGCCAGCGCCCCGATCGCGACGGCCGAGGCCGCGTTGACGTACCCGGCGGTCGGGGTGACCGTCGCGAGGCCCGCCACCGCGCCGGAGACCGCGCCCACGACGGTGCTGTGCCCGTCGGTGACGCGTTCCAGCCCCAGCCAGACGAGCATCGCCGCCGCGGCGGCGAGGTGCGTGTTGAGGACGGCCTGCGCGGCCAGGCCGTTGGCCTGGAGGCCGTCGCCGCCGTTGAAGCCGAACCAGCCGAACCAGAGGATCCCCGCGCCGACGATGGTCAGCGGGATCGAGTTCGGTGGCGCGGCGGTGTGCGGCCAGTCCCGGCGGCGGCCGACGACGAGCAGGACGGCCAGCACGGCGGCGCCGGCGCTGGCGTGCACGACGAGCCCGCCGGCCCAGTCCTGGGTGCCGAACTTCGCCAGCCATCCGCCGGGGTGCCAGAGCCAGTGCGCGATCGGCGCGTAGACCACCACCGACCAGACCGCGAGGAACAGCACCCAGCCGCCGAAGCGCAGCCGGCCCGCTGTGGCGCCGGTGACGAGCGCCGGTGTGATCACCGCGAACATCATCTGGAACAGGACGAACGCCAGCGTGGGGATGGTGATCCGGCCGTCGACCACGTGCAGGTTGGGCGCGGGCGGCACCTTCAGATCGGTGAGCCCGAACAGCTCCAGGTTGCCGAACAGCCCGCTGCCGGCGTCGTCGCCGAAGGCGATGGTGTAGCCGACGAGCACCCACGTCAGGCTGACCACGCCCAACGCGATCATGTTCTGTTGCAGCATCGCCAGCACGTTGCGGGTGCGGACCATACCGCCGTAGAAGGCGGCCAGGCCCGGTGTCATGAACAGGACGAGGCCGGCGCACACAAGCACCCAGGCGGTGTCACCCGCGTTCGGAGCGGACATGGTTTCCCCCCTTGTCTCGCAGGTGGACGGAGTCACGAGCGGTGGCCAGGAAGGTGTCCTTCACCCGCTCGTGGTTGGGCAACGGCGCGAAGTGCCGGTCCGGCAGCAGCAACAGCCAGGTGGCGATGTTGAACGGACCGGTCAGCACCGGAATGCCCAGCGGGGTGAGCATGGTGGTCAGCGCCATCTGTACGAACAGCGTCAGCGCGATGCCGAACAGCGTGTAGACGGTCACCAGCGTGCCGGGGCGGTGCGCGACAGCGCCCACCACGATCGCGGTCAGCACGGCGTTGAAGGCGAACAGGCCCTTGTCCAGCGACGCGCCGTCGGCGCCGAACCAGAGCGCCAGCAGTGTCGCGCCGACGGTGCCGATCACCGCGAACAGCGCCGACCAGCGGGAGTTGATCAGCAGGGCGATGAGGATGAGCAGTCCGGTGACCCAGCTCTCGATCAGGTAGACCTGGGACACGCCCTTGAGGAAGGTCGGGATGAGGCCCCAGCCGAAGGTGCCGCCGGTCAGCGGTCCCTCGCCGGGGAACGTCGGTGTCAGCTTGGTCAGCACCGTGAACTTGTCGAACTGGTACGCGCCCATCAGCAGGAACCAGGTCGTGAGCACGAACGGGAAGGTGTAGGCGGTCAGGTTCCAGCGTTTGAAGACGGCGTTGAGGGCGAGCGTGACCACCACCGTGCCGATCGCGCCGAGCACCAGGTAGAGCCACATCATCGGGCGCTTGTCGAGGAACGTGGGCACCGCCAGGCCGGTCAGCAGCGGGCTGAAGCCGAACAGGCCCTTGCGCCAGCTGGCCGGGTCGACCCGCAGCGCCAGCGCGGTGGCGGTGCCCACGACCAGGGCGAGCACGCCGCCACCGATCACCCGGGGTGTGCCGGCCTCGAACGCGCCCCAGGCGAGCGCGATCAGGATGAGCAGGCCGCTCAGCGGATTGTTCTGCAGCACCACCTGGGCGGCGCCGCGCAGGCACGCGTCGACGAACCGGACCAGTGGGTTCCGGTCGGCCAGGTGGCGCCAGCCTCGTCCGATGTCGGCCATGTCGGTCTTCTCCTCGCCTCAACGCCAGCTGAAGACCGGCGGGAAGGTGCAGCCGGTCACCTCTTCACGGGCGGCCGTGCAGAACGCGCGTACCGCGGCGCGGACCGGTTCGGTCTCCTGGCCCAGCACCTTGAACACCAGGCCGGCGTCGTTCGGCAGCCGGCTGACAGCGGTGGCCAGCGGCGTCTGCTCGTCCCACACCGGCGTCGCGGTCCGCTCGAAGACCCGGGCCGCCCGGTCCGGGTCGGTGAGCAGCACGGCGTTGCCGAAGACGTGGAAGCGGTCCATCACGCCGATCCGCGTCACCGGGACCCGGCCGGGAGTGATGACGAACTTCTCCACGAACAGCGGGCGTCCGTCGGGCCGCTGCGCCCGCAGCGTGGTGGAGAACAGGTCGTACGCGAAGATCTCGCCGTCGCGGTAGTACTTGCGGCCGGGCTGGAGCACCTCGGCGTACAGCATCGTCGCGGTCTGCGGCAGGCGGACCACGGTGTCGGAGACGAACCGGCTGCGCCGGAACGGGATCACCGGCTCGGGCAGGAACTCCAGGTAGGCGTCGTCGGCCAGGGTGAAGCTCTGGGTCTGGGTGCCGTAGTTGGCGTCCATCTCCTGGATCTTGGTGGCAGCCTGGGTGACCAGGTGCGCCTGCGCGCCGGGCCCGAGGCCGACGTCCATGCGCAGCCGGTCGCCCTGGAGCACGCCGCCGGAGGTGGTGAGGATCATGACGCAGGGCAGGCCCGGCATCTCCTCGTCCCAGTACAGCGCGCGCTGCACCAGCAGCGGGGACTGCCGGAAGACGTCGCGCATGATGGTCCGGTCGCCGCGCCGCTCGAACCCCAGCCGGAGGATGCCCACCTTGCCGTTCGCGGCAGCCGGCAACTGCGCCGGCTGGTCCTGGTACGGCGCGAGTTCCCGGACGGAGTCCAGAGTGGTCATGCCAGGACTTCGGCGTCGAAGAGCGCGTTGCGGCGGACCAGGTCCACCAGGTCGTCGATGCCCTCACCGGTCTTGCAGTTGGTGAACACGAACGGCTTGCCGCCGCGCATCAGCTCGGCGTCGCGGGCCATCACGTCCAGGTCGGCGTCGACGTACGGGGCCAGGTCGGTCTTGTTGATCACGAGGATGTCGGACTTGGAGATACCAGGGCCGTTCTTGCGCGGGATCTTGTCGCCGGCCGCCACGTCGATCACGTAGATGAAGTAGTCGACGAGCGCGGGGCTGAAGGTGAGCGTGAGGTTGTCCCCGCCGCTCTCGATGAGCACGACGTCGCTGTCCGGGAACCGCGCCTCCATGTCCTCCACCGCGGCGAGGTTCATGCTGGGGTCCTCGCGAACAGCGGTGTGCGGGCAGGCGCCGGTCTCCACCCCGACGATGCGTTCCTCCACCAGCACGCCGGTCAGGGCGCGGCGGACGTGCTTGGCGTCCTCGGTGGTGACCACGTCGTTGGTGATGACCAGGATGCGCAGGCCCTGCTCGACCAGGCGGGGCACGACGGCCTCGATGATGGCCGTCTTGCCGCTGCCCACCGGGCCGCCCACGCCGATCCGACTCGCTGATTTCATTGTTGAGAAAGCCCTTCAGGTGATGAGCGTTCAGCTCATGAACATCCGTACGTGTGCGTGCTGGTGCGCGCCGGCCAGCACGTCGAGGTGCGGCGCGAAGCTCTGCATGTCGTCGAGCCCGGCGGTGCGCACCTCCTCGTAGTCCTCGCCGACCCGCTCGTTCACCGCGAAGAGGATCGACTGGGTGTCGAGGTGGTCCACCCGCATCAGCCGGACCGCCGCGCCGAGCACCATGGAGGCCGCGCCGTACTGGTGGGCGGCGAACGCGTCCGCCTCGTCCACGCCGAGTTCGGCGAAGAGCACGCCGAGCGCGACCGGGTAGGTGACCGGGACGCCGGTGCCGCTCTCCGCGACGCGCTTGCGCAGCAGGGACTCCCCCACCACCCGTTCGGCGGCCTCGGCCAGCTTGCGCCCCATGCGGACGGTCATCGTCCGCGTCTCCTCGTTGATCTTGCGCAGGTGTACGGCCTCGTCGGCCGCCCGGATCCGGTCGGGGTCCCCGGCGAGGGCGGCGCGGTGCGCCACGAGCAGCGCCACCCCGTCACCGGTGGCGGCGGCGCGGGTGACAGTACGCACGAACTCCTGCAACGTGGCCCGGTCGTGCACCGCGCCCTGCTCGACCGCCGTCTCCAACCCGTTGGAGAAGGAGAAGGCACCGACCGGGAAGACCGAGTCACCGAACTGGAGCAGCTTCAGGGCCTCGGTCACCGTGGACACCCCGGCCCCTCAGTTCAGATCGGCGGGCAGGTGCGTGTGCGGGGTCGAGTCGGCCCCGCCGAACAGGCGCCGCGACTCGTGCGGGGCCAGGTACGCGATGATCTCGGTGCCGGGGATGAACTCGTGGGTGAGGCCGGTGAACGCGTGCGTGCGCATCACCGAGTCCATGACCTTGCGGTCCACAGTGAGCGGGACGTACATCTTGGTGCCCTTCACCACCGCCGGCCAGTGCTGGTTGCCGATCGCGTGGCCGAGCTCGACGGCCGAGCGGATCACCATGTCCAGGGACTCACCGTGCAGCGTGTCGAGGTGCACGACCATGACCTCGCCGAGCGCGATCCGGGCCACCACCGCCGTCGCCGTGGCGTCGTCCCAGGCCAGCACGTCACCGTCGCGCAGCCGTACACCGCGGGCCAGGGACAGCGCCAGTTCGGTGCCGAGGCTGGTGGTCCGGCGCAGCCGGCTCTTCTGGGCGTCCCACTGGTCGAGGACCAGGTCGTCGACCTTGGCCTCCCGGAGCCGCTCGGTCCAGGCCGGCTCGTTCACGTTGCCGAGTACCGTTTCGACGAGCATGTGTTCTCCTTTCACGCGACCCCGCCACCGGCCGGGCCGGCTGCGGGCACCGCGCCGGGTCAGCTGAAGAAGTAGAGCTGGCTGAGGGGGAGGTTCTTGGCCGCCGGCACTGTCGCGTGCACGCCGTCCATCTTCACGGCGAAGGTCTCCGGGTCGACTTCGAGCTTCGGCGTACGGTCGTTGCGCACCATGTCGCGCTTGGTCAGGTTGCGGCAGCCGTATACCGGCATCACCTGCCGTTGCAGGCCGAGCTGCTCGGCCACACCCGACTCGTGCGCGGCGCGGGACACGAAGGTCACGCAGTTCCTGGCGAGCTGGGAGCCGGTGGCGCCGAACATGGGCCGGTAGTAGACCGGCTGCGGGGTGGGCAGCGAGGCGTTCGGGTCGCCCATGATCGACCAGGCGATCATGCCGCCCTTGAGCACCATCTTCGGCTTCGTGCCGAAGAACGCGGGCTCCCAGAGCACCAGGTCGGCGAGCTTGCCCGGGCTGACCGAGCCGATGACGTGCGAGACGCCCTGGGTGATCGCCGGGTTGATGGTCATCTTGGCGACGTAGCGCAGGACCCGGAAGTTGTCGTTGGCGTCGGAGTCCTCGGCCAGCTTGCCGCGGACGTTCTTCATCTGGCCGGCGAGCTGGACGGTCCGCAGCCAGGTCTCCCCAACCCGGCCCATGGCCTGCGAGTCGCTCTGCATCATCGAGATGACGCCCTCGTCGAGGAGCACGTCCTCGGCGGCGATGGTCTCGGTGCGGATCCGGCTCTCCACGAAGGCGACGTCCGAGGGCACCTTCGGGTTGAAGTTGTGACAGACCATGATCATGTCGTACAGCTCGGACTGGCTGTTGATGCCGTACGGCACGGTGGGCGTGGTCGACGCGGGCAGCACGTTCATCTGGCCGGCGACCTTGATGATGTCCGGCGCGTGCCCGCCACCGGCGCCCTCGGTGTGGAAGGTGTGGATGGTCCGGCCCTCGAAGGCGGCGATGCTGTCCTCGATGTAGCCGCTCTCGTTGAGCGTGTCGGTGTGGATGCTGATCTGGACGTCGTACTCGTCGGCCACGGCGAGGCAGGACCGGATCACCGCGGGCGGGGCGCCCCAGTCCTCGTGGATCTTGAAGCTGGGCACCCCGGCCATGATCTGCTCGACGAGCGGCGCCCGGCCACTGCTGTTGCCCTTGCCCAGCAGGCCGATGTTGATCGGCAGGTCCTCGAAGGACCGCATCATGTTCTGGATGTTCCACGGGCCGGGCGTGATGGTGACGCCGTTCGTGCTGTCGGTGGGCCCGGTACCGCCGCCCCAGAGGGTGGTAACGCCGTTGCTGAGCGCGGCCCACACCTGCTGCGGGGTGACCAGGTGGACGTGCGCGTCGATGCCGCCGGCGGTCAGGATCAGGTGCTCACCGGAGATCGCGTCGGTGCCCGGACCGGTCACCAGGCCCGGTGTCACCCCGTCCATGATGTTGGGGTTGCCGGCCTTGCCGATCCCGGCGATCTTGCCGTCCTTGATCCCCACGTCCGCCTTGACCACACCGAGCAGCGCGTCGACGATCGTCACATTGGTGATCACCAGGTCCACCACGCCCTCGGCGCTGGTGGCCTGGCTGGCACTGCCCATGCCGTCGCGCAGGGTCTTGCCACCGCCGTACATGACCTCGTCACCGAGGACCCGCAGGTCCTTCTCGATCTCGATGTAGAGGTCGGTGTCACCCAGCCGGATCTGGTCGCCCGTGGTCGGGCCGTACATTCCGGCATATTCCTGCCGTGAGATCTGACTCATGCGTTCTCGCTCCAGCTCTGGCGCGTCGAAGGAAGGCCGGGCTACTTCTTGCCCTTGCCGCTCTTGTCCTGGTCCTTGCCCTTGGCCTGGTCCTTGCCCTGGTCCTTGGCCTGGCCCTGCTGCTGCGTCGTCGTCTTGAAGCCGCGCGTCTGGGCCTGGTGGAGCGCCTCGGCCCGGTCCGGCCGGTACCCGGGGATCGGCCCGTCGCCGGTCCAGCCCTGGACCAGGCCGTTGAAGCCGTAGACCCGCTGGGAACCGCCGTACGGGATCAACTGGACGGTCTTGCGGTCGCCGGGCTCGAACCGGATCGAGGTGGTGGCCGGGATGTTCAGCCGCTTGCCGAACGCCGCCGGGCGGTCGAACTCCAGGAAGCGGTTGGCCTCGAAGAAGTGGAAGTGGGAGCCGACCTGGATGGGCCGGTCACCGGTGTTCCGCACGACCACCTCGGTCACCGGCCGCCCGGCGTTGAGTTCCAGAGGTTGGTCGCTGAGCTTGTAGCCGCCGATGGGCCGAAGGTGCTTGGAGTTCGGTCCCGGGTGTTGCTTCGCCATGTCGCCCCCGCTCTGCCGGAGACCGCGGCCTCCGGTCGCTGCTCTACTGGATGGGTGAGTGGACGGTGATCAGCCGCGACCCGTCGGTGAAGACCGCTTCGACCTGGAGCATCGGGATCATGTCCGCCACGCCGGGGATCACGTCGTCGGCGGTGAGCACATGGCTCGCGTCGTTCATGACCTCCTCGACGGTCTTGCCCTCGCGCGCGCCCTCCAGCGCCGCGGCGCAGATCACCGCCACGGCCTCGGGGTGGTTGAGCTTGACCCCGCGCGCCTTGCGGGCGTTTGCGACCATCGCCAACGAGTGGATCGTCAGCTTGTCGAATTCCTTCGGCGTGAGATGCACTTCGTGACCCCTTCGTCCGCACCTTCTGTACGGTTTCAGCTATCCCGTCACGGTAAGAGAGCTTTGGCCGGTTCGAAGCCCGTTCAGGGAGATTTCAGGGGTTGGTGTGCGCCCGCTCGCGCCGGTCGTAGTCGGCGACCCACATCTGCTGGATCTGCTCCAGCGTCCGGCCCCTGGTCTCCGGCAGGTAGCGCCGCACGAACAGGAAACCGAGCACGCACAGCCCGGCGAAGAGCGCGAACACGCCCGACCGGCCGAGCGCGTCCAGCAGGCTCAGGAAGAACTGCGTGATCAGGTACTCGGTGCCCCAGTGGGTGGCGGTGGCGATCGCCACGCACCGGCCGCGGATCGGACCGGGATAGATCTCGTTGATCACGGTCCAGGCGGCCGGGCCGATCGACACGGCGTAGAACGCGACGAAGAAGATCACGCCGACCAGCAGGAACAGGCCCGCGGTGGTGACCCGGCCCTCGCCGCGCCCGGCACCGGCACCGGCACCGGCACCGGCACCCAGGAAGCTGACGCTGACCACGGCGAGCGAGACCGCCATCCCGGCCAGGCCGACCAGCAGCAGCGGCCGGCGGCCGACGCGGTCGAGCAGGCCGACCGCGACCAGCGCGAACGCGGCGTCCACCGCGCCGACCGCCCAGGTGGTCGCGGAGAGCTGCGCCTGCGGGGTACGGAACCCCGCCGCCGCGAAGATCGAGTCGGCGTAGTAGATGATGCCGTTGATCCCGGTCGCCTGCTGGAACAGCGCCAGCCCCACACCCAGCGCCAGCGGACGCCGCCACTGCGGGGACAGCAGTTCCCGCCAGCTCGCCGTGCGGCCGTGCAGGCTCTTCTCGATCTCGCCGAGGCGCTGCTCCACCCGCTGCTCGGGGACGGTGCGGCACAACGACTCGCGGGCGCGACGGCGGTCGCCCCGCTTGAGGTACCAGACCGCCGAGTCCGGCACCACCACAGTCACCAGGATCAGCGCCACGCCCAGCACGACCGCCGCGCCGAGCAGGTACCGCCACGAGTCGCCGCCGGTGAAGAGCTCGTCCGCCAGGTAGCCGATGAAGATCGCGAAGGTGATGGAGAACTGGTAGACCCCGAGCAGGCCACCGCGGACCCGTTCCGGCGCCGCCTCGGCCGCGAACATCGGCCCGGCGACCGAGGCCACGCCGATGCCCACCCCGAGGAGCACCCGCGCGCCGAGCAGCGCGCCGATGGTCGGCGCCGCCGCCTGCACGATCGCGGCGACGACGTACGCGCCGCCGGCGACCCACAGCGCGCCCCGCCGGCCGGCCCGGTCGGCGAGGTGACCACCGGCGAGCGCGCCGGCCAGCGCGCCCACAGTCACCCAGCTCGCCGCCTCCTCCACCTCGAAGGTGCCCACGTCGAACGTGCGGCGGATGTCGTGCAGCGCGCCGCTGATGACGCCTTGGTCGTAGCCGAAGAAGGCGCCGGAGAGGACGACGATCGACAGGATCGCCACGAGGTTGCGACGGGACGGCCGGCCGGCCGCGCGTCCGCTCGCCGCCATCTCACCCCGTCCGCCGGCGACCGCCAACGAAACGGCCGAAGACCCACATATGCGACATATAGTAGGTTCGCCGCTGCGGTCCGACAGTGAAACGGCCGGACGCCGCCGGGGTGGCTCCTGCACACGGACGGGGGAAGGGTGAACCGGTCGGCGCCGTACGGCTCCGCGGACTCCTACCGCGAGTTCCGCCACCCGATCGCCGCGCTGGTGCTCGCCGTCGTCACCGCCGGCGCGCTGGACGCCTTCGCGTTCCTGCGGTACGGCGCGTTCGTCGCCAACCAGTCCGGCAACGCCATCTTCTTCGGCATGGGACCGGCCGGCGCGCATCCCACCTGGCCGGTCTCGGCCGCGTCCATCGTCGCGTTCGCCACCACCGCCGGGCTGGTCAACCTGCTGCGCCGCCGTACGCGGCCGACCGCGGCCCCACTCGTCGACATCGCGGTCACCGAAGCCGCAATGGCCGTCTGGACGGTGCTCAACCTGGCCCTCGCGTACGGCCGGCACGGGACGGCCGCACGGGTGCTGCTCGCCGCCGCCGGAGCGGTCGCCATGGGCAGCCTGACCACGGTGGCGACGCGTACCGCGGGCATCGCGACGCCGATCACCTACCAGTCGGACACCACGACGAAGACCGGTGAGCGGGCCGCCCGCTGGCTGTTCGGCCCCACCGCCGGCCGGGGACGGGCCCGGCGCGGCACCCTGCTCGGGCTGCTCGCCCTGGTCAGCTACAGCGCCGGCGGCGCGATCGGCACGCTGGCCCAGCACCGGCCCCGCTGGGTGCCGCTGTGGGGGCTGATCGCCCTGGCCGTGCTGATCCCGCTGCTCCGCCGGCACCCGCGGCCGGCGTCGCCGCCCGGCTGAGCGTCAGTCGGCCTGGGCGGCGATCTCCCGGGCCCGGTCCCGGGCCGCCTCCAGCGCCGCCAGCATCGCCGCGCGTACGCCGTGGTTCTCCAGCTCACGGATCGCGGAGATGGTGGTGCCGGCGGGCGAGGTGACCGCCTCACGCAGCTTCACCGGGTGCTCGCCGGAGTCGCGCAGCATCACCGCCGAGCCGATGGCGGTCTGCACGATCAACTCGTGCGCCACCTGGCGCGGCAGGCCGAGCAGGATGCCGGCGTCGATCATGGCCTCGACCAGCAGGTAGAAGTAGGCCGGGCCGGAGCCGGAGAGCGCGGTCACCGCGTCCTGCTGCGACTCGGGCACCCGTACCGTCGCCCCGAGCGGGGAGAACATCCCCTCCGCCAGCGCCAGGTGCTCGCCGCTGGCGTACGCGCCCGCCGAGATCGCGCTGATCGCCTGGTCGACGAGCGCCGGGGTGTTGGTCATGACCCGGACCACCGGGGTGCCCTCGGGCAGCCGGCGGTTGAAGAAGGCGGTCGGCAGGCCGGCGCAGAGCGAGATGACCAGCTTGTCGGCCGGCACCTTCGGGCCGATCTCGTCCAGCAGCGCGGCGGCGTCCTGCGGCTTGACCGACACCGCCAGCACCTCGGCCTCGGCCACCGCGGTCAGGTTGTCCACCACCCGTACGCCGTAGCGCTCGGTCAGTTCCCGCGCCCGGGCCGGCCGCCGCGCGGTGGCGAGCAGCCGCTCCACCGGCCAGCCGGAACGCAGCAGCCCGGAGAGCATCAGCTCGCCGATCTTGCCCGCGCCGATCACCGCGACCGTATGCACCTGACCTGCCATCAGCCGTACCCCTTCCCGGGTCACGTGGGCACGGCGTGGCGGGCCGGTCGACGGCCCGCCACGCCGTGTGCCGTCGATCAGCTACCGAAGAAGACCTCGGCCTCGGCGTACCGCTCCAGCGGCACGGTCTTCAGTTCGCGGGTGGCGTCGGCGAGCGGGACGCGGACGATGTCCGTGCTCTGCATCGCGACCATCTTGCCCCAGTCGCCCTCGTGCACGGCGTCGATCGCCTGGAGGCCGAGCCGGGTCGCGAGCACCCGGTCGAACGCGGTCGGGGTGCCACCGCGCTGGATGTGGCCGAGCACCACGGTGCGGGCCTCCTTGCCGGTCTTGGCCTCCAGCTGCTCGGCCAGCCACTGGCCGATGCCGCCGAGACGGACGTGACCGAACGCGTCCAGCTCCTGGTTGTGCAGCACCATCTGGCCGTCCAGCGGCTGGGCGCCCTCGGCGACCACGACGATCGGGGCGTACTGGTGCTGGAAGCGCTTCTCGACGTAGCCGGCCACCTGCTCGACGTCGAACTGCCGCTCCGGCAGCAGGATCACGTTGGCGCCACCGGCGAGGCCGGCGTGCAGGGCGATCCAGCCGGCGTGCCGGCCCATGACCTCGACCACGAGCGTGCGGTGGTGGCTCTCCGCTGTGGTGTGCAGCCGGTCGATCGCCTCCATGGCGATGTTGACGGCGGTGTCGAAGCCGAACGTGTAGTCGGTGGCGCCCAGGTCGTTGTCGATCGTCTTGGGCACGCCGATGACGTGGACGCCCAGCTCGTGCAGCTTGGTGGCGACGCCGAGGGTGTCCTCGCCGCCGATCGCGATCAGCGCGTCCACGCCCTGCGCGGCCAGGTTCTCCTTGATCCGCTCCACGCCGTTCTCGATCTTGAACGGGTTGGTGCGGGACGAGCCGAGGATGGTGCCGCCGCGGGGCAGGATGCCGCGCACCTCGGGGATGCCGAGCGGCTTGGTCAGGCCTTCGAGCGGGCCCTTCCAGCCGTCCCGGAAGCCCACGAACTCGTGACCATAGGTGGCGACGCCCTTGCGGACCACCGCCCGAATCACCGCGTTGAGACCTGGGCAGTCGCCGCCGCCGGTGAGCACGCCGATACGCATGATCTGCTCATCCTCCTGGAGCATCAGGTGAAGCCCGGATAAGCCCCAGGATATGTGTCAGATCAGACCATCGGCGCCGTTGCCGGCCCGGGGCGGGCCGTCACTGCGCACTGTAGTCGGCACAGGTGTACGCCGACACCGCACCCCGGGCCGTTCCGGACGGCGGACGGGCTACCCGTCAGTAGCTGACCTCGTGGTTCTCCCCCGACTTCGGCGGCTTGCCGGTCACCGCCGCCTTGGCGAAGCCGAGCAGATTCACCACGGCGCTGCCGGGCGAGTCCCAGTACTCCGCCGACCCGGCGTGCACCTTGATCAACGTGATCCCGGGCGTGTCCAGCCCGTCCGGGAACCACGCCTTCAGCAGCGGGTTCCACAGCTTCTTCGCCCGCTCGGCGTCCCACTCCTCCGTGGCGGTGCCGGCCACGGAGACCCAGGCATGGTGCCGCTGGTCGGAGAAACCGACGTTCACCTGCGGGTTCACCCGGATCTGCCGCACCTTCGCCGAGTCGGCGTACGCGAAGAACCACAGGTCGCCGTCGAACTCCGCCTCCTGCAACCCCATCGGGCGGCTGACCAGACGCCCGTCCACGCCGGTGGTGGTGAGCAGGCAGATCCGGGCGTCCCGGATCAGCTCGGTGACCCGGCGACGGGCGTCCGCGGCGTTTGTCGGCTCTTTGCTCATGGGGCACTCCTGTCCTCGGATCGGCGTAGCTGCCGCTCCGGTGCCCTGGGCGGAACCGGTCAAACCTCCCGCGCGGTCATCGCCCGCCACCGCGCCAGGTTGTGCCGCGCGTCGACGAGCGCGTCGTGCCGGTCGGCCTCGGCGTCCGGCAGCCGGGGACGTCCCCGGTCGTCCCAGAGCTGACGCAGCTCCTTGGTGAAGCGGGGGATCTCCCGGGGCAGAGCCGGCATCGCGCCCCAGAGCTGGGCCAGCACGACGTGGTCGTACGCGGCGTACCAGGCCCACAGCTCCAGCTGCTCACCCGGCCGGTCCCGCACCGGCTCCAGCAGGAACTCGTGCAGGTCGTCACGGATGCGCTCGCGGGAGCGCCAGGCCCGGTCGGCCGGCGAGGGGAGCTTGTCCAGCACGTTGCGCCGCACCCAGGGCACCGCCCGGGAGTCGTCGAACTCGGTGGAGACCGCGTAGAACTCGCGGCCGTACTCGTCGACGACGCCGATCGACACCAGGTCGACGATGCGGCCGTCCTCGATGAATTCGCAGTCGTAGAAATAGCGGTAGACCATCGCACCCATCCTCGCCCATCGGCCGCGCGGACCGCTCGCCGGGGCGTCCGCCGAGGTCGGCGGCGTGCCGGCGGCGACCGGGCATGGTCACGGAAGTGTTTCCGGGGGTGTACAGCACGCGACGGGAGCGTCATGATCTGATGTGTACCGCCGTCGGGCGCCGAACCGGTTGAGCTGCTTCGTACCGGGACTGAGAGCTTCACCCGGTGTGCGAGTCGTGACTTCTGACCGGGGAGGGGTTGAGCCGTGGAGTCTCGCCTGCCGGAGCCGGGTGACGCGCTCACGGGTGTGGAGATGTTCGCCGGGCTTGAGCCGGAGGTGCGGCAGCGTGTCATCGCCGCGGCCGTACCGCGCACCTACCGCAAGGGCCAACTGCTCTTCGTCGAGAACGACCCCGGCGAGTCGTTGATCGTGCTGCGCCGCGGCGCGGTGGCGGTGTTCCGCACCGCCCCCACCGGTGAGCGCGCGGTGCTGTCGGTGATCCGACCGCCGGACGTGCTCGGCGAGGTGTCCCTGTTGGACGCCTCCACCCGCTCGGCGTCGGCCGAGGCGATCGAGGACTGCGCCGCGCTGGCGCTGTCCCGGCCCGCGTTCATGGAGCTCGTGCACTCCAACCCGCGCATCCTGGACGCGGTGATGCGCTCGCTGGGCCAGTTGATCCGCCGGCTCACCGAGCAGAACGCCGACCACGTCTTCCTCGACCTGCCCGGCCGGGTCGCGAAGACGCTGGTCCGGCTGGCCGGTGAGAGCCAGGCCCCGATGATCACGATCGAGCTGAACCAGAGCCAGCTCGCCGAGATGGCCGGCGGTTCCCGGCAGAGCGTCAACCAGGCCATCGGCTCGTTCGCCAGCCGGGGCTGGCTGCGTACCGAGGGACGCCGCATCGTGGTCACCGACGTGGCCGCGCTGCGCCGCCGGGCCGGCATGAACGACCGCTGACACGACGACGGCGGGGGCCGGCGGTCGTCCCGCCGGCCCCCGCCGCGTTCGTCGTACGCCCCGGTCAGTCGTTGTCGGTGTCGGCCGGGGGCGCGGTGGGCCCGGGGCCGATCTTCGACGGGTCGGTCTTCTTCGGCGGCGTGGTCGTGGTGGTCGTGGTCTCGGTCGATCCGCTACCGGCGGGCTGCTCCACCATGCCTTTTTCCTCCAGTTCGGCGAGCGTGACGGCGTCCACGTCGACAGTGTCGCCCACGGCCCACACCGTCCCCCGTGGATCGGTCCATGAGGTGGACAGCCGGACGTGCACGGCAAACTCCCTGTCGAAAGGACTTCCTGCTAGGGGAGACTAGACCCGGCCGAACAGCCGTGACGTCCCGCCGACCCGTCGGGTACCCGACTGCGCGGCCGCGCGGGACACTGGGGACCTCACGCGTACGGAGCCGGACATCGACCTCACCTGTGGACACTGCGCCCGGACCGCCGGGCCGGACGACCGCTTCTGCGGCGGGTGCGGGCGCCCGCTCGCGGCGGCCTGCCCGGGCTGTGGGCACGCCAACGACACCGGCGCCAACTTCTGCACCAACTGCGGGCAGCCGCTGCGCGACCACACCGTCGCGGTGCAGGAGGACCGCCGTCAGGTCAGCGTGCTCTTCATCGACATCGTCGACTTCACCACGTACGCCGAGCGGGCCGACCCGGAGCAGGCCCGCGGCCTGCAACAGGCCTACTTCTCCACCGTGCGCCGGCTGGTGCACCAGTACGGCGGCGTGGTGGAGAAGTACATCGGCGACGCCGTCATGGCGTTGTTCGGCGCGCCGGTGGCCACCGACAACGACGCGCTGCGTTGCGTCCGCGCCGGGCTGGAGCTGCAACGCAGCCTGGCCAAGCAGCCGGCCGGACCGCATCCGCCACTCGGGTTCCGCGTCGGCATCGCCACCGGCGAGGCCCTGGTCGACCTGGCCGCGGCCCGCGACGGCGGCCAGGCGTTCGTCACCGGCGACGTGGTGAACACCGCCAGCCGGTTGCAGGGGCTGGCCCCGGTCGGCGGCGTGGTGGTCGACGAGAGCACCTGGGCGGCCACCCGGCGCGAGATGGAGTACGACGACCAGCCGCCGGTGACGTTGCGCGGCCGGTCCACGGTGAGCCGGATCTGGCTGGCCGTGCGGGCCCGGCCCCGGCGCGACGGGCAGACCGCCGAGCTGACCCCGATGGTCGACCGCGACCACGAGCGCGGTCTGCTGGTCAGCGCGTTGCACCGCACGCTGACCGAGCGCACCTCGCAGCTGCTCACCGTCTTCGGCCCGGCCGGGGTGGGCAAGAGCCGGCTGCTGCGCGAGCTGGCCCGGCACGCCGCCAGCCTGCCCGGCACGCACGTCACCTGGCTGACCGGCCAGTGCCCGCCGTTCGGCGAGAACGTCACCTACGCGGCGCTGGCCGACATCGTCCGGGGCTGGGCCGGGCTGACCGGCGTCGACGACCCGGCCACCGTCCGGGAACGGCTGCGCGAGCGGCTGGGCCGCCTCGCCGACCCGCACGCGGTACGGCTGGCCGAGGCGCTGGGCCCGCTCGTCGGCGTCTCCGGCGAACGGCTCACCTCGGCCGAGACCGAGGCGGCGTGGCGGCGCTTCCTGCTCACGCTGGCCACGACCGGCCCCACAGTGCTCGTCTTCGAGGACATGCACTGGGCCGACGAGGCGATGCTGTCCTTCGTCGAGCAGCTCGGCGCGGCGGCCCGCAACGTGCCGCTGCTCGTCGTCGCGACCGCCCGCCCGGAGCTGCGCGAGCGGCACCCCGCCTGGACCGGCACGATCAGCGGGGCGATGTCCATCTCGGTGCCGCCGATGCACGACGGGGACATCGACACGCTCTACTCGCTGCTGCTCGGCCAGGCCACGCTGCCGCAGGACGCACGGGCACCGCTGATCGAGTTCGCCGACGGCAACCCGCTCTACGCCCAGGAGTACGCGCGGATGCTGCTCGACGGCGGGCTGGCGGAGCGGACGGCCCCGCTCACGCTCGTCGACCCGTCCGGGGGCGCCGGGATGCCGCGTACCGTGCAGGCGGTCATCGCCAACCGGCTGGACCTGCTCGACCCGGCCGACCGCGCGGTGCTCCAGGCCGCCTCGGTGGTCGGCGTGCAGTTCTGGGCGGCGCCGGTGGCGCTGGCGCTCGGCCGCCCGGTGGAGTGGGTCGAGCGCGCGTTGCATCGCCTCCAGCGCCGTGACCTCGTCTACGAGCTGCCCGTCTCGACGATGCCCGACCAGGCGGAGTACCGGTTCCGGCACGTGCTGGTCCGGGACGTCTGCTATCAGCGGCTGCCCCGGGCCGAGCGGGTCGGCCGGCACCAGCGCACCGCCGACTGGCTGGAGCAGCTCGCCGACGGCCGGCAGCACGACCGGGCCGAGGTGCTGGCCAACCACAGATGGACGGCGCACGAGATCGCCCGCACCGTCGGGCTGGACCAGACCGCGCACGCCGGCGCGACCCGGTCCGCGCTGCACCGGGCCGCGCGCCGGGCGTACGAGCTGCACGCGCTGGAGACCGCGGCGACGCTGGTGGACCGCGCGCTGAGCGTGGAGTGCGGTCCGGACCCGGCACTGGAGCTGTTCCGGGCCGAGCTGGCGTTCTACCGGGACCGGGACGGCTTCCTCGACGGCGGCGGGACGGCGCTGCTCACCGACCTGGCCGGCCGGCTGGCCGACACCGGTGACCGGCAGGGCGCGGCGAAGGCGTGGCGGCTGCTGGCCACGGCGGCCTTCGCCCGGGCCGACCGCTCGGAGCTGATGCGCTGCCTGGACCGGGCCATCAGGCTGCACGCCACGCTGCCGGACAGCGAGGACAAGGTGGGCGTGCTGCTGGAGCTGGCCCGGGCGCACATGCTCGACGCGGAGACCGAGCCGGCGTGCATCGCCGCCCGCACCGCGGCCGAGCTGGCCGAGCGGCTGGGGATGCGGGAGGCCCGGGCGAACGCGCGCATCACGCTCGCCGTGGTCCGTTACCAGGCCGGCGCCGAGGAGGCGTACGCCGAGCTGGCCGAGGTGACCGAGGAGTGCCGGGTGGAGCGGCTGACCGGCCGTAGCCGCGCGGTGCAGAACCTGGCCTGGGTGCTGCAGGAGGAGGGTGACCTGGCCGGCTCGGCCCGGCTTGTCGACGAGCAGCGGTCACTGGACCTCGCCGGCGAGCACGCCCTGACGGTGAACTTCAGCGACCAGTGGGCCCGGTCGTACTACAGCGGGGACTGGACGGCGGCGCTGCGGATGGCCGAGGGGTCGACGCGGCGCCCGACCGACGAGTGGGACATGCACATCGTGGCCGTGTCCGGCTGGATCCGGGCGCTCAGCGACGACCCGGCCGGTCCGGGCACCGGCGAGGACCTGGTGGACCAGGCACTCGTCGCGGCACGGCGCAGCGGCTTCCAGCGGGTGCTGCGCTCCACGCTGGCGCACGCCGCGCTCTGCCGCGCGGTGCAGGGCCGCCGGGAGGAGGCGATGGCGCTGCTGACCGAGCTGGACGAGGACTGGCGGCAGACCCGGATGATCCCGTTCGCCGAGTGGGTGCCGGCGATCGGCCACGTCGCCGCGCTGCTCGGCGGCGACGCCGCGGTGCTGGTGCGCGACCTGCTGGCGAGGTCGCCGCGCACCACCCGCTGGGCGCGCTCGGCCGGGCGGTCGGCCGAGGCGGCCCTGGCCCGGGACGACGGCGACGCCGCGCGGGCGGGCCGGCTGCTCACCACAGCGGCCGAGGGGTACGCGGAGATGACCGACGTGACCGACCAGATGATCGCGTCCGCGCTGGCTGTCGTGCCGCTGACCGAGGCGGATCCGCCAGCCGGCGCGGCGACGCTGGACCGGGTACGCGCGTTCGCCGGCCGGCACGCCGCAGCGGGCCTGCTGCGGATCGCCGGGGCGACCTGAGCCGGGGCGACCTGAGGGACCGGTGAGCGGACCCTTGAGTCCCCTTACCGGGGAAGTATTCGGCTTTGGCGATGAATGTGACTTTTCGCTTGACGATCAGCGGAGTGAGGAGGGCATCCGAGGAAAAGAGGTGGCTGCTGGCCAGTACAGCACCGGCCTCCGTCCCGTGTCGGTGGCGGCGGACGGGTCGCCGCACGGCCCCGGAGCGCCGTCGGTGCCGGCGGGACACCGGGAAGAGAGCACGAACGACGAGCGGCACGCCACAACGCACTCCCGGAACCGGGTGCCGACGTGTCACGATTCAGGGCACGGGCAGGGATCGGCGAAGGGGGTGTCCGTTGTCAGGGGGCGGGCCCCGTCGGGGACGACGGGACAACGGGCTCGACGCGGCCGAGTACGCGGTCGCGGGCGACGTCGATCCACGCGTCGGCGAGCACCTGCTCGACGTGCTCGCCGCCGGTGGCATCGCGGCCTACCTCCAGCCCTCGGCCGACCTGAATCCGGTGACCCGCACCACCACCGTCCCGGCCCGCCCGGTCGACCGGCTCTACGTCGACAGGTCGCACCTGACCACCGCCCGCGACTACCTCACCCAGCTCGCCGACGAGGGCGGGGGTGACGCGCCGCGCGCCGACGAGCCGGACATCGAGGCCGAGTGGGCGAAGATCGTCGCCGGTTTCCACACCGCGCCGAGCGCCGGCAGCCACCCCTGGCCCGCAGCGGAGGACGTGGACGACCCGCCCGCGCCGGGCACCGTCGCCGGTGGCCGGGCCGAGGAGCCCGCCGGCCCGACCGCCACCGACGTACGCCGGCTGCCGTACGCGGCCGACGTCTCCGGCGTCTCGCTCAGCCGGGACCGGCACGACGAGCCCTCGCTGCTCGACGGCCTGGACACGTTCGGCGCGAACCTGCCCGACGAGGCGTCGGACGAGGAGCACTACACCCCGCCCCCGCCGCCCCCGCTGCCCCGCTTCTCCAAGTACGCGGTGCTCGGCGTGGCCTGCATCGTGCTCGGCTTCCTGCTGTTCCTCTCCCCCACCGTGGTGTCGCTGGTCGACCCGCAGGTGGTGACGCTGCTCGGCTTCACCGGCATCCTGGCCGGTTTCGTGATGCTGATCTGGCGGCTGCGTCCGGGCGACCGGGACGACCACGACCCGGACGACGGCGCGGTCGTCTGACCGCCGCGTCGCCGGGCGCTGCCCGGATGCCGGGACGCCGCGGGCCCTGGGCCGGGGCGTAACAAGCGTGTAACTTACAGTCAGTAGGAATAGGCTGAACGTCACGTCCCGCACCGGCTGTCCGGCTTGCGTCTCCTTCCGGGTCGCCGGTCCCCTGCTGAGCGGATTGCCCGAGATGCGACAGAGCCCCCTCGTGGTGGTGGCCAACCGCCTCCCCATCGACGACAGCGTGGCGCCCGACGGCGCCTTCGAGTGGCGCCGCAGCCCCGGCGGCCTGGTGAGTGCCCTGCACCCGCTGCTGCGGCACACGCCCGCGACCTGGGTGGGCTGGGCCGGCGGCACCGGCCCCGCACCCGAACTGCCGGACGTGGACGGCGTCCGGATGCACACGGTGCCGCTGAGCGCCGAGGACTTCCGCGACCACTACGAGGGCTTCGCCAACGCCACCCTCTGGCCGCTCTACCACGACGCCGTCGAACAGCCGGAGTACCACCGCCGCTGGTGGGAGGCGTACCAGCGGGTCAACCAGCGCTTCGCCGAGGCGGCGGCCCGGGTGGCCGAGCCGGGCGGTCTGGTCTGGGTGCAGGACTACCACCTCCAACTGGTGCCCGGCCTGCTCCGCGAGCTGCGCCCCGACCTGCGGATCGGGTTCTTCCTGCACGTGCCGTTCCCGCCGCCGGAACTGTTCATGCAGTTGCCCCGCCGGGCCGAGTTGCTCCGCGGCATGCTCGGCGCCGACCTGGTCGGCTTCCAGCGGGCCCAGGCCGCGCACAACTTCGCCCAGCTCGCCACCAAGGTGCTCGGCCTGCCCGCCACCGACCGGCGGATCGGCGTGGACGGCCGGGTGGTGCGCGTGGGCGCCTTCCCGGTCGCCATCGACACCGCCGAGATGTCCGCGCTCGCGTCACGTCCCGAGGTCGCCGAGCGGGCCCGCCGGCTCCGGCAGGACCTCGGCCAGCCGGAGCAGGTGATCCTCAGCGTCGACCGGATGGACTACACGAAGGGCATCGAGCAGCGCCTCAAGGCGTACCGCGAGCTGCTCGCCAACGGCGACATCAAGGTCCGCGACACGGTGCTGGTCCAGGTGGCGGTGCCCAGCCGCGACCGGGTGGCGCAGTACCAGATCCTGCGCGACCGGGTGGAGCACCAGGTCGGCCGGATCAACGGCGAGTTCGGCCGGGTCGGCGAGCCGGCGATCCACTACCTCACCCAGCCGTTCGACCGTGCCGAGCTGGTGGCGCTCTACCGGGTCGCGGACGTGATGGCGGTGACGCCGCTGCGCGACGGCATGAACCTGGTCGCGAAGGAGTACGTGGCGGCCCGGGTCGACGGCACCGGCGCGCTGCTGCTGAGCGAGTTCGCCGGCGCCGCCGCCGAGCTGGAGCAGGCGTACCTGGTCAACCCGCACGACCTCGACGGCCTCAAGCAGGGGTTGCTGGCCGCGTTGCGCGCCGGTCCGGAGGACGTGACGGCCCGGATGCGCGCGATGCGCGAACACCTGGCCCACAACGACATCCACGCCTGGGCGGCGTCCTACCTCAGCGCGCTGGAGGAGAGCGGAACGCTCGTCGGCCGCCGCCCCGCCACCAGGTGACCGGCGCCCGGCGCTCACCCGCTGGTGGGCGCCGGGTCCTTCTCCAGCCAGTCCAGGATGGCGTCGATCGGCTCCCGCCAGCGGGCGTCGAGCATCAGGTCGTGGCCCATGCCGGGGAACAGCAGCGGCGCCGAGGCGTACCGCCGGGCCGCCTTGGTCAGCGCCGTCGCCGGCAGCACCCGGTCGTCCGGGCTGCCGAGCACCAGCACCGGTGGCCGGCCCACCGCGGGCTCCGGTGACCGGCCGGTCAGCAGCTGCCACTGCGCCCGCCGCCCGGCGCGGCCCAGCCGGGCCAGGTGCCGCCGCGCGTCGGCGTCCGGCAGCTCCGGGCTGAACAACTGCCGCCGGTTGAGCCGCAGCCCGGCGCCGAACACCGCCGGCACCGTGCCGACCGGGTTGCGCCGCAACGCCGTACCGAACGTCGCCCAGCCGCCGAGCACCGGCGCCACCAGCACCGCGGCCCGCGCCGGGTAGCGGGCCAGCGCGTGCGCCACGACCCGGGCGCCTGCGCCGTGCCCCACCAGCACCGTCTGCCGCGGCAGGCTCGCCGCCACCTGCGTCACATCATGGGTGTACGAGCGCAGCGTCGCCTCCGGCGCCGGCTCGCTGCCGCCGTGCCCGCGCAGGCTCAGCGCGTACGCCGGGAAGCCGCGACCGGCGGCATGCCCCAGCCAGTGCTCGGCGAACGCCCACGCGCCGTGCCCGAACCCGGGCACGAACAGCAGCGGCGGCTTCGCCTCCTCCCGGTCCGGTACGGCGGCGAGCACCTCGCGGCGGGCGGGCCGCTCCGGGCGGGCCCACTCCCACGACCGGACCACCCGCACCCGCTCGGTCGTCATTTGGAGCCCTCCAGCTCGTGCAGCGCCCGCTGGAGCGCGCGCAGGTAGTCGGCGTGCCCGACCTCGAACCAGTGCCGGGTGCTGTCCTTGACCTTCGCCGAGTACCGCTCACCGAGACCGGCCCGGACCCTGCCGTCGAACGCGGCGGCCCGCTCCGGCCGGGTGGCGCGCAGCGTGAGCAGCCGGGCGAACAGCACGCTCTGCCAGTGCGAGATCGCGAAGATGCCGGAGTCCGGCTGCACCAGGCCGACCACGGCGAGCGTGGGATGACCGGCGGTGAACGCGTTGAGCCACAGCCGAGGCCGCCCGGAGCCGTCCTCGTCGCCGAGCACCCGGCCCTTGAGGAACTCGAAGCGCGGCAGGTAGCCGGTGGCGAAGACGACAAGCTCCGGGTCGATGCGCCGGCCGTCGGTCAGCTCCACCGCGCGGTCGTCGAACCGGGCCACGTCCGGCACCGGGGTGACCTCGCCGTGGCCGACGTAGTAGACGAGCTGGCTGTTGGCGATCGGGTGCGTCTCGTAGACCCGGTGGTCCGGCTTGGGCATGCCGAACCGGGTCAGGTCGCCGACGGTCAGCCGCAGCGTCCAGTGGTAGAGCCACTGCCGCACCCGCAGCGGCACCCGCAACGCCAGCAGCGTGTCGTTGACCTGGTCGGCGGGGCGGCCGAGGACGTACTTCGGGGCGTACCAGTAGCCACGTCTGGTGGAGTGCCAGCACTGCGACGCCTGCTGTGCGGCCTCCACCGCGATATCGCAGCCGGTGTTGCCGGCGCCGACCACGAGCACCCGCTTGCCGCGCAACTGAGCCGGGTCCTTGTAGGACGAGGCGTGCATGACCTCGCCGCGGAACTCCTCAAGCCCTTCGTAGCGAGGCAGCTTCGGCGACCAGTTGTGGCCGTTGGCGAGCACCACGGCGGCGTACCGGGAGGTGCGCTCGGGGCCGTAGCCGCCGGTGCTGCGCGTGGTCACGTCCCAGCGGTCCCCCTCGACCGGCTCGACGCGGACCACCTCGGTGCCGAACCAGATGTGCTGGCGCAGGTCGAAGTGGTCGGCGTACCGCTCGAAGTAGGACAGCAGCTGACTGTGGTGCGGGTAGTCCGGCCAGTCGTCGGGCATCGGGAAGTCGGGGAACTGGGTGAACGGCCGGGACGAGATCAGGTGCGTGCTGGCGTACACCGGACTGCGGTCGTGCCGCCAGTTCCAGGCGCCGCCGACACCCGTCTCCCGCTCGTAGCAGTCCACGCCGAAGCCGGCCTCACGCAGGTTCTTGACGGCGGTCAGACCGCTGGCGCCGGCGCCGATGACGCAGACCGTGTCGCCCCGGTCGGAGACCGGGCGCTCGTCACGGCTCGGTGCGACCGTCCGGTCCGGATCGGGGCGGCCGGGGTCGGTGGAGGAGGACACCGCGAAATCCTGCCGAGAATGCCCGCCGTTGTCCAGCCACCGATTCCGGCACCGCCCGCCCGCCCGGTGCCGTTGACAGAGCGTCACCGCAGAGCCGGTGACCGAGCGTGAGTGGACCGGCCGCGCCGAAGGCGTACACTCGTCGGCCCTTTGCTCTGCCGCCACTGACGCAGCACCGTCTTTAGCTGCGCTGATGTCTCGCGGCCGTTAGGCCGGACGCGACCCGCCGGTCACGGCGGGTAGCTGGTGCGTATGTGGCGGCAGAGCAAAGGCGGCGAAGCGGTACGCCTTCCGGCAGCCGATCACCTGACTGTGCGTAACGGCAGTCGCCCCGGCTGGGGCGTGCTCGGCGGTCCGCGCCGGTCAGGCGGTGGGCAGCAGCAGGTCGACCAGGACCGGGAAGTGGTCGCTGGCGCGGCGGGTCAGCGGTGTGTCCACCACGTCGTAATCCACGACGGTGATCCGGGGGTCGACGAACAGCGCGTCGATGCGGCGGCGCGGGTCGGCGCAGGAGAACGTGTGCCGGTCGGCCCGGTCGGCGGCGAGCGCCGTGTCGGTCAGCCCTTCGGCGAGGGTCTGCCAGGCCGGGCCGTCCGGGCCCTCGTTGAGGTCCGCGCCGGCCACCACGGGCAGCGTGGACGCGGCCAGCTCCCGCTTGAACGCCGCCGCCTGGGCGGGCCGTTCGGCCGGGTCGGTGGACAGGTGCGAGCCGGCCAGCAGCACCTCGACGCCGCCGACGCGGCACTGCGCGTACGCGGCGCCGCGCATGTGCCGCCCGGGCGTCAGCGGGTACTGCTGGCACCTGGTGTCGGTGACCCGCACCCGCAGGCTGGTCAGCAGCACGTTGCCCAGCGACGGCAGGCCACCGGCGGCCACCACCATGCCGAACGACTCGGCCAGCGCGGCGCACTTCTGCCGCCACCGGAACCGGCGCGGTCCCTCCTGGACGATCACCACGTCCGGCGCCGCCGTCCGGACCACCTCGGCCAGGGCGGCGGTGTCGTCGCGCTGGCTGTGGATGTTGTACGACACCACCCGCAGCGGCACACCCGCGTCAGTCATGTCAGATCCGCCGGGCCAGGTCGGCGGCGCCGATGACGCCTGCGGTGTTGCCCAGCTCGGCCGGGCGCACCTCGGCGACGGGCAGGCGGCTGCGCTGGGCCAGTGCGTCGGCGAACGACCGCCGGGTCGGGCCGAGCAGCAGGTCACCGGCGTCGATCACGCCGCCGCCCACCACCAGCACCTGCGGGTCGAGGATCTGCGCCATGTCGGCGAGGCTGGTGCCGAGCCAGCGGCCGACCTGGGCGAACGCCTCGGTGGAGACCGGGTCGCCGCCCTTGGCCGCGGCGGTCACCATCGGACCGGTGATCGTCTCGGCCTCGCCTCCGGCCAGCTCCAGCAACGCGGTGGCCCGGTGCGGCTCCTGCCGGGCGGCGGCGCGTGCGAAGCGGACCAGGGCGCTGCCGCTGGCGTACTGCTCGATGCAGCCCAGCCGGCCGCAGCCGCACTGGTGGCCGTCCGGCACGGTGAGCATGTGGCCCAGTTCGGCGGCGATGCCGTTGGCGCCGCGGACCAGGTCACCGCCGAGCACGATGCCGCCGCCCACGCCGGTGCCGATGGTGAACATGACCATCGAGTCGTCGGCGTCGCGGGCCGCGCCGTAGCGGAACTCCGCCCAGGCGGCCACGTTCCCGTCGTTCTCCACGATCACCGGCAGGCCGGTGGCGTCGCCGACGTACGTGCGCAGCGGCTCGTCCCGCCAGGCCAGGTTCGGCGCGAACAGCACTGTGGAGCGGGAGGCGTCGATCCAGCCGGCGGCGCCGATGCCGACCGCCTCCACGGCGTGACCGGCGGCCAGCTCGGTGACCACCTCGATGATGACGTCGCGGGTCTTCGCCACGTCGTCGGCGGGGGTGTCCCGTCGCGTCTGCACGAGTACCGTGCCGGCGTCGTCCACGACACCGCCGGCCACCTTCGTGCCACCGACGTCGACTCCGATGGTCAGCGTCACCGCTGCCACTCCCCTCTGCTGTGCTGCCCGCGAACCGGCCGAACCGGCCGTACGGTCCCGGGATGTCCGGTGGTCAGGCCCCGTCGCCTGGTGCGTCCGCGCCCACCTCGCCGGACGCCCGCGAGGCGGGCACCACGGGACGGCCGGCCGGTGACCGGCTCGTGTCCGGCTCCGGCGGCCCGGCGGCGTCGGCGTCGGCACCCGAATCGGCCGCGCCCTCCCCCCGGGTGGCGGCGGACCACACGTCCTGCTCGGGTGCCGGCTGAGAATCATGCCCGGTGCGGGTCGCCTCGCGCCACACGTGGTCCCCGGATCCGGCCGGAGCGGCAGGGCCGTCGTCGGCCGTTCGCTCCGGCTCGGCCGGGTTGAACGCGCGCAGCAGGCTGGCCACCCCGGCCGCCAGGTCCCCGGCGCCGGTGGCGAGCCGCTCGGTGAATTCCGGACTCGGGTCGCGCAAGGCGGCGATACCGCGACAGACAGGACAGACACAGCATTCCGGGGAGCCGGTGGCGAAACCGGCACTGCCGGACGGTTCCGGGGCGGGACCGGCGCCCGGCGGGGTGTGACCGAGGACACCGGAGAGGATCCCACCGAGCGGACCCCAGGCGCCGGAGCCGGGCGCGGCGGCGGCCAGCTTCGCACCGGCGAGCAGGGTGGCGACGAGGCGCTCGGCCTCTTCCCGGGCCGAACCCGGATCAGTGGTGCCCATGGTTCGGCTCCTTCAGCGTGACTACCGGGACGACGATCGGTCAGTGCGCCGCACCGGGTGCTTCTACCCGGCGCTTCAGCTGCTTCAACGCCGCGTCCATGATCATTTTCTCGGCCTTGCGGCGGAACATGCCGAGCATCGCCACGGACAGCTCCACCTCGAGCGTGTACGTCACCGTGGTCGTCCCGTCCGGGTTGCCCACCAGGTCGTACGAGCCGCGCTGGGAGCGCTGCATCTTCGACGGGGCGACCAGGTGCCACTCGATCCGGGAGATGTCCTCGGCGTACTCGTAGGCCAGCACGTACTCGTCGGCCATCACGCCCGCGTCGAGGGTGAACCGGACCTGGCTGGCGTAGCCGTCCTCGTACTCCTCGATCACCTCGGCCCGGCGTACCGCCTCGGCCCACTCGGGATAGCTCGGGAAGTCGCAGATAACGGCCGCCACCCGGTCCGGTGACGCGCCGATGATGATCGACTGGGTGGAGGAGTCCGCCATGGGGGGAGGCTACCCGGCCGCGTCCCGGCCGGTCCCGCTCCACCCGCCGGACGGCGTCTCACCAGCCGGGCGGGCAACCTCCCTGGCAGACCCCCCGGGGTGTGCGGGTAGGTTTCGACAGAGCCGACCAGGCCGGCCCCGCCGGTAGAGCACGAGGGAGTGCAGGTGCGCGAGTTCTCCGTCCCGCCGATCGTCACCGTCGGCGACGCGGCCAACCTGACCGACCCGGTCTGGGAAAACGCCGAGGTCGCCCCGGACACCGTGCAGTTCGTCCGCCCCGGCGCGGGGACGGCGGCGCGCGAGGAGGTGACCTGCCGCCAGTTCCGCGACGAGGTGGTGGCGCTGGCGCAGGGCCTGATCGCCGCGGGTGTCTCCCCCGGCGACCGGGTCGGCCTGATGAGCCGCACCCGCTACGAGTGGACGCTGTTCGACTACGCGATCTGGGCGGCCGGCGCGGTGACCGTGCCGATCTACGAGACGTCCAGCGCCGAGCAGGCCGCCTGGATCCTCGGCGACTCCGGCGCCGTCGCCGTGGTGGTGGAGAGCACCGCGCACGCCACCCTGGTCGCCGGTGTCCGGGACCGGCTGCCGGACCTGCGCGAGGTCTGGCAGATCGAGCTGGGCGCGGTCGGCGAGCTGGTCGCCTCCGGCGCGTCGGTGGACCCGGCCGAGGTGGCGACCCGCCGCTCGCTGCTCAAGGCCGACGACGTCGCCACGATCATCTACACCAGCGGCACCACCGGCCGGCCCAAGGGCTGCGTGCTGACCCACCGCAACATCTACACCGACATCGCCAACGCGGTGCCGGTGCTGCCGAACCTGTTCCGCCAGGGCGCCTCGACGCTGCTGTTCCTGCCGCTCGCGCACGCCTTCGCCCGGCTCATCCAGGTCGGCGTGGTGCACGCCCGCGCCACCATGGCGCACTGCGCGGACACCAAGAACCTGGTCGCCGAGCTCCAGGACTTCAAGCCGACGTTCGTGCTCTCCGTACCCCGGGTCTTCGAGAAGGTCTACAACGGCGCGCGGCAGAAGGCCGAGGCCGAGGGGAAGGGCAAGATCTTCGACCGGGCGGAGAAGGTCGCCATCGCGTGGAGCGAGGCGCAGGAGCTGCCCGGCGGCCCCGGCCTGGGCCTGCGCGCGCAGCACGCCCTCTTCGACAAGCTGGTCTACCGCAAGCTGCGGGCGGCGATGGGCGGCCGGTGCCGCGACGCCATCTCCGGCGGCGCGCCGCTGGGCGCGCGGCTCGGGCACTTCTTCCGCGGCGTCGGGGTGACCATCTGCGAGGGGTACGGCCTGACCGAGACCTCCCCGGCCGCCGCCGCCAACCTCCCCACCGGCACCCGGATCGGCACCGTCGGCCGCCCCCTGCCCGGCGTCACCATCCGCATCGACGACGACGGCGAGGTCCTCATCGCCGGCGACATCGTCTTCCAGGGCTACTGGCACAACGAGGCGGCCACCGCCGAGGCGATCAGCGCCGACGGCTGGTTCCGCACCGGCGACCTCGGGCACCTCGACGACGACGGCTACCTGAGCATCACCGGCCGCAAGAAGGAGATCATCGTGACCGCCGGCGGCAAGAACGTCGCCCCGGCGGTGCTGGAGGACCAGGTCCGGGCGCACCCGCTGATCAGCCAGTGCGTGGTGGTCGGCGACCGGCAGCCGTTCATCGCCGCGCTCGTCACCATCGACGAGGAGGCGCTGCCGAAGTGGCTGGCCGGGCAGGGCCGCCCGGAGACCACGAGCATCGCCGAGCTGCGCGAGGACGCGGCGCTGCGCGCCGAGGTCCAGGGCGCGATCGACCAGGCCAACCAGGCGGTCTCCAAGGCCGAGGCGATCAAGGTGTTCCGGATCCTGCCGCAGGACTTCACCGAGACCACCGGTGAGCTGACCCCGTCGCTGAAGGTCAAGCGGCAGGTCGTGCACAAGACGTACGCCTCGGAGATCGCGGAGATCTACCAACGCTGACTACGATCCGTCACGTGCCCGCCTCCACATCCGGCCAGCCGCAGACGCAGCCCCTCGCGGTCGCGGCCCGCGCGGTCCTCCTCGCGCTGGTCGCCGCCCTGACCCTGTTCGCCACCCGCGACCCCGCCCAGCTCTGGTGGATCGCCCTGCTGGGCGTCGCGGGGCTGCCCGCCGTGCTCGCCCCGCAGCACCGGCTGCTCACCTCGATCAGCCGGTTCGCCGAGGTGGTGGTGCTCGGGCTGGCCGCCAGCCAGGTCGCCGCCGACACCCATCTCACCGGTGTCACCGGCGGGGTGGGCGCCTCGGCGGTGCTGCCGTACCTCGCCGTGCCGGTCACCGTAACCGCGCTGAGCCGCCGGTTCCGCGAGGGCGCCGCGCTGCTCGTGGTCGCGGCGGCGACGCTGCTTGCCAGTGCCGCGTTCACCAAGGTCGACGGCGGGCCGCAGCTCGGCCAGGTCGGCTACCTCACGGTCTGCGCCCAGTGGCTGATCCTGGCCGGGCTCGGCCTCTACACCGCGGGCACGCTCCAGCGCGTCATGCGGGTGCGCGGCGAGGGCAAACCCCAGCCGTACGCCGAGGCGACCCGACTGCTCACCCAGCTCCGTACGGTGGCCCGGCAGTTGCCCGGCGCGACCCTGGACCCGGGTGGCATCTCCGAGCACCTGCTGGAGGAGCTGCGGGTGGTGGCCAAGACCGACCGGGGCGCGGTGCTGTCCGCCAGCGGCGGCGGCCGGCTCGTGGTGCTCGCGCAGATCGGCGCGGACCGGGTGGACTGGGAGACCACGCTCGACGCCGACTCGGCCATCGCCGACGCCTGGGCCAGCCAGCAGCCGACCGTCTCGTCGCGCTCGCAGGCCCGGTCGCGGCGCTCCGGCGAGGTGTCCGCGCTGATCGTCCCGCTGGTGGCGGGCGTACGCACTGTCGGCCTGGTGGTGATCGAGGCGGACACCGCCGCCGCGTACCCGCCGCCGGTGGTGTCCCGGGTGACGGCGCTGACCGGCCCGGCGGCGCTGCGGCTGGAGGCGGCGCTGCTCTTCGACGAGGTGCGCTCGCTGGCCACGAACGAGGAGCGGCAGCGGCTGGCCCGGGAGATCCACGACGGGGTCGCCCAGGAGCTGGTCATGGTCGGCTACGGCATCGACAACGCGCTGGCCACCGTGCACGAGGACGCGGACGAGACCGCCGACTCGCTGCGTACGCTGCGCCAGGAGGTCACCCGGGTGATCACCGAGCTGCGGCTGAGCCTGTTCGAGCTGCGCAGCGAGGTGGACCGGCACGGCGGCCTGGCCGCCGCCATCGCCGAGTACGCCCGCACCGTCGGCGCCTCCGGTGGCCTGCGGGTGCACCTGTCACTCGACGAGTCCACCGCCCGGCTGCCCGCCGCCACCGAGGCCGAGTTGCTGCGGATCGCGCAGGAGGCGGTGACGAACGCCCGCAAGCACGCCGGCGCCTCGAACCTGTGGGTCACATGCGAGGTGGATCCCCCGTTCGCCCGAATCGAAGTGTCGGATGACGGTCACGGCATCGGTGACCAGCGCCCGGACGGGCACTATGGCCTTGCGATCATGGCGGAGAGGGCGGAACGTATCCGAGGCCGGTTGGAGATCAGGCCGCGGCAGCCGAGTGGGACGACTGTGGCGGTGGTGCTCGGTTCGTCGCCCCGGCGCGATAAGGTGCGCGGCAGCGCCGCAGCAGCAGAAGGGGAGTAACCCGAGGATGACCAGCAGTCCGACACCGGCCACCCGTACCAAGGTTCTCCTGGTCGACGACCACGACCTCATCCGCAAGGGGCTGCGTCACGCGTTCGAGCGCGACCGTCAGTTCGAGGTCGTGGGCGAGGCCGCCACCGCCGCGGAGGGCGTGCGCCAGGCCGGCGCGCTCCAGCCCGACGTGGTGATCATGGATCTGCGCCTGCCCGACGGCAGCGGCCTGGAGGCCACCCGCGCCCTGCGCAAGTCCAGCGCGTCAATGGGCATCGTCGTGCTCACCATGTACGCCGGCGACGACCAGCTCTTCGGCGCCCTGGAGGCGGGTGCGAGCGCGTTCGTGCCGAAGACCGCCCCGGCCGACGAGGTGGTGGCCGCCGCCCGGCACGCCGCCTCCTCCCCCAGCGCGTTCACCGCCGCCGACCTGGCCGAGGCGATGAAGCGCCGGCTGGCGCCGTCCGGCCCGCAGCTGTCCCCCCGCGAGGGCCAGGTGCTGCGCCTGCTCGCCGACGGCATGAGCGTGGCCGGCATCGCCAAGCAGCTGTTCGTCAGCGAGTCGACCGCCAAGACCCACATCTCCAAGCTCTACGAGAAGCTGGGCGCGGCCAACCGGGCGCAGGCGCTGATGACCGCGCTGCGGCTGGGGCTCCTGGAGGCCCCGGACGCCCCGAAGTTCTGACGCACCGCCGCGAGAGGCCCGGTCCGCCACGGACGCGGGCCTCTCGCGGCGTTCACGCCATGCGTGGTCGCGTACGGTGAACGGCCGGACGCGTAGCGACGGCGGTCTTTGCACCGCGACGGCGGAGGGGCAGAATACCCGGGTGGTCCACGCGGCGGCGGGGACCGCGTGTCGCCGACACCCGAGGGGCAGGACATGCAGCGGCCGGACTGGGCACCCGAGACGATCGACATCGAGCGCCCCAGCGTCGCCCGGATGTACGACTACTACCTCGGCGGCTCGCACAACTTCGCGGCCGACCGGGCGGCCGCCCGCGCGATGGTGGAGGCGGTGCCGGAGGCGCCGCTGATGGCCCAGGCCAACCGCGCGTTCCTGCGCCGGGCGGTGCAATACCTGGCCCAGGCCGGCGTCCGCCAGTTCCTGGACATCGGCTCGGGCATCCCGACCGTCGGCAACGTGCACGAGATCGCCCAGCGGATCGATCCGGAGTCGCGCGTGGTCTACGTCGACGTGGATCCGGTGGCGGTGGCGCACAGCCAGGAGATCCTGGCCGGCAACGGGAACGCCACCGTGCTCCAGGAGGATCTGCGCAGGCCGGAGGCGATCCTGGCGCACCCGGAGGTCACCCGGCTGCTGGACTTCACCGAGCCGGTCGCCGTGATGATCGTGGCGGTGCTGCACTTCATCCCGGACGCCGACCGCCCCGAGGAGATCCTGCGGAAGCTGCGCTCGGCGCTGGCGCCCGGCAGTCACCTGGTGCTCTCCCAGGCGAGCGAGGACGGCCGTGCCGGCACCGGCGAGCGGGCCGAGGCGGAACGGGTCTATCGGCGCACCGACAGCCGGCTCTGGATCCGCAGCCGGGCCGAGCTGACCGCGCTGTTCGACGGCTTCGAGCTGGTCGACCCGGGCGTGGTGTGGGTGCCGCAGTGGCGGCCGGACTCCCCCGACCAGGCGGAGAACGCCGAGCGGGCCGTCTTCATGGGCGGGGTGGGGCGGCTCGGTGCGTGACGACGCGGCCCCCTGCCGCCCGGGCGTCTTCGCCCGGGCCTGGGCCAAGGCGGTCTCCGGCACCAGCTACCTGCCGATGACCCAGTCGCAGCTCGAGGAGATGCTGCAACGGCTCACCGAGCGGCTGGCCGAGGCGCTGCGTGCCGAGCCGTTCGACCTGCGGATCGGCCAGCAGGTCGGCGCGGAGCTGGTGCAGGCGCACATCGCCTCCGCGGAAGGGCTGGGCCGCACCGTCGAGGTGATCCAGCTGCGCCTGGTCCGCGACCTCGACCTGGTCGTCGACGACGTCGAGGACCGGATGGCGCGGCTGCTCGCCACGGTGGCCACCGGGTACGCCCGCGCCCTGCGCGACCGCACGCTCGACGAGCAGGAGTCCATCCGCCGGGCCGCCATGATGGCCCGGGCGCAGGCGGAACGGGCACTGCGCGACAGTGAGGCCCGGTTCCGGCACCAGGCCACCCACGACCCGCTCACCGGCCTGCCGAACCGCACGCTGTTCACCGAACGGCTGACCGACGCGATCACCGCGCCCGGGCGGGGCGCCGACCGGGTCGGTGTCTGCTTCCTCGACCTGGACCGGTTCAAGGTCGTCAACGACTCCCTCGGCCACCAGGTCGGCGACTCGCTGCTGGTGACAGTGGCCCAGCGCCTGCACCGGGCGCTCGGTGAACACCTGGTGGCCCGACTCGGCGGCGACGAGTTCGTGATCCTCGTGGAACGCACCGCCGGCACCGACGACGCGGTGAAGGTCGCCGAGGCGGCGCTGGCGACGGTACGCGAGCCGGCGCTCGTCGAGGGCCACGAGCTGACCGTGTCCGCGAGCATCGGCATCGTGGAGCGGCCGGTCGCGGGCACCTCGCCGATGGATCTGATGCGCGCGGCCGACAGCACGCTGCACTGGGCCAAGGCCGCCGGCGGGGCCCGCTGGTCGTTGTTCGACGCCGACCGCAACCGAAGGGAGCTGGCCCGGTACGCGCTGTCCGCGGCGATTCCCGCCGCGCTGGACCGGGGCGAGTTCTACCTCGACTACCAGCCGCTGACGTCGTTGCGTGACGGGCGGGTGCTCGGCATGGAGGCGCTGGTGCGCTGGCGTCACCCGGAGCTGGGTGTGCTGCGGCCGGACAGCTTCATCCCGCTGGCCGAGGAGACCGGGTTGATCGTCCGGCTCGGCAGCTGGGTGCTGGCCGAGGCGTGCCGCGAGGCGGGCAGCTGGCCGGGCGTGGACGGGGACGCGCCGTTCGTCAGCGTCAACCTCGCCGTCCGGCAGTTGCACCGCAGCGACCTGGTGACCGAGGTACGCGGCGTGCTCGGGCACACCGGCCTGCCGCCGCACCGCCTGCAACTGGAGATCACCGAGAGCACCATGATGAGCACTGTGGTCGAGCCGGTGCGGGCCCTGCGGGTGCTCCGCGACCTCGGTGTCCGGATCGCCATAGACGACTTCGGCACCGGATACTGCAACCTCGCGTACCTGCGGGACCTGCCGGTCGACGAGTTGAAGGTGGCGGGCGAGTTCGTGACCGGCCTGCGCGCGCCGGGCAGCCGCACCGACGAGCGGATCCTCGCCTCGCTCGTCGCGCTGGCCCACGCGCTGGACCTCACCGTCACCGCCGAGGGCGTGGAGACGGCCGACCAGGCCGACCGGCTGCGCGCGATCGGCTGCGACGCCGGTCAGGGCTGGCACTTCGGCCGTCCCGGCGCGGCCGCGCCGCACCTGGGCCGGGTACCCGCCCACGTAGACGCCGCCTCCTGACCCGGCCGGCGCCGCTCCTGGCCGGCCGGCCCGCCGCCTGATCCGGCCCGCGCCGCCTGCTCCAGCCGGCGCGCGGGATCCGGCCAGCGCGCGGTCAGCCGGCCAGCAGGGCGGCCATCCGCTGCGCCTGCGTCTCCCAGCGCCATTCCCGCTCCACCCAGGCACGGCCGGCGGCGCCGAACTGCCGGGCCAGATCCCGGTCGGCGAGCAGCGTGGCCACCCGGTCGGCGAGCTGCGCCACGTCCCGGCCGCCGACGACGTACCCGGTCTCCCCCTCGCGGACCGCGTCCGGGGCGCCACCGGAGTCGCCGGCCACCACCGGCAGTCCGGTAGCGCTCGCCTCCAGGTAGACGATCCCGAGACCCTCCACGTCCAGGCCCCGGTTGCGGGTGCGGCACGGCATCGCGTAGACGTCGCCGGCCGCGTAGTGGGCGGGCAGCTCGGCCGAGGGCACCGACCCGGTGAAGACCACGTCGCGTTCCAGCCCGGTCTGCCGGGCCAGCTTCTCCAGCGTCGAGCGGTACGGTCCGCCGCCGACCACGAGCAGCGCGGCGTCGGGCACCCGGCGGCGGATCGCCGGCAGCGCGCGGATCAGCATGTCCTGGCCCTTGCGGGGCACCAGCCGTGACACGCACACCACCACCGGGCGGTCGGCCAGCCCGAGCCGCGATCGGACCTGCCGGCCGTCGACGTCCGGGTGGTAGGTGTCCACGTCCACGCCGGGTGCGAGCCGCCGCAGCTCGGTCAGCCCGTCCAGCACGCGGGCCAGCCGCTCCCGGGTGTACTCGCCGAGGTAGGTGGTCACGTCCACGCCCCGGCCGATCCGGCGCAGCGCCGACCGGGCGCCGGGCAGCGCCGCCCAGCCGACCTCGTGCCCGTGGGTCAGCGCCACCGCCCGGCGGATCCCGGCCCGCCGCCGCAGGCCCGCGGCGAGCAGCCCCAGCGGGGCCGCCGCGCCGAACCAGACGGTGTCGCAGTCGTACGCGCGGGCCAGCCGCGCCGCCCGCCGGGCGATCAGCGGGGTGGGCAGCAGCACCCTGGTCCGCTCCCGGACCACCTCGAACGGCTGGTCGGCGTCGAACTTCTCCGCACCACGCCAGCTCGACGCGTACACCACGACCGAGCCGGGCGGCTGGCGCACCGCCAGGTTGTGGACGAACGACTGGATGCCGCCGGGGCGCGGCGGGAAGTCGTTGGTGATCAGCAAGGTGCGGCTCATCGGCCGTGCTCCCTGGCGTAGGCGCGGGCGGCGGCCATCCGCTCCACGGTGGACGGGTGGGTCGCCGACCAGAGGCGCTCCCAGCGCGGCGGGTCGGGGTCGGCCAGGTTGACCCCGGCCAACCGCCGCTGCATCGCCTCGAACGTCGCGGGGTCGCCGGTGAGCGCCAGCGCGTGGGCGTCGGCCCGGGACTCGATCCGGCGGGAGACGAGCGCCTGTGCCGGCGTGGCGAGCAGGCCGGCGACCGTGACCAGCGCGATCAGCAGCGGGAACGCCCGGGGCTGGGCGATCGAGTCGACGCCCGCGAGCCGCAGCAGCGGCGTCCAGGACCCGATCAGGTAGAGCGCCACCACCGCGGCGGCGGCGCCGAGCGCGCCGAGCAGCGTGCCGGTCCACACGTCCCGGTCCTTGGCGTGCCCCAGCTCGTGGGCGACCACGCTGGTCACCTCCGCCGGCTCGGCCTCGCGCAGCAGCGTGTCGTAGACGACCACCCGGCGCGTCGGGCCGAGCCCGGAGACGTAGGCGTTCACCGCGCTGGTACGCCGGGACGCGTCGGCGACGAGCACGTCGCGCACCGGCACGCCGTCCCGGGCGGCCATCGCGGTCAGCTCGCTGCGCAGCGGGCCCGGCTCCATCGGGGTGAACCGGTTGAACACCGGCTCGACGAGCACCGGCAGCACGAACGACAGCACCACCACGAGGACGGCCGCGCCGGCCGCGCCGAACGCCCACCACCAGCGCGGGGCGAGCCGGACCACGGTGTAGAAGCCGAGCAGGACCAACGCGCCGATCACCGCGCTGACCGCGTACGACTTGAGCAGGTCGACCGCCCAGCCACCCCAGCTCTGGGTGCTCAGCCCGTAGCGGACCAGCACGGTACGGCGCCAGGCCGCGAACGGCAGCGTGAGCAGGTCGGCGAGGAACATGACGGCCAGCCCGCCGAGCACCGCCTGCGCGACCCAGTGCCCGCCGAAGGGCCGGCCGACCAGTTCGACCAGGCGGCCGCCCAGCGGGGTCAGCCCGAGCAGCAGCGCCACCACCAGCCCGACCGCGAGCGCCGACCAGGCCGCCGGACGCAGCGCGCCGTGGAACTCCCGGCCCCGGGCCACCTGCCCGGCCGGAAGGTCCCGCAGCGCCGCGAGCTGGTCGGCCCGGGGCGCCGGCGGCCGGCTCCACGGCACCAGCAGCACCACCGCCACGAGCAGCGCGACCGCCAGGCCGCCCAGGGTCAGCAGCGCCCAGGCACGCGGGGTCACCGAATCACCCCGCCGTGGTACCCCGTCCGCGTCATGCCGCTCCCCTCCCGCCGTGACCGCCCATCATATTGACCGGCGGCGCACCGCCCTGCCTCAGTCCCGACGGGCGTGCGCCGCCGCCGCGACGAAGGCCGCCGCCGCATGGATCACCACGAGTCCCGCGACGGCCCAGACGGGTGTGGGGGCGCCGGCGCAGATGAGGCCCACGGTGACGGGGATTCCCAGCAGCACCAGAAGGATCGCGCCGCCGAGGTAGCCGCTGCGCGGTGGGTCGTACCGGGCGCGGTCCACCGCTGCGGCCGGAACGAGGTCGGCCTTGGCTTCCAGGTACGCGCTTGCCCGTGCAAGCTGTGAAGCCCTGCGGCCGGCCTCGGCGCGTACGCGGGCGAATTCATCCCCGTACGCCGCGAGACCGGTGTGCTGAGGATCGACCGCGTACCAGCCGGTGTGCTGGGCGAGGTCGTAGGCGGCACGGATCTGGGCGGCGAGTGTCTGCCATTCCCTGACGCCGGTCCGTGTTCCGAGTTCGGAGAGCCGGTTCAGGACGACGGTGAGATCCGCGTCGCCACGGTTGCCGGCCGGGATCGGGTCGTTGGTGAAGAGCAGGACGAGCCGCCTCAGGTAATCGGTGAGATCGGCCCAGCACTCCGCCGCGTTCCGTCCGTTCTTCTCCGTCGCCGTCGGCAGCTCCTCGTCGAGTTCGGCCAGCAGTGGCTCGGCTTTGAGCAGAGCGAGCCGGCGCTGTTCCAACTGCCTGACGCCAATGGCACGCAGCAGTGTCTCCGCGTCCGCGGCCGCCTCCCTCAGCGCCGCGCGGTCCGGCGACTCACCGCGTTTGGGGAGCAGGTCCTGCCGCCCCGCCGCTTCCAGGTGCAGGTAGGCCAGTCCCCACCTGAGATTCCACTCTTCTTCGTCACCGCCGCAGTACTTGGCCACGGCCACCACGACGGCACGCGACTTGAGCACCTCACCCCGGCAGGCACCTGCCACGCCCTCGACAGAGCGGTAGATCGCCCGGGCGACCTCGTCGAACGACCGGTCGCCCACCAACGCGCGGAGGTCTTCCGCGAGCACTCGCAGGTGCGGATCGAGACCCGCGCGGTCGAGTGGCTTGCGCGGGCGCCCGCGCTTCCCGCCGTGCTGCACCGCCATCTGCTGACCCATCGAGGCAGGAGGAACGGATGCCCTGTCGGCCTCAGGCTACGCGCGGGAGCAATCGGCCGGCGTTCCGGAGCGCCGGCCGCCGCTCCGTGGAAAATTCCTGACCTGCGCTTTCTGCGCGCTCGCGCAGGCGTGGAAAAAGCTCGGCTCTCAGCCCGTCCGGCTGCGGCTACAACCGAATCACACCCCCCGAGCGGCGGGGCAGAGGACTCTCGAAAGGCAAGGCCATGAGCACGGACCGGACGCTGCACCGCAGCCGCCATCTCGACGTGATCGTCTTCCTGGCCGTTCTGGCCACCGGCATCCTGCTGACTCTCATCGGCACCCCGACCAGCGACCTGGTGACGATCGCCACCGCCCTCTCCGGGCTCTATCACACCTGGAACACCAGGCGGCTCGCCCCGCTTCCGTCGGCGAAGCAGACCCGAGACCGGACGGTGCCGGCTGACCCGAAGGGGCCGCGGCCGGACCCGCGCCGACGGTGACCCGCGGACCCTCGCCTCGGCGTACGCGGCGGCGGCAGCGGGCAGCGGGCGTGTCAGGCGATCCGGCGACGGCCGGGACGGCGGGGTGCCGGCGCCCGTGTCGCGGCGGGCACGGGCGCCGCGACCGGCGCGGGTGGCAGCACCTCGACCTCGAATCCGGCCCGGGCGAACACCTCGATCGCCCGGTGCTCGGCCGGACCCAGGTCGGCCGGGTCGGAGTCGAGCAGTGCGGTCACCAGGCAGCCGGAGCAGCCGGCGCCGCGGTTGCCGCAGGTGTCGCAGTCGATCAGCATCAACGCCTCCTGACGGGTCGCCGGTGGCGGTCGGGGAAGGAGCCACCACCGTCGGTCACCACGACGCTAACGCTCGGGTACGACAGAACCGGACAACGAGGCAGCAGCCGCCGCGAACACGAACCAGTACGCCGAAGTGGCGCGATCGGCACGCACGCGACCCCGCCACCGCACCGAGCTGGAGCCGATCAGGCAGCGGGAGGAGGAGCGGGCTCAGGACCGGGCGAGGCGCCGCAGCAGCGAGTCGGCGCCCAGCGGGTACGCGCCGTGCCGGCGTACCCCGTCGGCGACCTCGCGGTCGGAGGAGACCACGACCACCGGCCGCCCGGACGGCTCGGCACGCACCAGGCGGCGGATCAGCTCGTCGGCGGTCTCGCCCTTGCGGGAGAACAGCACCCGCACGCCGCGCGGCGCCGGGGGCAGGCCGTGCATCCGCTCCGCGCCGTCGAAGACGACAGTGACCTCGTCCCCGGTCTGCGCGGCGATCCCGCCCAGCCCGGTGATCAGCCGCTTGCGCTGCTGCTCCAGTGACATCTCGCCGAAGCCGCGCTTCGTCACGTTGTAGCCGTCCACCACCAGGTGCGCCCGCGGCAGCGCGAGCAACTGGTCGAGGCGGGCCGGGTCGTCGGTGTCGCGGGCCCGCGTCGACGGCCCGGCCGGCGCGGTGCCCGGCTGCTCGGCGAACGCGTCGGCGACGAAGTCGGCCGGGAGCTTGTCCACCGGGTCGAGCGCCAGCTCCCGGCGCAGCCCCACGGCGGCCTGACCGATGGTCTCCAGCAGCAGCCACAGCCGCGCGTCGTCGACCGAGCGGGCCTCCTTGGCGCTGGCCCGGGCCACCCCGGCGGCGGCCTCCGCCTCGGCCAGCCGGGCCCGGGCGCGGCGCAGCTCGGCGTCCGCGTCGGCGGCGGCGCGGGCCGCCCGCCCCCGCTCGGTGGCGAGCAGCTCGGTGGCCTTGCGCTCGCGGGCCTGGGTCTCCCGCAGGGTACGTGTCAACTGGCGGGCCTCCTCGCGGAGCTGGCCCAGCTCCTCCCGGACCCGGGCCAGCTCGTCGCGCAGCTTCTCCGCCTCGACCCGGGCCACCGCCCGGTCGTGCTCGGCGCGGGCGGCCCGCTGCTCGGCCTCGCGGACCAGCTCGGCCACGACCGCGCTGTCGGCCTCGGCGCGTACCGCCTCGCCGCTGGCCTCGATCAGTTCCCGCCAGCCCCGGGGCCGGGCCAGGTAGGCCAGGGCGGCCACCTCGACCGGGTCGGCGGCGGCCGGCGCGGTGCCCTCGACCACCGCAGCGCCCAGGTCACCGGCGTCGACGAGCACCCGGGCGGTGATCCGCTGCCGGAACAGCGGGTCGGCGGTGAGCTGGGCGGCGATCGCTGGCGCGCCGAGGCGGGCCCGGCGGTTGGGGGCGAACTTCGCGACCCGCCGCAGTGGCACCGGCACCTCGTCGGCGGGCAGGCCGGGCAGCACGGCGGCGGTGAGCGTGACGATCCGCTGCCGGACCGGCTCGGGCAGCACGGGCTCGGGTTCGGCAGCGGGCGGTGTGCCCTCGTCAGCGGGCACGCCGACCACCGGCTCCTCCGCGGAGGAGTGGTCGTCGTACGGCTCGGTGAGGGGCATGAGGCAAGTCTCCCACCCCGAACGGGCCCACCGCCCGGTGAGTGAGCCGATCTCTCATCGTACCCCCGTGGTATCTCCTGGGGCCGCAGTGACAGGAGTGTCGGACCGTGCCGCTAGCGTCCCGCGGGTGACACGAGCGGAGTACGTCCAGGAGTCGCTGGCCGGCCTGGACCCGGCGGGCAGCGGTGTCGACCCGGCGCTGCCGCTCTACGCGACCACCTTCGTCGTGGTCGACCTGGAGACCACCGGGGGCGCGCCCGACGGCGGCGGGATCACCGAGATCGGCGCGGTGAAGGTCCGTGGCGGGGAGGAGCTGGGCGTGCTCGCCACGCTCGTCAACCCGGGCGTGCCGATCCCGCCGTTCATCACCGTGCTCACCGGCATCACCCAGGCCATGCTGCTGCCCGCCCCGCCGATCGAGCAGGTGCTGCCGAGTTTCCTGGAGTTCATCAGCGACGCCGTGCTCGTCGCCCACAACGCGCCGTACGACGTGGGTTTCCTCAAGGCGGCCTGCGCGAAGCACGGCTACCGCTGGCCCAACCCCCGGGTGCTGGACACGGCCGCGCTGGCCCGGCGGGTGCTCACCCGCGACGAGGTGCCCAACCGCAAGCTGGGCACGCTCGCCGCCTACTTCCGCACCGCCACCCAGCCCAACCACCGGGCGCTGGACGACGCGAAGGCCACCGTCGACGTGCTGCACGGGCTGATCGGCCGCCTCGGCGGGCACCGGGTCGACACGGTCGGCGAGGCGATCGAGTTCGCCCGCGCGGTCACCCCGACCCAGCGCCGCAAGCGGCACCTCGCCGACGGGCTGCCCAAGGTGCCGGGCGTCTACATCTTCCGGGCCGCCGACGACCGGCCGCTCTACGTCGGCACGTCCGGCGACATCGCCACCCGGGTCCGCAGCTACTTCACCGCCGCCGAGAAGCGGGCCCGGATCTCCGAGATGCTCGCCGCAGCCGAACGGGTGGAGGCGGTCGAGTGCGCCCACTCACTGGAGGCGGAGGTCCGCGAGCTGCGGCTGATCGCGGCGCACGCGCCGCCGTACAACCGCCGGTCGAAGTATCCGGAGCGCCAGGTGTGGCTGAAGCTCACCGACGAGGCGTACCCCCGGTTGTCGATCGTGCGCGACATCGCGCCCACCGACACGGCCTACCTGGGGCCGTTCCGGTCCCGGCAGGCCGCGGAGCTGGCCGCCGCCGGCTTCCACGACGCGGTGCCGCTGCGGCAGTGCACGCACCGGCTCTCCCGGCGCACCACCATGCCGGCCTGCGCGCTGGCCGAGCTGGGTCGCTGCCCGGCGCCCTGCGAGCACCGGATCACCCCCGAGGAGTACGACGACCGCGCGGCGACCCCGTTCCGCACCGCCACCAGCGACGACCCCGGTGTGGTGGTGGACGCGCTGCTCGCCCGCATCGAGGTGCTGTCGGCCGCCCAGCGCTACGAGGAGGCGGCGGTGGTACGCGGCCGGCTGGTGGCGGTGCTGCGCGCGGCGGTCCGGATGCAGCGGCTGGCCGCGTTGACAGGCATCGCCGAGCTGGCCGCCGCCCGCCCGGCCGCCCGGGGCGGCTGGGAGCTGGCGCTGGTGCGGCACGGCCGGCTCGCCGGGGCCGGGGTGTCCCCGCCCGGTGTCCACCCGCGACCCACGATCACCGCGATCCGGGCCACCGCCGAGACGGTGCTGCCCGGGCACGGTCCGGTGCCGGCCGCGACCGCCGAGGAGACCGAGCGGATCCTGTCCTGGTTGGAGCGACCGGAGACAAGGCTGGTCGAGACGACCGCCGGATGGGCCTCGCCGGTGGCCGGCGCGGGGCGTTTCCGCGACCTGCTGGCGAAGGCGGAGGGTGGCGGATCCGCCAAACTCTCGACCGAACGCTCATGACCAACTGACCGATCGGACTACCTCGCCTCCCTTAGTCTGTTAAAGGAGTGCAGACCTGCCCGATTCGCGGGCTCTGCTCCCGGCCGCCGGTTCCCGGTGGCCGAGGGCCGGGGTGAGGAGGTGTCCCAGGTGGACGTCGACGCCGGACACGGCGCCGCCCTGGGTGGCGCGCTCCCGACCCAGGGCGAGTTGCCGCTCACCCGCCGCCTGCGTTCCCTGCTCACCTGGCCCACCGCTGACGGCGACCCGGTCACCACACTGGTCCGCGCCCATCGCGGCATCCATTCGAGCGCCGACGCCTCGGTGCTGCGCCGGGCCTACACGATCGCCGAGAACATGCACCGCGGCCAGTTCCGCAAGAGCGGCGAGCCGTACATCACCCATCCGCTGGCGGTGGCGCAGATCTGCGCCGACCTCGGCATGGACACCATCACGCTGGTCGCCGCCCTGCTGCACGACACGGTGGAGGACACCCGCTACACGCTCCAGGCGCTCCAGGAGGACTTCGGCCGCGAGGTCGCCCACCTGGTCGACGGCGTGACCAAGTTCGACAAGGCGTTCTACGGCAAGGCCGCCGAGGCGGAGACCGTCCGCAAGATGATCGTGGCGGCCGGCAAGGACGTCCGGGTGCTGGTGATCAAGCTGGCCGACCGGCTGCACAACATGCGTACGCTCGGCGTCCGTTCGGCGGCGTCCCGGGAGCGGATCGCCCGCAAGACCCAGGAGGTGCTGGTCCCGCTCTGTGACCGGCTGGGCATCCAGACGCTCAAGCGCGAGCTGGACGACGTGGTGCTGCTGCACCTGCGGCCGGAGGAGCACGCGCGGATCGCCCGGTTCGTGCACGACCGGCCCGGCTGGGACGCCTACCTCGCCGACGTGGTGGCCCGCACCCGGGTGGCGCTGCGCCGCAACCGGGTCGACGCCGAGGTCTCCCCCCGCCCCCGGCACCTCTACTCGATCTGGAAGGACACCGTCGCCGGCGACCACGCCGCCCCGTACGACCTGCCCCGCATCGCGATCGTGGTGGACGGTCCGGCGACCGACTGCTATGCCGCGCTGGGCGCCGTGCACGGGCTCTGGCGTCCGGTGCCGGGCCGCTTCAAGGACTTCATCGCCTCCCCGAAGAACAACCTCTACCGGTCGCTGCACACGAGCGTCTGCGGGCCGCAGGACCGCACCGTCGAGGTGCTGATCCGCACCACCGAGATGCACCGCTCGGCGGAGTACGGCGTGGCCGCCCACTACCGTTTCCCCCGCACCGCGGGCCGGGCCGTCGACCGGACGGACGAACTGGCCTGGCTGCGCCGGGTGCTCGACTGGGAACAGGAGACGGTCGACCCGACGCAGTTCATGGAGTCGCTGCGCTGCGACCTGTCCGAGGCGCAGATCCAGGTGGTCGCCGACGGGCGGCAGGTGGTGCTGCCAGCCGGCGCGACCCCTGTCGACCTCGCGTACGAGCTGGGCACCGAGCGCGGCGACCACTGCCTGGCGGCCCGGATCAACGGCCGGCTCGCGCCGCTCGCCTCCGAACTGGAGGAGGGCGACGTGGTGGAGATCTTCACCGAGAACGACGCGGAGAGCGGATTCGAGGCGGACGTGGCCCCGCGCGGCCCGCGCCGGGAGTGGCTGGGCTTCGTCAAGTCCCCGCACGCCCAGATGCAGATCAACCGCTGGTTCGCCGAGCACACCGAGCCGGGCATCTCGATCGCCGACAAGGTCCGGCTCGGCCGGGCCTCGATCGGCCTGGCGTTGCGCAAGCACAACCGGGGGCTGGCCAACGACCTTCCGCTGCTGCGGCTGTCCGAGGAACTGGGCTACCCCGACCTGGAGACGCTGCTGGTGGCGGTCTTCGACCGCACCGTCGAGCCGGACACGGTGGTCCAGCAGCTGATCGATCTGGTCGACCACAGGCAGTAGACGGAGCCGGCCCGCGCCGGGACCACTAGCCTGAACGGCATGATCCCCCGCGCGCGTGCCACCGGACGGGCCCTCGGCTACAAGTTCTTCTACCGGCTTCCGGTCCCGCTGCGGCGGCGGCTGGTCCGGCTGGCCGTACCGAAGTACATCGTCGGCGCGGTCACCCTGCTGCGGGACGCGGAGGCCACCGGCGCGGGCCGTCTCCTGCTGCTGCGCCAGCCGCCCGGGTACAGCTGGACGCTGCCCGCCGGGCTGCTGCAACGCGGCGAGGCCCCGGTCGTCGGCGCCGCCCGCGAGCTGTACGAGGAGTCCGGCGTCCGCCTGTCCCCCGACGCGCTGCGACCGGCGGTGCCGAACGCGGTGGTGCACGCCAAGGGCTGGGTCGACGTGGTCTTCGAGGCGGAGGTGCCGGCGTCGCGCACCGAGCTGAAGGTGGACGGGGCCGAGGTCATCGAGGCGGCCTTCCATCCGCTCGACGACCTGCCCCGGCTCAGCCGCGCCACCGCCAACCTGCTCGGGTACTACGGCATCGGCCCGCGCGCCGGCGAGCACCCGCCGGCCCCGTGAGCACCCCGGTCCCGTACGCGGGTGTCGCGGCCCCGGGCGTCGAGGTGTGCGCCGTGGTGCTGGCCGCGGGCGAGGGCACCCGGCTGCGTCCGCTCACCGAGCGGGTGCCGAAGGCGCTCTGCCCGGTCGGCAACGTCCCGCTGCTGGACCGGGCGCTGGCCCGGCTGGCCGGGCTCGGCCTGACCGGCCCACGCCGGGTCGCGGTGAACGCCTGCTACCTGGGTGACCAGGTGGTCGCACGGGTGGGCGGGCGGGCGCACCTGTCCGTCGAGCCGGGCGCTCCGCTGGGCACCGCCGGTGGTGTGGGCCGGCTGCGGGACTGGATCGACGGCCGGGGCGTGCTGGTCGGCAACGCCGACGCGTACCTGGCCGATCCGCAGGCGCCACCCGGCGAGGACATCGCCGCGCTGCTGGACGGGTGGGACGGGCATGGCGTACGCCTGCTCGGCCGGCCCGCCGGCGACCCGGACGCCCCCGGCACCTTCGGCGGCCACGACTTCGTGGGTTTCTCGCTGCTGCCCTGGCGGCTGGTCCGCGACCTGCCGGCCACGTTCGGCGACCTGGTCCGGGCCGTGTGGCGGCCGGCGGAGGCAGCCGGCGAGCTGACCGTGGTGCCCTACCGGGGCACGTTCTACGACACCGGCACCCCGGCCGACTACCTGGCCGCCAACCTGCACGCGGCCGGCCCGGACGGGCTGGTCGACCCGACCGCGACGGTGACCGGCCGGGTCACCGGCTCGGTGGTCGGCGCCGGGGCGGTGGTGCACGGCGACGTGGACCGGTCGGTGGTGTGGCCGGGCGCGCGCGTCGCGGCCGGGGAACGCCTGCGCGAGGTGATCCGGGCCGGGGACGACCTGACCGTCCCGGCGGCGCGGTGAGGGTCACTGGCTCTAGCATTGGCCTCGTCGCCGACGAACGGAGAAACGTCCCGTGATCACCGCGATCGTGCTGATCGACTGCGCCACCGACTCCATCCCCGAGGTGGCCGAGGCCCTGGCCGACCTGCCCGGCGTCAGCGAGGTCTACTCGGTGGCCGGGCACGTCGACCTGGTCGCCATGGTCCGGGTCCGGGAGTTCGAGCAGATCGCGCAGGTCATCGCCGGCAGCATCTCGAAGGTGCCGGGCGTGCTGAACACCGAGTCGCACATCGCGTTCCGCGCCTACTCGCAGCACGACCTGGAGTCGGCGTTCGCGATCGGGCTGGCGAACGCCGACTGACACGAGCCGGTGACCGGCCCACCCTGGCGGGGCGGACCGGTCACCGTCGACCGTGCGGTACGTCAGCTCTGGCTGGGCACCGGGGTCTCCGTGGTGCCCGGAGCGGGCGCCTCGGTCTCGGTGCCGCCCGGAGCCGGCGACTCGGTGCCACCCGGGGACGTGGTGCCGCCCGGGCTGGGCGTGCCGCTGGCGCTGGTCTGCGGCACCGGGACGCCCAGGGTCTGCGCCAGGGCCACAAGCGCGTCGTAGTGCGCCTGGAGGACCGGCAGCGCGTCCTGCGCGATCTGCACCACCGACTGTTCCGAGCCCTGCGAGATCTCGGTCTGGGTGGCCTGGATCGCCTGGACGTGACCGGCGAGCTGCGCGGTCACCCACGCCTTGTCGAACTCGGCGCCGCTGAGGTTGTTCAGCTTGTCCAGGACCTTCTGCTGGTCGGCGGTCGGATCGGCCGGCAACTGCACGTTGAGCTGCTGCGCGGTCGACTGCACCGTCTGGTCCAGCTGGGTGTGGTCCGTCACGAACATCTTGCCCAGGTCCTTGACCTGCTGGTTCTGGCCCTTCTGCTGGGCCAGGTTACCGGCGGTGATCTCGAACAGGTTGACCTGGTGCACCGCCTGCAGGTACTGCGTGTCCTGCGTCGACGGCTGTGCCGCCGCCTGCGCCGCGGCGGCGGGCGCCAGCCCCACGACCACCAGCGCGGCCAGCAGGCCCAGGCGTTTGATTCCCAACATTCGTTCCTCCCCCATGAGACGTCGGACCGCACGGATACCCGGCTGACCGGGGTTATTCCTGCGATTCCACCCGTCCGTGTCGGGGGCGACGGCGGTCGGCGCACCGGCCTCCGGGCGTGCTCGGGAGGCAACCGGACGTCCGGGCCGGAAACGGCAGTGGCGCCCGCCGGATGATCCGGCGGGCGCCACTGTCAGTCGTACCGGGGAGGGTCAGCGACGGCTCTCGCCGCTGCCGATCTCCTCCCGCTCCGGCCGTGCCTCGACCGGCGGGTGCCCCGGCGAGACCGGCGCCTCGGCCGGCTTCTCGATCGGGTAGAAGAAGCCCCGGATCGCCGGGCCGAGGGCACCGAGCCGGTTCATCTTCTTCGGCACCACCCAGCCGACGTAGTCGAGCGCCGGCGGGTGACCGTCGTGGCCCTCGGCCGAGGTGAGCGGCTGGTGGACCTCGACGAACCGGCCGTCGGGCAGCCGCTTGATGATGCCGGTCTCCACGCCGTGGGCCAGCACCTCCCGGTCGTGCTGCTGCAGACCCAGGCAGATCCGGTACGTGATGTAGTACGCGATCGGCGGGAGGATCAGCAGGCCGATCCGGCCGCCCCAGGTCATCGCGTTCAGGCTGATGTGGAACTTGTCCGCGATGACGTCGTTGGCGCCGGAGAGGGTCAGCACGATGTAGAAGGCGAGCGCCATGGCGCCCACGGCGGTCCGGGCCGGAACGTCCCGGGGCCGCTGGAGCAGGTTGTGGTGCTTGTAGTCCTTGAGGCGGCGTGCCTCCAGGAACGGATACATCGTGGACAGGCCGACCAGGATTCCGGGTAGCACCACCGTCGGCCAGAACAACGGTGGGATGACGTACCCGTTGCCGATCGGGATGTGGATCTCCCAGCCCGGCATGAGCCGGGTCGAGCCGTCGAGGAACATGACGTACCAGTCGGGCTGGCTGGCCGCCGAGACGACCCACGCCTCGTACGGGCCGAACAGCCAGATCGGGTTGATCTGGAACAGGCCGCCCAGCAGCGCGATCACGCCGAAGACGACCATGAAGAAGCCGCCCTGCTTGAGCGCGTAGCGCGGGAACATCCGCTCGCCGACCACGTTGTCGTTGGTCCGGCCGGGGCCGGGCCACTGGGTGTGCTTCTGCTTGAACACCAGGCCCAGGTGGACGCTGATCAGCGCCACCAGCAGGCCCGGGACGAGCAGCACGTGGGCGATGAAGAAGCGGCTGATGATGATGGTGCCGGGGAACTCCCCGCCGAAGATCGACGAGCTGACCCAGGAACCGATCACCGGGATCGACAGGATGATCGCGGAGGCGATCCGCAGGCCGGTGCCGGACAGGCCGTCGTCCGGCAGCGAGTAGCCGGTGAAGCCGGCCAGGAAGCCGACCCAGAACAGCAGCGAGCCGATGATCCAGTTGGTCTCACGCGGCTTGCGGAACGCGCCGGTGAAGAAGACCCGCAGCATGTGGACCACGATCGCGGCCATGAACAGCAGGGCCGACCAGTGGTGCATCTGCCGCATGATCAGACCACCGCGGACATCGAACGAGATGTCCAGGCTGGAGGCGTAGGCGGCCGACATCGGGGTGCCCCGCAGCGGGGCGTAGCTGCCGTTGTAGATGACCTCCGTCATCGCCGGCTCGAAGAAGAACGTCAGGAAGACGCCGGTGAGCAGCAGGACGATGAACGAGAACAGCGCGATCTCGCCCAGCAGGAAGGACCAGTGGTCGGGGAAGACCTTGTTCAGCAGCTTGCGCAGGGGCGTGGCCACCTGGAAGCGGTCGTCCACCGCCCGCGCGCTCTTGGCCGGCAGCGCTGCTGCATCAAACTTTCGGCGCTTCATGGCCGCTCCCAGAAGTCGGGACCGATGGTCTCGGTGTAGTCGGACTTCGCCACGAAGAAGCCCTCCTCGTCCACCTCGATCGGCAGCTGCGGCAGCGGCCGGTTCGCCGGGCCGAAGATCGGCTTGGCGTTGTCGGTGATGAGGAACTGGGACTGGTGGCAGGGGCAGAGCAGGCGGTTGGTCTGCTGCTCGTAGAGGCTGGCCGGGCAGCCGGCGTGCGTACAGATCTTGGAGTACGCGACGTAGTTGCCCCACATGTAGTCGCCGTGGCCCTTGCGCTCGTTCGCGGCGCGCGACTTCTGCGCGTCGTCCTCCCGCAGGTGGATGAGCAGGGTGGGCGAGTCGGCGTGCAGGTTGCTCACGCCGCCGTCGATGCCCGGGAACACGGTGAGCTGGCCGCCGACGCTGACGTCGGCCGGGCGGATCGGGCGGCCGTCCTCACGGATCAGCCGGATCTTCTTGCCGCCCTCGCCCGGCTGGAAGCCGGTGGTGAACATCTGGTTGTTCTTGTGCGGCTGCTCGATCAGGCCACCGATCAGCGGGGCCGCGGCCACCGCGCCCACCGGTGCCAGACCGGCGAGCAGCGAGATGCCGAGCAGCGGCCGGCGGCGCACGCCCATCTCGTCGGCGAGGTAGAGCATGGTCTCACCGGTGATCTTGCGACCCTCCGGGTCGGCGGCCTGGTCGTGCCGGTCCTGGATCGAGACCTCCTTGGGCAGCAGCTTCTTGCCCCAGGTCAGGATGCCGAAACCGATGCCCAGCAGGGCCAGGCCCAGCGTCAGGCCGAGCAGCGGCGTGTAGAGCTTGTCGCCGCCGCGACCCGGCTCCCACTGCCACGGCCACCAGATGTAGACCACCAGGAAGGCGGTCGCGAAGACGCCGGTCAGCAGGAACATCAGGGCGACCGTACGGGTCAGCCGGCGCTCGGCCTTGCTGCCCGGGACGACCTGCGCCTCGTAGTGGACGATCTCGATGTCGTCGCGCCGCGCGCCCTCCTGGACGATGTCGAACCGGGAGAGCCGGGGGTCGTTCACGTCGAGCGGCTCCGGGCCCTGCTGAGCCTGGTGCTCGGTGTGGGTGCTCATGCCGTCACCTCGCTACGGGTGACGCCGGGGGTCGGCGCCACAGCACTGAAAGCATTGATCCGTCCGGTCACGACTTGCCCGCGATCCACAGGCTCGCGAAGACCAGCGCGACGATGCCGACCAGGAAGATCGCCAGACCCTCGGTCGACGGGCCGTACCGGCCCAGGTTGAAACCGCCCGGGTCGCCGTCGTGCTTCAGCGTCTCCTGGATGTAGGCGATGATGTCCGCCTTCTCCTCGGGCGTGATCTGGTTGTCGCCGAACACCGGCATGTTCTGCGGGCCGCTCAGCATGGCGGCGTAGATCTGCCGGTCGCTCGCCGGGGCGAGGCTCGGGGCGTACTTGCCGGAGGACAGCGCGCCGCCGCCGCCGCCGAAGGCGTGGCACTGCGAGCAGTTGATCCGGAACAGCTCACCACCGGTGGACAGGTTGGCGCCCTCACGCAGGTCGCCGTTGGGCACCTCCGGGCCGCCACCGAGCTCCTGGATGTACTGCCCGAGCTGGCGCACCTGCTCGTCGGTGAACTGCGGGGGCTTGCGCATGGCCTGGGCCTCCTGCCGGGCCATCGGCATGCGACCGCTGCTGACCTGGAACTCCACCGAGGCCGACCCGACGCCGATCAGGCTCGGACCGCGGCCCTCGACGCCCTGGGCGTTGCGACCGTGACAGGTCACACAGCTCACGTCGAACAGCGCCTTACCCTCGTTGCCTGCGGCGGTCAACGGAGGGTTGTCCTGCGCCTGCACGCCGGGGGCGAAGACGGTGTAGGCACCGCCGGCCAGCATCAGCGCGGCGAACAGCCGGACCGCGGCGCCCAGCCGGCGGCGGCCCCTGCTGCGCGCCACGGGCCGCCCGCGCAGCCGCGCGAGCAGACCGCGTCGGCGGTCGTTGTCAGAAGTCATGACCTGTGTCCTTAACCGGTTGGACCTTGTCTCAGGGGACGGAGCAGCGGCGCGGTTCGTGACGCGCCAAGATCACTGGAGCCAGTAGATCATGGCGTAGAGCCCGATCCACACGACGTCCACGAAGTGCCAGTAGTAGGACACGACGATCGCCGAGGTCGCCTGGGCGGGGGTGAACCGGCCCATCGTGGTACGGATCATGAAGATCACGAAGGCGATGAGACCGCCGGTCACGTGCAGACCGTGGAAGCCGGTGGTGAGGTAGAACATCGACCCGTAACCGTCTTCGTTGATCTTCACACCCTCGTGCACCAGGGTCCGGTACTCGTTCAGCTGACCGAGCACGAAGATCAGACCCATCACGAAGGTGATCGTGAACCACCGGCGCAGGGCGTGGACGTCGCCGCGCTCGGCCGCGAACACGCCGATCTGGCAGGTGATCGAGGAGAGCACCAGGATCACCGTGAACGTGGTCGCGTACGGGATGTTCAGCACCTCGGTGTGCTTCTCCCACTGCTCCGGCGCCGCAGCGCGGATGGAGAAGTACATGGCGAACAGCGCCGCGAAGAACATGAGTTCGCTGGAGAGCCACACGATCGTCCCGACGCTGACCATGTTGGGTCGGGTCAGGGAGTGGATCCGGCTCTTGTCAATGGCTGGGGCCGCAGTCACGCGGTCATTATTGCCCCTGACCGGGACCGACGATCAGCGGGGTGCCAAACCCGGCCCTTTCGTGGCCCGATCGTGGTGGTCCGCTTCGCCTGACCTACCCTGAAAAGCGTGCTGAACGTCGATCAGATCCGCGCCGTCACCTCGGCTGTTCCGGCGACGCTGGCGGCGGGAGGCGAGGGCGCCCCGCCGCCGTTCACCGTGACCCGGGTGTTCACCGAGACCCGGCTGGACAGCTGGCTCACGCTGGGCATCGTCCTGGCCGCCGGCCTCTACCTCTACGGGGTGCACCGGCTGCGGCTGCGCGGCGACCGGTGGCCGGTCATCCGTACCGTGTCGTTCCTCGGCCCCGGCCTCGGCGGCATCGCGCTGGTCACGCTCACCGGACTCGGCGCGTACGACACCGCGCTGCTCTCGGTGCACATGGTCCAGCACATGGTGCTGTCCATGGTCGCGCCGATCTTCCTGGCGCTTGGCGCCCCGGTGACGCTGGCGCTGCGCACGCTGCCGGTGCGGCCCCGCAAGCGGCTGCTCGCGATCGTGCACAGCAAGGTGATCCGGGTCTACAGCTTCCCGCTTGTGGCGTTCGCCATCTTCGTGGTGAACCCGTTCGCGCTGTACTTCACCGACCTCTACGAGTTCACCCTGCGCCACGAGTGGGCGCACGAGCTGGTCCACGCGCACTTCATCGCCACCGGCTGCGTCTTCTTCTGGCCGCTGCTCGGCCTGGACCCGCTGCCCGGCCGCTGGCCGTACCCCGGTCGCGCGCTGCTCATGCTGCTCTCGGTGCCGTTCCACACGGTCCTCGGGCTGACCATCATGCAGAGCACCACGCTGTTCGGCGGCGACTGGTACCCGTCGCTCAACCTGTCCTGGTCCGACCCCTGGAACGACCAGGTGGTGGCCGGCGGCATCCTGTGGGCCGGCGGCGAGTTCGTCAGCGTCACCATGCTCGCTGTCCTGGTCGTCCAGTGGGTCAAGCAGTCCGAGCGCGAGGCCCGCCGGCTCGACCGCGAACTGGACCGCCAGGAGGCCCGCCAGCGCGCCGCGGAGGCGAGCGCCTGAGGCCCGTTCCGGGGTACGCCCCGAGCCCGGCCGGGCGGGCCGACGGCCCGGATGTGACAACGGCTACGATCAGCGGGCAGCTACGAGGTGGGAGCCACGTCACGATGAGCGATCGTCTTTGCACCGTCCTGCTCTACAGCGACGACCCGAAGGTCCGCGACCGGATGCGACTCGCCGTGGGCACCCGGCCGGCACCGGGAATCGAGATCGAGTTCGTCGAGGCCGACGACTACAACGCGTGCATCCGGCTGGTCGACGACTACGAGATCGACCTGCTCCTGCTCGACGGTGAGGCGAGCCCGGGCGGCGGCATCGGCATCGCCCGCCAGATCAAGGACGACCGAGACGACGCGCCGCCGACCTGCGTGGTGCTGGCCCGCGCCGCCGACCGCTGGCTGGCCGCGTACGCCGAGGTCGACGCCACTCTCACCCACCCGCTGGACCCGGTGGTCGCCGGCAGCACCGTGGCGGAGCTGCTGCGCCGCACCCACGCCGCGGCCTGACCCCGGCCTTCGCGCGCCACGGCGACGCGGCCGTGGCGTGCCCCAACCGCTTTCCTCACGCCGCTCGGGAGGCCCGTCATGGGCGAACGGACCTGGCCGCTTCTGCTCAACGCGCTGCTGCGCGGCGAGGAGCTCTCCACCGCCGACACGGCGTGGGCGATGGGCGAGATCATGGCCGGCTCGGCCACCCCGGCGCAGATCGCCGGGTTCGCCGTGGCGCTGCGCACCAAGGGCGAGACGCCCGCCGAGCTGGGCGGCCTGGTCGAGACCATGCTGACCCGCGCGGTGCCGGTGCACCTGCCCGAGGACGTACGCGCGAGCGCGCTGGACGTGGTCGGCACCGGCGGCGACCTCGCGCACACGGTGAACATCTCCACCATGGCGGCGCTCGTGGTCGCCGGGGCCGGGGTGCGCGTGGTCAAGCACGGCAACCGGGCCGCCTCCTCCTCCTGCGGCACCGCCGACGTGCTGGAGCAACTCGGCGTCCCCCTTGATCTGGCGCCCGAGCAGGTGGCCCGCTGCGTCACCGAGGCCGGCATCGGTTTCTGCTTCGCCGCCCGCTTCCACCCCGGCATGCGCCACACCGGCCCGGTCCGCCGCGAGATCGGCGTACCCACCGCGTTCAACTTCCTCGGCCCGCTGACCAACCCGGCGCGGCCCCGCGCGGGTGCCGTGGGCTGCTTCGACAAGCGGATGGCCCCGGTGATGGCCGCCGTCTTCGCGGCCCGTGGCGACTCCGCGATCGTGGTACGCGGCGAGGACGGCCTGGACGAGTTCAGCACCGGCGCCCCCACCCGGGTCTGGGTGGCCCAGCAGGGCACCGTCACGGAGGCCCTGCTGGACGCCGCGGAGCTCGGGGTGCCCCGGGCCACCCTGGCCGACCTGCGCGGCGGCGACGCGGTCTACAACGCCGACGTGGTACGCCGGCTGCTGGCGGGTGAGACCGGCCCGGTACGGGACGCGGTGCTGGTCAACGCGGCTGTGGCGCTGGCGACCCAGGGCCCGCTCGACGGCGATCTGCACGAGGCGCTGCGGGCCAACCTGGACCGCGCCGCCGAGGCGGTCGACTCGGGCGCCGCAGCGGCAGCGCTGGAGCGCTGGCTCGAGGTGGCGCGCGCCGCCTGACGGCGGCCTGACGCGGGTGTTGTCATACCCGCGTGCCAAACTACACGGGAGTTATTTTCCGTTTTGGACCTGCGATCCAGCCGAGCCTTTGGTCCACCGGCCGGCGGCTTCCCGCCCCGACCGGTGCCCGGAGCGAGAGGAGCCACCCGTGTCTGACCGCGAGCTGCACTGTGACACCTGCGAGGGCGTCGTGCTGTTCGAGGCGCCGCCGTGCGGCGACGGGCACGGCGCCGACTGCCCGGAGCTGATCTGCACCGGTTGCGGCGCGGCAGTGGTGATCGCCACCTTCACGTTCCGTCCGACCCGCTTGTCCAGCCGCCGCGCCCCTCGCCGGCCGTCCCACCCCAAGGCCGCCTGACCTCCACTCGCCCCCCACCCCCTCCCCTCCCCGCCACGCCCGACAGCCCCACCGTCCGCCGCTCGTGATCAAGGAGTTTGTGTCACCCACGGTCGTCCAACGGACACAAACTCCTTGATCACCGCTTACTGGCCGGCAGGTGGCGGGCGGGCACCCCCTCCGAAGCGGTGATCAAGGGGTTTGTGTCACCGGCCGCGCGTGAAAGTGCCGCAAAATCCTTGGTCAACGGGGACGGGCGGCGCGGGAGCGCACGGTGACCGACGCTCGCCGGGGGGCGCAGGGGGGGGTGTGGGGCCTTGGGCGGGAGTGCCGGCGGTGGGCCGTCACGGCACCCGGCGTTGGGAGCGGACTGCGGTTCCGCCCATCGGACGAGCCGCGCGGCGAAGGGAAAGCGGCAGGCCCGCCGCCCCGGTGGGGTGGCGGGCCTGCTGTGGTGCTCGGGTCAGTGCTCGGCGGTACGGCGGGTGCCCGAGTAGTACTCGAACAGGAGCCCGCAGCTGGCGAAGACGACCGCCACCAGGCCCAGTCCCAGCAGCCAGAACTGCCAGAACACCAGGCCCAGGCCGGCGATCGCGGCGGCCAGCGCCAGGCCGAACGGCCAGTAGCTACCGGGGCTGAAGAAGCCGACCTCGCCGGCGCCGTCGGCGATCTCGCCGTCCGGCCGGTCCTCGGGGCGCAGGTCGATACGGCGGGAGACGAACCAGAAGAAGCCGCCGCACATCGCGCAGAGCAGGAAGGACAGGAGCAGCGCCACAGTGCCGATCCACTCGATGTGGCCGCCGCTGTCGCCGTACGTCCAGGCGCCGTAGAGGATCGTCGCGCCGAGGAGGAACGTGGCGATGGTCAGGAAGATCTTCCACTCGGTCTTCATGCCGAACCCCTCAGCTTCCCGCGCCGGCCGACGCGTCGGACGGGTTGAAGTTGTTCACGTCGCGCCGGGTGTCGAACGGCTTCGTCTCGGTGGCGTACTCTTCCTCACCGATCTCGCCGAGCGCCTCCTGGGTCGACTTGCCGGCCTTCTTGGCCGCCAGGAACTGGTCGTACTTCTCCGGCGAGACGACCCGCAGCTCGAAGTTCATGAAGGCGTGGTAGCTGCCGCACAGCTCGGCGCAGCGGCCGACGAACGCGCCCTCCTGGTCGATGCTGGAGACCTCGAACGTGTTGCGCACGTTGCCCGGCATGACGTCACGCTTGAACAGCAGCTCCGGCACCCAGAACGAGTGGATGACGTCGCGGCTGGTCTCCTCGAAGCGGATCGAGCGCCCGCTGGGCAGCACCAGGATCGGGATGACCTCGCTGGTGCCGAGCACCGAGGCGACGGTGTTGGCCTCCGGGCCCTGGCCGTCGCGGTAGTTGAACTGCCAGTTCCACTTGAACGCGACGACCTCGACGGTGACGTCCGGGTTCCTCGACTGCTTGTTCACGTCGGTCTGCACGACCGCCGTGTAGTAGAAGAGCACGGAGACCACGAGGATCGGCGCGATGGTGTAGAGGAACTCCATCGGCAGGTTGTAGCGGGTCTGCACCGGCAGCTCGTTGCCGCGCTTGCGGTAGCGGACCACGCACCAGAAGATCAGGCCCCACACGAACACGCCGACGGCGAGCGCCGCGATGCAGGACGCGATCCACAGGTCGTACATGCGCTGCGACTCGGGCGTGATGCCGCCCTGCGGCCAGCCGAACCCGCCGAACGCCTTGCCGACGTCACAGCCGGTGAGCGAGACCAGCAGCACCGCCGCGCCGAGACCGAGCCCGGCGATTCGACCAGCACCACGCCGCCGACGCACACCGGCCCCCGGGGAAGCGCTGTCCCGTACGGCCGAGCGCCGTACCTCCGAACTCCTTGCGACCACCTGGTCCTGCCTCCCTAGCGCGCCGCGGCGGTTGTTCTCCCTGACACCGACGGCAAAGGCGTCACCGACGGTCGCAGATTACTCGACCATGACCGGCCAGGCCGTCTTGGGGTCGCTGTCCACCCCCTTCGGGGGGATCTTGGGCGTAACCGGGCGATAGCGTGGAACCTCATGAGCGCCTCCCCGGTCTACCTGGACGCCGCCACCGCGGCCCCGCTGCATCCGGTCGCGCGGCAGGCGATGCTGGCCGCCCTGGACGACGGCTGGGCCGACCCGGCCCGGCTCTACTCGGCGGCCCGCCGCGCCCGCCAGCTCCTCGACGCCGCCCGGGAGGCCGCCGCGCAGACGCTCGGCGTCCGCGCCGACGAGCTGTCCTTCACCCCCAGCGGTACGGCGGCAGCACACGCCGCGGTGCTCGGTGGCCTGGCCGGGCGGCGGCGGGCCGGCGCGACCCTGGTGCACTCTGCGATCGAGCACTCGGCGGTGCTGCACGCCGCGCAGCGGCACACCGCAGGTGGCGGCGCGGCGGTGTCCGTACCCGTGGACCGCTCTGGCCGGCTGGACCTGGACCCCTGGGCGGCGGCGGTGGCCGAGCCCGGAGTGGCCCTCGCGGCGCTGATCGGGGCCAGTCACGAGGTGGGCACTGTGCAGCCGGTGCCCGCCGCGGCGGAGCTGTGCGCGGATGCGGGCGTGCCGCTGTACGTGGACGCGGCGCAGCTGGCCGGCCGGGCGCCGCTGCCGCCGGGCTGGTCGGTGCTGACCGCGAGCGCGCACAAGTGGGGCGGGCCGCCCGGCGTGGGGCTGCTCGTGGTACGCAAGGGCACCCGCTGGGAGTCGCCGTACCCGGACGACGAGCGGGAGTCGGGGCGTACCCCCGGGGTGGTGAACCTGCCGGCGGTGGTCGCGGCGGCGGCGAGCCTGCGCGCGGCGGCGGCCGACGCGGCGGCCGAGGCGGCCCGGCTGGGCCCGCTGGTGGACCGGATCCGGGCGCGGGTGGCGGCCGAGGTGCCGGACGTGGAGGTGGTCGGCGACCCGGTGGAGCGGCTGCCGCACCTGGTGACGTTCTCCTGCCTGTACGTCGACGGCGAGGCGCTGCTGCACGCGCTGGACCGGCGCGGGTTCGCGGTGTCCTCCGGGTCGTCCTGCACGTCCTCGACGCTGCGCCCGTCACACGTGCTGGAGGCGATGGGGGTGCTGTCGCACGGCAACGTACGGGTGTCGCTGCACCGGGAGACCACCGAGGCGGACGTGGACCGGTTCCTGGCCGAGCTGCCCGGGATCGTGGCGGACCTGCGGGCGGAGGCCGGGGTGACGGACCTGTGAGCGCGAGGAGTGAGCCGCTCCTGCGAGCACCGCAGTCGGGAACGGAGATGGCACTGTGAGCGAGCCGGACGAGGTGCTGGACTGCCGGGGGCAGCGCTGCCCGCTGCCGGTGATCAATCTCGCCCGGCTGGTGCCCGGCCTGCCGGCCGGCGCGGTGGTGCGGGTGCTGGCCGACGACCCGGCGGCGGCCGTCGACATCCCGGCGTGGTGCCGGATGCGCGGCCACGAGTTCCTGGCGGCGCACGAGGGGCCCGCCTACGACGTCCGCGTGTAAGGAAGGGCCCCTTCTTAGAGGTCCTAACTTTTTGAGGGTGGGCGTAACCGACTGGATGTGAGGGTCGTTTCGTCTGAACGTGAGGAGGGGTGAGCAGCCGCCGTGGATCGT